>JAMFSJ010000018.1 GCA_026225255.1 Methylacidimicrobium fagopyrum | reverse complement strand
TTTTTCCATCGCCGCCGCCGGTTTGCCTTTCAGACGATCCGACTGCGCCGCGATTTCGCGTTCCTTAGCGACGACCGCCGCCGGAACTTCTTCGCGCGAAACAACGTGCGGGAAACCCGCCGCGATTTGCAACGTGATGTCTTTAACGAGTTGCTTGAACTCGTCTTTGCCCGTGGTTTCCGCTTTGCCCGCGCCGACTTCCACCAACACGCCGATTTTGCCACCGGTGTGAATGTAAGCCGCCACGAGTCCGTTGCCGGAAACTTCGAGCCGCGCGTTACGGGTAAATTTAACGTTTTCGCCCATCTTGGCCACCGCGCCTTCGCGGTCGGATTCCAGATTGACGTTGGCGTCGTTCGCAATCTTCTTCGCGATCTCGTCGCAGAAAGCGCGGAAGCCTTCGTTACGCGCCACGAAATCAGTTTCGCAATTCACTTCCACGAGCACACCCACTTTGCCGCCGGGCACAATGTGCTGGGCGATGACGCCTTCGCGCGCATCGCGCGTGGCTTTTTTCACCGCGTTGGCCGCGCCGGATTTGCGCAGATTATCAATCGCGAGTTCAATATTGCCCTGCGCTTCGACGAGCGCTTTTTTGCATTCCATCATGCCAATGCCGGTCATTTCCCGGAGCTTGGCTACATTTGCTGCAGTGATTTCAGCCATAAATTTTTTCGGTTAAAATTAAAATTGTTAAAAATTAAAAAAGATGGCCGGTGGAAAATAATTTTCCCACCGGCCAAAGTAAGTGGGATTAAGCCGCAACTGCCGGAGCCGCAACTTCGGCGGTCACTTCTGCTGCCGGCGCCTGCGCTTCGTCAGCCTTGCGCACGCGCTTGGATTCGAATTCCGCGCGGGCTTGGATGATCGTTTGCGCCACCACCGTCATGATCAAACGGACGGAACGGATCGCGTCGTCATTCGCGGCGATCGGATATTCCGCATTGTCCGGATCGCTGTTCGTATCGACGAGCGCAACGATCGGCACTTTCAATTTCTTCGCTTCGGCGACCGCGTTGTGTTCGCGTTTCACGTCCACGATGAACAAGCACGCCGGATGTTTATCCATATCGCGCAGACCATCAAAATATTTATTCAAGCGGCCACCTTCACGGCGGATCGCTGCTTGTTCCTGCTTGCCGTAACCGGAAAGCGTGCCGTCCGTTTCCCAACGTTCAATTTCTTTGAGACGTTTGATGGAGGTCTTGACCGTCGCATAATTCGTCAATGTGCCACCGAGCCAACGTTCCGTGACAAACAATTGTCCGGTTTCTTTGGCCGTGTCTTTGACGCATTGCTGCGCTTGTTTTTTGGTCCCGACGAACAAAACTTTGCCGCCTTTGCGAACGGTGGTGGCGAGATACGCGAGCGCCGTTTGGAGCTGCGCTTCGGTTTTGCTCAAATCAATGATGTGGATTCCGTTACGCGCGTCGAAGATGAACGGTTTCATCTTGGGATTCCAACGTTTCGTTTGATGTCCGAAATGGACGCCTGCTTCTAACAATTCTTTTACGCCGACAGTGCTGACATTGCTCACAATTTTCCTTTGGTTAAGACTCCGATTTCTGATCGAAGCATCTCGCGGAACACGAGATTATGTTTGATGTTGTTATGGCCGCATTGCATTCACACGAACACAAAATTGAAGGCCGTTTCCCCTCATCACTGGATAATTTCCGGCGACAAGGGACGTGAATCATAGCAAAGAAGCGGTGGCTGACAATGCTAAATTTTGATGCGATCGGCGGGGATTTAATGCAAAGACGCGAAGGCGCGAAGAGAAAAACCGGAAACTGAAGCGCTAATCTCCTGGTTGGTTCAACACTATTTTTCAAACTTGCCGATCAGGAGATCGTCGCTTCGACGGCATACCCTGTCTCTCGGCATTTTCCTTCCCCTGCGCCTTCGTGACTTCGCGTCTTTGCGTTAAATCTCCCCTACTCTGCTTTCACGAATTTCACATCCACCGCCGAACCGATGGACCAATCCGTTTTCGTCGGCGTCAATTTACCGGTCGCGGCATCAATGGCGAATTCCACCACGTTACCGGTTTTTTGATTCGCGACAATCAGCCAGCGACCCGTCGGATCAATGCCGAGACCGCGCGGGATTTTTCCCGCGGCGGAAATATTTTGCACGAACGTGAGTTGTCCCGTCGTTGCATCGGTCGAAAAAACCGTGATGCTGTCGTGACCGCGCACGGTGGCGTAAACGAATTTGCCGGACGGATGAACAAGAATTTCCGCGCCGCTATAATTCGGTTTCACCGCCACGCCGGGCGGCAAAGCGGAAACCGTTTCGCGTGCGGTGAGTCGTCCTGATTCCGCGTCCCAAACAAAGGTAGAAACAGTGCATGCCATTTCATTCACGGCATAAACCAGTTTACCATTGTGACTGAACGTAAGATGGCGCACGCCCGAACCCGGCGGCACGGTGGCGAACGGCGGATCGTTCGCGACGAGTGTGGAATGCGCGGCATCGAAGCGATAAATCTTCACTTGATCCAGCCCCAAATCGCACGCGAGCACAAAACGGTTCGACGGATCAACAGTGGCAAAATGCGCGTGCGGTCCGGCCTGACGATCCGCATTGACGCTGTGCCCCTGATGTTGAATCAAACCGCCACCATCGCCAAAACTGCCGTCCGTATTGAGTGAAATGGATTTGATCGTGCCGCTATTATAATTCGCCACGAGCAAGGTTTTACCATTCGCATCGACGCTGACGTGACACGGTGCGAGACCGCCGGAAGCTTTTTGATTGAGCAACGTGAGTTGTCCGGATTTTTTATCCACGGTAAACGCACTGACGAAACCTTCCTTATTGCCACCGATTTCGTTGGCGGCGTAGAGAAATTTTTCATCCGGCGTGAGCGTGAGAAAAGACGGATCGGGCGTGGCCGCGGCGAGTTCAGGCGACAAAAGTTTTCCTGTGTCGGCATCCAAACGTGAAACATAAATGCCCTTGCTCACCGCATTCGTGTAAGTGCCAAAATAGACGAGAAATTCTTTGGCTTCCAAAGTGGTGTTCAACATAAGCAGAGTCAGACCGCAAACGATTGGGTTGCGAAAACTGTGGCGGGTTGGTTTTTCCATCGCGAGATGAAAACGGATGGCGCGATTGAATACCAGCAGAATAAAAAGCGCCGGACAATGTCCGGCGCTTTTGTCTTACACCACAAATTCCAATTCCTGACGATGCGGCAAGAGTCCGCGTTCGAAGCCCGCGCCGAGGAAGCGGCGGATGGATTCACGGCCTTTGTCGCCGTAATCGAGCGTCCAATGGTTGACATACATGCCGACGAATTTATCCGCGAGATCGCGGCCCATGTCGCGCGCGTATTGCAGCGCGTGTTGCACGGCTTCGGGACGATGGTCGAGGCTGAATTGAATGCTCGCGGTGAGCGTGTCAGAAATTTTCTTACGCGTCGCGAGATCAAATTTCTTATTGATAACATTGCCCCCAAGCGGCAACGGCAAGCCGTCGTTCTCGCGGCCCCACCACACGCCCAGATCTTCGCATACGACGAGTCCTTCGTTGCGATACGTGAGCTGGCCTTCGTGAATGATCAGGCCAACATCCGCCGCGCCGCTGCGCACGGTTTGAAAGATCTGGTCGAAGGGCACGACGATGTAATTAAATTCCTTCGCCGATTTACCGAGCCACAATTGCAACGCGAGAAACGCGCTAGTCATGGTTCCGGGCACGGCGATTTTTTTCTTGGCAACTTCTTCGCGCGAATATTTCTCCTTGGAAACCAGCATCGGACCGTAACCATCACCCATGCTCGCGCCGCTGGGTAGCAATGCATATTTGTCGGAAACGTAAGCGTAGGCGTGGATGCTGACAGCCGAGATGTCGAGTTCACCGCGCGTGGCGCGTTCGTTCAACGTTTGGATGTCCTGTAAAATGTGTTGAAATTGAAAGCCGTGCGACGGCACCAAATCCTTCGCCAAGCCATAAAACATAAAGGCGTCATCGGGATCCGGTGAATGTCCAAGCGTCAAAATCGTTTGTTTCGTTTGTTCCATCCCCGAAAATTAAACGACGAGAAGCGTGCTGTCACGACGAGAAGAACTAGAAGACCAAGAAAAATTTTGAAGACCGAAAAGTTTTACACCAGATTTACACCCCCTCCTCCCTGCCCCCACCGACCCGACGGTTAACGCGCCTTGAAAATCCAGCCGTAGCTGACTGTCACCTCCTACAGCACAGTGCAAACCACAGGCAAATCAACTTGGGCGCGTGCGTCGTGTCCCTCCCTGGATTTCAGCCGCGATGCAACTGGCTTGTCCCCACAAATTCCAATATTGCACTCACGGTTCCCCACCCAAAACACAAACAACTGCAACCGAGAACTGAATAGCAAACGCGATGCCAACCTTCAAAAATATCTATTAACCTGAAAATACTGGGAGAAATGGGCAAACCCTTTGGCAGCACCGGCTTGGAACTGTTGTTATTTTTTCAATGCGTAAAAAAAGCCACCGCCAATTCAGGCCGCAATTCACAATCACAGCGCCCATGACGGCTGGCTTGACCTATCAAGAAATCGGTCCAATTCTGAGCCTAAGCGACGACACAGTTCGCGCCCGGGTGGTAATTCGTTTAATATTTCGGATCAATGTTATTTTGGTTCGTGCACATATACCACCACACGGCTTCTACGTGACCATCGGCAAAGGCCACATCGGCTTTTCCTTTGTGGCGCTTGGTCAAAACATCCGTGCCATTCGCGGTGGTTGAAGGCGTCCAGCGTCCATCGTGAATGATATCTGTGCCCACGCCAGGTTGCGGATTGTCGGCCGCGCTCGTCGTGGTCGGCTCTTCCGCCATCATGATTTTATTTGAAGGTATATGAACGGCGGTGAACTTGGCCTGCATTGGGTTTAGACCGGCGCCATCCCATTGCAATCCCATGCTGTCACCGCTTTGATACGCGTTGAGGCTGTAACTGTAGTAATAGGTAAACAGTGGCGGTGCGGTCGGATTATATTTCAAGCGGTCGGTATCCGACGTATCCATCGGGCAACGAAATAAGTTGGTGCTGTTCCCCGTGCGAAGCAGCGCGGTGATCTGACTTTGCGCCAACGGCAGTGTGACGGTGGGCGTGACGGCATCGTGTGTGTTCGCGGGTCGCCAATAGATCCAATCTTCCGTATGGAAGCCTTGCAGGTTGGATCCTGAGCCGGGGAAATTGTCGTTGAAATCCCCGATATACAGCACCATGCCTAAGGCCAGTTGTTTCTGGTTATTGATGCACGCCACCTGCTTGGCTTTATTTTTCGCGGCTGACAACGCCGGCAACAACATCGCCGCCAGAATGGCGATGATCGCGATCACGACCAGCAGTTCGATCAACGTGAATCCATTTCCCGTCCGGATAGTTTTGATTTCAGATTTCATGGTCATTCGTAATCATCAGAAATAAGTTGTTATATTTCGTGCGCGTGACTCATTGCACCTTCAGCAGGTAAAATTCCTGGCTGTTGGTAGCCGTGTTGGGGATGGTCGTGGACAAATTGCCGCTGCTGTCAAAGTTGCCCGTTGAATTGATCTGCCATTGGTTCAATGGCAACGCGAGGTTGGTGCTTTGCAACAAAGTCCATGACCCATTCGCCGAGCCGTTGGACGCGGCGATGGTCAACGAAGTTCCGCTCACGCTGAGGTTCGAGATATGCGGCGAGGAGACTGGGCCGGCACCGGCACCGACGATGATCTGGCCCGAGCCAGTGGTATAAGTGGAACCGTTTTGCAACGCCCACGTAGCCGGGAAGTTCGCGGGATAAGCGCTGTTCAAAGCGGCGAAGGAATATGTTCCATTCGCCAGCGGCGTGCCGTTGATGGTCACGCTGGCAAAATGATCGTTCTGGTGCAGGAAGACTTCACCCGTAGCACCAAGGGTCAAACTGCCATTAGGACTATTCAGATCGTAAAGCGTTTCGAGCGCCGCCGTCGCACCGCCCGTGCCGACCAGAATGTTATTCGTTCCCAACGAATTCGCGCCGACGCCGAGTAGCGTGCCTTGATCCACCAGCCATTGACCATTGAAAGTATTGGTCGTGCCGGTGATCTGCAGGTCGAAACCGCTGAGCGTATTACTGTATTGATGCCAGAAGATATTGGCGGAACCGGTCAGCCACGAATCAATCTGATAAGTCCGGTCCACGCCTGAAGTAGAATCAATGTAGACCGCCGAATTATTGACGACGCTAATATGACCTTGGATCACTTCATAAGTGTTATCACCCAGATCCAATTGGCCGCCGTTCAATACCAGATTGTTAAAATAATTGGTGGAAGGACTGTTGTTGTTCTTGAAGCGCAATTCGCCAACGGCATTCAACGTGCCATTTTCAAAAATGCCGCTGCCGTCAATCGTCAATTGAACGTTCGGGAAAACGTTGTAAGCCGTTCCCGCCGGACTGCGCAAACGCGAGCCAACGACGACTTCGTTCGTGCTGCCCGGATTCATGAACAGCTCGGTGGATGCCGGTTGTCCGCCCGGATTCCAGCAGCCGGCCGTATTCCAATCATTACCGATGCCTTGGTTGGTCGGTGTGCCGCCAAAATCCAACGTAAAATTCAACGCCGGCCCGGGCGTCAAGATCGTCAACGTCGCAATGCTGCTGGTTACCGAACCGAAACTGTTTCCTACCACGACCGTATAATTTCCGCCATCAGTTAGAGCCGGATTTGGAATCGTCAAAACATTCGAGGTAGAGCCGATGCGATTGGCATTATCATTCAAGGCCGTGGTGCCGTTCGTATACCAGCGATACGTCAGCGGCGGATTGCCGGCGGCGGTGACGCTGAACGTGGCCGCTGCTTGGCCGGGATAGAGCGTGACCGGTTGCGGCTGCGACAAAATGATCGGAGCCGGACTGACCAACACCGTGATCTGGCCGGAACCGGTGTTGACGGTGGAACCATTTTGCAACGCCCACGTGGCGGGGAAGTTCGCCGGATAGGTGCTGTTCAACGTTGTGAAAGAATAAGTGCCTGCTGCCAGCGGAACGCCGTTGATGAACAGACTCTTTACGGTGTCGTTCTGGTGTAGGAATATTTGTCCGTAAAGGAACAGATTAGCGTTGGTATCATTGAGATCATAGGCCGTTTCCAAGGCGGCGTTGGTCGAGGCCGGAGCCCCGATCACAATCGTATTCGTGCCCAACGAACCGGGCGCGCTGCCCAGCAAAATTCCGCTGACGATATTCCAAGTGCCGCGGAAGGTATTGGTCGGATTGGCGATGTTCAGGTTGTTCGTGAGCGTGAGGAACGGAATCGTGCCGGCCAAATCGCCGTGGAATTCCAATGAGCCACTGCCGGTCAACCACGCGGAGAGATAGACTCCGGCATTATCGCCGCCCGCACCGTCGTTATAAATCGGCGCGTTGGAATTGATATCTACTTCGCCACCGATCGTGACATAGCCCACAAAAGTTCCGTCCGGAGCGTTATCAATCTGGCCGCCGTTCATGACTAGCTTCGGGAAATTGATCGTCCAATTCACATAGGTTGGCAGGGTCTGTGCCTTCAAGCGGAGTTCGGAAACCGGCGCGCCGGCGACCGGATTGTTGCTCCAAACACCAGTGCCATCCATGGTCAATTTGATGCCCGGAAAAGTGGCGACGGTATTGGTCGTCGGCGAGCGTAACCGTGAACCGGCTAACAATTCATAAGTGCTGCCCGGGAAGGCGGCGGCGGAAGTCGAGGCCCCCAGACTGCCTTGACCATCAATCCAGTTGCCCGCCGTATCCCAATTCGCGCCGTTCGCTTCCTGCACGGCCAACGTGATATTCAAAGCGGAACCGGTGGGAGGATTCACCGTCAAACTGGCAGGGCTGCTTATAACCGTGCCCCACGTATTGGAGAGGACGAGCTGATAATTACCGGCATTACCGGTCGTGGTATTATTGATGGTCAGGGTAGATCCGTTGGCACCCGAGAATTGTCCACCATTGAGGATATTCGTATAGGTGCCCGAACCGCCATCTGTCTGCCATTGATAAGTCAACGGCGCACTGCCGCCGCCCGCCACGTTAAACGATGCGCTCTGTCCGGCGTAAACCGTCTGGCTAACCGGTTGCACCACGATGAGGGGCGCATAATTCGTTACGCCGCTCGCCGCATAAAACATCGTGGCCAGTTCATCCCGGCTCAATGCTTTATTGAAAAAGGCTACATCATCAATCGTTCCGGAAAATCCCCGGGCGGCGGCCAAGGAATCACCGCCGATCACGGTCGGATCGCTGAAAGACTGGCTTGGATGCGGATAAGTATGGCGCGATGAGACTATGCCACTGCTATTCATCACATAAATGGTGGCGCTCGTCGGCGTCACCGTCAGGGCTACCAACGACCATTGACCGATGGGAGCATACAATCCCGAGTTCCAGTTATAGGTGTTGGGATCATTGTTCCAAGTATAACTAAGCGGATAATCAGAATTAAAAACCGTGCCGTAGTTCAGCCCGGCAATGGTCGTGGCGCCACGACACATGACGATTCCGGACGAAGCTAGCTGCGTCGCGTTAGGATTGATCCAAGTCACGATGGTCACCGTGTTGGTATTGAGATTCAAGGAAGGCAATGTCACGACCGAGCCGAGACTATTATAGATCGGCAAAAACGCCGTGTTAGCGCTATCAAAGCCGGGGAATCCAGTCCCGGACGTCGGGCCGGTGATGCCGTTGTAACCATTTTGCGCCCCCGTGCCGTAAATGCCGTTCAAGGAATTCGCGTTGTCAAAAACCGTTGCGCCGCCGACGGTGGTGGCCGGATTAGCGGTTTCGTTCAATTGATAAAACGCGGCGGGAACCTGACTGGTCACGGCGGTTTCGTAGGGTTCGGTCGGCGAGCGCAAGCTGACGTTCACGACCGAGCTGGTCACGGCGCCGACGAGGTTGGCGATGACGACATTGTAATTCACACCGGCGACGATATCGGCGCTACCGCTCCCGTAAGTCAGCGTGACATTCGTCGCGCCGTCCAGCGGCACGCCATTGCTCGTCCATTGATACGATGAAGCCGCGTTTGCCTGCACCGAAAAATGCACCATGCCACCGGTGTAGAGCGACAAAGATTCCGGCTGCTTGATGATCACCGGCGGGCCGTAAACCCAGGCCGCATTATAAGGTTGAACCGTCAGCGAACCCGTAACGTCAGACCCGCCCGGAAAGAAGTTATTCGGATAATTGGCGGACAATTCGGAATACGGATGGTCGCCCGGGCTCAACGCCACACCGTTGATGGTCACGGCGCGAAAGGCGCAATGTTGATTCAAATTCATCAAGCCACCATTGGTGATCGTGAGCGTGCCGCCGGTATTGTAAGCATATGCGATCAGGAAAACGGCTTTGCCGGCGGGGGCGATATCCGTGGTCGCCAGCGGCATGTCGGCTTTGTAAAGCGTGCTGGCTGGGTCAACGAGAATGCTGCTGTTCGTCCCGAGCGAGCCGGCGTTCGTGCCCAACAGCGAACCGTATTGGATGATGAATGTGCCGGAATAACTGAGATTTTTTGCGCCGCCCGAAATGATGTTGGGCGTGTTGGTGATGAAATCCATGAAGAACAAATTGCCCGAGCCGGAGAGCGCCGCGGAAATGTTGAACACTTCGGCGACCGTTGGCACGCCGACGACACGATTATTACCGGTGCCGGCGGAAAAATAACTTTGGCTCGCCACCGTGACCGCACCGGCGATGATGGCGGTGACCGCCCCGCCATTGGCCTGGCAGACCACGCCACCCTTGAGAATCAAATTGGTGTAAGTATCAATCTGATTATTCCCCGCCTTGTAAAATAAAACGGTGTTCGTATCCAATGTCAGCGAAAGCCCCGGGAAAGTGGAGGCAGCCGTGGGCGTCCGAACCAAGGCGACGTCCGTGGCGACGCTGGTATTGATCGGAAAGCCATTGGAAATGATCTCGCAGGTATTGCCATTGCCATTGGCGGGCGTCAGGGCAATTTTCGGACCAGTCACCGTGGCCGCCGTGCCCGGTCGTCCGGTAGCCGTGTTGGTTTGCCAATCCGCATTGCCCGCCCAAGAGGTCGGCGTGGCGGTATCCAGATTCGCGGTCGTGAGATAGGCCGCACGCGCACTTTGCGAACCGATCAGCAACAGGCCGCCGAAGACGAGCATGGCGGAAATTTTTTGCGACCACTGCTTGAGAGTTCCAAGCCGAGGTTGAAGCGGGCGGGTTTGTGGGTTTTTCATAGAATGCGATGACCGGAGTTCAGGTTCAGTTGTTAACATCAGTTCCAAGTGATTGAATAAATTCCAACGCCCACTGCCGTTATACGGCATTATCAGAAAGCATGGTGCTGGCGTGCTTTCTTAGGTGATCGGTGGATTATTGAAGCCATCCTATCACTAAGCTGGTTTGTGCCTAGTCGCATAAAAGGCTGATACGCGACGGAGGTGTGTAAGGATGCCGATTTTATGTCTTAAGATGACCGTTGTCTGCAAGTTCTAGAGCAGCCGTGTTTATTTCGGATATTTACCGTTCAGAGAAATAACGAAGCGCAACGTCGTTCCATGGCCCGGTTCCGATTGGATAATGCATTGGCCGCCGATGTCTTTCAGGCGCTGGCGCATGTTGCGCAAGCCGTTGCCAAATTCCTTTTTATCCGGCAAAACGTCCGCCTTTACTGGATCAAAACCAATCCCATTATCAGCGACGATGATCTCAAAGATTTCTGCGCGGCAGGTCAAGTTCACGGTGGTGCGCGTGGCTTGGGAGTGTTTCAACGTGTTCGCCCAGGCTTCATGCACGGCGGAAAATAGCTGATGTCGCACTTGGGAAGAAACCGGATACGCGGGCAGCGGAACGGGAATGTCCACTTCGCATTCTATGCCGGTCGTCTCAAAATATTCCGGCCCCATTTGGTCAATATAATCCGCCAGATTTTCCAGCGTGTCGTTCTGCGGATTGACCGCCCAAACGATTTCGTCCAATGATTGCAGCACTTTACGGGACGCTTCTGAAATGGCGGCGATCTGGTCGCGCATTTTTTCCGGATCGCCATTTTCGCGAACGGCATCCTTGCTCAAGTAAGAAATACGGCAAAGCTTGCCGCCGATGTCATCATGCAGATCGCGGGCGATGCGGGTGCGTTCGCGTTCCATCGCGCGTTCGTGCTCCAATTGTTCCAACCGCCGCCGAAGCCGCCGTTTTTCCAGACGGCGAACCAAAGTAACGAGCGCCACTAACAACGCGAACCCGCTGGCGCTGACGAACCACCCGCTTTTCCAAACCGGGCGCGGCACCACAAAAGTCAACGAATCAGCCAACTCCTGCCAGACCCCGTCCACGCCGCAGGCTTGCAGGTGAAATTGATATTTGCCCGGGGGCACATAGTTGTAGTTGGCGACGCGTTCTTTGCCGGCTTCGATCCAGCCATGATCCAAGCCGGTCAATTGATGGCGAAAGCGAACGCGGCCCGGCTCCGCAAAATTCAGGCCGGTGTAATGGATTTCGACTTGATGGTTGCCCGGCGCAAACAGCAGCGGACTTTTTAGATTGCCGGACGATGATTCCCAATGTTGCGCTCCGCCATCCAAGACCAGTTGTTCAACGACCGCTGCCGCGGCGGGTGCGGCGGGATTGCGCGGCGGGTGCGGGTCAATCACGACCAGACCGCGCTGCGTCGAAAAACACAGCAAGCCGGAACGGGTTTTCAGTCCGGCGGGAAAAAATCCGCCCGTGCATTCTTCCGACGGCATGCCGTCAACTTCGCCATAAAGTTGCGGATAGACGGAAGCTGTTTTACCGGCGGCGCACCTTTCCAAATCATCTCGCATCACGGCGACGATGCCCTGACCGGTGCCCAGCCACAGACGTCCGATATCGTCTTCGAGAATTTGCGAAACGGTGTTATCCGGCAAGCCTTCACGCACAGTGAAGCTGGCGATATTTCCATCGCGCAGACGACTTAAGCCGCCGCCAACGGTGCCAATCCACAACGTATCGTGTTCGTCAAAATAGAGGGCACGGATGGCTTCGCTCAACAACCCGTTCGCCGAGCCATAATGCGTGCGGTCTCGATCCTTTAGTCGGAAGAGTCCGCCGCCTTCGGTGCCGACCCATAAAGTGCCGTCCTTGCCGGATAACAAGCTGGTGATCGCCTGCGCAAAATGGGTCGGCCTCGTCCATTGTCCGGCGCGCCATTGCCACAGTTCGCCGGCTTGAGTTCCGGCCCAGATATTATTTTTGGAATCTTCACACAGGGCGTTGACGACTTGACCCGGCAGTTGGATCAAGGGACTGCCCGCGGCTCCAGAATCGGCTGGCTGCGTTTGAACTCCCGGTGACATCGCGACCGCTAGAACGATGACGTCGCCGTTGGACGGCAAGGCCATGCTGCTGACGGTTTTGTTGCTATCCAGGGCGAACTCATAACCATAGAGGTAGTAATTATGATTCTGGAGCGTGCCATCAAATGCGTTGCGATACGGCATGGTAACGGCAATGGCTTCACCGGGATAATTTTTGGGCGTTTTCCAATCGCTTAAACTTTGGGTGAAATTGGTGCTCGTGCCGTCGGTGTAATTCACGGTGAACAGGTGCGATTCACGATCGCCGTTGACGGCCGCGGCCAACATTTTCAAGGAACCATAACGGCCGGAGGGTAAAGAAAATGGCGCGCTGGAAATGGCGTTCGGCCCGCTGACTGGACCCAAAGTAAAAGTTGAACCGCTCCAAGTGACCGTTGGTCCCAACTGTTTTGCGGAATAGAAATGGCCGAAACGATCGATGCCCGAGGCCTGGGGAAAGGTGGCGCCATCGGCACAAAACGCGGTCAAATTATAGGCGTCACTCAGACTTGGAAATACCGGCACCAAATTCAGTGGCGGCAGGTTGACGCCCATGTCCACGAGCTGACGTGCGTCCGCGAAATGCCAAACCCCTTGACTGCCCGCGCTCCAAAAACTGCCGTCCCGGGCGGCCAATAGGGCACGAATTTGCGGATGACCCGCCAGCAGACTATCGGGAATAAAATTTACATTGGTTTCATTCCACAGGCGGAGTCCGTCATCCGCTTTGCCGATCAGAATTTTTCCGGGCGCCACTTCCGCCAAGCCGCCGACGGCGCCGTAGCCCAATCCTTCCTTGGCCGCCAAACTAAACAGTTGGCCGCGCTTCAATTTATTCAAGCCATATTGCGTGCCGATCCACAAATTGCCTTGCGCATCGCACAACAGCGATTTGACGAAATTATCGGACAGGCCGCTGCTGGCATTCACGATCTGCGAACGGCTTTTTCGAAAATTCATCAAGCCTTCGCCCAGCGAACCGGCCCAGATCGTGTCGTCCGCGCCTTCCGCCATCGTCTCGACATACGGATGCGCGGAGTGCCGCAAAATCCGGTGCTGAATCCAAGCCTGACCATCGCGGCACAAAATACTATCGTCGCCTGCGCCGACCCAAAGCCGGCCTTTCCGATCCACCAACAGACAATGCGATTCTTTCAACAGCCCCTGTTCCGCATCGCCGCCAAACCGAGTGAACGTATCGCCGCTGTGTTGATAAATGCCGACCCCTTTTACGCCGATCCATAAAATTCCCGACCGGTCTTCAAACAAGGCGGTGATGGATTTATCCTTGAATTCAGGGTTGATTGGATGGATTCGTCCGTCCTGAAAAAACGCCAGGCCGCCAGTGGTGCCAATCCATAACCGGCCTGAGCCATCTTCCGCCAACGCCGTGATGGCATTGGCCGGCAAGCCCTCCTGTTGGGTGAGCGTGGTAATTTTTCCGTCCTGCAGCCGCGCCAAGCCATTGTCGGCGATGCCGATCCACAACGTTCCGCCACGATCTTCCAGCAATGATCGCACCGTGCCCGCTGGCAAACCTTCCCGCAAGCCGAACGACACAAAATGCACCCCGTCAAAACGCGCGATGCCGCCATCGGTGCCCAACCACAGATAACCCTGACGACTTTGCGCCAGCGCATAAACGGATTCGCGCGGCAAACCTTGTTCCCGGTGCCAGCTTTGAAATTCAAAGGGCGGGCCGCCCTTTTCGCGTTCGGCAATGGACGCCGCCTGTTCGGGAAAGGACGCCACAAAATCGTTGAAGGAAGTGGCGATGGCCATGTCGCTAAAAATCCAACCATCGCCGCCGCCCACATGGCGCAAATGAATTTCATTGAACGCCGCCTTCGCCAGGAAATGCGTCGTCAAGTTGGTGATTTGTTTTGATTCCGTCGCCGCCGGACCGAGGTCAGGATTAAGCCAGACCGTGATCATCGCATTGGATCCGGGAACATATTGCACTTTGAAGACGATCGTGCGTTCGATGTCCCGCACCGGATATTCCACCCACAGATGACCGTCTTGCGAGCGCGACGATCCCTGGGCGGAGCGCAAAACAAATTCGCCGGGAATCCGGTTGATGTTCTCCGCCTGAGCCGCATGCAATACGCTGTAAGACCACGCGTCCCAAGCATTGCCGATACCAAGCCGTTCCGTCTGGCCTTCGAATAATTGAAACGCGGCGAGATATTGCTCGGTGTGAAAATCGGAAAGCGGATTCACGTGAAACTTGAAATACAACGTGTCCGCCGAAGCCCGATCACGATGAATGGTGCCGCCCAAAATATCTTTGCCCGGCCCGGTGTCATGAACCAGCGTCGCGCCGACATCGCTCCACAAGACCGTTGCATTCGCCGTCGCGGCGGACAGCCACACAATCGCGGCGAGCAGCCACGCGGCGGGGAAAAAATCGGCCGGCCGTTTCAAATGAACAAGCATAGATCCGATCAAAAAAGTGGTGAACCGTGATGATGTCGTATTGTCCGCAGAAGTCTAGAACACGATGCAAAACCGGCTAGTCGCATAAAGTATTGTCATATCAATTGCCGATTGACGCTCCGTTCATTCCTTTGCTTCTATGGCGAAACACCGCCAACACCCAATCAAAAATGAAACGATTTTACGCAGTTATCTTTGCTTTTGCCGCCGTCGGCACCGTTCAGTTATCGGCGGCCACGCAACTTTCTTTGACGCCGCTCGTCAATCCTTTCATCGGCACGGACCCGAATCCGTTCAGCAAAGTCGGTTATTCTTTCGACACCGGAAATGTTTTTCCCGGCGCCGTTTGTCCGCGCGGGATGGTGGCGTGGAGCCCTGACACCACGCACCAACGCGAGATCGCCGGCGGTTATTGGTATCCCGACAACGCAATCGAAGAATTCAGTTTGACCCACTTCAGCGGCCGTGGCGTGCCGTGCCTGAAAGACATTCCATTCATGCCCGTGTTAGAATCGGTCACCGGTTCGCCGGGAACAAATTGGACGCGCTTTGCCGCTGCGTTTTCGCACACGAATGAAAACGCCGCCGCCGGTTATTACCGCGTCAAATTCAACAACGGCATCGAAACGGAATTGACGGCCACACCGCGCTCGGGCTTCGCGCACTTCACGTTTCCCGCGCAAGCCGCAGCGACGTTGCTCATCCGCGCCGACAGTTCCATCGCCATCGGCGACCGTGAAGTCGCGGGCTTTCATAATGTCAAAATCGGTGGGACGGAACGCGCGGCCACTTATTTTGTCGCGCAATTTGACCGTCCCTTTCAAAGCGCAAAAACCTGGAGTGGTGACGCCATCCACGATGAGACGAGCGTGGAGAATAAATCCTGCGGCGCGATTTTGACCTTCGATAACGCGGCCAATGCTTCCGTGCAAGTGCGCGTCGGCATTTCGTATGTGAGCATTGAAAATGCCCGCGCCAATTTGCTGGCAGAAAATCCAGCGTGGGATTTTGCTGTCGTCCGGCAAAAGGCCGACGCCGCGTGGAATGCCGATTTGAATCGCATCCAGATCGAAGGCGGCACCGACGCGCAACGGCAGATTTTTTACACCGCACTTTACCATTGTTTCATGCACCCGAATGTGCTCGAAGATAGCAACGGCGACTATCCAGGCATGGACGCAAAGATTCATCGCGTCGCGGCCGGCCATCATCAATACCAGAATATTCCCGCGTGGGATCAATGGCGTTCTTATGCGCCGCTCGCCGCCATTTTATCGCCGTCCGAAAGCAGCGACATCGCGCAATCGCTCGTGAATTACGCGCAACAAGACGCCGGCGTGCGCGCCCAAGGCGGTGCCTTCCCGCGGTGGCAGCAGGTCAATCGCAACTCCGGCGGCATGGTCGGCGACGGCGATGACGCGATCATTTCCTCGTTCTACGCTTTTGGCGCAACGCATTTTGACGAGCACGCAGCGTTGGCAGCGATGAGCAAAGGCGCGTCCGATCCGGGCGCCACCTCCGACCACGCCCGCGCCCGCGAAGGTTTGAAGGATTATCTCGCGCTCGGTTATGTGCCGAATGAATCCGCGGTCACGCTGGAATATTGCAACAATGATTTTGCGCTCGCGCAATTTGCCAAGGCGCTGGGCGATCACGAAAAATACGTCACCTATCTGAATCATGCTCAAAACTGGAAAAATATTTTCAATTCCACTTCCGGTTTTATCCAGCCACGCAAACCAGATGGGAGTTGGGGCAATAATTTTTCGCCCGGTTCGAGCAAGGGTTTTGTTGAAGGCACCGCCGCACAATATGTCTGGATGGTGAATTTCAACCTGCGCGGATTGATTGAAAAAATGGGCGGCAATGATCAGGTCGTCGCCCGCTTGGATCGTTTCTTCACGCAGCTAAACGCCAGCATTTCCAGCGGCGACACGGCTTACATGGGCAACGAACCCTGCGAAGAAACGCCGTGGATTTATGATTTTGCCGGCGCACCGTGGCGCACGCAGGAGGTTGTCCGGCGGACGCAAAGTGAATTGTTCACCAGCCAGCCCAACGGTTTTCCCGGCAATGACGACGCCGGCTCGTTGTCGTCATGGTATGTCTTTTCTGCTCTCGGATTGTATCCCGAAATTCCCGGCGTCGCCGGCCTGGCCGTGGGGAGTCCGCTGTTTCCCAAAGCGACGATTCAATTGGAAAACGGTCGCACGATTCAAATCATCGGCCAATCCGCCGCCCGCGAAAATCCTTATGTTCAAAGTTTGAAATTGAATGGACGTGACTACACGAGTCCGTGGATCGCTTGGTCGGCGTTGGCGCAGGGAGCGACTTTGGATTTCGATCTCGGTGCTAAACCATCGTCGTGGGGAAACGACCCGAAGCAGGCGCCACCGTCTTTTGATTCCGTTCAACCCTAAAAAAATATTCGCATGCAATTCGTATTTTCCACCAAGGTCACCCAGCATTATCGCTTTCCCACGCACGTCAACGATCTCGTGCTGGATCGCGCCGACGCGCAAACCTCGGAAGTTTTCGTGGTCGTTTTGGAACCGGGCGAAGCGCCGCCGTTGCACAAACACGACGACACGGAACAGATCTTTTACATTTTGGAAGGCGAAGGGGTTTTGCGCATCGGCATGGAGCAAACGGAACACCTCGTGCGGCCCACGGATGTGGTGCGGATACCGCCCACGATATTTCATTCCATCCGCTGTGCCAGCACCAAACCGCTGCGTTATCTGGCCATTGATTGTTTCACCGCCGGCCGTCCGAAAGATGAACCGACTTGGGATTCGCATGCCCGCGTCATGTGCCAGAATAACGGCTGGGATTACAACCAAGTGGTGAAATAATTTTGGCGCAACAACCTTGCATGAGTTCCCCTCCGGATCGTCCGCCATCGCCACCCGCAGCGGCGCACCGAACCGTTCGGGGATTGCGTTGGTGGATGATCGGACTCGTTTTCCTGGCGACGCTGATCAACTTTCTCGACCGGTTGACCATTTCAGTTTTGGCGCCGGTGATCACCACTCAACTCCATCTGACGAATCTGCAATTCGCCGGCATCAGCACATGGTTTCTGATCGCCTATGCGGCGAGTCAGGGATTTTCGGGCAGAATTTTTGACCGCATCGGCACGCGTCGCGGCTTCACCGTGGCAGTTTTTCTTTGGTCACTGGCCGCCATTGCGCACGCCTTTGCGCGCGGGCTCGGCAGTTTAAGTTTCGTCCGCCTGCTGCTCGGATTGGCGGAAGGCGGCAACTGGCCGGGCGCGGCGAAAATGGTCGCCGAATGGTTTCCGATCCACCAACGCGCCCTCGGCATGGCGATCGTCAACAGCGGGTCCGCCGTCGGCTCCGTGCTCGCGCCGCCGGTGATCATCTGGTTGCAACTGGAATTTGGCTGGCGCACAGCCTTCATCGCGACGGGCGCGTTGGGCTTTGGCTGGCTGATTTTATGGCGATTATTTTATGAAACACCGGAACGTCATCACGCCATCACGCCGGAAGAATTGGCGTTGTTGCAAAACGATCAAGCACCGGCGCGACAGTTTGGCTGGCTGGAATTATTAAAATTTCGTGAAACGTGGGCGATTATTTTGGTGCGATTTTTTACCGATCCGGTTTGGTGGCTCTATATCACCTGGCTGCCCCTTTACCTCTACAACGTGCGCGGTTTCAGCCTGAAACAAATCGGATTATTTGCGTGGGTGCCTTACGTCGCCGCGGGTGCGGGCAGCTTGTTCGGGGGTTGGCTGGCGGGATATTTGATCCGGCGTGGTTGGTCGGTAAATCGGTCGCGAAAATTAGTGGTCGTCATCGGCGCGCTGCTGATGTCATGCGGCATTCTGGCGGCAACGGCGGAAAGCGCGATGACCGCGCTCGCGTTCATCGGCGTCGTGTTATTCGGTTTTCAAAGTTTCATCAGCAACGTGCAAACCTTGCCGAGCGATTTCTTCCCCAAAGAAGCCGTGGCCTCTGTCGCCGGGTTAAGCGGTTTTGGCGCGGGCATTGGCGCAATTTTACTCACGTTGACGACGGGATTTGTGGTGGACCACTTTCATTCCTACACGCCGATACTGGTCACTTCGGCGCTGTTGCCCTGGCTGGCGACCATTATTTTATTTGCGATGGGCGGAAAAATTCGTCCATTGAAGTTTGAACCGCAATTGACTTGCGGTGAACCGCGCCGCGCATAGACTGACGATCAATCCCCCTAAACCTAACAGCACCAACTATTTATGATTTCTCTAGCCATCGTTGATGACGAAGTTGAATTACGCCATTCCATCAGCACGTTTCTAAATAACACGCCCGGCTTTCGCTGTGTGGGTTCTTATGGCAACGGCGAGGAAGCCGTCCTCCACTTGCCCACCGATAATCCCGACGTCGTCCTGATGGACATCAATATGAAAGGCATGAATGGCATTGAATGCGTCCGGCGTTTAAAAGCTGTGGCGCCGCAAATCCAAATCATGATGCTGACGGTTTATCAGGATACGAAACAAATCTTCGAAGCGCTCGCCGCCGGCGCGACCGGATATTTATTGAAACGGTTGACGCCGGAAAAATTATTGGAAGCCATCAAGGAAGTGCACGAGGGCGGCGGCGCGATGTCTGGATTTATCGCCCGCAAAGTGATCGCCTCATTTCAAACCGCGAAAGAAAACGACAAATTTTGCCATCTGACGACGCGCGAACAAATGGTTCTGGATTGTCTGGCGAAAGGAATTACTTACAAGCATATCGCCAGCGAATTGAACGTCAGTCTCGCCACGATCCGCACCCACATCCGTCACATCTACGAAAAACTGCAAGTCCACTCCCGCACGGAAGCCGTGGTAATGTATCTCCACCGTTAAGTTACTGGCGGCTTAATCACAAAGCCTGACCACGGCGTTCATTGAATGGTCGACCGGGATTAAAATCAGTGCAGCCGTTCGCGGCCACTGAAACCGGTTTCGAGATCGTGCCAGAATTCAATGTGATCCTCGTCGGATTCCCAGCAGAGAAAAATTTCGCGACCGCCCATGAGGGCGGGAAAGTCAATCAAACCGCGGGATAAATCTTTGATGAAAATCTCGCGACGTTGAAATTCCGCGAGGATATGCTGCATGTCCGCCAGGGCGCGGATCCAATTATTGACCGTATCGCCGCCGATGTCATGGCCTTGATCGGTCATGCCGCCGAGACGTTTTTCGAAGCGTTGCAAGTCAGCGCGGAGACGGTTGAGCCGTTCCAGCCATTGACGCAGTTGCGGCAACAATGTCTGGGCCTCCTCACGCGTATAATGTTTTTCAAACTGATACTTCATATCGGTGAAAAATTCCGCGCCGCCCTAAAAAAGACCATTCGCGGACGACTCCAAAAGTGCCGCCCGCGAACGGATGAATTATATCGCCAGGCCGAATTACTTCTGCCAAGTGCGCTTCTTGTGACGATTCAAGCGCAGCTTTTTACGACGTTTATGCTTATTGATTTTGGCCTTACGGCGTTTTTTAATGGAACCCATGTGGGCTAATAAATAATAAATATCCGGCCCGATGCCAATCAAAAAATTTCGGGCGCCGGGTTGGTTGATAAAACCAAACCGCCCGACGCCTTTTCCGCTGCCGTCACGCGAAGGCTTTGGGCGTGACGTTCGGCGGGCCGATGCGCCGTTGATAATCCAAAATCAATTCGACCACTTCGTTCGGATCGTCGGTAATGGCGATCAAATCGAGGTCGCCGGGGCTGATGAGGCCATCTTTTTCCAAACGCGATTTCATCCACGCGAGCAAACCTTTCCAATGTTCACGACCGAACAAGATCAGCGGAAATTGCGGGATGCGCTCGGTCTGCACCAGCGTGATGACTTCAAAAAATTCGTCCAACGTGCCAAAACCGCCGGGCATGAAAACGAAGCCGAGACTGTATTTCACAAAACAAACTTTGCGCGCAAAAAAGTAATGAAAATGAATCGGCACATTCGCGAAACGATTGCCGCCCTGCTCGTGCGGCAATTCAATATTGAGGCCGACGGATTTGCCGCCCGCTTGCTTCGCCCCTTTGTTCGCGGCTTCCATGATACCCGGCCCGCCGCCGGTGATGACGGCGAGATCGTGCTTCGCGAGACCTTTGGCAATGGCGATGGCCGCGTGATAATACGGATCCTTCGGCTTCGTCCGCGCGGAACCAAAAATCGTGACCGCAGGACCGACTTGAGACAGGGTTTGGAAGGAATCCACAAATTCCGCCATGATCCGAAAAATGCGCCACGGATCCTCGCGGATGAAGTTGTTGTCGCTCATGCAAGGAACGTTAATTGAAGGCGCAAAAAAATTGAAGGATTAAAGTATCGCGGGGCAAAAGGCCCGTCGCGCACGCCCGGCAAAAACCGTCGCGAGTGAAATCGTTAGTTGAAAAAGCCGATTCATCTTTCGTTCGGCGATCTTTTTTCCTTTGCGATTCAATCCGTCCGCGCAAAACTCCCGCAAAATGTTTCGCGTCCAAAAAATCACGACGTTCGATTTGCCCGAACTGGAACCCTACCGCTCGATGCGCCGGTCGTCCGAACACGCCGCGCAAGGCATTTTCGTGGCCGAAGGTGATAAGGTCGTGCAACGTCTGCTCGAAAGCCATTTCCCGATCGTCTCCGTCGTGTTGCCGGAAAATCGGCTGGAAGAATTTCGTCCGCTCCTCGAAACGCGCCCGGAAAATTTTGAGGTTTATCTGGCGGAACGGAAATTTCTCGTGACGCTCACCGGCATCGAGTTATTTCAAGGCTTTCTCGCCGTCGGAAAAATTCCGCGCACGTTTTCGCTCGCCGATCTCCTGGCGCAAAATACTGCGCCCAAATTATTCGCTACGGTGGATGGCTTGACGAATGCGGAAAACATCGGCCTGCTCGTGCGCAACTGCGCGGCGTTCGGCGTGCACGGCTTAATCATCAGCCCGACGTGTTGCAGTCCGTTTTTGCGCCGTTCAGTGCGCAACTCGATGGGCACCATTTTCCAACTACCGATCGTGGAACTTGCTTTGCCAGAGAAGGCTGACCGGCCGGCCGGCCAACTAAATGAGGCCACCACCAACGGCTCGGAAGTTCTGGCGGTAGCGTTGCAAACCTTGCGCGCCCATGGCGTCCGCTGCATCGCCGCGCATCCATCCGCGGATAAAAAAACTTTAATGCAGGCGGATTTCACACGGGATTGCTGCCTGGTTTTTGGCAGCGAAGGCAAAGGCATTTCCGCCGAAGTCCTCGCCGCGTGCGACGAAGCGGTGGCGATTCCGATGGCGGGCAACGTGGATTCGCTCAACGTCGGCGCCGCGGCGGCGGTATTTCTTTACGAGGCGCAACGGCAACGACAGAAAAATCGTTAAATCACATCGTAAAATGACGGAACAGAACGGCGGTTTCAAATGACGGAAGACGGATGGGGTTCGGTCTCCTTTTTTAGCCGGAGCGCCCGGCTCGGCACTTCGGTTACGGAATGGGGCAACCGTTAACTTAAAATGCTATAATTCGTTGCCCCACAACCCAATGCCGACGGCGCCATAAACCAGCCATCCGCTGGCGTCTGATTGTCAGAATTTCTCCAGCGTGGCCAATTTATGCCACATGACGAATAATGGTTTAACGACTATTTTAATAACAGCCCATGAATATAAATTGTTTTACCAAACACGTTGTCGCGTCGTTTGACGATGTGAAGTCCAGCCGCTCCCGCGTCAGTTCGCGCGCCCGTGGTTTTACCTTGATTGAATTATTAGTCGTGATCGCCATCATCGCTATTTTGGCAGCGATGTTGTTGCCCGCTTTGGTCAAGGCCAAGGCCAAGGCCAAACAAACCGCCTGCATCAATAACATGCGTCAGATTGGTATTTCGTTGGTGATGTATGCCGGTGATTTTAACCAATATCCGGGCAATTACCGGACGGCAAATGACACTTACGTTTGGCAAACCCGACTTTTGTCTACGATGGGCAATAACCGCGCCGCTTTTTCCTGCCCAGGTGCCCTGCCCCAAAGCTGGTGGGATACGAATGTAAATAAAACTCTCGGTGGACCGACGGGGGCCAATAAAAAAGGCGAAGATGGTAAAATTGATCCTTACGCGATTTTGAGCGGCGCGGTGGGTTCTACGGGTGGCAGTGTCTTTTCCCTCGGCATCAATGATTGGGGCTTGCGCCAAGGAGGTGCCAATGATCCCGGTCTCGGCTTGGGTGGAGATGTGGACGTCGCCCCGCCGGTCAAGGATAACATGGTAAAAAGCCCCTCGAGCATGATTGCCATTGGCGATGTCCGGTCGGATGGTATTGCCACACAAAACGTTGTATTTAATGCCAATTTAGACCCGACCGACTCAACCTCCCGCCACTGGCAATGGCCAAGTAATCGTCATAATTACAGCACCGATATTTTGTATGCCGACGGCCATGTGCAAGCGGTCAAACGAAATACAGCCTTAATGACCACCGGTGATGCCGTCATGGCTTCCTGGAACAACGACAACCAATCCCATGCCAGCCAATATGCTGGCTCCATTCAAACGCCAACCGGCGCGCTGGAACAATAACTTTTTTATATCCTAACAAGCTTATTCATTTAATTGCCGATCTGATTTTCATGGAAAAAAACTCCCTCCGCCGCGTTAAGCAATGTCTCTTGTCAGCCATTGCCGTCGTCAGCATTTCTCTCGTTGCCCACGCCGACACTTTTCGTCCGCCATCCGTGCCGTTGGTCGCGTGCGATCCGTATTTTAGTATCTGGTCGCCGGGTGATAAGTTGACTGATGTCAACACCACCCATTGGACCGGCAAAGCGCAACGCCTCACCAGTTTGATCCGCATTGATGGCCAAACGTTTCGTCTCATGGGCACCGAACCCGCAACGACCCCTGCCCTACCGCAGACAGATTTACAAGTGTTGCCGACGCGGACGATTTACACCTTCGCGGGCGCCGGGGTCGAAGTGACGTTGACGTTTATGACGGCGGCGTTACCGCAAGACATTGATCTGCTTTCGCGTCCCGTCACTTATGTGACGTGGGCGGTGAAATCCAGCGACGGCGAAAAACACGCAACGTCCGTCTATCTCGATGCGAGTTCCGACATCACGGTGAACGAACCGAATCAAGCCGTCAGTTTTGAAAATGCGGATACTTCCGGTATCAAAGCGTGGCGCGTCGGCACGGACGAACAAGGCATCCTCCGCAAAAAAGGCGACGATCTTCGCATTGATTGGGGTTATCTCTACGTCGCGATGGCGAAGAACAAACACACCACTTCCACCGCTAATACCGCTACCGCCGTGCGCGATAGTTTCATCAAAAATGGCGACGTGACCCTCGCCGCTGCCGGTGCCAAACTTAAAAAAAATGCGAGCGACGATTCAGTCATCGCTTTCGCGATTGATCTCGGCGCGGTCAAAACCAAAGCGTCTTCCGCTTGGTTGATGCTCGCCTACGACGATCTTTATTCGATCCAATACATGAAGCAAAATTTGCGTCCGTATTGGCGGCGCAACGGTTGGGAAGCGGCTGACCTTTTGAAAGCGGCGGCGAA
Source organism: Methylacidimicrobium fagopyrum (assembly GCA_026225255.1). Taxonomy (GTDB): domain Bacteria; phylum Verrucomicrobiota; class Verrucomicrobiia; order Limisphaerales; family UBA11358; genus UBA11358. The sequence goes on along the minus strand of JAMFSJ010000018.1, from coordinate 76,003 downwards.
GGATTATCCGTCATTAACCAAACGCTGCACGGCGTTTGATGACGAATTGATGACGGACTTGCGCAACGCGGGCGGCGATAATTACGCTAAGCTGGCCGCGCTCGCCTATCGTCAATGTTTTGCCGCCGGTAAATTTGCCGCCGATGCCAACGGTCAACCGTTGCAGTTCTGCAAAGAAAATCATTCCAACGGCTGCATCAGCACGTCCGATGTTTTCTATCCGATGTCGCCGCAATTTTTATTCTTCAGTCCGACGCTGGCGAAATCCTTCATCGTTCCTTTCATGAACTACGCCGCGAGCGAACGTTGGAAATTTCCTTTCGCGCCGCATGATCTCGGCACCTATCCGCAAGCGAATGGCCAAGTCTATGGCGATGGCGAACGTGGCGTGAATAATCAAATGCCGGTTGAAGAAAGCGGTAACTTGCTCTGTCTCTTCGCCGCCGTCGCGGAAATGGAAGGCAACGCAAACTTCGCCAATTTATACTGGAAACAAATCTCGCAATGGGCAGGTTATTTGAAAGAAAAAGGTTTTGATCCCGAAAGCCAGCTTTGCACAGACGACTTCGCCGGCCATTTGGCGCACAATGTCAATTTGTCCGCTAAGGCGATTTGCGGTCTCGGTTCGTATGCGAAGCTCTGCGAAATGCGCGGCGACAAAACCCAGTCAGATGAATATTACGCGCTCGCCCGCAGCTTCGCCCAACGCTGGGTGGAAGAAGCGAACGACGGCGATCATTTCCGTCTGACGTTTGATCGTTCCGGCACTTGGAGCCAAAAATATAATTTGGTTTGGGATCGCATCCTCGGCTTGAACTTGTTCCCGGCTGAAGTTGCGGCGAAAGAATTGGCTTACTACCGAACGAAGCAGAACCAATACGGCCTGCCGCTCGATAGCCGCAAAGATTACACTAAGCTAGACTGGACGACGTGGACGGCGACGCTCACGCAAAATCGCGATGACTTCGAAGCGTTGATCGCGCCGATCATCGCGTTTATCAACGCCACGCCGCAGCGCGATCCGTTGAGCGATTGGTATCAGACCAAGAGTGCGCATCGCGAGGGTTTCATCGCCCGTCCGGTCATCGGCGGGGTCTATCTGCAAATGCTCTACAACAAACCGGTCTGGCAAAAATATGCCCGCCGCGATGTGACGAAAGCCGCAAACTGGGCACCGATGCCGGTCGCGCCGAAATTGACCGTGGTCGTTCCCGCGGCGGACACGCAAGCCGCGACGTGGAGTTATTCTTTCAGCAAACCGGCGGCGACGTGGATGAATCCGGCCTTTGACGATTCCGCGTGGAAACAAGGCCGGAGCGGTTTCGGCACTGAAGGCACGCCGAGCGCCGCCGTCGGCACCACTTGGAACACGGACGACATTTGGTTGCGTCGCGAAATTAATTTGCCGACGGGCAATCTCAGTGGGGTCAAAGCGTGGTTGCATCACGATGAAGACGCGGAAGTTTACATCAACGGCACGCTCGCCCTCCGAGCCAATGGATTTATTTCCGGCTACGATATTTTCGCGCTGACACCGGCCGGTCAAGCCGCGCTTAAGTCCGGCAAAAACGTGATCGCCATCCACTGTCATCAAACCACCGGCGGTCAATACGTGGACTTGGGTTTTGTGCAGGAACAAGCGGTGAGCCCGAAGCTGGTAAGCACGACCAAGAATTGAGCGCATGTTGAAATTTTCCGGGACAAAATTGGCGACGCTGGCGTGCTTTTTCGCCAGCGTCTCTTTTTTATCGGCGGCCGACTTGCCGCCCACCGGCGTGGTGACCAATCGCGCGCCGTTGATTTCACCGCCGTTCGCCGCGTTACCACTGGGCAGCGTGCGTCCGCTCGGTTGGCTGCTTACGCAATGCGAGCAGCAACGCAGCGGCCTCACGGGCAACGCTGAACTGGTTTATGCCAACGATCTCGGCACCAATAGCGCGTGGCTCGGCGGCACGGGCGAAAGTTGGGAACGCGGTCCGTATTACTACAAAGGTTTGATCGCGCTCGCCTACGTCATGGATGACGACGGCCTCAAACACCAAGCGCAAAAGTGGATGGATTGGTTGCTCGATCATCAGGGCGCGAACGGTTCGATCGGTCCGAAATCAAATGACGATTGGTGGCCGCGCATGTTGGCGACTTACGCCGCGCGCGATTATTACGAAGCCACCGCCGATCCGCGCGTGCTCGGATTTTTGGATCGTTACTTTCACTACATGCTCGTCAACTTACCCGCGCGTCCGCTGAAAGATTGGGGCAAAGCGCGCGCCGGTGATGAAATGGAAACGGCGCTCTGGCTCTATAATCGCAACGGCGACACGAATCTTTTGAGCCTGGTCAAGCTGCTGCATCAGCAGGCTTACGATTGGACGGATATTTTCTCGAGCAATAATTTTGACGCCTACGGCACGGATTTTCAACCGAAGCACAACGTCAACGTCGCGCAAGCGATGAAAGCTCCCGACGTTTATTATCAACTTTCCGAATCGCCCGACGACCTCAATGCGCTCGCGCTCGGCTGGGATAATTTGATGCGCGAACACGGTTTGAGTTGCGGCATCAACAGCGGCACCGAATTTCTCTCCGGCAACGCCAGTGTGCAAGGCGTCGAGTTATGCTCCATTGTCGAAGCGATGTTGAGTCTCGAAAGCGCTGTCCACACGACGGGAAATCCCGTGCTTGCCGACCGCTTAGAAACCATCACGTTCAACGCCCTGCCCGCGGCTTTAGCCAATAATATCAAGGGCATTCAATACTTCACGCTCCCGAACAACGTCATCGCGATCGACGGTCATCATGGTTACAATCAGGATTACGAAAATGGCTCCGTGCCCGGGCCTGATTCGGGCTTTCCCTGTTGCCGCTACAATTTCCACATGGGCTGGCCGAAGTATGTGCAAAATTCCTGGGCCGCGACCCGCGATGGCGGACTCGCCTTGATCGCCTACGGCCCGACCGTGGTGAACTCGCGCATCGGCGTGCAACCAGTTCAAATCACCGAAGAGACCGGCTATCCGTTTGAAGAACAAGTGCGGCTGAAAATTTCCGTGCCGCAGGCCGGTTCCTTTCCGCTGGCATTACGGATTCCCGGTTGGTGCCAAGACGCCACCATCACCGTTAATGGTAAGTTACAAAGCGGTATTAATGCCGCTTCCTTTTTCCGCATTAATCGCACTTGGAAAAATGGCGATCAAGTCGTCATCAACCTGCCGATGCCGATTCAAACGCAAACCGGCCCGAGCCGTTCCGTCGCCGTCAATCGCGGGCCGGTCGTCTATTCGCTGAAGATTGGTGAAAGCTGGAGCGTGCGCACGCCGGATCCGCTCAAATTAGGTTTTGACGAATTTGAAGTTCATTCCGCCACGCCGTGGAATTACGCGTTGCAGATCAACGCCCACGATTTAGCGAGTTCCTTTCAATTCACCCAATGGACGCCGACGGCAAATCCGTTTGATCCGTTAGAACCCAGCGTTCAACTAACCGCCCAAGCGCGGCGCTTGCCCGACTGGACGATTGGCTGGCGCGGCACCCACGCGTTCGAGCCACCGGTAAGTCCGGTCGCGGCATCCACCAGCCCGCTTGAAACCGTCACGCTCGTGCCGTTCGGCGCGCAACATATGCGTATCAGTTGGTTTCCATATCTCGGCATACCGTCGCTGACGGCTGGAAATTTTTCGGAAAATTTTGATTCCACTTGGAGCCAACGCTGGACGGTCTTCGGCGGCAACTGGGTGGTGCGCACGAATACTTTGAGCACCGTGCCCGCCTCGGCTAATGGCGCGAAAGCGTTGGCGATGGCGACCGCGTTTACCAATTTCACTTATGAAGCCGATGTCTCCGTCGGCCCCGCTGGCAATGCCGGTTTGATATTCCGCGCGAGTAAGCCCGACATTGGTTCGGACGCTTATTGCGGTTATTACGTTGGTCTCAATCCCTCCGGTTCCAGTCTGGAATTAGGTTATGCGGATAATGGCTGGCATTCGCTCAAGACAGCGGCGCAAAAATTTTCGGCGAACACCTTTTATCATCTCAAGGTGCAGGCCGAAGGTTCGCGTCTGCGTGTTTTCATCGGTGATTCAAAAGAACCGGCATTGGATGTCCGCGACGATCATTTTGCGGACGGCATGGTTGGCGTGCGCATTTATTGTCCGGATGGCGATCGCTCGATTTCGAGCTACACGCATTTGACGGCGACGGAATTGAAGTAGCGCTTGCGCTGTCCGCAGATTTTTGGTCACGCAGCGCCATCAGCACTTTGGGCGCACATTCGATTTAGCATTTTCGCGCGGTCGCGAGCAACTCAACGGGAGGTGGTCTGGGGAACCGATCAATTGTTCACTACCGGTGGACGATTGAAAGTATGGGGCGGCAGCACGTTCGGTGAAACGAACGTGCTGCCAAACCTTACCAACGTGGTGGGCGGCGTGGATCACGTGAGCAGGGCTTCGTGGCCGGAGGGAAATTTAAACATGCAAAAAAATTTAAAGAGTTACCAAACAGTTTTCGCGGCTGGAATTTTTCTGGCGGGCGTATTTATTTTTGATTTGTCAGCGCGGTCGCAAACCACTTCGCCCTTCGCGGCCGACACTAATCAACTTCTCGAACGCACCTGTTTCCAAACCGGCAAGGAATGGACTCCCAAAAGCAATCTGCGTTCGGATGTCGCCATCGTTTACGGCATTGATACGAATCTGCCCGCGCGCATTGCGACGTGGCGGGACCAAGGTTATCGCATCCACGTCATGACCGGTGTGGCGTGGGGAAATTATCAAGATTATCTCTACGGACGTTTTGACGGCATCAGTCACGAGGACGAGGCGCAGACTGATCGTAACGGCAATAAAATCGGCCACGGCGGCGATGTCTATTACATGTGCCCCGGGACCAACTACGGCAATTTTCTCTGTGTCGGCGTGCAACGCGCGTTGGACGCGGGCGCGGAGGCGATTCACTTGGAAGAGCCGGAATTTTGGGATCGCGCCGGTTATTCCGAAGGTTTTAAACGCGAATGGCAAAGTTATTATCACGAAGACTGGCAACCGCCGCATAGCTCCGTAGACGCCCGCTGGCGCACCGGCAAATTAAAATATTTTCTCTATCGTCGCGCGTTGCAGCAGGTGTTTGATTACGTCCACGCTTACAATCAACGCACCGGGCGCCATGTCCGTTGCTACGTGCCGACGCACAGTTTATTGAACTACGCGCAGTGGTGCATCGTCAGTCCCGAATCTAGCCTCGCCCGCTTGAACGGTTGCGACGGCTACATCGCACAGGTCTGGACCGGCACGTCGCGCGAGCCGAATAAATTTCGCGGCGAAGTGAAATCGCGCACGTTTGAAACCGCGTTTCTCGAATACGGTGCGATGCAAAATCTTGTGCGCGCGACGGGCCGCAGCGTTTGGTATTTGAACGATCCGATCGAAGACAATGCGAATCACGACTGGACGGATTACCGCTACAATTGGGAATCAACTTTGACCGCATCGTTATTCCAGCCCGAAGTCTCAAAATACGAAGTGGCGCCGTGGCCGGAACGGATTTTCAACGGACGTTATCCACGGACCGGACCGGAAGACGAGCGCAAGCATATCCCCGACGCCTACGCTACGGAATTGCAGACGGTGATGAATTCGCTGAACGATTTGAAGCAGCCGTCCGTGACGTGGGATTGCGGCACGACCGGCATCGGCGTGCTCGTGAGCGATTCGCTGATGTTCCAACGCGGCGAGCCAACGCCGAGCGATCCGTGGCTAGGCAATGTTTACGGCCTTGCGATGCCCCTCGTGAAAAGCGGGCTACCGGTCACGCCGGTGCAATTGGAGAATCTTACGATCTCAAATTATCTCGCCGGTTTCCGGATTTTATTTTTGAGCTATGACGGACAAAAGCCGTTGACGCCCGAAGTGCACGCGCCGCTGGCTGATTGGGTGAAGCGCGGCGGCGTGTTGATTGTTTGCGACAAAGATGCCGATCCATATCTCAAGGTGCGTGATTGGTGGAACAGCGATGGAAAGAATTATTCCACGCCGCGCCAACATTTATTCGAGCAGCTGGGCGTAGCCGATGCCGCCGTGACGAATTCATTTAATCCGATCGGCCAGGGTGGTTTGATCTGGCTGCGCACCTGGCCCGCCCATCTTACCACCAGCGCGGAAGGCGCGGCCGAAATCGTGGCCGCCGCCAAACTCGCCGCCGGAAAAATCGGCCTGCCGTGGCGCGTGACGAACTATCTGCTACTGCGTCGCGGGCCTTACGTCATCGCGTCCGGCATGGATGAATCCGTTGACGGGGCGTCGCGTGAAGTGACCGGTGATTTCGTGAGTCTCTTCGACGCTGAGTTACGCGTGCAGAATAAAATTCTGCTCACGCCCGGCACGCGGCAATTTCTCTTGGACCTTGATCTCGCGCGCACCGGCCAAACGCATTTGCTCGCGTCGGCCTGCAAAGCGCTGGTGCAAAAACAAACGGACGATCAAATTAATTTCACCGTTGAAGGCGTTGAAACCACGCCCGCCATCCTGTTGATTGAATCCGCCAAAGCTCCCAGTTCAGTGACGCTGGACGGAAAAAAATTGACGACGCTTGAGTATTCAGCGAAAGAAAAACTGCTGTGGATTCATTTTGAAAACACCGCCGCGCCGCGCACATTGTCCGTGCAATTTTAAATCTAGTGCGCTGAGAATGACGCTGGCTTGGTAAAATTGGGACACTTACTTACCGAGCGATGTTCCGTGCCCCGTTGATGAAACGAGCCAAGTCGATGCGGCTGACTACCTTGCCGATATACTAATAAAATCGAAGGATTTCAACGTTTGGCATTACGACTGCTCGTTATTTTTGGCGGTGCTATTTGTGTGATGGGTGGGGAACCGCGGTTTAGTGTTGGTGTTTGTGGGGACAAACCCGTTGAACCGCGGCTGAAACCGGGGTGACACAAATCGCGCGCCCACGTTAATTTAGCCGTAGCTGCAACTGGGATTGTTGTCAAAGGAGGTGACAGTCTTCTACGGCTGAATTAACCGATCGAAACTTATTCGTTTCAACTTCTCGCTCGGCTTGACAAGCCTCGTCGGCTGGTTAAATTCTGCCGTCCGATTTCGCAAAAGTTTTTCACTCAGGGTTGGTTTGCGAATTCAATTTTTTCCCGGTCATGAAAAAAAGTAAATTTCCCATTTTAATTTTGTTGGTCGCTGCGATTGGCGGCGGCATCTATTACTTCGCCAACCGTCAGCCGGGCGAAATCGTTTTGACAGGCATCGTCACCACGGATGAAGTCATCGTGAGTTCCCAGATTCAAGGGCGCTTGCAACAGCTGCTCGTCCGCGAAGGCGATGTGGTGACGAATGACGAACTGCTCGCCTTGATCCAACCGCAAACGCAACAAGCGGACATGGCGTTTTATGCCAGCGGCGAACAGCAATCCGCCGCGGATCTGGCGTCGGCGCAGGCTGATTTGGCGCAGTTGCAGGCTGATTTCACCCAGGCGCAGGCGAACGTGATCCAGGCGCAAGCCGACTCCGAAAACGCGCGGCTGAATTTTGAACGCATCCAGCAGCTCTACACCAACAACGTGGAATCCGTGCAAAACTTTGATCAGGTGCGGACGACTTATGAATCATCCAAGGCGCGCGTTGACTCGGTGAAAGCGCAAGTTAAGTCGGCGCAAGCGCGCATCGCCTCAGCCAAGGCGCGGATCGAAGCGGCCAAAAAACAAATTCAATCCGCGGCCGCGCAAACGGAAAAAGCAAAAGTCATTTTGAACTACACCAAAATTATGGCGCCGACCAATGGCATCGTGGACACGCGCGCGGCGTTGTCCGGCGAAGTCGTGAATCCCGGCCAGGCGATTGTCACGCTCATCAATCAAGACGATCTCTGGGTGCGCGCGGATGTGGAAGAGAGTTACATTGATACCATTCCGCTCGGCAAAAAATTAGCGGTGAAACTGCCGTCGGGCACGACGCGCGAAGGCACGGTTTTCTATCGCGGCGTGGACGCAGATTACGCCACGCAACGCGATGTCAGCCGCACGAAGCGCGACATCAAGACCTTTGAGATCCGTCTGCGTTGCGATAATAGCGATCGCGCGCTGGCCGTTGGGATGACGGCGTATGTGCAACTGCCGCTGGTGAGCAAATGATTTTTAGCCATAGATATTCATCGATGAAACACAGATTGGGCAGGACATTTTTTACCGCGTGTCACAAGACGCAGAGTTTTGTGCTCTAAGGTTCTTGCCGCTCTGCGGTTCAACTTTATCTGTGTTTCATCTGTGAATATCTGCGGCCAGAATAATTAATTAAAAAAATGTTCGACATCGAAGTGGAAAATTTGGCCAAGCGTTTCGGCGATTTCGTCGCCGTGGACGGCCTGAATTTCGCCGTCGAACACGGCGAGATTTTCGGCCTGCTCGGGCCGAATGGCGCGGGCAAATCCACTTTGATCCGGATGCTCACCACGCTGGTGCCGCCGACTTCCGGCACGGCGCGCGTGAATCATTTCGACATCGTGCGCCAGCCGAACGACGTGCGCCAATCCATCGGCGTCATTCCGCAGGCGATGACGTCCGACCTCGAATTAAGCGCGGTGGAAAACCTGACGATCTTCGCCAAACTTTACGGCATCCCGCGCGAGAAACGGAATCGCATCATTCCGCAATTACTCGCGGAAGTGGATTTGACGCAATGGGCGGATAAGCCGGTGAAAATGTTTTCCGGCGGGATGCGGCGGCGATTGGAAATCGCCCGCGGCCTCGTGCACGAGCCGAAAATTTTCTTCCTCGACGAACCCACTACCGGCCTCGATCCCGTTTCGCGCGTCGCCGTTTGGGAAATGCTCGCCCGCCTCAAACGCGAACGCGACCTGACGATTCTCGTCACGACGCATTACATGGATGAAGCGGATAAATTGTGCGACCGCATCGCCATTGTGGATCACGGAAAACTGGTCGCGCTGGATTCGCCGCTGAAACTAAAAGCGTCCGTTCCCGGCAAAAATATTTTGGAAGTCAGTTTTTCGGGCGCACCGCAAAACTGGACGGAAACATTACGCGCCTTGCCGGATGTGGCCGAGGTGAAATCGGAAGACAACATTTTCCGCATCTCGTCCGAAAACGGCCCGCGCACCACGGTCGCACTGATGGAAGCGGCGCGCGTAGCGAACGCCGCCGTCACGTCGTTGTCGGTGCAAAGCACCACGCTCGACGATGTTTTTGTGCATTACACCGGACGGCAAATGCGCGATTCGCTGCAAGGTGCGAGCGCGGCGGAAAGCCCGTTCCTGATCAAACGCGGCGGGGGATTGTAAAAATTTATGCATCGAGTTTGGGCCATCATTGAACGCGATTTGCGCCGCTTCCGGCGCAGTCCGGTTTTGGTTATTGTTTCCATCGTCATGCCGCTCGTCCAACTCGTCGTGCTCGGCTACGCGTTCGGTGGACAGATAAAAAATCTCGAGATCGGCGTCGTGAACGAAGATCACGGTGTGCCGTCGGTCAAATTGGAAGAAATGTTTCAAGCCGTCGGCGCCAACGCGAAGACGTTCAACACCATCGATTACCACGACAAAGCGGCCGCCATGCGTGACCTGCGCAACGGTAAAATCAATGGCGTGCTGGAAATCCCGCCGGAATTTTCGCGAAAAGTTTTTGCCGGCGCGAATCCGCGCATCGCGTTGGCGGAAGATAATACCGATCAATTTTCGTCGTCCGCGCTCGAAGGCGTTTTGAACGGAATGATGCCCGCTTACAATGCGCCCGCCGTTTTGCCGCGCACGACCGCGAGCGTGAGTCTGGCCGTCGTCGAAGTTTATCCTTACGTGCCCTACATCCAATATCTGCTGCCCGGAACGATCGTGCTGGCGATCTTTGTTTCCGCGATGATCGGTGGCGGTATCATTTTCATTGATGACAAAGCGCGCGGTTTGCATGAAGGCTATCTCGTCACGCCCATTCGCAAATTTGAATTGATCCTCGGCTTCAATCTCGCGGGCGCGGCGAAGGCGATCATCGCGGGACTGGTTTTGATCACGCTCGGTTCCATCATCGCGGGCATTCCCGATCCGCTGAATCCATTGCGCATGGCACGAATGTTTGTCTTGGTCGTGCTGACGTCGCTATCGCTCATCAGCATGATGTTCCTGATCATGGTGCGCGTGAACGATCCCCTCGTGCCGCGCGCGATTTTCGGGATGTTGAACACGGTGCTGTATTTTCCCAGCGGCGCGGTGTATCCGAGCCAATCTTTTCCCGCGTGGATGAAAGCCATCGCGGTCGTGGATCCCTTCACTTACGCCGTGCACGGGTTCAAACAATTGATTTTGAAAAACACCGGCTTGATGGCGATCAGCACGGATTTAATCTTTCTGTCAGTGTTTACAATCATCGCGATGAGTCTGGCCACGGTGCTGTTTAGAAGGACTTTGTAGTCCGGCGAGAAGTTGGGCGGCGTGAAAGTGACGCTGCGCACCGGCCGAAGTTTAATTTTCGCAGGCATCAGGTATTTCGTGGTGAAAATTTTTTGCTGTTTTTGAATTTTGAAAATGTCGTGCGACCTGCTTAATTGTCCCGCGTGATCAGCAAATTGATTTTCCGAACCTTCATTCTCGTCACCGTTTTGGTGACGGTGCTGGGGTTGCTCGCTTATTACAATCCGGAAAAATTCATCTGCGTGGACAGCGGCCCCAATGTTTCCAGCGATGTGATCGTCGTGCTCGGCGGCGGCTTGCACGAACGTCCGGTGCGCGCGGCGGAATTATTCAAGCAACATGTCGCGCCCCGCATCCTCCTTACCGGCGAAGGCGATGATGAAATTAATCGCCAGATTTTGCTGAAAGAAGGCGTGCCCGCCAACGCCATTGAGGTTGAAAACAAATCTAAGACGACGCAGCAGAATGCGGAATTTACCATCAAATTATTGCACGCCGAAAACATGCATCGCGTAATTCTCGTCACGTCGTGGTATCACTCGCGGCGCGCGCTGAAGACCTTCGAACATTACGCGCCGGAAATTCAATTTTACTCGCGCCCGGCGTATTACGCCTTTGCCGCCGAGGATTGGAATAAACTCGGCACCAAAAAACGGATGCGACTGGAATTTCTGAAACTGCCCGGCTATTGGATTCGCTACGGGGTGAATCCGTTTTGAGGTTTTCTTTCCCTCGACAGCCGGTCAATTTTCCGGCAATTTGATCGCGTCAGGGCCCATGGAATGTGGACTTACGAACCCCGCCAGGGCCGGAAGGCAGCAACGGCACTTTGCTCTGCGTCTGCCGTGGTCACCCTGACACTTTTTTAAAAGGTTAAAAGTTGAAGGATGAAGGTTGAAATAATTTCGCCGCACTTTCACGATTTGTTTTCTTTTCATCGTTCATACTTCATACTTCAACCTTCGTTATATGGCCTATCAAGTAATCGCCCGCAAATATCGTCCGCAGAAGTTCGCGGATGTCGTTGGACAAGAACACGTCACGCAGACGCTCGCCAACGCCATCGCGCAGAAACGCATCGCGCACGCGTATCTTTTTTGCGGCCCGCGCGGCACCGGCAAGACCACCATCGCCCGTATTTTTGCCAAAGCCCTCAACTGCACCGGCGGACCGAAAATTGATTTCGACGATAGCGATTCGCGCGTTCAAGAAATCACCGAAGGCCGTTCGCTCGACGTGCTGGAAATCGACGGGGCAAGCAATAACGGCGTCGAACAAGTCCGCGAATTGCGCGAGACCTGCAAATATGCCCCCGCGAATTCGTCGTTCAAAATCTACATTATTGACGAAGTTCACATGCTTTCCACGGCGGCGTTCAACGCGTTGCTGAAAACGCTCGAAGAACCGCCGGCGCATGTGAAATTCATGTTCGCGACGACCGATCCGGAAAAGGTGTTGCCGACGATTCTCTCGCGTTGCCAACGCTTTGATCTCCGTCGGATTCCCAGTGCGCTCATCACCAAACATCTCGCAGAAATTGCCGGTAAAGAAAACGTCACGATTGATGCTGCGGCCTTGCACGCCATCGCGCGCGGTGCCGACGGCGGGATGCGCGATGCGGAGTCCACGCTCGACCAGCTCATCAGCTTTTGCGGCGATAAAATCGAAGAGGCTGACGTGCTCTCAATGTTCGGTCTGGCCGCGCAAAATCAAATTCTCAAATTAAGCCACGCCGTGCTCGCCGGCGACGTTTCCATGGCGCTCACGCAATTGGATGAACTCGCACGCGGCGGCAAAGACCTCGGCCGTTTGCTCGGCGATCTGCTGAATCATTTTCGCAATTTGCTGATCTTTCAAGTTTCCAAAGGTGATCTAAATCTGCTCGAAGCCTCGGAAGCGGAAATTGCCGCGCTGAAAGAACAACTTTCGCTCGCGAATACGGATTCACTGACGCGCATTCTTGAAGTGCTGGCCGATGCAGAATTGCGCTTGCGCGATGCCGCGTCCAAAAAAATTCTCCTCGAAGTCTCGCTGCTCCGCGCCATCGAAGCCCGCAGCGCGATGAGCCTCGACGTCGTGTTGAAACAACTAAACCAGTTGCGTGGACAAACCAGTAGTGGGACAGGCGTCTCGCCTGTCCAGTCGGCTCCGATTGCAGCTCCAGCCAAACCAATTTCCCCAGCGCCCGCCCCAGCCTTTTCATTGCGTGAAGCGGTTGCCCCTACACCAGCTACAACTCCAAAAACTACCGCAGCCACGCCGACACCACCGCCCGTGGTTCAACCTGCCGCCGCCGCCGTCGCGCCAACTTCGGGTAATTTTAATCTGACCGAACTGTGGCATCAACTCGTGGACGCCGTCGGTCGCGTCAGCATGTTCACGCGCGGTTACCTGATTGACGCGCATCCGGTTTCGTTCGAGAAAAATATTTTCATCATCGGTTTTGATCCTGAATTCATTGATCATCTCGCGCTCGTGGACAATTCGCGCAATCATACGTTGATCACCACGAAACTCGCCGAAATGGGCCATCCGAATGCGATGATTAAATTCATCAAATCCGAAGCGCCGGCCAATTGGGAACGCAAAACTGTTTCGGTTTTGACGCCGCCAACACCGGCGCCCGCTGCCGCCAAAACTGCCCCGCCTTCCAGCGTTGGTGGAAAACCTGCTGAAGCCACTGCGCCCGTGGCTGAGAAAAAAACGACGGCCGTTGTCTTCAACAAAGAAGAATTTAAAAACGATCCGCTCATCCAAAAAGCGCTGGAAATTTTCAAAGGCACGATCGTCGAAGTGCGCGCGTAATTTTCATTTTCTATCAACCATCAACTTTTAACTGTCATCTAATATGTCCAGCATCGGAAAACTCATGAAACAGGCTGCACGCATGCAGCAGCAAATGGAACAAGTGCAGGCGGAGCTCGCCGTGCGCACGGTCGAAGCCACCAGCGGCGGCGGCGCGGTGAAAATCACTGCCAAATGCGACGGCTCGATTGCCGCGATCAAAATTGATCCGCAGGCGTTGAATCCGTCCGACGCGCAGTTGCTCGAAGACATGATTCTCACCGCCGCCAATCAAGCGCTCGGCCAGGCCAAAGATATTTCCAACGCGGAAATGGGCAAAGTCACGGCGGGCATGAATCTGCCGGGAATGATGTGATTTTTTGTCATCCTCGTCGTCGCCGTCGTTCTCCTAATCGAGGATGAAGGACGAGGACGAGGATGAGGATGAGAAATGGCTTTACCCGATTCCATCACCGCGCTGATCGCCGCGCTCGCCAAACTGCCCGGCGTCGGACCGCGCTCGGCGGAACGCATCGCGTTGCACATCGTGCAGGCGGATGTCGCGGCGGCGCAACATCTCGCTGGCAGCGTGTTGCATGCGCGCGAAAAAATTAAATTTTGCGACGTCTGCGGTTCGCTAACCGAAAAATCCCCCTGCTCTCTTTGCGAAGATCCGCGGCGCGATGCATCGCTCGTTTGCGTGGTGGAACGCCCGGTGGATATTTTGAGCGTGGAAAAATCCGGTTCGTATCGCGGTAAATTTCATGTGCTCGGTGGAAAAATTTCACCGCTCGACGGCGTCGGCCCGGACGATTTACGCATCGCGGAATTGGAAAGTCGCCTGACTACCGAGCCGATTCGTGAAATCGTCATCGCGCTCGGCACGGATGTAGAAGGCGACGCGACGAGCAATTATCTCGCGAAACGGCTGGCGCGCGGCGGCTTGAAAATTTCTCGCATCGCCTACGGTTTGCCGGCGGGCAGCGGCTTGGAGTTCGCCGACGAATTGACGCTCAACCGCGCGCTCGAGGGCCGGCGGGAGATGCATTGAATTTCAAATGACGAATAACGAATGGAAAACACGTTCGCCATGGACAATTCGTCATCCGTCATTCGTCATTGATTGACCTTTATGACTTCTCCCGTTTTTATCTTCGACCTCGGCAAAGTGCTGGTGGATTTTGACTGGTCGATTGCCGCGAAGAAAATTGCCGCGCGCAGCACCACGCCGCCGGAACAGTTTCACGAATATCTCGCGACGTCACCATTGTTGTGGCAATACGAATGCGGCCAGATTATGCGCGCTGAATTTTTTGCCGCCATCAATACCGCCACCGGTTTTCAAGGAACGGTCGCCGAGTTCAACGCTTATTTTGCCGAGATTTTCACCGAGATTTCGCCGATGATCGCGCTGCACGCCGAACTGCGGCAACGTGGTTTTAAGACTTACATTTTTTCCAATACGAACGATCTGGCCATCGAACATGTGCGCCGTGATTTTCCATTTTTCAAAAATTTCGACGGCTATATTTTTTCCTATGAAGTCGGCGGCATGAAGCCGCAGCCGAAAATCTATGAAGCGATGGAAACCATGACCGGCAAACGCGGCGCGGATTTAATCTATATTGATGATCGCCTAGAAAATTTCGAGGCCGGGAAAGCGCGCGGCTGGCGGGCAATCTTGCACGAGACGCCGGAGAAAACGCGGGCGGCGGTCACTTCACTGCTTTAAACATGGCGAGGCATTTTACGCGTTGCTCCTCATGCAGGACGATGCGCGGCGGATATTTTGATTTCGACAGCAATAATGGATTTTCCCACGGCTGATGGATCAAATCATCCGGATACTCTTTTAATTCCGGGATCCAACGACGGACAAATTTTCCTTCCGCATCAAATTTTTCGCCTTGGGAAACGGGATTAAAAATCCGGAAATAGGGTGCGGCATCCGTGCCGGTGCCGGCGCTCCATTGCCAGCCGCCGTTATTGGCCGCCAGATCGCCATCCACCAATTGCTTCATAAAATAACGTTCGCCCCATTGCCAATGCAGCAGCAAATCCTTCGTCAGAAACATCGCCACAATCATGCGCAGGCGATTATGCATCGTGCCGGTCGAATTGAGGCAGCGCATCGCCGCGTCCACGATCGGATAGCCGGTGCGGCCCTCGCACCACGCGGTAAAATGTTCCTGATTATCCGACCATTTTAACGCGTTGTATTCGGGACGGAACGCACCTTTCATGACGTGCGGAAAATTATGCAGCACCTGCAAATAAAATTCGCGCCAGATCAGTTCGTTCAAAAAAACATCACAGCCCGGCTGTTGGGCAGGCGTGGCCGAGGCGCGGGCTTTTTTAAGCGCGGCCAGAATGGTGCGGATGCCAATCGTGCCCGCGCGCAAATGCGGCGAAAGATTGGACGTGCCATCCAGCGCGGGAAAATTTCGGTTGCCGCCATAGTCGTAAACTGGCCCGGCCAAGAACCGGCGCAATAATTCCAAGGCCGCCCGTTCGCCGCCGGGCGGAATGTTTTGCGTCAAAGGAAAGCCAACTTCATCCGGCGATTTTGGCAGTTCGTCAGAAGGGAGATCGGCAATTTCGGATTCGGAATTCCGGCTGCCAATTTTCGCCCGCGGCAGGGTGATTGGTTTTGCTTTCCAAGCTTTGGAATACGGCGTGAAAACCGTGTAAGACTTTTCTTGTTGGGTGAGAATTTCCGCTTCCTCCCAAATGACGGCGTCTTTGAACAATTCAATTCCGAAACCCGCTTTCAGCAAGATGCCGATGATGCGTTCATCGCGGCGTTGAGCGTAGGGTTCGTAACGTTTGTTGGCAAAGACGGCTTGGGCGCCCGTTTCCCGGCAAAGTTGTGGCAGGATATTTTCCGACTTGCCGCAACGGATGATGAGTCGATGTCCCAGTTCGGCGAGATTTTTGCGGAGTGATTCAACAGATTGCAAAAGAAATTCCAAACGCGCCGCCCCCACATCCGGCCCGGTGCGAAATGCATCTTCAAAAATGAAGACCGGCACGACAGTTTCCGCGCGCTTCATAGCTTCGCTCAACGCCGTGTTATCAGAAACCCGGAGATCGCGGCGGAACCAGTGAATGACCGTTTGCACGCGTGGATGTTACAAGGCAGCAACGCCCCCGTGCGAGCGCCTTTTTTAACGGCCAGCGCTTGACTCGCCGGACCTGATGGCTTTGACTGGCCGCACTCAGAAGCGTCATGTTCATCGCGATACCAGTCGGAATGAATTACCGGACCGAACGGCTCCCGTTGGTCACGCTTTCCCTCATCGGTGTCAACACGTTGGTCTATCTGGTTTCGCTGATCTGTTACTTTTCGCAAGGCAGTGATTCAGAAATCTGGATCATGCAATACCTCTGGCTGATCCCGGCCCAATCCTTTTTCTGGACATTTCTGACCTCCATGTTCGTTCACGCCGGAATTTTTCATCTGGCGGGCAACATGATTTTTCTTTTCCTGTTCGGCGCGTGCGTGGAAGACCTGATCGGGCGCGTGAAATTTTTAATTTTTTACCTGCTCGGCGGGCTGGCGGCGGAACTGGTTTATATCGCGATGTTGCCGGGACATTTCACCTCGGAAATTCCAATGGGTGGCGCGTCGGGCGCGATCAGCGCGTGCATGGGCATGTATTTGTTACTGCGCGCCGATGCGGATATCGAATTCAAATATTTTTTCTGGTTCATCGTCATTAAGGCGGGCGAATTTGAAATTCCCGCGTGGATCGCGATCACGTTCTGGTTCGCGAAAGATCTCTTGTGGGCGGTCATTGGCATGCTGTCCGAACAACGCGGCGGCGGCGTGGCTTTTGGCGCGCATGTCGGCGGCTTGCTCGGCGGCGTGACCTTGATCATGATTTATAAATGGCTCGTTCGCCGAAAAGAAAATGACGCAGTGGAAACAATCTCGTCCGGTCTCATCATCGATCCGACCAAAATAATTGCCGTTGCCTATGCGCCGATTAATGCGCCGATGAACACGCTGGAAACGCCAACCATTTTCTTGTTTGATGGCACCGCGCAAACGGGCCCTTTCACGCTCACGCAGGTGCAGATTAAACTGCGGCACGGCGAAATCAGCCGCGATGCGCAGTATTGGAGCGAAGGCATGACAGAATGGCAAAGCGTCGTGGACTTGGCGGGAAGTCCGATGGGATAAGCTGCCCGAAGATTATGATTCGCTTGCGTTGTTCCGCGATAATATTACTACTGGTTTTGGATCGGCACGTATTCGGAATACCCACGCATCGTTAAAGCGCGTTAATTTTTAAACGGTTAAATGATGACGTTGCGTCCGGCGGCACACATTGCTAACTTCTTGCCGAAACCGCAATTGAATAGCGGATCAAAAAATTTAAAAATTCATGAGCAAAACAAATTTACCGCAAGTTGGGATTTTAATGGGCAGCGATTCGGATTGGCCGACCATGAAAGCCGCCGCCGATGCCTTGACGGAATTCGGCATCGTCAGCGAAGCCAAAGTCATCTCGGCGCATCGCGATCCGCGCGGCCTCGAAGAATATGTTTCGACGGCCCCGCAACGCGGCATCCGCGTCATCATCGCCGGTGCCGGCGGCGCGGCGCATCTGCCGGGCGTCACGGCCGCGTTCACCATATTGCCCGTCATCGGCGTGCCGATCTTAGGCAAAGCGTTTGATGGCTTTGATTCTTTACTGGCCATTGTGCAAATGCCGCCGGGTGTGCCGGTCGCGACGGTCGCCGTGGGCGGGGGACGCAATGCCGGTATTCTCGCCGTGCAAATTCTCGCCGTTGGCGATGCGCACTTGCAGGAAGAATTGAAGAAATTCAAAGTGCGCCTCATGGAAGAATCGCGCGCCAAAAATAAAACGCTCGCGCAATAAAATTTCACCATGGAACGGCTCATCGAAGGCGTCCACAAATTCCGGAACGACGAGTTCGGGAATTACCGGAAGCTTTTTCGCAAGCTGTCGCAGGAAGGGCAGAATCCGCACACGCTGTTCATCACGTGTTCGGATTCGCGTGTCCTTGCCGAACTCATCACACAGAGCAAACCGGGCGATCTGTTCGTCGTCAAAAACGTCGGCAACATCGTCCCGCCCGCCAGCGCGATGGGCGACACGAACTCCACCGCCGCCGCCATTGAATTTGCGGTGGAAACGTTGCGCGTGAATGACATCGTCATCTGCGGCCATTCGCAATGCGGTGCCATTGCCGCCTTGCTCGCGAAGAAACCGGTCAGCGATTCCACGCCGCATTTGCGCGACTGGTTAAATCTTGCCGCGCCCGCACTGGAAACGATCAAGAAAAGTTACACGCACCTGCGCGAAAGTGTGGAACAAGAAACTGCGGCAGCGGAAGAAAACGTGCTGTTCGGTCTGGATAATTTACACAGTTATCCCTGCGTGCAAGAGCGGCTCGCGGACGGAACGTTGCGTTTGCATGGCTGGTTTTTCAAAATCGCCACGGCGGAATTATTTGCCTACGACCCGGACACGAATCAGTTTTCCTCGCTGGAAGAAAAGGCGGAGTGATTCATTAAGGCGAGCCCGATAAAATCTCACCCATCGTTTTGTTTTAACTCTGCGGCACGGCAGTTTTTGTATTTTCATCAACGGCACGTGGCAACAATAATAACGAAATCACCGATAAAAATAATCCGCTCAAAACGACCCACGACGCGGCGGTTTGGCTTTTGGTTTCCAATAATGTTTTCGCGGCGAGCGCGGCCATCGTGAGATTAGGACACAGTAACAAATAGGTTTGCCCGTCGCCGCCGGTTTTTAGCCAGCGACGATGAATCACTTCGCGGAAACCGATCAATAAAAACGCACCTAGCAACGCGAGCAAGGCAATGTAGGAAATAAGCATTTGCACATCAATCAGCAGGCCGAGCGACACGAAAAAGATCGGGATCAAAAAACGGCGGCTGATCGGCGCGATGTATTCTTCGACACTTTGGCCTTGGAATTCGGCGCGACTCATGAAGAGGCCCAAAAAAAATGCCGTTTTCGCGGCCGAGAGCCCGAGATGTTCGCCGACCGCGCAGATGATCAGCACGAGCAACACCAGAAAATGCACGCGCCAGTGGGTGGTTTTCTGGATGATCCATTGAAATAATTTCACCACGTGCGTAGCGAACCGGCCGATCAGATAAACGGTGACCGCCATGCCCACCAGTTTCAATAAAACCAGCCAACCGAAGCCGTGGGACACCGCGATGCCACCGACGCTCAAAATGACAATCGCCAGCACTTCCAGAGCAATCATGGTTTGCAAAACAAAATCGCGCGGCGCTCCCGTCAGCCCGGGATAATGTTTCCAGCCAAAATACGCCATGCTCAACGAGCAACTGCTCAACGCCGCCGCCGCCAAAATCCCCTGCGCCAGGTTTAATCCCGCCGCATGTGCGAGCGCGAGCACGAGCACGTAATTCACCAGCGACCAGATGAATGCGAAGCGCAACGGCACTAGAAAATCGCGGAGTTTCGGCAGATCGATTTCCAGCCCCACCTCAAACAGCACGAGCAGGAAACCCACTTCGCCAATCTGTTCGACCATGGTGCGGACATCGGTTTGAACCAACGGTTCGAGCAACAGGCCGAAGATGACGAAGAAGGCATTGGCCAACGCCGGACGCCCGAACTTGCGACACAAGTCCGGCACGCCCATGAGCAATAAAATCAGGCAGATGATGGTTTCGATGCTGTTCATTTTTCTCCCGCGCGGAACTGTCTGCTAGTTAGCGTAAGTTGGCAACTCTGGATGTGGAATTATGCAAAAAACTTTCCTCATTGAGCAGATGGGGTTTCGCCACCGAAGCACTAAGAATACAGCGGGCGCTCATTCGAAAAAATTGCCGGCTCGCTGGATCGCGATGGCAGCTTTCATCGGTGTCCTCCGCAGTTAAATGTTTTTGTCTGTTTCGTGCCTTTCGTGTATTTCGTGGTTAACAAAAATGCCGGCCACTGAAATCATCCTGCCCGTTGCTCATTACGATCTCGCCGCGACGCTGGATTCCGGCCAGGTTTTTCGCTGGCGACAAATCGAAGGTTCTTGGCATGGCGTCGTCGGCCAACATTCCGTTCGCCTCACGCAAATCGAAAGTGGCATTTGCGCGCAAACCTTTTCGCCCGTCGCCGATTGGAGTTTTCTCCGTGAATTTTTGCAGACCCAGATTGATCTCCCTGCGGTGCTGAAAACGTTTCCCGACGACGCGCCGATGAACGCCGCCGTCACCAGTTGTTCCGGCTTGCGTTTGCTGCGGCAAGATCCGTGGGAATGTCTCGCGTCATTTATCTTATCGTCCACCAAACAAATCGTGCAAATCCGGCAGATCGTCGCGCTCCTCTGTGAACGTTTTGGCGAACCTTCCCTGGGCGCCGGCCCCGCTTGCTTTCCGCTGCCGCAACGCATCGCCGCCGCCTGCGAAGCCGATTTACGCGAATGCAAAATGGGTTTCCGCGCGCCGAGCCTGCTCGCCGCCGCGCGCCAGATTGACAGTGGCAAATTCGATTTGGAAAAAATCCGCACCTTGGCTTACGCCGAAGCGCAGCATCAACTAATGACCTTACGCGGCGTCGGCGAAAAGATTGCCGACTGCGTGTTGTTGTTCGCCTACGGTTTTGATTCCGCGTTTCCGGTGGATGTGTGGATCGAACGCGCGTTGCAAGAATTGTATTTCTCGCGCCGCCGCGCGAGCGACCAGCGACTTCGCAAATTCGCCGCCACGCATTTCGGCCCGCACGCGGGTTACGCACAGCAATATCTTTTCCACTACATGCGGACGAAGGTTAAATAAAGCGCAAGCTGTCCGAGTGACAGGCCTTGCCCGGCGTGGGCCAAGAAACCATCCCAGCGCCTTCACGCTGGACAGAAATTTCCCCTTCGGCTTTCATGCTGCGATGCAACGATTGATTGTCGATATGGATGGAGTTTTGGCGGATGCGCACGCCCAGTTTTTGGCGTTTGACGAACGCGATACGAAACGGCGGAAAACGTTGGCGGAAACTTTGGACAAGTCAGAGTTGGAAATTTCGCCGCGCTCGAACGAACATATTTTGCTGCCCGGTTTTTTCCGCGATGCGCCGGTCATCGGCAACAGCCCGGAAGTTTTGGAACGCTTGAATCGCCAATACGATTTATACATTGTCTCCGCCGCGACGGAATATCCGACCAGCCTCGTCGAAAAAATCGCGTGGTTGGCGGAACATTTCCCCTTCATCACCTGGCATCAGATCGTTTTCTGCGGCTCCAAAAAAATCGTTCGCGGCGACATCATGATCGACGACCATTTCAAAAATCTTGATTACTTTGAAGGTCGCACGTTGCTCTTCACCCAGCCGCATAATCACAGCGCGAATCCCAAACATCATCAACGCGTGCATTCATGGGATGAAATTGCCCGGCTATTGCTTTGAAAATACCGCTCGTCAGCTCGGAGTTTTGTAATGCGACCTCCCAACTTTGTCTGGGGATGGCTGGAAAAACTATTTATTGGCTCGCAATCTATATGGCCGGCACACTTTTTATGACTGCCCACGCGGATGAATTGGATAATTTCATCACTCATCGGATGCAGGAACGTGACATTGCCGGCCTATCGCTCGCGATCATTCAGAATGGTAAGATCGTCAAAGTTGAGAGCTATGGCTTCACCGATAAAAACCATAAAACGCCCGTCCTGCCGACCACGCTATTTCAAGCCGGATCCATCAGCAAATCTTTGGCGGCGTTCGGTGCCCTTCATTTAGTTGAAGCCGGCCGCTTGTCCCTGGATGCCGATGTGAACACAGAATTACGTAGTTGGAAAGTTCCGGAAAATGATTTTACGAAAGACAAAAAAGTCACTTTGCGTGGCATTTTAAGTCATAGCGCCGGTTTGACGATTCACGGCTTTCCGGGCTATGCAATCACGGATCCCCTGCCCGCGCTTACCAATGTGCTGGATGGCGTTAAGCCGGCAAATACCTCCGCCGTTCAGGTAAATATTATTCCCGGCAGCGAATGGAGATATTCCGGCGGCGGCTACACTGTGATGCAACAAATGGTCATCGATGTGACGGGAAAGCCATTTCCAGAATTCATGCAAGAGACGGTTTTAAAACCGTTGGGCCTGACGAACAGCACCTACGAGCAACCATTGCCGCAGAATTTGCGGGCGCTCGCGGCGACGGGTTATTATGCGAACGGAAAAGCCGTCGACGGACGCTGGCACGTTTATCCCGAAATGGCCGCGGCGGGCTTATGGACGACGGCTTCCGATCTGGCTCGTTTTGCCATCCACATCCAACAGTCCTTCGCCGGTGATTCTAATCCGGTTCTGTCAACAGCCATGACGCGCACGATGCTAACCAGTCAGAAAAATAACGACGGGTTGGGATTATTTCTCAGTGGCCATGAAAAAACGTTGCGGTTCTGGCACGATGGACGCAATGCCGGTTTTGATGCGTTTATGATGGCTTCCGCCACGGCGGGAAACGGCGCAGTGATCTTGATAAATGCCAATGATAATTCGAGCACGATCAAAGACATTCTCAAAGTCATCGCCCAGGAATATCATTGGTATATTTATGATCAATCCATTGCTTTTGACAGTCGCGCGCACACCCCATGAAAATTGAAACCCTCCTAACGCCAGCGGAATTACCCGCGCTCGCGCAACGCGATCTGCGCGCGACGGCTTGTGTTGTGTTCGACGTTTTGCGGGCGACGAGCACATTTGTCACCGCGCTGCACCATGGCGCAACGGCGATCATTCCCGTCAGTGAAATTTCAGAGGCCGTCGCCTTGCGTCAACAACAGCCGAACCTTTTGCTCGCGGGCGAACGTGACGGCGTAAAAATTAGCGCCGCGCAATCTGGCGGCACAGATTTTGATTTCGGCAATTCGCCGCGTGAGTTCACGCCGGAAAAAATTCGCAGCCAGACAATCGCCAGCACCACGACCAACGGCACGCGCGCGTTGCGGGCTTGTATCGGTGCGAAATCGGTTTTGGCGTCGTCGTTTTTGAATCTGGCCGCGACCGCGGATTTTCTACGGCAAAATAATTTTACAGAAGTCTTACTGGTTTGCGCCGGAACCGGCGAAGGCGTGGCATTGGAAGATGTTTTGGCGGCCGGTGCTTTGGCGGAATTGTTAACCATGAACGTGAATGCTCAACCCGCCTTGTCCGATTCGACGGAGATCGCGCGGCGAACTTTTCGATCGGCCCAGACCGATTTATCAACGACTTTTTGCTCCTCACAAAACGCGCGGCGTTTACTGGCAATTCCTGAACTGCACGCGGACGTCGCATTTTGTCTGCAACGTGACATTTGCGAGGTGGTCGCTGAAATGGGCGCCGACGGTGCGTTACGAAAATTAATTTAATGGCGGATAGACGTAGAAATACGGAGGGGAAAACGGTTTGCCGCCCGTTAATTTGTGAAACGCGGGCCGAAGTCGTTGTTTACTTGATTGCCCTTATTCCACGGTCGCTAAAATCCCTTTTAAGGATGCGTTAGGAT
This sequence comes from Methylacidimicrobium fagopyrum, assembly GCA_026225255.1. Classification (GTDB taxonomy): domain Bacteria; phylum Verrucomicrobiota; class Verrucomicrobiia; order Limisphaerales; family UBA11358; genus UBA11358. The sequence continues at coordinate 52,280 of JAMFSJ010000018.1, read as the reverse complement.
ATGGCGCAGATACAAATACATAATCGGCGCATTGAATAAAAGGCTGTCGAGCAAATCCAAGATGCCACCGATACCGGGGAAAAATTTACCAGAATCTTTTACGCCCGCCTCGCGCTTGAAGAGCGATTCAATCAAGTCGCCGATCACCGCCGTCGAACTTAAAACCACGCCGAGAATGACCGCGTGGAGCGTGTTCATACCGAGCATGTGGCTGCCAAAAAAATGCACGAACGCCAGACTTGCGCCGGTCGAAACCACAATGGCGCCCCCAAAACCTTCCCACGTTTTAGCCGGACTGATCCGTGGAATCATCTTGTGTTTGCCGATGAGCGAGCCCACGAGATAGGCGCCCATGTCGCTGAATTTTGTCAGCAGGATAAAATAGAAAACGTAGAATTTCCCATCTCCACCGAGGCCGGGAAAGAAATTGATCTTCTGAATGAAATTCAACAACCACGGCACATACATCAGCCCGAGCAAGGTCACCGCGATGGCGGTGATGCCAGCGGAATTATCTTTGGCGAGAAACTGACGCACGCAAAGTCCCAGCACAAATAAAATCAGAAAGCTCGTTTCAAAATCATTCACGCGCGCGGGCGAACCCGACGTGCCGAGATGACCGGTGACATTCAAAAATGTTCCGACCATTAATAAGCCACCGCCGACGAGCCCGGAATATTTAAAGCACGCCAGCCCGCGCTTTTCTACCATGCCGTAAAACTCCACCAATCCCGCCAGTGCCAGCGTCGCGATGAGCAACACAAACACGCCGTTGGAAATAAGGTGATTAGGGGAAAACATCGCGCACAGAATGACGGCCCAAAGCACGAGGGTGGAAACCGAGCGGCGCAGAAAAACCTGCACCTTCGATGGGGTTGGACTGGCAGACGCGGACATGGCGCGAAAATTAACAGGCACGCCGCCAAAAGCCAACGGCGATTTGCGGGTCAACCTTGGGAGCGCGCGGACACGTCCGCGCACGCCGCATCAAATTGTTTTTCCAACGCTTTCTGAATGGTTAATCTTTGCGCTCCATGTCTGAACGTTTGCCTATTTACGAAATCGAACGCGAACTCATCGCGCGTTTGAAGACGGATCGTCGTTTGATTTTGTCCGCGCCGACTGGCTCCGGAAAATCCACGCAAGTGCCACAGATGCTTTTGAAACATGGTTTACTCGGCAACGGCCAGGTCGTCGTGTTGCAACCGCGTCGGCTGGCGGCGCGATTATTGGCGGCGCGCGTGGCGTCGGAACTGGGCGTGAAACTGGGCGAAGAAGTCGGTTATCAAATTCGGTTTGAAAATGTCACGTCGGCGAGAACGAAAATTCGTTTCGTCACAGAAGGTGTTTTGTTGCGGCAGATGATCGATGATCCGCAATTACGCGGTGTCTCGGCGATTCTCTTCGACGAATTTCATGAGCGTCATCTTTACGGCGACATCACGTTGGCGCAGGCGTTGGATCAGCAGGAGCAACATCGGCCTGATCTGATGCTGGCGGTGATGTCGGCAACGTTGAACGCAGGCGAACTGGAACGGTATTTGTCAGAGCGCCGATCTCCGGATCGGCTCGCAAAAAACGACCCGCTAGGCGATCAGTCGATCAGCGCTCCCCGTTGCGCCACGCTCGCCTCCGAAGGCCGCACGTTTCCGGTGGAAGTGGAATATTTACCGCATCGTGTCGGCCTGAACGGCCCACCGGTTTGGGAATTGGCGGCGCAGGAATTTTCACGCTTCATCAATGATGGCGGCACCGGCGACGTGCTTGTTTTCATGCCGGGCGGATTTGAGATTTCGCAAACCATCGAAGCCATTCGGCACACGTCCGAGGCGAAAGGTTTTATTGTTTTGCCGTTGCATGGCGAATTGACGCCGCGCGATCAGGACGCGGCAGTGGCGCGCTACGAACAGCGGAAAGTGGTCGTGGCCACGAACGTGGCGGAAACCTCCATCACGATTGATGGCGTGCGGTTGGTGATTGATTCCGGCCTCGCCCGCATTGCGCGTTACGATGCGAATCGCGGCCTTAACACGTTGCTCATTGAAAAGATTTCGCAGGCGAATGCGGATCAACGAACGGGGCGCGCCGGCCGCACTGCGCCGGGAAAATGTATCCGGTTGTGGTCGCGTTCGGAACATGATGAACGCGTGCCGCACGAGATGCCGGAAATCCGCCGACTCGATTTGTCAGAAGTCGTGCTGACCTTGAAAGCGGCGACGTGGAAGATTTGCGAAAATTTCGCTGGCTCGAAAAGCCGGATGAAATTTCGCTCACGCACGCGGAAGAATTGCTCACGGATTTAGGTGCGTTGAAAACTGTAGCGGCGGTCTATGACCGCTCGGGTGACGGCGCTCACAGAGCGCCGCTACAAATGCTGCACATCACGCCGATCGGGCGCAAGATGCTCGCGTTTCCGTTGCACCCGCGTTACGCGCGCATGCTGCTCGCCGCGCAGGAATACGGCTGCGTGCATCAGGCGTGCCTTGTCGCCGCGCTCACGCAAGGACGCGATCTGTTGTTGCGCAACTGCGGCAAGGATGTTGATTCCGCACGCGATGATCTGTTCGGCGAAAAAGCGAACTCCGATTTCTGGACGCTGATGCGGGCGTGGAATTATGCGGCGAAAAATCAATTTCGCATGGATGTTTGCCGTCAACTGGGCATCCACGCCGTCACGGCCAAGCAAGTTGGGCCGTTGTTCGATCAATTTCTGCGCATCGCGAAACAGGAAGGGCTCGACACGCAGCCACGCGAAGTGAAGGACGAGGCATTGCAGAAATGCATCCTCATCGGCTTTAGTGATCGTGTGGCGCGACGGCTGGATCAAGGCACGTTGCGCTGCGAACTCGTGCACGGGAGACGCGGCGTGCTCGCGCGTGAAAGCAAGGTTCAGCAAAGCCCGTTGTTCGTCGTGGCGGAAATCCGCGAGGTCGAAGGTCGCGACCGCGAAGTGAATACCATTCTCTCGCTGGCCACGGCAATCGAGGCCGACTGGCTGCGCGAATTGTTTCCGGACGATGTTAAATCTCAATTGCACGTTGAATTTGACGCGCAACAAAAACGCGTGCTGGCTGCGGAAATGTTGCGGTTTCGCGACCTTGCACTCGCCGCAAAACGGATTGATCCGCCGCCGGCTGATGCCGCCGCGCAACTGCTGGCGCATGAAATTTTAGCCGGACGTTTGCTGTTGCCAAATTGGGATCATCATGTGGAGCAGTGGCTCGCGCGCTTAAATTTATTGTGCAAGGAATGCGCAGATTTGCAACTGCCCGCTATCGGCGAGGACGACAAGAAGTCCATCATCGAAGAATTGTGCCACGGCGCGGTGAGTTACAAAGACATCAAGGAACGCGAAGTAAAACCCGTCGTCATGTCGTGGCTTTCGCACGCGCAACGCGAGTTGCTCGACAAACATGCGCCGGAACGATTGACGCTGCCGAACGGCCGCACGCCAAAAGTGAATTATGAGAATGGCCGTTCGCCGTTCATTTCATTGCGCATCCAGGAACTTTACGATGTGAACCAAACGCCCAAAATCGCGCTCGGTCGCGTGCCGGTGACGGTGCATATTTTGACGCCAGGCATGAAGCCGATCCAGGTGACGCAGGATTTGGCGAGCTTTTGGCGCGACCAATATCCGAAAATAAAACCCGAATTAGCGCGAAAATATCCAAAACATTTATGGCGTTGAAGTAGTTGATTATTATTAACTTACAACGAATATCTGATTCTTTGAATAATTTTTACTGATGTTCCTTCTTGCCGATGGTGGCGGCTGTTGTAGGTTGGGCGCAAGCAAAGTTGCTTGTTGTAACCATGCCGGAGCATTCTTTTTTAAAACGCTGCGCTGACTTACCACCGGTTCGTCACTTTCCTCGAATTGTCAGCATCCTCCTCATTCTCTCTGGCAGCTTGGCGCTGCTTAATGGGCACGGGCGAGCTGTGTTGCCACTGCTGCCGAACAATTCACCGATGCATTACAACACCACGCTTTGCTTCATCATTGCCAGTGTGGGCTTGTTGTTGTTAACGACGCGACAGGTGAAAATGGCTTCGTGGCTGGGCCTCGGCGTGGTGGCGTTTGCGGGCTTAGTCGGCGTGCAATATGCCATCAGTTACGAGTTGCACATTGACCAGCCTTTTCACGTTGCAAATTTAGAATTGATTCCGGCGAATCTGAGTCGGATGTCTTTGCTCACATCGGCCTGCTTTATTTTAATCGGCTTGGGCCTCAGCGTGGCGGGCGCCCGGCAAACGTGGTCTTACCGGTTGGCGGCGGCGGGCTTGCTGGCGTGTATCGTCACCGTGATTGCGGGTCTCGCCTTGGTTGGCTATTTGTTCGACATCGAAGTGGCTTACAGTTGGGGTGCTTCCCAGATGACGCTGAATAGTTCCCTCGCGCTCCTTTTATTGGGCGGCGGTTTGCTGGCTTGGGCGTGGCTGGCGACGCGACCCGAAAATTTTAATTTTCTCCGCTGGTTGCCGATCACCAGTGCCCTGACGTTGATGCTCATCATCGCTTTTATTTCGGCGGTGAATCTGCTGCAGTTGAAACGCACCACTTACTGGCGCGGGCACACGTTGCAAGCGTTGCTGAAGGCGCAGGCGTTTGAAGATCAGCTCATTGATTTGCAACACACCGTGCGCGTCTATGTCACGTCCGGCGATCCGAAGAGTCTGGCCTTATCCCAAGCCAGCACGGCCAGCGAACCGCGATTATTGGCGGAACTTTTTCAATCCACCGAAAATAATCCCCAGCAACAGCAGCACTTAAAAAAACTCACCGCGGCGCTGGCCGCCGTTTTTTCCTATGACCAACAGGTTATTGCCGGCTACCGAGAACAGGGCGCGCCTGCGGTCGCCAAAATGGATGCTACCGGTGAAAATTGGCGCGTTTTCGGCCAAGCGCGGGATATTTTAAAAATATTCATCGGCGAACAACAAAAAATATTGGACGCCCACGCCGTGCTCGAAAAAAAGAATTCCGACAGCGCCGCGCAACTGCTCGGACTCAGCAGCGTGACCGCTGCGCTGTTATTATTATTTGCCAACCAGATGACCAGCCGCGAGCTGCGGCAACGGCGGCAGACAGAAGAACACCTGCGCGAGAGTGAAGAACGTTTTCGCCTCGCGCTCGATAACGCGCCCATCGGCATGGCCATCGTCAGTCCGCAAGGCCGTTGGATCAAGGTCAACCGCGCCGTGTGCGACATGCTCGGCTATTCCGAAATTGAATTATTAGCAGCCGATTTCCAACGCCTCACCCATCCTGGCGACCTGCCGCAAAATCTGGAATTCGTCCGCCAAATCCTCGCGGGCGAGATTCCGACTTATCAGATGGAAAAGCGTTATTTCCATAAGGACGGCACGACCGTCTTTGCGCTATTGCGCGTCGCCTTGGTGCGCAGCCAAAACCACCAGCCGCTCTATTTCGTCTCGCAAATGGAAAATATTTCCGAACGCAAACGGATCGAAGCGGAACGCGAAAAACTCATCGGCGAACTACAACACGCGCTCGCGCAGGTGAAAAGCTTGTCCGGCATGATCCCCATTTGTGGCTGGTGCAAAAATGTCCGCTCGGACGAAGGCTACTGGCAAACGGTCGAACAATTTGTCCGCGACCATACCGACGCCAATTTCTCCCACGGTATGTGCCCTAAGTGCGCCGAAAAATTCCAAGCCGATATCACCCAAGCCAAAACGCAAATCACGACGGTGAAATCCTGAAGGATTGGGCGTGGAAAACTTTGCCAAGTTTTAGATCAGGCCACCGATCGAGGCACATAACTCAAAATTCAATAATACTCCAGAAACTCAACCCGCACTTCCGATGCGAGCGCTTCAACGGTGGTTGGCGCGATGCCTTTAAGACCGATGGTCAAACGCCATCTTGTAAGCCATAACGCTTTTTATCATCGGCAACTCGACGATATGAATAATATCGCAACTCTTCAGTAAAACTAAAACCGGCTGACTTTAAGGCAGCACGCAACCGCGACCAGCGCAGCATCTGAAATGTCGAATAGCCCACTGAACCGTGGCTGCGACTGATTACCATCAGATAGGGCCAAGGCAGCCAAACCCATCGTAATTCCACCAACTCCGCTTTGGTGTGGATATGCTCACGACCAAGCGCACGCACCGTAATGGCCTCATCCGTAATCGTGCAACGACTACCAAACCACCACGCACTGGCAAAATAAGCCCTCGCCCACACTTCAGCATAACCTCGAAAAATAAAACTGGGTGGGAGATTTTCCATACGCTTCGCCGGCCTAACTTAAAAAATAAGGCGGAACCGCAGTTCCGCCCAATTCTATTTGCGAAATACTTTTACGCCACGGCCAGTGGCGCAAATTGTTTCCCTAAAATCGGTGCGCTCTTGGTCTTCAACCAATTTTCCAACAAACCGGCGTAAACGCTGCGGAAGTCCACGTTGTATTTGATGTCGCCTTGATATAAGTCCTGCGGCGCGAGGCTCGGATATTGTCCGAGCAAACCACCTTTCACTTTATTGCCCACGATGAACATCGGTGCCGCCGCGCCGTGATCCGTGCCGCCGTTGGCGTTTTCGTTCACGCGCCGACCGAACTCGCTGAACGTCATCACGACCACGCGTTGCAGGTTGCCCTGCGCCTTCAGGTCGTCCACGAAAGCCTTGGTCGAATCGCCGAGGTCTTGCAACAAACGTTGCTGCGAATTGACTTGGTTCGTGTGGGTGTCGTAGCCGCCTTGCGAAACGTAATAGATCCGCGTCGGCAAGCCGCCGCCGATCAACTTCGCGACCAGCTTGAGCGAATTGGCGAGACCCGAGTTGGGATAATTCGCGTGATTTTGCACGCGGGCGGCGATGTTGCGAACTTCGTCTGAACTCATCTGGGCGTCCATCGCGGTGCGCGTGATGAAATCCACCGCGCGACCGCCGGTCATCGGCATTCCCGCCGGGAGCGACGCGATGCTGCCGCCGGAATTGAGCATGTCGCCAGAGTGCTCGTCGTTCATCCCGCCGTCCGGCTGGGGGGCCGACATCTCCAACGCATTTAATTTTTTGTAAGATTCTTCCGTGCCACCGCCATCGGGGCGAAAGCGATAATCTTGCGGATTATTGAAACAAATTCCTTTGGGATGTTTCGCAAAAAAAGCTTCCGGCAACTGATTACCAATCGTCACGCCGACCGACGGATCCGCGCCGCCGCAAGCGTTGTCGAAGTAGCGCCCGATCCAGCCGTATTTTTCTATCCGCTCAGAATCGCTCGCCGTCTGCCAGATCTCCGTAGAACGAAAATGCGAACGGTTCGGATTCGGATAACCCACGCCCTGCACCACCGCGAGGTTGCCGGAATCATAAAGATTTTTGAACCCGCCCAGCGAGCCATGAAAACCAATATCGTCGTTCACCTTCAAAATCTGCTGCGCGTTCAAGCCGATTTTCGGACGCGCCTTGTGATAAAAATCGCTACTGTAAGGCACGACCGTATTGATGCCGTCGTTGCCGCCCGCCATTTGTAGCACGACGAGAATCGTCGAATCTTTGCCCGTGGCAATCTGCGTGGCGGAATCCGCCGCCTGGGATTGCAACGCAGCAAACGTATCCATGAGAAACGCCGGCACCGTCCACGACAACGCGCTGCCAAGCACGGTTGTCCGTAAAAATTCCCGGCGCGTTTTGAGAGAGATTTCGTTTTTCATAATAGCCTCACGTCACTTGATATTCCGGCGTGGACATCATCAACCGAATGGTTTGAATGATGTCGCCGTCGTTCATTTTGGTTTTGGAATCGAGAAATTCTTGCAAGGTTTGCTGCTGATTCATGCTCAACGTCGTTTGGAACAGCCGTTGTTGCAACGCCACGACAATCGCGGTTTTATCCGTGCGTTCTTCCGGCAATAAAATCTTGTCCAGATTCACCCCGCCCATGTGCAAGCGTTGATAAAGCTTTTCAACTTTCCCGCCGCCCTGCCCACCTGCTTTCTTGGAAAAATCGCCCGCCTTGAGCGGCGGCAACGTGCCTTCCACCAACGATTGCGCGTCGTTGTAGCGCGTCAACAAGGTGTTCGTCGTGATCCACGTCACCCCACCATCCCAGCCTTTCACATTCGGCGGCGCAAAAATATCCTGCCCCAATTGACGCAACATACCCCAGCTCACGAGCGTCGGCGGCAATTCGCATTCCAACATCCGCACGCTGCCAATCAGCCATTGCACCGGGCTCTTCACCTGATTGCGCACGACCTCATCGCTGTAAAATTCCTGGCTGCTAAACAGGATGCGCAGAAACGGTTTTAAATTATTTCCGTTCGCGCGCAAAACCTCGGCCAGCGCATTGTTCAAAGCATCGTTCGGCACCGAGCCGCCGAAATAATTCCACAATTTCGCCGTGATGAACTTCGCCGCCTGCGGTTGCGCGACAATCGTGGCGATCACATCGTCGCCATTCAAATCGCCCGTGCGACCCAAATACGTTTTCATCCCGTCATCGTGAATGCGCGGACGATAAACAAACTGCTGGTTCTCGCCATCCAAGGACCAACCCGTCAGCGCCCGCGCGCCTTCGGTGATGTCGTGTTCAGTGTAATGCCCCTCGCCGAGCGCGAACAATTCCATGACCTCGCGCGCAAAATTTTCGTTCGGATGTTCCTTGCGGCTCTGCGCCTGATCGAGCCAGACCAACATGGCCGGATCTTTGCCCGCTTCGAGCAGTAATAACTGCCAATTCGCCGTGGCCAGCCGACGAAACAATTCGTTCTGCCGCCACATGTAATAAGGATTTTGCACCTTCTCGGCGCTCGTGGCGAAATGCCCATGCCAGAACAAAACCATCTTTTCCTGAAGCGGCCGCGGCCCCGAGGCCATGCGTTGCAACCACCAGCCGCGCAATTCCAAAAACCGTTTCTGGCGGACTTTATTCTCCTCTTGTTGCGCCAGCCGTTTCGCTTCCGGCGTCGCCGCGTTTTTGATCGCGTCACGATACTGCTTCAATTCGTCGGGATTTGGATGCGCCCAATCGGGATTGTGCGTTGCGTCGGGAATTTTTTCGTAATCGAGCAGCGACGAAATTGCGCCGTCCATGCCAAGCTCGGTAAGCTTGTCAATTTGCTGCGGCGGACCGCCAAACCCGGCGCGATTCAACAGATGCGCGGCCAGCGCGTAATTCCATTTATCCTTGTCCAACGGCTTCAACATATCAAAACATCAGACGTAACCAGCGCGACACAGGTTTCAACCGGTTGCAAAAATGGAGAACTCAACGCCTTGGCGCAGAGGGGAATAACCTCAACCTGCAACCGTCTTTTGCGCCATCGGCCAGTCCGCCTGTTTCAACGCCTTGAAACCGCCGATGAGCGAATGCACGCTGCGATACCCCATCTTCTGCGCCACATCACACGTCAGCACGGAACGGTAACCGCCGCCGCAATACATGATTAATTCCGTCTGCGGATCGGGGAACATCTTTTCGATGTCACGTTCCAAAACACCTTTGCCAAGGTGCACCGCCTCAACCGCGTGACCGGCGTTCCACTCCGAATCTTCGCGCACATCCACAAGCACGACCTTGGGATTTTGCGTGAGCCACGCGCGGGTTTGATCCACGGAAATTTCGCGAACGCGCGTCTGGGCGTCCGTCACGATTTTAAGAAAGCCGGGTGAATGATCCATGTCTTGAAATTTAATTTACTTCCGCGCCGGGTCAAATTAATTTGCGGATTAGAGATTCGCAAAAAAGGATTAAATTTGTTGTCAGGGTGCACAAGCGTGCTTGGCAACGCTTCTTGATATTCGCTAGTGGTTTGATTGAACCCAACAACTCCTTGCCGTAATCTCCCCGCGTGTCGGAAAAGAAAAACAATACCGCAGTCGGCTTGAGCCTGCTCATGGTCGTCACCTTTTGGGGTGGCAACAATGCCGGAACCAAGTGGCTCCTTGGCAGTTGGCCGCCGGTTTTCACCGGCAGCATGCGGTTTGTTTTTGGCGGATTAATTCTGCTGGCGATTTTACGTTTCACCCACTGGCTCGGCGAATTTGAAAAACTCACGCCGGAATTGCAAAAACAGTTATGGCTGCGTGGCGGCTTAAGCCTCGCGTTTTATACGATCACTTTCAATTGGGCACTCAAACTAACTTCCGCCTCGCACGTTGCGTTGTATCTGGGCGCGTCCCCGGTGTGGGCCTTGCTCGCGGAGGAACGACCGCGCCGCACGTGGGCAAGCGTGCGACGTTATTCGGCCGCGCTGCTGGCGGTCGTTGGCGTGCTGGTTTTATTTTGGCCAGCGTTGAAGGCGGGCAAGCAAACAAATCTCGCGGGCGAATTATTTGCGTTGGTCGCCAGCTTTTTCTGGGCGTATTACAGCCGTCAAAGCCGCTGGCTCGGTGCGCGCATCAACGGCCTCGAAGTCGCCGCCAATTCCATGTGGATGTCCGGCGTCATCCTGCTGCCCATTGGATTAGTCGAAGTGGCAATCCATGGCCTCCCCGTTACACCGCAGCACCTTGGTATCATGGCCTTCTGTATTATTTTTGGCGGCGTGATTCCGTATGCGTTTTGGAATAATGCGCTGCGCGTGTGGCCCGCGAGCAAGGTGTTGCTCTTCAATAATCTGATTCCCGTGACGACGTGTATCTGGGTGCATTTCACTTTGGGCGAACCGATCACGACCACGTTTTATCTGGCGATGGCCTTGATCATTTTCGGCGTGCTGTTAGGGCAGATTGATCTGGCAAAAGTTTTTCGGCTACCCGAAAATTTCTAATGTAAAATCCTCCTCCTCCTGCTCATCCTCATCGTCATCCTCAGAATCTTTGGTCGAGGATGACGATGACGATGAGGAGGACGATGAGGAGGAATTGAAAAATATATGGATATCAAAAAACTAAGCGAAGTTCCGTCGTTCACCACCAAAGACGGATCAGAAATCCGCGAACTGCTGGCGTATCGCAACTCCGTCATTCGTAATCAAAGCCTGGCCGAAGCGCGCTTACCCGTTGGCGGCGCGACGCAGGAACATTTTCATCCGCTCACTGAAGAAATTTATTACATCACGCACGGCACGGGAAAAATCCGTATCGAAAATGAAACGTGCGACGTCAAAGTCGGCGATGCCATCGCCATTCCGCCCGGCCAAAAACACAAGCTTTGGAATACCGGCAACGAAGTGCTACGCCTGCTCTGCTGCTGTGCGCCCGCTTACGAACACAGCGATACGGTGATCACGGAAGCGTGATTTCACTGCGGCTGGCGTTTGGATTTGATCAGCGTGCCGCCCGCATCAATGTCCGGCGAAGCTGTCTGCACATTTTTATAATCGATTTCGTCGTCGCCATTTTCGGGAAGTTTCGGTCCGGCGTAAATCACCGCCAATTCCGCAAGCGCCGTTGAATCGTCATTCCCAAAACCCGTCAGCGCAGTCAGTCGCACTGTTTTAGCCTTGATCGTGCGGCAAAATAAAATGGACTGCGGTGACCAAGTCGAAGCCAATTGCCCGCGCGAAATTGCCGACCAATTCGGGCCGTCAGTGCTGGTTTCAATTCGGTAATCGCGAATGTCGCCTTGGTGTTCGCGTTGATTTTGGCGCGGCATCAAAACCAATCCGTTCAGCGCGATTGCTTTGGGAAAAGTGATTTCCAGGACATGCGGCAGCTTTGAACTGCGGCCGCGCGCATCGGCGCTGGCCCAAAATGTATTCGAATCGCCGTCCACAAGGTCATTGGCATTCTGTCCATCCGCCTTCGCGGTGGCACCCAGTTGGTGCATGATGCGCGTATCGAAATGTAAGTTTTCAAAATCAGCCAGAGAAATTTTCGTGGGCGGCAGAAAATTTTCTCCCGCCATATAATCCAACAACGAGCGACGCAATTGCTGCGCGACCGGACTCAGGTTGTGGTTTAAATCAATCGAGCAAACCAATAATTTTCCCGGGCCCACGCGCGCTTCAAAAATCAAGCTGAGCTTGTAATTGCGATTCCAATCATCAATCGCAGAAACGATCGGCTGCAATCCGCGCGGCAGATGATCAAGATTCACAGCGCGCGTGTTGTGCAACAACTCCGTCCATTGCCAATCGCAATTGGCTTCGGTCGGAAATTCCGCGAGCGCGGGGGAATTCGTATCGCACCAGAGCCCAAGCATGCGGCTCCACGTCGGCCCCATCAACGCGTTCCAAAAAATCGGCACCCGCGCGAGCGGCGGACTGCTCCAATCTAAATCGGCGTTGTGCGGCAGGAATAAAACTTTTCCACCGGTTAATAATTTTTTCTCGGCCTCGTTCCAAGAACTCGTGACTAAAACCGCGTCGGGAACAACGTCGGAAATGTTCGTGGGATAGAGCCAGAAATTCCAACTGTTGGAGACGGTCGTGTTTTGAATGTAAGCGACCAGTTGATATTGCGCCGGCGCGGCTAAATCAGCGAGCGAAGTCGAAATGGTTTCCAATGCGATATTTTTTCCCATTGGAATGGTGCGGCCCGACGACATGCCGAGGACTTTGCCGCCGCCGGTGTGGTCGAGAATTCGCCAGATGACCGCAGCATTGGTCAACGGGGCCGGCCCACAATTCGCGATTTCCAACGGCACTTCAAATTTATCCGCCGTTGTGAAAACTCGTTGGTTTAAGCGTGCCAGTGGAACGACCGGGGCGCAAAATTGTCTAAATTCATCCGGCGTCACATAGCCTTTGCTTTCCCAAAACGGATCGAGCAAGCCGACGAGCGCGGTGCCTTGGCCGGTGTAATCGTGCAGGTCGAGCAGTTGAAATCCGGCAACGCCGGGCGTGCGTAGATTCGCTTCGATTTCTTCCTGGTAACAGGCGAGCTGAAATTTACCCGAAGCGGATGCGAAGTCCTTATCCTTGTCCAAAAGTCCGTGCGCGGCGAGCGAATCGCGAAAGATTTCAAAATTTCCCGACTGCATGAAACCGGTGAATTTTTTGATCACGTCAAAATCGGGATACGCGCACCATTGACCCAATTCGTGCGCGATTACCGGCACGTTCACGTCCGCGGTGGCATCGCGGTAATCGCGCCCGAACCAGCCGCTTTCACCCCGCACACGTTGGCCACCAAAACGTCCGGTCGTCGTGAAATCCACTTGGTCGAGCGGGCCGGGTGCGTTCGCTTCGGTGAAACCCGTGCCGCTGGTATAAAGCCGACGCGGATCGTCCGCGCGAAAATGGGCGGCCCATTTTGGCAACACTTCTTGCCAGTGGCCTTTGGGCTCGTTGCTCGGCGAGAGCATTAGAAACGACGGATGATTGCCGTAAATTTTGACGATGCGTTCAGTTTCGGAATAGAGCATCGCCTCCATCGGCGAGCCGGGATTGAACGTGTTCCACATGCCGGGTTCGACGTAGAGATAGAAGCCGAGTTCATCCGCTGCTGCAAACGCGGCTTCCGGCGGACACCACGAATGAAAACGCATGGAATTCAAACCATAATCTTTGCACGTCTGGAAAATTTTCTTCCACGCCGCAACATCCGTCGGCGGATAACCCGTCAGCGGAAAATCGCCGCCAAAATGGGTGCCGCGAATATAGATTGGGTGACCGTTCAGGATGAATTGATGGCCGTCGGTATGCAGATCGCGGAGGCCGAAAGTTGTCTCGCAAAAATCATCCGCCGATGTGCCTTTCAATTCAAGCATCAGGTTTCGCAAATGAGGGTGAAATTCGTCCCACTTGGGTGGCGTATTGCCTAGTGAGAACTGTAAATCAAATGTAGTTCCAGTGGTGTTCCAGCTCACCTCTTTAGACGACATCTTGGTTAACTCTTGAATTCCATTTGGTGTTTCTGCGGAAAATGCGGTGCCACATCCAAAGCTAATTTCTCCTAATCCTGGTTTGCCGGTTATGTTTCTAATCGTGATTTTTGCGTGAGCAATTTTATTTGTTGGATTAGTAAACACCTGCACCTCATCAATCCAAACCGGACTCGTCGCGCGCAATTCAATTTTCCCGATAATTCCATTCCACGCATTATCCAGCGAATCGGAAATACTGTGCGAATCTGGGCGATACGGCAGAATCATCCGGTTATCCACGCGCACGGTGAGACGATGTTTGCCCGGCGGCACGAGACCAAAATCATATTCGTGCGGCGTGCACAGGCTGAGGTCCGAACCGATTTCTTTGTCATCAAGCCAGACCGTAGATTGCCAATGCGGCCGTTCGAGAAACAACACGATACGTTGGCCATTCCAATTCGTTGGGATTTCAATCTCGCGCTGATACCACGCCGCGCCGAGATAATGTCGCGCCGGTTGGCACAGAAACGGAATCTTCACGCTGCCCGCATTCGTGTAAGCCGCGTAGTCGGCGCGCAAAAACCAAAAATGATCGTAGAGTGACAGCACCCACGGCGTGGTCGTGCTGATCGCATCGCCATAGCCTTGCGCTTCTAAAATTCCCGGCAACTGGATTTTATCCGGCAGGTTTTTGACGAACCAATTTTCGTTCGTGCCCACGTCCGCGCGGTCGAGCGCAAACCGCCATCCGCCCGCCAAGAAAATAGGTTGGCTGGCAAAGATTGAATTTGCTGTGAGGCAAAATAAAACCCAGCCCGTAAAAATTAATATGTGTTGGCGATTCATTCAGAAACTTTAGGCGATGCCAAAAGTTAACCGGAAAGTGTTCCTGCTTAAATCGCCAAAAGTGGTTAGGTGATTTTCTCAGTCGCCGGGAGGAGCGGTGATGGTTGAGATGGCGCAGCGCTGTATAAAGAAAGCAGGAAATCAGGAATTGAATTCCTCATTTCCTGCCTTCTTTATTGATAAGAGATCAGCCCTTGTTCGCCTTCAAAAGTGCCGCGATCAAACCTTCCGTCGTGTGTTCTTTCGCTTCCAGCGTCGGTTTCAAATTCAGCTTGGCAATGGCTTTGGTCGTCTCCGGGCCGATGGAGGCAAGCTTTAGTCTGGGAAATTTTTTTACCAACTTCGGCAGATCGAAACGAGCGTGAAAATGTTCCACCGTCGAACTGCTCGTGAACGTCACCCAATCCGCGCCCGTTTCGAGCAGGCGTTCGTTTGCACCCGTCGGGTCTTCTGTTTCCACCACGGTTTTGTAGATGGCGATGTCATCCACGATGGCGCCCATTTCCGTGAGCGCCTCGGGCAATTCCCGGTTCGCGACTTCGGCGCGCAGCAGGCACATCTTCACATTATCAATGTTCTGATATTTTTTGAACGCCTCGGCGACTTTGCGCGCGGTAAATTCTTCCGGCGCCAAATCCACCTGCAAATGCAATTCGCGCAACTTCGCCGCCGTCGCGGGACCGACCGCCGCGATGTGCGCGCCGCCGATATCGCGCAAATCTTGAAAACGACGAAAGAAAATATCGAAGAACGCCGTCACGCCATTCGCGCTCGTGAAAACCAGCCAATCGTAGGAATTTAATTCCATCAGGCAATCGATGATCGCATCTTTTTGCGTCGGCGTGGTGAGCTTGATCGTCGGCAATTCCAGGACGTCCGCGCCGAGTTGGCTCAGTCGTTGCGCAAACTGGCTGGCCTGTTCCGCGCGGCGTGTGACGACAATTCGCTGACCGAACAACGGACGGCGCTCCGCCCAATTTAATTTTTCGCGCAAAGTCACCACGTCACCGATTATCGTCAACGCTGGCGGAACAATTTTTTTCTCCGCCGCTAATTTAGCGATGGTTGCCAGCGTGCCGGCCACGGATTTTTGTTTACCCAGCGTGCCGGATTGGATGACAGCTATCGGCGTTTCCGGCGGCATGCCGTGCGCGATGAGCGACTTCGTCCACTCCGCCAATTTTTCCATGCCCATCAAAACGACTTTCGTGCCGGGAATTTTCGCGATCTCCTCGTAACGCAAATGGATTTTGTCATCGTCCGGATTATCGTGGCCGGTGAAAACCGTGAAGCTCGAACAATGATCGCGATGCGTCAGTGGAATGCCTGCATAATTCGGCGCGGCCACGACAGACGAGACGCCGGGCACGACTTCGAAATGAATTTTCGCCGCCGCGAGCGCTTCGGCTTCTTCGCCGCCGCGTCCGAAAATATACGGATCGCCTCCCTTGAGCCGCACGACCATTTTGCCTTCGCGCGCCTTGGCGATGAGCAATTCCGTGATCTGTTCCTGCGAAAAATCCGTGCGTTTGCCGCGCGAAATTAATTCTGCTGTCGGCGACGCCAAGCGCAGCAACGCCGGATTTACGAGCAGATCATAAATGACCACTTCCGCGCTGCGGAGCAACTCTGCGCCGCGCAACGTCAACAGCCCCGCATCGCCCGGACCGGCGCCGACTAAATAAACTGAACCTTTTGATTTCACAGGCCCATGCTACGCGTGGAACCGCGTCAGGGCAATTATGAGATTCGGATGACGCCGGATTTTTGAATTTGCGATTATAGAATGAAGGGCTTAGTTTCAATATGTGAATGAAACGCAGAAACGCTTAAAACGGATCATGAAAGATGCGCTCCGCATTCAAGACCGTTTTGCCGCCGAACCGGTTTTGGCGCGCACGGGCAAGGGTTATCTTAAAAGCGAAGGCGTCGAAACGTTGCAGCGTATCAAAGCCGGTCTGAAAAAATCCGCCGCTCGTTAAGGAGGTTCGATGTCGCACCTCATCAAGCCATGGTTGGAAGCATTCGACTGGGCCTTGGTGACTGAAATTAATCGCGGCCTTTGCCGGCAAAAGAATGCGTTACATAAACCCACTTCCGACGGACATCTGCCTGCCAAAACTCTTTGGGAGAAAAATCAATTTACCAATCTGGCGTTGTCCGCGGCGTTCAATGTTTGCCAGCAGTGTCATCGTCTCGCACCGTTTTGCTTTTATAACGGGAATACTTTTGCCGCTATTGCGCGCGATTTTGTGACTGAATTATCTCCCAAAATGGCGGCTGACCAAGCTCATGTTTTACGCAGCATCGCCGGTCACATCGCAGCCGGAACGGCGACAGACATTGAAGAAAAGCAATTGGATTCAATCCTCAAAGCCCTGCAAAAATCAACCGGTTGATATTCTCACTCGTCGGGCTTTGGGTTTTGAATTTTTTTAAATTTGTGGTTATGAAATCCAGGGCGTAGGTTCAGATTGTGAGTGAATCGAAACCAGAGCCTAAACCATCAGGTGCCATGCCACCACCGCCACGTCCACCGCGCGGCACAGCGGTTGGTTCAGGTTCGGACGATGATGATTCAAATCAGTGGAAAAGTAAGAGGGTAACGATTATTAAATTATCGCCGAAACGAATCGATCATCCAATTATCGTTTCAGCTACTCCCTATACCAATGGCACAAAGTGAAAATGAGACTGTTCATTTCCTTCGCCGGTCTGGACTTTACGCTTTGAACCCGCACCGTTGCCGCGTATAAATTGCGCGTGTCACAAACGGTTTCAACTGCGATCAATGCCAGCACCCGCCTCTGCGCGGTGCTCGGTTCGCCCATCCGCCACTCCGCGTCGCCCGCGATGCACAACGCCGCGTTTGCCGCACTTGGTTTGAACTGGCGTTATCTGGCGTTTGAAGTGCAGCCGGAAAATCTCCGCGCCGCCATTGATGGCGCCAAGGCCTTCGGTTTCGCCGGCTTGAATCTGACCGTGCCGCACAAGCTGCTCGCGATGGACATGATGGATGTCCTCGACGAATCCGCCAAAGTCTGGGGCGCGGTGAACGTCATTCGTTTTGAAGGCCGATCCACCAATAGTGATTGGTTGCCATTGCGCTTGTTTGAAAAAGAATCACCCATTGAAATCCGGTCGGTTGGATTTAATACCGATGCTGATGGTCTGGCCTGTTCCTTGCGTGAAGATTTGAAATTTGAATTACGCGGCAAAAGAGTTTTATTGCTTGGTGCTGGTGGAGCCGGGCGTTCAATCGCACTAAAACTAGCGGCGGAAAATGTGGCCCAGCTTTTTTTGGTAAACCGGACTTTTTCAAAGACGTTAGAAATTCAGGCGGCCATTCGTAAGAATTTTCCTTCCGTGCATGTTGGCTTGGACTATCCGCAGACGGAAGCCGATCTGATCGTGAATGCAACGTCGCTCGGCTTGCACCAAGATGACGCTTCACCTTTGAACGAACAGGTGTTTCCGTTAAAGCCATCCCATGCCGTTTACGATATTATTTATCGTCCGGCGGAAACTAAATTTCTGGCAGCCGCAAAAAAGGCCGGTTGCAAAACAGCAAACGGTCTCGGCATGTTGCTGCATCAGGGCGCAAAAGCTTTTGAAATTTGGACGGGCAAAACTCCGCCGATTGACATAATGCGCCGCGCATTGGAACAAAATATTTATGGGCATTGACGCAATCTTTAACGCGCACAACTGGGAACTGGTGCCGTTTCATTTCTGGTCGCTGTGTTTCTTTGCCTTCGGCTGTATCGTCGGCAGTTTTTTAAACGTGTGTATTTACCGGATGCCACTGGACTTGAGCGTTGTCATGCCGCCGTCGCATTGTCCGCATTGCAAGTATTCCATTCCATTTTACCTGAATATTCCGTTGGTGACGTGGCTGGTGCTGCGCGGACGTTGCAAAAATTGCGCCGCGCCAATTTCCGCGCGTTATTTCATCGTGGAATTATTGACGGGCGTGCTGTTCCTAAGTTGTTGGCTGACGTTCGGCCACCTTTCGCCGTGGGTGGCGCTCGTGTTTTCGCTGTTTTGCGCCGGACTCATCGTGGCGACGTTTATTGATTTTGAACATTTCATCATCCCAGACGAAATCACCTTCGGCGGCATGGCCGTCGGTTTGCTGATCTCGATTTTGCTGCCGCGTTTGCACGGCGTGCCCACGCATCCCGAAGGTTTTGTGCAAGGTTTTCTGGGCATTGTCGTTGGGGCGGGCATCGTCTATGCGATTTTGCGGCTGGGGAAATTATTGTTCGGCCAACAAAAAATCCCGTTGCCAGCGGCGACCAAAATTGTCTTCACGGAAACCATGTTGTGCCTGCCGGATAAGGAAATTCCCTACGAAGATATCTTTTATCGCAAGACGGATACGATCATTCTGCACGCGCAGTTTGTAGAACTTGTGGATCGCGTTTATAAAGACGTGTCCGTGCGCCTATCACCTTCGGCTTTGCAGATTGGTGATGAAAAACTCAATCCCGACGATGTGCCGCACTTGGAAGTCGAATGTTCGGAAATCATTTTGCCGCGCGAGGCGATGGGTTTGGGCGATGTGAAATTCATGGGCGCGATCGGCGCCTTCATCGGCTGGCAAGGCGCGCTATTTTCGTTGATGGCGAGTTCGATGATCGGTGCCGCCGTCGGCATCCTTTTGATCGTGCTGCGAAAACGCGAATGGTCCTCGCGCATGCCTTATGGGCCTTACATCGCGCTCGCCGCCTTGATCTGGGTCTTCTTCGGCCCCAAAATTGTTACGGCGGTGTTTTTTCGTTGAGTCTGGGACGGAGCGCGGGTGTCACCAAAAAATAAAAAACGGATCGGCGTTGCACACAGTAAGGTTGTTTCTAACTGTCGCCGATCCGTCGGACCGTCTTTCGACAGGAAAAACGGAGCGCCCGTTCTCAGGGGCATAAAAAACCTAGCTCATCCCATGCCACCTGCAAGTGGTTTTTGAAAATTATTTATGTTAAGCATATCTCTGAGTATGCTGCCCGAACATTTGAAACGGCACCTGCACATCATTCTGGCCTGGCTAACCCTGGCGTTGGCGTCACCGTTGCGCGCGGCGGATGCGCCCTTCATCGTGGACGCGTGGACGACTGAAGACGGGTTGCATCAAAGCTCCGTTTTTTCCATTCTGCAAACCCACGAAGGCTATCTCTGGTTTGGCACGCTCAACGGTTTGGTGCGATTCGACGGCAATACTTTTACCCATTTCAATGTCAACACCACGCCCGGTTTGCCCAGTGACCGGGTCATTTTCTTGTTTGAAGACAGTCGCAATGTCTTATGGGTGGGCACGGATAATGCCGGCCTGTGCGCCATCCAAAATGGCGTCTTGAAAAATCTCAACCCCGGCGACACCGGCGGAAAAATTATTTACGCCTACGAAGATGAAGCGAAAGGCATCTGGTTTTGCATGGAAAATGGGCGTTTTTTTTACGGGCAAGGCGGGGCGTTGGATTTGAACCCGCCCGTTTCACCCGCTTTGCGAAACCAACTCTTTCGCCGCGCCTATCATGTCATCCTGCCCCACGGGCATTTGGGCGAATTTTGGCATTTGGAAAATGGCCATGTTGGAATATGGCATGACGACCAACCGGAAAAAGATTTAGGTGCGTTTCCCTGGCTGGCTAATTCCATCTCGGCCGCCTTCTCGGCTTCGTTTGACGCCAGTATTTCTGCCACCTGTGAGGATCACGAAGGCAACCTCATCGTCGGCACGCGCGGTTCCGGCGTTTATTGGGGCGATGCGGCGGGCGGTTGGCGGCAAATTTCCACGCACGAAGGTCTCTCCAGCGCCTATGTGCTTTCCCTGTGTTTTGATCGCGAAGGCAATCTCTGGGTCGGCACGGATGGGGGCGGCCTGGATCGCGTGCAGAAAAATTATTTCACTGCGCCCGCGGGATTTCCCGATCATACCACCGCGATGTCCGCGGCCGAAGATGCCGATGGTGGTTTTTGGGGCACGTTCAACACCGGCGATTTGACCAAGGGCAGCCTTACCTATGCGCGCACCAATTCCAGTCGCAGTTTTATTATTGGCCGCGCCAATAACGCCTCGGCGGTGCTCGTAGACCAGCAACAACAAGTCTGGGCGGGCTCGCGCGATCAAGGGCTGTTCCGCTTTATTACCGACAGTTTTCAACCGGTCATCGAAGCGCAAATCATCGGTTCGCCCATCAACGCTCTCTTGCAAAGCCGCGACGGAAAATTATGGATCGGTGGTCAAAACGGACTCGCCAGTTACGTCCACGAAGGCTGGAATTTTTTCAACGCCGCCAATGGCTTGCCCCCGAATGCCATCCGCGCCCTCGCCGAAAGCACGAATGGAGCTCTGTGGATCGGCACTGAAGGCGGCGGATTGTTTTCGTTGCGCGCCGGAAAAATCTCTCCCGCCAACGCACCCGTCAAAGATATTTCCTGCCTGCTTGTAGACCGCGACGATACGCTGTGGGTCGGCACTTCCGGTCACGGTCTCGCGCGTTTATCGCAAGGACAGTGGACGACTTACGGTTCGCGCGACGGCCTCGCCAGCGACGACATCGGCTATGTCATCGAAGACGATTTTGAAAATTTGTGGCTCGGTTCCTATGAAGGGTTGATGCGCGTCGAGAAAAAGTCGCTCGCCGATTTCGCCGCCGATAAAATTAAAAAAATCTCCAGCCGCGTTTTTCTGGCGCACGAATGTTCCGTCGGCGCGCAACCCGCCGCCATCCGCGCCCGCGACGGTAAACTTTGGTTCCCCACCATCCAAGGTTTGGTCGTGGTGAACCCGGCGGATTTGAAGCTGGATACCAATCCGCCGCCGGTCATCATTGAGTCCGTGCTCGTGGACGATGTGCCGCAAAAGGATAATCCACTGAGTCCTGCGTGGCCGAACGCGATCACCCTCGCGCCGGAGAATGAACAGTTGGATATCCATTTTACCGCGCTGAATTTCTCCGCCCCCAAACAACGCGCGCAGCTCGCCGTGAGTTTCAAATATCAACTCCTCGGGCGTGACGAAAAATTCACCGACATCGGCGGCGAACGCGTGGCACATATCTCTAAACTGCAACCCAACACGTATCGTTTTCACGTCATCGCCTGCAACGAAGACGGCATTTGGAACAATGAAGGCGCGTGGTTGACGATCATCGTGCAACCGCCGTTCTGGCGCACGAAAACATTTTTGATCGTGGCCACGCTCGTCCTGCTGGGCGTGCTCGCGGGAATTATTTACCTGATTTCAACCGCGAAACTGAAACGCGAAGTGCGCGCGTTGCACCAAAAAGAATTGATCGAACACGAACGCGCCCGCATCGCCCGCGATCTGCACGATCAACTCGGCGCGAACCTCACGCAAGTCACGTTGCTCGGTGAGATGGCCGAGATGGATAAAAATTTACCGGAAGAAGTCGAGCAACACGCGCAGCAAATCTGCGAAACCGCCCGGGAAACGACCCGTTCGCTCGATGAAATTGTTTGGGCCGTCAATCCGTCCAACGACACGCTCGAAGGGCTGGCGAACTACGCGTGCAAATACGCGCAAGATTATTTTGCGCTGGCGAACATAAGTTTCCGCGCCGACCTGCCGGCCGACCTGCCCGCGACGCCCATTCTACCCGAAGTGCGGCACAATGTTTTTCTCGCATTCAAAGAAGCCGTGAATAACGTCGTCAAACACGCGCAAGCGACCGAGGCGCGCGTGCGCTTGCGGCTCGAACCGGAACAATTTATTTTGAGCGTCGAAGATAACGGCCGCGGTCTCGGCGACGTCTCCGCTAAAAAATTGCGGAACGGATTAAAAAACATGCGCAAACGCCTCGCCGATGTGTCGGGCGAATTCGAAATCAAGCCCGGTGCTTATGGCGGAACCGTGGCGCGCCTGACCGTGCCGCTAAAAAATAAATGACGAATGAAGCCTGCCGAATTCAATTTTAAGAGCGGGCGGTTTCTATTTCTGCCTTCGTCATTCGTCATTCAAACTTAATTTATGCCCATCTCCATTTCCATCGTCGAGGACAACGACAAATTGCGCGGCACCCTCGCCAAAATGATCGGTCGCGCGGAAGGTTTTAAATTTGCGAGCGATTACGCCAGCGCCGAGGACGCGCTGGCCGGTTTGCCAAAAGTGAAACCGGACATCGTGCTCATGGACATCAATCTGCCCGGCATGAACGGCGTGGAATGCGTGCGCCAGTTGAAAACGCTTTTGCCCGCGACGCAGGTGATGATGCTCACTGTTTACGAAGACACGGAAAATATTTTCAAAGCCCTCGCCGCCGGTGCGAACGGTTACATGCTTAAGCGCACGCCCGCGAAAGAATTGATCGAAGCCATTCACGAAGTGAAACGCGGCGGTTCGCCGATGACTACGCACATCGCGCGCAAAGTCGTCCAATCCTTCCAAAAATCCGCCGGCCAACAACAAGCCGCCAACGAATTATCCGAACTCTCCGAACGCGAACAACAAGTTCTCGACCTCTTGGCGCAAGGCTTGATCTATAAAGAAATCGCCGACAAATTGTCGATCAGCTACGAAACCGTGCACACCTACATCCGCCGGATTTACGAAAAACTGCAAGTCCGCACCCGCACCGAAGCTGTGGCAAAATTTCTGCAACGCTAGTCATTTAAAAATCCGTTCAACGCAAAGAGGTCGCCGTAGGCAGGCTGTCCGCCGCGGCCTCTTTGCGTCGTGGCGTTTAATTCCTTTTTGCGGTTAAAAATTTGACATTATCCGCGCAACCCGCAAAATTCCGCGCGACACCAAATCACTATGCAACCGATTCAACTGCATCACATCGATTACGCCATCCTCATTGCTTATGTCGCCTTTGTTTTAGGCATTGGCTGGACGCTGGCACGTTACATGAAAACCTCGGCGGACTTTTTGACTTCCGCCCGTTCCATCCCCACTTGGGTCACTGGTCTCGCGTTTATTTCGGCGAATCTCGGGGCGCTGGAACTTGTCGGCATGGCCGCCAGCGGTGCGAAATACGGCATCTCAACCGCGCATTTTTATTGGGTCGGCGCGATTCCCGCGATGATCTTTCTCGCTGTCTTCATGATGCCGTTTTATTACGGCTCGAAAGCGCGTTCGGTTCCCGAATATCTGAAAATGCGTTTTGACGGACGGGTGCGTTTGCTCAACTCCTTTGCCTTTGCGGTAATGACGATTTTCGCTTCCGGCATTTCGATGAACGCGCTGGCTAAACTGCTCGCCAATTTGTTGCCGTGGCAAATGAGTTTGAATGTCCTCGGTTTTCATCTCGGCAGCTACGATATTTACCTGTGGATCAGTTCCATCATCGTTTTGCTCTATGTTTTAAAGGGTGGTTTGACCTCGGCCATCTACACGGAAGTGTTGCAATTCTTCATGATCGTCCTCGGTTTCGCCCCGGTGGTTTATCTTGGATTAAAAGACGTGGGCGGCTGGCATTCCATGAACAACTCGCTGCAGACCGTCGCGACGAACAATGGTTACGCCGCCGACGCGTGGACGAGTGCGTGGAAACCTTTGATCGCCGGTTCGGCGCACAATCCGATGGGCGTCGATTTATTCGCGATGCTCTTCGGTCTCGGTTTCGTTTTGAGCTTCGGTTATTGGTGCACGAACTTCCTCGTGGTGCAACGCGCGATGGCCGCGAAAAATATGGCCGCGGCGCGGAATACACCGCTCGTCGCGTCCGTCCCGAAAATGGTTTTCCCCTTTCTCGTCATCGTGCCCGGCATGATCGCCGCCGCGTTGATGACCATGCCCGATAAACATTATCGCATCCCACCGCCGCTCGTTTCCTCCGAGAATTATGCGAAGGCCGTGGACGCATTCAAGACCACCAACCCGGCGAACACGGAAAAAATGACCCAAGCCATCGACGAGGCCTTGGGTAAAAACGTGGATCCCGCGATCATTTTATCCATGGCGCGCGCCAACTTGGATAACAAATTGTCCGACGAGCAGATCAAGCAAGGCCTTTATAACAGCATCACCGAGAACGATTACGACGGCGTCATCCTTTCGCTCGTAAAAAAATATTGTCCGCCGGGATTGCTCGGCCTCGCGCTGACGGCCCTGCTCGCGTCCTTTATGTCCGGCATGGCGGGCAACGTGACGGCCTTCAACACGGTTTTCACCTATGATTTGTATCAGGCAAATTTCGCGAAGAACAAGAGCGACAAACATTATTTCTGGGTCGGCAAATTCGCGACCATCGGCGGCATTGTTTTGAGCATCGCCGCGGCCTATTTCGCCTCGCAATATAATAACGCGATGGACATCATCCAGCTCGTATTCGGCTTCGTGAATGCGCCGCTGTTCGCCACCTTCCTGCTCGGCATGTTCTGGAAACGCACCACCGCGACCGGCGCGTTTCTCGGTCTGTTCGGCGGCATCGGCAGCTCCGCCATTTTCCACGCGCTGACCACGGTCAAATCGAATCTGGACGCCTCCGGCCATGTCGTCAATGTGATGAAAGGTGGTTACATCCACGTCGTTACCGCTTTCCCGAGTGAAATGGCGCAGAACTTCTGGCTCGCGGCGTTCGCGTTCATCGCGGCGTTCGTGTTGACGGTCGGCATCTCGCTCGTCACGAAACGCACCAAAACGGACGCGGAATTGAAGGGCCTCGTTTATTCGCTCACGCCTAAAATCGTGGACAACAATCAACCGTGGTATCAACGTCCGGCGGTTCTTGGCATCGTGCTGTTGATCTGCTGCGTCATCTTGAATTTCATTTTCTGGTGAACCAAATAACGTAACTAAAATAAAATTATGGGACTCGATATTCGCTGGCCAATCGGCCTCATGTTCACGCTCATCGGCGCGTTGCTCACCGTTTACGGCATGATCGTCAAATCCGATAACGCCATTTCGCTCGGCATCAACATCAACTTCATCTGGGGCATCGTGCTCCTCGTTTTCGGTCTCGCGATGTTAGGCGGCGCATTCTACGGTCGCGGCAAGAAGGAAGATGGAAAATAGTCGCCGGCGCTCGCCGTGAGCGCCCCCGCGCGGAATCAATCAAGGGTCGGGCAAAGCGGCCGCTTTGCCCGTTTATCACCCGGGCCGGCGGGGCTGATGGTGGTGATTTGCAGGGTTTAGCAATTGCGGCGGAACGGTCGTTCCGCCCGACCATTCGGCACTCGCATTTTAATTTTAAATTTTCTATCTTCAAACCTCGCTTGATTTAATTTTATGACCCTCAAAGAACTTTCGGACCACGTCGTCGCTGAATTTAAGAAACATTACGGACGCGAACCGCGTTGGATCGTCGCCGCGCCCGGACGCGTCAATGTCATCGGCGAACATACCGACTACAACGACGGTTTCGTGCTGCCGATGGCCATCGAACGTTACGCCATCATGGCGGCCGACCTCGCTTTATTTCAGTCCACCAACACCGTTTCCATTTACGACACGCAGTTCAAGGAAACCGCCACGATTGACGTGGGTGAACACGTCACCAAAGGTTCGCCAAAATGGTCGAATTATATGCGCGGCGTGTTCGCCGGCTTTCAACGGCGGGGTGAAAAAATTCCCGCGCTCGACGTCGCGTTCATGTCCACCGTGCCGCTGGGTGGCGGCTTGAGCAGCAGCGCCGCCTTGGAAGTTTGCACCGGCACCTTGATCGAAGCCGCGACCGGCAAACGCATTGACCCGATTGAAAAAGCGTTGATCGCGCAAACCGCCGAACACGAATTCGCCGGCGTTCCGTGCGGCATCATGGATCAATTCATTTCCTCGCTCGGTCGCGAAGGTCATTTGCTCCTGCTCGATTGTCGCACGCGCAAAACCGAACTCGTGCCCATGAACGATCCGGCCGTCGCCTTGCTCATCGTGAACACGAACGTGAAGCATGAACTCGGTTCCGGCGAATACGCCAAACGCCGCGCCGAATGCGAAGAAGCCGCCAAAATTCTCGGCGTCGCTTCCTTGCGCGATGTCACGCCCGAGCAACTGGAAAAAGCGAAAAGCAAAATGAGCGACCTCGTCTATCGCCGCGCCCGCCACGTCATCGGCGAAATCGAACGCACCGTTCATGCCGCCGAAGGCATCCGCCAATCCAACTGGCCGACCGTCGGACAATTCATGTATGCCAGCCACGCGTCGTTGCGCGATGATTACGACGTGAGCTGCAAAGAATTGGATGCGGTCGTAGAAATCGCCGAAGACATCGGTTTTAAAGGCGGCGTCTATGGTTGCCGCATGACCGGCGGCGGTTTTGGCGGCTGCTGCGTCGCGTTGGTGAAAGCCGACGCCATTGAAGCGATCACGAAAACGATGCTCGAAGAATACAACGTCAAGACCGGCCTCGAAGCGATCATCTTCAGTTCGCGTCCCGCCGCCGGTGCCACGATTATCAAGGGATAAACGCGCGGGCGGATGGATTCGGCAAAAGTGCGTCAATCCGTGCGCCTCAAAACACCTTCGATTTAACGGGGTTTGATGAAGCAATCCTTCATCAAACCGCCAACGTCCCCCGCAATCATTCCCACTCCCAACGCGGCTCCCCTCGCTCCTCGAAGGGGATCGGGCGAAGGTGAACGGGGCGCGCACGCACCGCCGTCACCCAGTCACCCAAGTTTTTATCAACGCCGAGCAGCGGCTTAAAAATCCCGTTCCCCTCACGCATACAGCGCTCCAAAATTAGCGCAGGCCCGGTAATCGGCGCTTTCCAAATCCGCCGTGCCGAACGCCGCCCACGCGCTCGGACGAAACACCTTTTCCGCCGCGACGTTATGCATGTAAACCGGAATCCGCAGCAACGATGCGAGCGCGATCAAGTCCGCACCAATGTGGCCGTAGCTGATGGAACCGTGGTTCGCGCCCCAATTATTCATCACCGTGTAGACATCGCGGAAGGCACCCTGCCCTGTAAGCTTCGGCGCGAACCATGTGGTCGGCCATGTCGGGTTCGTGCGTTGATCCAGCGCGTCGTGGACATTTTCCGGCAGGTCAACGGTGTAACCTTCGGCGATTTGTAGCGCGGGGCCGAGACCTTTTACGAGGTTCAAACGACACATCGTTACGGGCATGCCGCCGCGCGTGAGGAAACGGGTGGACCAGCCGCCGCCCGGGAAATATTCCGTGATGGACGGATGCCATGTTGTCGCACCGAGACATTTTTTGGCTTCCGTTTTGGAAATTTCCCAAAACGGTTTCATTGCCGGTTGACCGTCGCTTTCTTGCTGGCCGGTGCCGTCGAGCGTTGCCGGGCCGGAATTGATGAGATGCAAGATGCCACCCGCCGCGTGACCTTCGAGCGTGTGACCGGAAACGCGTTTCACCGCGTCGGCACTCCAATACGTGCGCACATCGGCAAAAATCTGCGCGGTGTTCGTGAGCAAATGACCGAACAACATCGACGCGCCGTTGAGGCAATCGTTTTCCGTGGCGACCATGTAAGGTGCGCGGATGCCATTCCAGTCGAACGACGTCGTGAGGATCGCTTCAAGAAAATCGCCGTTCGGTTGATAGTCCGTCCATTGACGTTGACCTTGAAAACCGGACGCGATGGCGTTGTGGCCGTGCGCTTCTTCGCCGAAGCCCATTTTTTTCAGCTCCGGATTGCCGACCATCAAGTCACGCGCGATGAGCGCCATCTTGACAGACGTTTCCCATTCACTATTGAGTTGTTTGCGCGAACGTTTGGTTTTGGGTGAATTATAATCTTTGCCTTCGGGACAATTTTCTTTCACCCACACGAGTGCTTTTTTGTATTCGGCTTGATCGAAAATACCTTTGTCGATGCGGCGCAGAAACTCCGTCATGTCCACCGTCTCGACGCGCATCCCGAGATATTCCTCGAAGAACGGTTGATCCACAATGGAACCGGCGATGCCCATCGAAACACCGCCCATGCCGAGATAAGATTTGCCGCGCATCAACGCGACCGCGAGACCGGCGCGGGCAAAGCGGAGAAGTTTTTCCTGCACATCGGCCGGAATGGATTTGTCATCCCCATCCTGCACTTCATGACCGTAAATGCCGAACGCCGGAATGCCTTTTTGCGTATGACCGGCCAGCACCGCGGCGAGATAAACGGCGCCCGGACGTTCCGTGCCATTAAAACCCCAGACCGCTTTGGGCAAAGTTTTATCCATGTCCATTGTTTCACTGCCGTAACACCAGCATGGCGTGACCGTGAGCGAAACGCCGACGCCCGCGCGCGCAAATTTTTCCGCACACGCCGCCGCTTCGGCCACGCCACCGATACAAGTATCAGCAATGACGCATTCGACCGGCTCGCCGTTGGGATAACGCAGGGTGGATGAAATTAATTTTGCAGCGGACTTGGCCATGTCCATCGTCTGTTTTTCGAGCGATTCGCGAACGCCACCGAGGCGCCCGTCAATCGTCGGGCGAATGCCGATTTTTGGAAGTGAACCGTTGAAGATC
This sequence comes from Methylacidimicrobium fagopyrum, assembly GCA_026225255.1. Taxonomy (GTDB): domain Bacteria; phylum Verrucomicrobiota; class Verrucomicrobiia; order Limisphaerales; family UBA11358; genus UBA11358. Next base: position 23,303 of record JAMFSJ010000018.1, on the reverse strand, counting down.
GAATGTTTCATGCGTGTCAGAAATTAAAATTTGTTTTGGATCGTCAGTGAGGAAACAGAATAATTTTTCGCACCCGTGCAAAGCAAGTTTCTTCCGGCATACGTTTGGGGGAGGAACAGCCAGAATGCCAGGGACAAGCTTTTGATTTGAATAAGGAAGGCAGGAAAGCAGGAATATTTCTCATTTCCTGCCTTCCTTATTTTACTTTCCCAAGTCACCGCTCAAAGCCCTCTCGTCTCATCGGAGAATGTTTGGCGGAGGAAACACCAAAATGCGCGGGACAAAATTTTGATTTGAATAAAGAAAGCAGGAATTCAGGAATTTTCCTGCTTTCCTGCCTTCCTTATTTAACTTTCCCCAGTCTCGTCTCAAAGCCGTCTCCCCTCATCGGAGATGGTTTGGCGGAGGAAATACCAGAATGCCAAGGACAAGCTTTCAACTTGAATAAGGAAATCAAGAGTTCAGGAATTTTCCTGCTTTCCTGCCTTCCTTATTTAAATTTCCCCAGTCTCGTCTCAAAAAAGTCTCCCCTCATCGGTGATTTATTCCCCGATGAAATGCAGCGCGATGTGACGCGAGTGCGGATGCGTGCGATGTTCCCACAAATAAATTCCCTGCCACGTGCCGAGCGCCAGTTCGCCACCGTGAATCGGAATGGAAAGATTCACCGCCGTCAGCGCTGTGCGGATGTGGGCCGGCATGTCATCGTCGCCCTCGGCGTTGTGGATGAACAGGGGATCGCCATCCCGCACGAGCCGCGCGAAAAAGGCGTCCAGATCGCGGCGCACATCGGGATCGGCATTTTCCTGAATCAAGAGCGACGCCGACGTGTGGCGCAAATGCAACGTGAGCAAGCCATCGCGAAATTGATGGGCGGCAATCCACTTTTCAACGTCGCGGGTAAAATCAATCAACCCGCGGCCGCGCGTGGCGAGGGTAAGTTCGTGAAATGACTGACGCATAAAATTGGGCGGGGCGAAATTCCTTCGCGCCCTAAATTAAAAAACTCCCATGGCCAGCGTGTCCGCCCAAACAACTGCTACGGTTCGACCCCGTCCCGCCCGGTGCGCGAAAGATTTTAGGGCGCTACGGACGCGCCTTTATCCTTCAGCATTTTCTCCAAGTCAGCATTGCGCGGCTGGCCGGCGGCCAGCGCTTTTTCGTAATGCCAGCGTGCGAGTTGCGGCAACGACGGCGTCTGGCTCAAATAAATCATCGCGAGATTGTTGTGGGCGGGGGCGTAATTCGGGTCCAGTTCGATCGCTTTGCGCAACGCAGCTTCCGCCGGCACGCGCAGACCTTTTTGGCTTAACGTCACGCCCAGATAATTCTGGGTCTCCGGATTCGACGGATCAATTTTTGCCGAACGGCTCAAGGCGTCCAAGGCGTCGTCATATTTATTCTGGGAAAATTTAATCTTTCCGAGCATCGCCAGGTTGTAAGGGTCATCGGGACTTTGCACGAGGGCGGCTTGGATATGTTTTTCCGCCGCGCCCAATTTATTTTCCTGCATTTCAATCGCCGCGAGGTTCGCGAGCGTCAGGCCATTGTTTTCGTCATGTTGCAAAATCTTCTGATAGTCCGCCTCGGCCGCCGAGTATTCTTGCTTGGAGAAATGCGCTGAAGCCGAAGCCACCAACTCCGCCGTGCCCGCCGGCAATAGCTGCTCAACCGGTTTGCGAATGGGGGCGGCATTCGTGCCCGTGCGGATCGCCGCCAGTTCTTCCTCCGAAAACGGAGCCGGCTTCATTTCGTCCGCCGCCACGCGGGCCTGCAAGGTTTTTACTTGCTCGTTCAATTCCGCAATCGCCGCCGCCTCCGAGGTCAAATGGGCGGAAGGTTTTTGCTGCGCGGCGGACAATTGCGCCCGCAACTGCGCGATGGTTTGGTCGGCGGCACTGTTTACGGGCGTATTTTTGCAAGCCTTCAACAAATCATTTTCCTTCATCAACGAAAGGATCTGCGCCTGCGCGGTGACCAGCGAGCCGGCATCCACCATGGCCGGTTGCGTCGCGAGCGCTTCTTTTAATTTAGCCTGCAACTGCGTGTTCTCGTCCCGCGCCGATTGTAATTGCGATTGCAAGATCGCCACTTGCGGATCGGGTTTCACCGGATTCTCCGGCGATGCGTTGGCGGCCACCGGTTCAACTTTTTTCACCGGCGCCGACGCTTGTAACTTTGAAATTTTATCGGCCAGATCACCCAACCGGAAACTGACGATGTCGTTGCCCCAGTTCGGATAGGCCGTTTTGAATTTCTGCAACTGCGCCAGCGCATTCTGATACACCGGCAAGGCTTCGCGCGTCTGGCCAGAGTCCACCAACGTGTCGCCTTGCTGGATCTGCGTGTAAATGGTGATGTAGCGATCATCCCCATCCGATTGCGCCCGTGCGAGCGGCATCAGGGCGGATAAAAATAAAACAATCGCGAGCAAGAATTTCATGCCGGAATCATGCCAGAGGAGAAATTTTTGGCAATGCGCTGAAGCATGCCGTTTCATTTTCACGTCGTTCGCGGCTAACGCTCAACCGGAAATCAAAATCGTGTTGGCATATTGCGTCGTGTCACCGGTGCGGATCAAACCGATGGCGTGCGGCACGCGCAGCTTGAAATTCACATGCGGCTCGAACGTCAACGGCACGCCTTTCAAGGCGGCGGCAAATTTCTGACGGGTGGACGCCGAATTATTTTTCAAAAATTCTTCCGCTTGATACGCCTGCGTAAAGGTGTGATTGGCGCGCACGGCGGCGATGAGTTGCAACACCGTCGGCAAATCGTCCACCACCGAGACATCCACCGTTTCGATCCCCGGCCAGAACGGAAAGCCGCGATCGGAAATCACGAGCGCGTTCGTATGCCGCACGCGGGCGAGGAGCGAGAGGAGTTGCGGATTGAGAATACCGTGATTGATCATGCCGAAAAGTTAGCGGGGAAAAGTCCCGTCGCCAAGTAACAACCACGTTGGCCGCCATTTGATTTGTCCGCCCCGTTGGGTCACGGATAAATCAGCCGAAAGAACACGTTGCCGTTCGTAGCGTTGACCGGAAAGCCCGCCTGATTATTCGTAGCTGAACCTGACAACGTGATCCAATGGGTGCCCAGCCCCTGCCCGGCTGAATTCGTCTGCAGCTGCAAACTCCAGCCCAGGTGATCCGCCGGCCAATTCAAAGTCAGTTGGCTGGCGTTAATACTAAACCCGAGTTGCGGCACAGCGGAGGACGTTGGCCGCGCGCTGGCCGGGGTTGAAATATCACTCACCCCAAATGAATTGGTCGCACTGATGACGTAATAATAATTCGTGCCGTTGGACAGACCGGTATTGGTGAGCGACAGGCTATTCACATTGGCGCCGATGATTTTGTAAGGCCCGCCGTTGGTGGTGGATTGCGCAATATAGTAGCCCGTCGCACCCGGCGAAGCCGTCCAACTTAACGCCACGTTACCGTCGCCCGCGGTCGCCGTCAGACCGCTGGGCGGCCGGGCGGTGGGCAGTTCGAAATCCAAATAATCATACATCACATAACTGACCGTGGCCGCGACCGCGCGACGTTGCACGAGCGTAATGATATTGGTTCCCGTAACGAGTTTGCTGACGGGAATGGAAATATGATCAATGCCATATTTATCATGAATGCCTTGTCTAATAAGCGAATCCGCATTTACGCCGCTGGGAAAAGGAATGTTTGGATAAAAATCTTTGAACTCGGAAGTCAGGCCGGGATTATTCACATACGAGGCGATGGCCGCCCTGTAGGCGCCCGCCCACGCAATGGTCAACGTGGCGTTGCCGCTGACGGGCAATTTGGGGATATTAAAGTTTATATTCCAAACCATGTTGTTCGCGACGCCGTTGGTGAAGTAAGCCGTCTGCGCGTAATTCCAATCGTTCGTCGGGCGGCTGCTACCCACGGTGTAAGTCATCGGGTTCGGAAATTCATTCGCAAAATTCAGCCACAAACCCGGCACGGCATAATCATCGCCATGCCGAAATTTCGCCGCCGTGCGATCGGGATAACCGATTTCCCACAACACATTCGAACCGGCATGCGGAACGTTCCACGTGAGGGTGCCGAGATTCGTCACCGTGCCGGGCGCAAACGTAAACGTAAGGGGCCCGGTTTGAAATTGGCCGACCGAACCATTCGTGCCCGCGCAATAGGCATACAATTCATAAGCCACATTCGTGCCGTAGGGCGAAAACGTCGTCACCGGTGGCAGCGTGAAACTACCATCGGCCGCGCACTGCGTCCAAAATTGGTAACCGTCCGATTGCCATTGCCAGTCGTTCGGATCCACTTCTAGATTCGCATCCGGCGCGGCGAGACCGATCCACGCGCCCGCTGCGTTCGCCGACGGCCGCAGGGGATCGTTGATCACTAATTTCCCAGAAATGCTCGCGCGTTGATCTTTCGATTGATAAGCGCTGTTCGTCAGCCACGCGTAAGGCCACGCTAATTGTTCGGCCACGGCTTGTTGTTGCGAATCCGCCCAACACGCGGCGCCGTTGGATTGGCTATTAATGTAAAACAACCACGGCCCATAAATTTTAGTGAACGCCGAATTGCTGCTGACGTTCAATCCCGTGTTGCCGTAATGCGCCATGAGCGGCTCGAACGTGATGATCCCGCCGATGCCGCCGGAATATTCGCACGCCGTCGGACCATTCTGTTGATATTCATGGCCACCGGCGACATACCACAAACCAATCTGGTTCAGGTCGCTCGCCATACCAAAGGTGCTCAACTTGGGATAATCGAACGTGTAAGAATATTTCCCATTCGTGCTGCCGTTGAAAACGCCCGTCGTCGTTTGCAACACCTCCTTGGGAATATTGATGTTCGTCACCGCGATCGTATGCCAGTTATCATAAAAATTCGGCTGCAAACCATTGCGCTTTTGGTAAACGCCATTCAACGTCAAACCGTAACGCACGCCCTCGTCCACATAGGAATTTTCACAGAGGAAATTCGTATTATCGTGCGCCGTCGGCCAAAGGCATTGGATGAAACTGATGCTCAAGTTCGTCGCGAAACTCGCATAACTCGCTGGATGTCGCACGATCAAATACGCATACAAACCGGTGTTGCCCTTGCCCAGCACGTAATGCAATTCCACGTCCGCGATGACTTGATCGCCCTTCGCTTGACTGAACGGACGCAGATACCCAATATCAATATTCGTGCTGGAAACAATGGTGTTGGAGTAAACGCAATCGCCATTGCCATCGGGATACCAATAATAATAAATCGCGGTGTGATTGCCGAAATTCACACCCGATTGACTGACCGTTTCCACGCCATTCACCTTGGGGGTGCCCGCCAAACCAGGTTTGAGAAACTTCATTGAATCCACGCTGCCATTGGGCGAAAGGGCAACATGCAAAATTCCATTATCGAGAAAATGATCAGTGTGCGTGACGAAGGTTTCCGTCCCGGTCGTCACCGGCGTAGTCGCGGCGGGAATAAAACCGCCCGCGTTGTTGGCGCATAGGCGGAGCGAAAACAGCACCATGGCGAGAACCAAAACAAAACCAATACGACTCAGTGGGCGTGCGAAAAAGCTCATGGAATCCAATGAATCTAATCCACGCGACGATCAGCCGCTATCCACAGAACTGGGGATGAAGGCTAAAGACGTCTTTTCAAATTGCCACGAGTGGCACCGGTGTCGCGCCGGTAAAATCAGGCGCGACGACCAAAACGAGGCAGCCAACCGGCTGGTTCGCTGAACCTACCTCCCTTTTGGTTCATTTAATGACCTTGCAAAGTCATTTAATGACCTTGATCAGACACTTAATGACCTTGATGAGAGCTTAAATGTCCTTGCTCAAAGATTTAAAGTCCTTGCAAAGTCTCTGAATGTCCTTGATCAGAGACTAAATGTCCCTGCAAAGCCGCTTAATGTCCTTGATCAGACGTTTAATGTCCTTGATGAGAGCTTAAATGACCTGACAAAGTCTCTAAATGACCTTGATTAGAGACTTAATGACCTTGATAAATGGTTAAACAACCTCGAAAAACGGCTCTTTTAGCCAAAAAGGCGACAAAATCACGTAATTGACCGGTTTAAGAGGTCGGAACCTGGACAAAAAACGCCAGTTCGAGGTCGGTCGCAACCAGTGCTTTATTGGAATTGGCGGGGGGTGACTGGGTGGTTGGTTGAACTTTGCGCCCGCGCCGGCGAGCATTGACCGCGACGACCGCCCGGAGGCCAGCAACTGCCTTCACAGCTAAATTAGCCGGTTCCGGCTCGACCAAATTTCGTTCCGCTATTTTTTGGGCGGGAGGGTCGCGCGGCGATTCTGCCATCGCCCCGCTTCATTTTCGCCGATCAGAGAGTGCGCAGCAGCGATTGGCCAAGCTTCAAAAGCTTTTGCACATCGGCATCCGATTTTGCCTCGGCGTAAATGCGAAGCACCGGCTCGGTGCCGGAACCGCGCAGCATGAGCCACGTGGAATCGGCGGCGATAAACTTCACGCCGTCACGGGCATCCACTTTCACCAAGGGCGAACGCAGCAGTTTTTTGGGCGGATTCGCTTTGAGCGACGCCATGAGCGAAGCCCGTTTCTCCAAGGGATAATGCGCATCGAACCGGGCGTAGCGATGCGGACCAAATTCCTTTTCCAACTTCGCCCAGATCTTATTGACGGAAATTTTCTCCGTCGCCAACATTTCGAGCAGGAACAATCCCGCTGCCAATCCATCGCGTTCGGGAATGTGATTCACGAAACCGACGGAACCGCTTTCTTCCGCGCCAAACAACGCGCCGGGCTTCATCAATTCCGGCGCGATGAAACGGAACCCGATGCCGACTTCCGTCAGCGGCAGGTTCCACGCGGCGCACATTTTGTCCACCATCGCGGTGGTGTTGTAAGTTTTTGTCACCACCCCGCGTTCGCCACGATTGCGCACGAGATGATGCAGCAGCAACGCGATGACTTGCTGGTTGGTCAGCGGGTTGCCGTGACCGTCCATCGCGCCGATGCGGTCGGAATCGCCGTCGGTCACGAGACAAATAGCGTGGGGATTGCGCCGCAACTGCGCACCGCCGAGCGCATAATTTTTGGGCGCAGGTTCCGGACAAATGCCGCCGAACATCACATCGTGCGCGCCGTTAAGCGTCGTGACGTGGCAGGAAGTATTGGCCAGCAAGGTTTCAAAAACACCCGCGCCAACGCCAAACAACGCATCATGCGCGACGCGCAATTTGGATTGGGCGATGAGCTTGAAATCCACGAGCCGTTTAATGGCTTTGAAATGCGCGGGCCGGATGTCGGAGACCGTGACCGGGCGGAGGAGCGCCGATTTCCTGATTGGTCCGGCGGAATTATTTCGAGCCGATCGGGAGATCGGCGCTCCGTCGAGCGGTTGCGAACGAACCGGATTACGATCCAGAAAGCTTTCCACCGCCTGACAATCTTCCGGTCCACTGGAACCGCCGAAGTGCGACTTCAATTTAAAGCCGTTGAAGATTGGCGGATTGTGGCTGGCAGTGATCATGACGCCGCCCACGGCCCCAAGGTTTTTAACCGCGAAGGAAACGGAGGGCGTGGGCGTGGGCGTGTCGGTGAGGACGACTTGGAAATCGTTGCCGGCAAAAACTTCGGCAGTGATTTGCGCGAACCGATCAGACAAAAAGCGGCGGTCGTAGCCGATGACCACTTTCAAGGCGCGACCGAAGAGGGGCGACTTGGAATCCAAGGTTTCCGACTTCCAGAAATCGGCCGTCGCCTGCGCGACGCGGGCGACATTGGCGAAGGTGAAATCTTCCGCGATGACCGCGCGCCAGCCATCCGTGCCAAATTTGATCTGTGACATGCCGACAAGCTAGCCCCGCCAGCACAAATGTGTCAGTCAGAAAATGCAGTTAACTATCGGCCCACGGGGAGAACCCGGGCGGGGCTTGCGAACGGTCTTAAGACAAATTCAACTTCAAATCGGCCAAGGCGGGATCGTTCGCGTGGGCGATTTTGCGCATCTTCGCGATGGCGGTTTTCAGACTGCGTTGACCGAATAAACTCGTGCCGGCCACAAACGTATCCGCACCGGCGCGGGCGCATTCGGCCACGGTGTCATTGTTGATACCGCCGTCGACTTCGAGGCGATATTTCAATTTCTTTTCCCGACGCCATTCGTCGGCTTGCTGAATTTTCGGGAGACATTCGTGGATGAAGCTTTGGCCGCCGAACCCAGGGTTCACGGTCATCACGAGCAACATATCAATTTTATCGAGAAACGGTTCGACTTCGGCGATGGCAGTGGGCGGGTTGACGGCAAGGCCGACTTTGATCCCAAGCTGGCGTAGTTTCCAGATGAGCGGCTCGACGCGTTCGCCCAATTCGACGTGGATGATCATCTGGTTGGCACCCGCCTTGGCAAACGGTTCGAGCAGGATCTCCGGCTTGCTGCACATCAGATGCACGTCGAAGAAAATATTTTTGACGAGCGGGCGGATGGCTTTGACGACTTGCGGGCCGAAGGAAATGTTGGGGACAAAATGGCCGTCCATGATGTCGAGGTGCAACCAATCGGCACCGGCCTGGGTCGCGCGGATGGCGCCTTTACCAAATTCAGCGTGGTCGGCGGCAAGCAGTGAGGGCGCAATAATCATTCTGGTGATTTTAGGTTGGCGGACGGAAAACTGAAAACTAAAAATCTAAAAAAGGAACACGACTTCTGGGACGGATCAGGTGAATCGCGCTAAGGACGCTATTTTTTATCGAGGCGACGGCGGATGATGCGGGCTAAATCATCGGGCTGGTAAGGCTTTTGCAGGTAATTCAATTCCGGGTCGAGGCGGAAATCTCGACCGAGGGCGTCGGCGCTGTAGCCGGTGGAATAAATCACTTTGAGATTCGGCTTTTCCCGGAGCAACCGTTCGGCCAGCTCGCGGCCATTGACGCCGCCGGGCATGATGACATCGGTGAAAACGAGATCGATATTGTCTTTGTATTCGCTCCAGATCTGCAAGGCGTTGTTGCCGTCAATCGCCTGAAAAACGCGGTAACCGTGACGGATGAGCGTGCGGGTGATGATTTCGCGGAGATCGCGTTCGTCCTCAACGACGAGAATCGTTTCGTGGCCGTCGGGCGCGCGCACGGGAGCTTTATCAGGAACCGAATTTGCCGCCGCCGTCGCCGTGGTCGTCGGGAGATAGATGCGGAAGGTGGTGCCTTTTTCCAGTTCGCTGTCCACTTCGATCCAGCCTTTGTGTTGCTTAACGATGCCGTAAACGGTCGCAAGGCCGAGGCCGGTGCCTTTGCCCAATTCTTTGGTCGTAAAAAACGGTTCGAAAATGCGGGCCACATTTTCCGGCGGAATACCGGCGCCGGTGTCGGTGTGCGCCAGACAAATAAAACTTCCCGGGCGCGCGTCGGCAAATTGTTTGGTGTGTTCGACATCCACTTCGCAAGCGCTGATGCCGAGGGACAACACTCCGCCACGCGGCATCGCATCGCGGGAATTAACGGAGAGATTCATCAAAATCTGCTCCATCATGCTGACGTCAGCTTCCACCGTCGCGGGCTCGGGATTGAAATTTAATTTGAGGATGATGTCCTCGCCGAGCAAGCGCGCGAGCATTTCCGTCAAATTGCCCACCACGCTGTTCAGGTCGATGGGCCGCGGATTGACAATCTGTTTGCGGCCGAACGCGAGCAATTGCCGCGTAAGGCTCGCGGCGCGTTCGGAAGCGGATTTGATCTGCGTCGCCGAGGCTAAAGATCTTTGGTCCAGCGGCGTCAACGTGAGCAACGTCGCGTGGCCGAGGATGATCGTGAGAATGTTGTTAAAATCATGCGCGACGCCGCCGGCGAGCTGGCCGATGGCTTCCATTTTTTGCGATTGCCGCAACTGTTCTTCCAACCGTTTATTGGTGGTGATGTCGCGGAACAGGCTCAACAGCAGACGCGGTTTGCCGCCGGATTTAACGTAGAAATTTGTGGTGTCAAAAAATACGGACCGTCCGTCGTGCAACCGGAATTCGCCTTCGCGCCGGTCCTCCAGCGAGCCGACGAGAAAATGTTGGCGATGTTGCGCCAACATTTTTGCGCAATCCGTTTCCACCGAATAAATCACCCAAAACGGTTTGTCTTCCAACTGTTCCGGCGGCAACCCGACGAGCCGGCAAAACGCATTGTTCACCGCCACGATATTCCCCTTTTCATCGGTCAACCGCATGCCGTCCACCGAATTTTCCCAGACGGAACGGAACAAGGTTTCGGAACTGCGCAACGCGATCTCGGCGGCGTGCCTTTCGCTGATGTCGCGGACGTGAAACAGCAGCGCGGGCTGGCCGTTGAATTCCACCTGCGTCACCCGCGCTTCCACTGGCACGCTTTGGCCATCGGCCCGAAAACTTTCGCCTTCAATCCAGGAAATTTCGCCGGACCTTAGTTGGGCAAATTTTTGCCGCGCCGCGGCGCGCTGGCCGAGCGGAACCAAATCTTCCACCGCATTTTTGCCAATCAATTGGTCGCGCGTCAAACCATGCAACACGCACGCGCTGGCATTGACATCCAATACCCGGCCGCTCAAGTCTTCCACAAAAATGGCGTCCGGCGAATTTTCGAAAAACACCTTGAACTGCTTCTGCGTGTTCCGCAATTCATCCTCCGCGCGCACCCGTTGCAACGCGCCGCCGGATTGGTAGGCCAACGAACGCAGCGTTTCCAGATCGTGCTCGTTGTAGCGGTTGGTTTGTAAACTTTGGACGAATAAAACGCCGATGACCTGCGTGCCTTTGCGGATCGGCGCGATCATCGTCGTGCCGGATTTCCCGCCCGCTTCCGACGCCGAAACCAATTCCGCCCCGCGCGCGATCACGCGTTGCACGAGCGTGTTCGCCGTTTTTGGCTGCGGCGAGGCGTCAATTTTTACGCGCCGTCCCTCGACCGTGGTGTAAGCGAGCAACGAAACCACTTCGTCTTTTTCCGGCGAATATAAATCCAACGCGAAGTCGTCCCAGTTAAATAAATCGTCCGCCGCCTCACCGATGAATTTCGCCGCCTCATCGGCGGTCGTGGCCGCGCTCAACTCATGGCTTAATTTATTGAACTGCGCGTTGCGATGGTCCGATCGCCGCCGCTCGGTCACATCCGTAGCGGTCGTCAGGGCCGCTTGTCGGCCTTCAAACACCAACGGCGACCAGCTCGCTTCCATCTCAATCGGCGTGCCATCTTTGCGGCGGTGCGACCAGCTGAGGTTTTTTGAAGCCGTGTCCCACGAAGTCCGCAGGTTGGTGGCATCGCGTTCCGGCGCCCCGAGGCACGCCAGCGTTTTGCCAAAAAATTCTTCGCGCTCGTAACCGTATTGCCGGATGGCAGCTTTATTGACTTCGAGAATTTTCATGCTCGCCAAGTCAAAGATCAGCATCGGATTCGGATTGCTTTGAAATAAAACCCGATACTGTTCCTCGCTGCGCAATAAATCATCTTCTACCGCTTGGCGCAAAGTGCGTTCGGCCGATTCGGCCACCGCCCGGTGCACGGCCGGGATCAGCCGTTCACGATTGGTTTTGAGCACGTAATCAGTGGCTCCGGCCTTGAGACTTTCAATTGCCGCCGGTTCACCAATGTTTCCCGATAATAAAATAAACGGTAGTTGGGGAAACTGTTCCCTTACAATTTGAAGCGCATCCAACCCGTTGAAATCCGGCAAGCGAAAATCCGACAAGATCAAATCCCATTTTTCCGCACGCAGCGCGTGTTGGAATTTTTCTTTGGAATCAACTAACTGTATCTCCACCGCCAGACCTTCTTCCGCAAAAAGATCACGCACCAGCAGCGCGTCGGCCGGATTGTCTTCCAAATGCAAAATACGAAGAGCTTGATTCATTCGACCAAAAAACAGATACCAAATGATGGATTCCTCCCCATCACCTTGAATATCGTGCGGAATAAAAAAACAGTCAGCCGACCAAAAGTAAAGCTCGGACAAACGATACCTTTACGAACGCAGCTTCCCCGCCGAGCCATTTCGGCTGAACTCAGCCTAGGATAACCTCACATTTTATGCGGAAATAATGCGCCCGGCCGCCGGAAATTTTGACCGTCCGTTCACCGCACGTTTTAGCCATTGACATTTTTCCCATATTGGCTAAGTTCCTCGACCTTTTAAGCGAGTTAACAATTAATTTATGCCGAATACGAAGTCAGCCGAACGCCGGATGCGCAACAGCGCCCGCAAACAACTGCACAACCGCAGCGTCACCTCCAATTTGCGCCGCGTGGAAAAAGAATTCCGCGCCGTCGTCGCCGCCGGTAAAAAAGACGATGCCGTCAAACTTTTGCCTGGCGTCCATTCCGCTTACGACAAGGCCGTCAAATTCGGCGTCGTCAAACGCCCGACTGCGAATCGCAAAAAATCCCGCCTGGCCCTTTCCGTTGCGACCAAAGAAGTCGCCAAGAAGTAATTGCGGCAAGTTGATTTTTCCACGGAGCGTCGGGCAATCCCGGCGCTCCGAAATTTTTACGGGAAAAATAATTTCGGTTTGGCCAGCCCCATTTTTGCCAGCCGAAATTTCAATCCGACATTCAAGCAGCCAAAGCCGTATTTGACACTGCGGCGGAAATTGATGGACGACGCTTCTTCAAAATATTTCGTCGGGCAACTTACTTCACCAATCGTGAAGCCGTTCCACAAAATCTGCGCCAGCATTTGATTGTCGAACACGAAATCATCGGAGTTGTTTGACAAGTCGAGCTTTTGCAAAACCTCTTTTGAGAACGCGCGGTAGCCGGTGTGATATTCTGAAAGTTTCGCGCCGAGCAGAATGTTTTCCGCCGCCGTCAGAAAACGGTTCGCCACATATTTCCAGCCCGGCATTCCGCCCTGCAACGAATAACCGCCCAAAATCCGGCTCGCCAAAACGCACGGATGCAAGTCATTCGCGATGATCGAAGCCATCGCCGGAATCAGCTTCGGCGTGTATTGATAATCGGGATGCACCATGATGACGATGTCCGCGCCCGCTTCCAGCGCGAGGCGATAGCACGTTTTTTGATTGCCGCCGTAGCCGGTATTTTTTTCATGCACATGCACGCGCACGCCCAGCAATTGCGACGCGACTTTCACCGTTTCATCGCGGCTACGATCATCCACCAAAATGATTTCATCCACGATGTGCTGCTGCAGCACTTCATCCACGGTCATGGTGACCGTTTTGGCCGCGTTATAAGCCGGCATGACGACGACAATCTTTTTCCCCAAATACATTCAGCGCATCATGCCGAAATTTTTTAACACCAGAAAGTGAAAAAAATCCGGCGAATTTTCTTTTCGCAATCGTCAGACGAAATAAATTCATCGCATGACTTTGGCTGACGGCAAACGTCAATCCTGGCTGAATGCGGGGCTCGGCCTGCTTTATCCTGAAATCTGCCAGCTTTGCCACAAACAACGCGCCATCGCGCGCGACGGTTTTGTTTGCTCGCAATGCTGGTCGCACGTCCGTTTTATTCGCGCGCCCTTTTGTGAACGTTGCGGTTTGCCGTTTGACGGTAATCTCACGACAAAATTTGAATGCACGAATTGCCGCGAAATGGAATTGCATTTCAGTTCCGCGCGCTCGGCGGTCGTCGCCAAAACTGTCGTGCTCGAAGCCATACATCGTTTCAAATATTCCCACGCACTGTGGTTTGAAAATTTTCTCGCCGATTTGCTGCTGCGCGAAGCCGTTCCCGTTTTGAAAAATGAAAGCTGGGATTTCATCGTGCCCGTGCCATTGCATCCGCTCAAGCAACGTGAACGTGAATTTAACCAAGCCGAAATTCTCGCGCGACATCTGGCGGATAAAACTTCAATTCCGTTGAACAATAAAATTCTCCGCCGCATCGCGCCGACGGCGACGCAAACGCTGCTTTCGCGCGAGCAACGCGCGACGAACATGCACGGCGCATTTGCCGTGCGCGATCGGGTTCAACTCGCCGGCAAAAAAATTGTCGTCGTGGACGATGTTTTCACAACTGGCGCAACGACAAGCGCTTGCGCGCGGGCGTTGCGCGACGCGGGCGCGACCGATGTTTGCGTCTGGACAGTTGCCCGCGGACTTTGAATAATCTTCAGTCATGGCAACCTCATTTTTGACAAAATCGGCGATGGGCGTGGATCAGGTCGAACCGGCGTTGACACCGCCGACGATCAAGCCGGTGCTGCCCAAAAAAGCCAAGCTCGGCTCCGGCAAATCCAAGACCAAGAAGCGCGAAATCCCCGAAGGTTTGTGGACCAAATGTCCGTCGTGCGAAACGATGATTTACGACAAGGAGCTGGACGAAAATCTGAAGGTCTGCCCGAAATGTCAGTTCCATTTTCCCATCGGCTCGCGTGAACGGATTCATTCGCTCGTCGAGACTTGCACATTTGAAGAAATGGATGCGGAGATGACCAGCGTGGATATTTTGAAATTCACGAATTACAAGAGCAAGCTGGAGCGCGACCGCAAAGCCACCACGCTCATGGACGCCGTCGTCACCGGCGTTTGCAAAATCGGCCAGCATCAGGTCGCACTCGGCGTGATGGATTTCAGTTTCATGGGCGGCTCGATGGGTTCGGTCGTCGGCGAAAAATTGACGCGCCTCATCGAACGCGGCACAGAAGGCAATTGGCCGGTCATCATCATTTCCACCAGCGGCGGTGCGCGCATGCAAGAGGGCGCGTTCAGCTTGATGCAAATGGCCAAAACTTCCGCCGCGCTCGCCTATCACGCACAACGTCGCCTGCCCTACTTGAGCGTTTTGACGAACAATAGTTACGGCGGCGTGATGGCTAGTTATGCCGCGCTCGGCGATTTGATTCTCGCCGAACCCGCCGCGATGATTGGTTTCGCCGGCCCGCGCGTCATCAAAGACACGACGCACGCCGAACTTCCGCCGGGATTTCAAACTGCCGAATTTCTCGTGGATCACGGCCTCATTGATGCCATCGTTCCGCGCCGCGAAATGAAGGAACAATTCGTGAAATATCTGGACTACTTCGCCAGCGGAAAAAACAACGCGTAAAATTCAGCGTCGTCCGTCATACCACAAATAAGTCGCCTCGCGGCTGCGCACGGTGCGGCGATGCCGGAAAATTGAACGGAAGAAAAACTGTCGCAATTCTTTCGGCGTGTAGAGTCTCATTTTGCGCGCCGAAGTTACGAGTGGATGGCGATGAACGATCACAATTTTCTTCCGCTGCCCGCGCGCCAGTTTTTTCAAACGCTGGCTCAAGTCCAATTCTTCCGCCGCAAACATTTCAATATTGAAGCCGCCGATTTTTCGGAACGCGGCGGTTTCAACAAAAATGAACGAACCGGCCAGCCATTTGTTGAACCGGCTTGTCAGATTCCACAACTGCGTGACGAGTCCCGCCCAAAACATTTTTTCATCCAACCGCACCGTCGCGCCACCGGCGAGATATTTGCCGGAACTGATTTGATCTGCGACTTCGGAAAACAATCCAGCGCTCGGATGCGAATCGGCGTCCACGAAAACCAGCCAGTCGCCGGTCGCCGCCGCCGCGCCGGAATTGCGCGCGCGTCCGATTTGATTGAACGGCTCAAAGACAACTTTCGCACCAGCGGCACTGGCGATTTCCGAAGTGCGGTCGGTGGAATTATTGTCGCAAACGACGAGTTCAAAATCCCAGCCGTGTTGCGTGAATGCCGTCGCCGCCGTTTTGATTTGCGCGAGCGACGCAGCAAGAAGTTTTTCCTCGTTGAACGCGGGCACGACGACTGAGATTTTCACGCACTCAAATTAACATGGCAACCGCCAGCGGCATAGTTTTCAATTTTTCGGGAGGGACGGCGTGTCGCCGTCCCCCTTTTTGAAATGCATAATTTCATTCATGCGTTTCCATGTGAAGAAGTTTTGCCGGCAAGATGTCGAGATCCCGTTGTGGGACGGCGACACGCCGTTCTTCCCGGATTTATTTTTTGGAAAATTTTAATCGTGCTTTTTCTCGCGGATGTTTTTTAATTAGCAACATGAGTATCTGGATTTTGGCGGTGTTGTTGCTGGCGATTTTGGCGCTGGCGGGTTGGCGGCAAGGCGGAATTCTCGCTTCGTTTTCGTTTGGCGGCATTTTGTTCGGCGCGCTGCTGGCCACGTTGATCGGAAAAATATTTCATCCGATTTTGCCGCACGTCGGCGCGAGCAATCCGATTACGGCCTGGGCAATCGCGCCGTTGTGCGGTTTCATTCTGGTCTCGATCATTTTCACGGCGATCGGTTTCAAGGTGAACCGGCAGGTGGAGGTTTTTTACAAGCACAAGGCGGGTGAATTGCGCCATGCGATGTGGCGGCGACTAAACACGCGGCTCGGCATCTGCGTCGGGCTGTTGAATGGCGCGGCGTATTTCATCCTCATCAGCTTCGTGATTTTCAACCTGACTTATTTGACGACGCAAGTTGCGGTGGCCGACGGCCAGCCGTTCACCATCCGCACCGCGAACACGCTCGGGCACGATTTGCAAACCACCGGCATGTCGCGCGTCGCGGCGGCGGTCGGCACGTTGCCGCCGAATTATTACAAGTTCGCGGACTTGTCCGGTTTCCTAATGCAGAATCCGAAGACGGCGCAGCGGCTCGCGGATTATCCCGGTTTCACATCCTTGTGGGAACGCGACGATATGCAAGGCTTGGTAACTGACGGCACGCTCACTAACGCATTGGCTTCGGGCACGACAATCAGCGATATTTTGAAGGAACAACCGGTGCAGGATTTTTTGAAGAACAAAGATTTGACGAAAGTCGTTCAGGACGCCTTCGAGACGAACTTGGATGACCTCACGACGTATCTGCAAACCGGAAAGTCGGCGAAATATAACGACAAAATCATCGGCCATTGGGAACCGAACATTGGCGTCACGCTCGCATGGTGGCGTCAAGGCGAACCCAATGTTCAGGCGAAAGAAATGGCGGCCATCCGTGCTTTATGGACGAAGGCTTACGAGCAGACGGTGGTGATCGCGACGGGTGACCATCAACTTTTCATCAAAAATTTCCCCATCTTCAAAGCGCAGCCCAAACAGGCGCCGAGCGTCGAAGAACAAAATTGGAAAGGTGATTGGAGCGTGGACGACGGCACAAATTATACATTGCACGCGAATTTTAATGGCCAGGATAAATTCATGTCCGCCACCGCCGACGATTTGCGCATGTCGGCCAAAGACGGCAAAACCCTGCTGATCTTTGACCGTGCGGACTGAATTTGAGACGCGGTTTTAATTATTTCAGGACACTTCCGACGGTAAATTTGCCGTTTTCTGCTCGGTTTCGTCCGGCGTAATTCCTGCTCGGTTTCCGGTATGGGATTTTCTCAGATCGTCACCGGAATTTCAGTTTTTGTCGTTGGTTTGCTGCCAGCGAGTTGCCATCACAAATCGGCGACGGCAAAAACTGCGGCCGCCGCAACCAGCGTCAGCGCCGGCACTAATGTCAATGCAACCGACAATTCCAACTCCGTTCTCCATGATCTCGGCGAAGTGACGCTGACCAATCGCAATGAATGTTGCGTGCAACTCGGCAACGGAAAAGAGTGCATTTTGAACCCGAAGCTGACGGACAAAGACAACGCGGAAATCGTCGTTACTTTTGAATCCAAAACGGCCGGTGGAAAAATTCACGACATGATCGTCACCCAGGTTGACGCCAGAAACGGCGAAGCCACCGAAGCCACGCTCGGCGATTTTCAACTGACCTTCACGCCAAACATTGTTTCCGAATAAAAAAATCCCGCCGGAAAAAACCAGCGGGAAATTTGATTTGATTTCAGCCGATCACGAAAGCGTCCAGCCATCACGGTTTTGACGTTTGACGAACTGCGCGGCTTCCGGCGCGTTGGTAGCCATCAGGCCCGGACCATCCCATTCGATTTTTTTGCCGGCGCGCAACGAGACGCAGCCGAGCAACATGATTTCCACCAGCTTTGCCGCAACGTCAAAACGCGAATAACAATCCTGCGGCTTGTTGTTTTTGATGGCGTTGATCCATTCCAAATGATGCGCCAGGTCGGCATCCCCTTTGTGCAACGCAAAAAATGGATTGCGCGGAATGCTCAAAGGAATGGCCGCAACCGCCGGATGCTTTTTGTAATGCACGAATTTTTTATCGGCATTCAATTTGATGTAAAATTCCTGGCCATAATCGTCCGGTGAAAAAATCTGGCCATGGTCGCCGACCAACAAACAGCCGCTGCCCGGCATTTCACCCTGAAACGCGATGATGTCAGCCGTGAGTTCCTGCGGCGGTTTGTTGCTGCCGTCGTGTTTGGAGGGATTGTCAGGCAAAGGCTGTCCGCCATCATACCACCAAAGCGTGGTTGCCGATTGTTCGAGCGTGTCGTGGTGATGAAAGAAACTTTTATGCGCCGCCGGAATGGAGGTTTTTCGCGCGGGAAATTCAAACCGGATTTTTGAACCGATCGGATATGTTTCCTTGTTCATCACGCCAAAAGGCGTGGCTTCGATTTCCGTCGGATAATTCAAGTTCAACGCCCGGAACGGCATGTTGACTGTATGGCAAGCCATGTCGCCGAGCGCGCCGGTGCCGAAATCCAGCCAGCCGCGCAAATTAAACGGATTGTAAACTCCTTTTTTGTAAGGGCGCACGGGTGCTGGTCCAAGCCAGATGTCCCAATTGAGCGTGTCAGGAACCGGATCCGAACCCTCCGGACGGTCAATTCCCTGCGGCCAAATCGGGCGGTTCGTCCAAACATGCACCTGGCTAATCTGCCCGATGATGCCCGATTGAATACATTCCACCGCGCGGCGCAAACCGTCGCCAGCGCTGCCTTGATTGCCCATTTGCGTCACCAGTTTTTTTGTATGCGCCAGATTTTTCAAATAGCGTGCTTCGTAAATCGTCTGCACCAGCGGTTTCTGACAATAAACATGTTTGCCATGCGCCATCGCCGCCGAAGCTGCGATCGCATGAAAATGATCCGGCGTCGCTACGCCCACGGCGTCAATGCCGCTGTCCATCTCGTCAAACATCACGCGAAAATCACGGTAGAATTTTGCGGACGGATGTTCTTTCACCGTGTCCGCCACATTTTCCGTGTCCACATCGCACAACGCCACGATGTTTTCACTGCTGTTGCAACGCACGTCACTGCGACCTTTGCCGCCCGCGCCAATCTGCGCGATGTTCAATTTGCTGTTCAAATTTTGCGCGCGCAGCAAAGTCGGCACGCCAAACACGACCGCGCCGGCGGCCAGCGAACTGGTTTTGATGAAATTACGACGGTTCAATGACAAGGATTTTTTGGAGGGCGGTTTCATTTGTTAAAAGTGCTAACAGCCCAGACGGAATTGAAAAAGGAAAAAATACATTTTTTTTCAAAAAAATTCAGAGCGGGAAAAATTATCCGCGCCGGCCGACATTTGTTTTGACATTTGAACCGGCTCGCGCAATTTCTACCGAACATCCATATGAAAATTGCTCAATTCATTTCTTCCGTCCTGCTCACCTGCGGAATTGCTTTTAATACCTCTACGGCATCTGCCAGCCCGATTCCGGCCGATGCTCAAACCGGCGGCTTCGCCATCGGTTGCCAGTCGTGGACCTTCAACCGTTTTTCCGTTCTGGAGGCCATTGATAAAACGGCGGCGGCAGGCGGCAAGGTGATCGAATTTTATCCCGGCCAAAAATTCAGCGCCGAACATCCGGACTGGAAATTCGACCACAACGCCAGCGACGAAATGATCGCCGCCGTGCAGGCAAAATTAAAAGCCGACGGGATCATCGCCGTGAATTATGGCGTCGTCGGCATCCCGGCGGATGAAGCCGGCGCGCGCAAAGTTTTTGAATTCGCCAAAAAATTGAACCTCTACGGCATCACCACCGAATCCGTGGAATCCATTGATACGATTGAAAAACTTGTGAAGGAATACGACATCCGCGTCGGTTTTCATGATCATCAACGCCAAGCCGAAAATCCCGGCTACAAAATGTGGGATCCCAATTATGTCTTGAGCGTCCTCAAAGATCGCGACCCGCGCATCGGTTCCTGCGCCGACCTCGGCCACTGGGCGCAATCCGGTTTGAAGCCCGTGGATTGCCTGAAAATTTTGGAAGGCCATATCATCAGCGTGCATCTGCATGACATGAATTCGTTTGCCGCCGACGCGCACGACATTCCCTGCGGCACCGGCGTGTGCGACATCGCCGGTGTGCTGGACGAATTGAAACGGCAAAATTTCGCCGGCAACATCTCCATCGAATACGAATACAACTGGGACAACAGCGTGGTGGATGCCGCCCAGGCCGTCGGCTTCGTGCGCGGCCATGGCGCGAAGTAAAAAATACTGAATTTAATTTCGGGAGGGACGCCGACACGGCGTCCCTTTTTAATTTTCAAACGCAACATAATTTGGGACGGCGACACACCGTCCCTCCCGCAAATGAATTCACGCCCGCGCGGGTAACGCGCGGCTGCCGAGGCAACGCCACGAATCCAGTTCGTTCAAAAAAACCAGCCACGATTTATCCTGCGCGAGAACTTCGTTGATTTCGCTTTTGCTCAAAACCATCGCCGCCGTTGAAAGCGCGTCGGACTCGGCGGCAGTGTCGGCCAAAGCCCAAGTGCGGCTTTCGCGTTCTGCTGGCTGGCCGGTGCGCGGATCCAAAATGTGTTTTCCTTTTACCGCGAGGCCGGAGCCGCTCAACGAACAATTTTTCAAAAAATAACGCTGCGCCGAATTGTCATCGCCCAAACCGCAAGACCAACCCGCGGTTTCCGGCGGCGCATCGCCAGACAAAATGCTGCTGCCGCCGGCGACCAGCAAAAACGCGGGACAACTCCATTCACGCAATAATTCCGCCATGCGATCGAGCGCAAAACCTTTGCCGATCGCGCCAAGGTCAAATTCCAATTTTCCCGAATCGCAGCGGATGGAAAACGATTCCTTCAGCAAAGTCCATTGTGGCGCGACGGGCTGCGTTTTCAACGCAGCAGGCGCGACGGAAAATGCGCCGCGCGTCCCCTGCTCCATTTTTTTGGCGATTTCCAGGCAGGAAAAAACCGATTCGTGCAAACGCAAGATTTCGCCGGGTTTCAATTCCTTGATCTGCGAGATTTCGCTGGTCGCGCGAAAGCGGCTCAAACGCGCTTCCATTTTATCGAGCAGACCAAAAGCCTCCTGCGCCGCTGAACCGGCGTAATTTTTTTCTTCGCCCGCAACGCGCACCTGAAAATGCGTCGCCATCGCGTGATGCTTGAAAACATGGATTTCGCTCATGGCGTTTTTGGCGAGGATGCGGGCGACCAAAGAACCAAGATCACGCCCGGACGGACGCCAAAATATTCCCACTTAAAAAATTTTAAGCGTTCCTTCAATGGATCGGACAAATCGCCGATGGTGATGTAAAAATCCGCCGCGCCGGTTTCTTGCCCGGGTTGCCAGAAACCGACTTGTGAAAACTTTCGCAGATACCACGGCAACGGCCACGCATCGGCGGCGACAATGGCGATGCGCGGTTGCGTCAAATTATTTTGTTTTGCGACGTCTTCAATTCGCTTTGGCAAATCCAACAGATCTTCGACAGTATGCGAGTAGGCATAAGGATTTCTTTCGTCCGCCGATTTGGTGAACACGCGAAATCTCATGTCCTGCTGAACCAAGTAACCGAGGCCAAACAGAAAAATTAAAATAAGGCCGCGCACCCACCATTTTGTCGAGGCGAACCAAATCCATTCCACGGCAATTCCAGTGAGCAAGGCAACCGGCAGCCAGAAATTCAGCGCAAGCCACGGCGTCTTGTAAGGAATCGCGCTATAAATGGCGAAAATGGCCAGCGCGTAAACCGTGAGAAAAATACGCGGAGCTAATGGTTGCTGCCTGGGTCGTCCCAGCAATTGCAAGGTGACCGAAACAATTCCAAGCAAAGCCAGAATGGCAACGATCATGCCTGACCAACCATTGCCAAGCAGTTTGAAATTGGCGCGACTAAACCATGACTGCGCACTGATCCTGCCCGACCAGTCATCGCAAAGAAGTTTGGCGTAATACCAAAATGGTTTTTCGTGCCCCTGCCCGCCAGCGCGCGCGGTGAAATTTGAAACGGCGTGAAACAATTCGGCGAGCGCCGGCCAATTCTCTCCGAGCCAAGTGAACAATAAAATGGTGACGAAAATAAAAACGATGACCGCCGAGAGAATCATTTTCGGAAGCTTTGGGTGCGACGGCAAAAGGCAGTTATCGGTGCGGATGATTTGCGGTGCCGTGGCGGCGCGTGAACGGATCCGCACGCTCCAAAGCCGGACGGCCAGCGCAGCGAGCGTGAGTGCAAAGAAATGCAGCGGCGCCGTTTCTTTGGCCGCAAGCATTAAGCCGCCACAACCGCCGGCCAACGCCGCGAGTCCGACAGATTTTTTTTGCATCGCGCGCCAGCCGTAGAGAATCAAGCCGAACGTGGCGAGGACAAAAAAAGATTCGTGGATGAAATAGCGGTTGTAATAAACCGGCAGCGGCGCGAAGGCGAACAGCAGCGCGGCGATGAAACAGGCGACGAAACCGAACATTTCCACGCCCGCGCCAAAAAGCAGAACGGTGGCGGTGCCGGCGAGGACAGTTGAAAGGCGCAGTTCCGATTCCGTCAGTTCGGAAAAGTTGGTTGCGCCTTGCAGTTTGACCAGCGGCAGCGTGAACGCGGCAAGCGCAGGGCCGTGGCGGTCTTGCGGATCGTATTGAAAACTTTTTCCGTCGAGCAACTGGCCGATGATGTAGGCGTTGATGGATTCGTCCGTGTGCATCGGCCGTTCGCCGAGTTGCGGCAGACGAACGGCGAGCGCGAGCAGTGCGATTAAAACGAAGATAAAATGTTGAATGAAGAATGAAGAAGTGAAAACAGTTTCAGCGGTCAGCCGAGTTCCTTTGTTTTCTGCATTCTGCATTCTACCTTCTTCATTTTCTTAAGCCGCTGGTTTGCCAAACACTTCAACCTCGATGTAATGATTCATTTTGTTGGTCGTGTTGCCGTTGCTATAGAGGCGGACGTAACGGCCTTTCACGCCTTTGGCATCAATCAATTTGCCAAAATAAGTTTCGATATAAGGATGATCCGTGCCGTTGGTAGAATTGTCATAAACCGTGGTCACGCCTTTGGCGAACGCCGGGTCATCGGATACTTGCACGACGACATCGCGATAGACGCGGTCTTGGGAATGGTAATGCCAGACGTTGAGGGCGTAAATGTTTGCTTCTTCCGCGAGATCAATCTGCACCCATTGCTTGCCGGGTGGAAGCTCAACCCACGAACCTTCATCGCCTGCCTTGTCGCCGTCGGTGACGAGATCCAATGTGCCGGTGACAATGTCGCTGT
>JAMFSJ010000017.1 GCA_026225255.1 Methylacidimicrobium fagopyrum | reverse complement strand
GCCAATCGGGATACGCCTCGCCGAGCCCAGCCCATTCGTCGCTCGAGCGTTGCGCGTAACCGGTGAGCCAGACGAACTTGTCATTCAGATAAACACCGCCCGTGCCCGCGCCGCCTTTGAACTCGGTTTTGCGAAAACCGGTTTGAATTTTTTGCACGTCCACGATTTTATCGTTCACGGTCAAAATGGAATAGACGTTGTAAAGATCGGGTGCTTCGTCGCTCCAGAATTTGGCGTTCACCAATTTTCCGTTCGCGGTGAACGTTTCGGTTTCGCCACTGACGAGATCAGAAGCGTCACTTTGAAAGTGCGCGCAGAGCTTTCCATCCGCGTCCACGACGGCGACGGAGAGCGCGATGGATTGTTGATCGCCCGATTCGTTACGGACTTGCGATTCCACATTCACGTCGCAGGTCTTATCTTTGACGGAAAAATTGGAAGGATAAATATAAACGCCCGTCGTTTTCAAATTTTCGTAAAGCGGCAGTGTTTGATAAACCTTGCCCGTGAGGTGAAGCACGAGGTCGTGATTTAAGCCGCCGTAATTGGGATTGAACGCGCGGCCCATCCACTCGAATTCCGTGCCAGTCGCTTCTTCTTTGTAATCATTGCTGTTGTCCACTTTCACGGCGATGACATTCTCGGCGTCATCAAAATTGACGAACGTCGTGAGATCGAGCCCGCCAGCGGTGACGCCGTTTTCAAATTTGCCAACCGGTTTGCCGTTGATCCAAAAGCGTCCGGCTTGTTTCAGGCCTTCAAATTCGAGAAAAACTTTTCCATCCTTCGCGCCCGTCGGCAGTTTGAAATGCTTGCGATACCAGGTGATGCCAGTCCAAGCGTGCCGGTCACCGCCGCTGTGGCTGATGATTTCGTTGTAAGAATCCACGTCATTGTAAGTGTGCGGTGCGCTGACCGTCGTCCATTTTGAATCGTCGAAAGTGACTTGTTCCGCGTTCGGCACGTCGGCTTTGATAAATTTCCAATCGGCGTTGAAATTAAAATCCGCGTGGGGCGATGCCGGCGGGATGAAGGCATCGTCCGCCGCCAGAAGGTTCGTTATAAAAAAGGGCAGGGCAAGCCAAAGGCAACCGCGCCGTAAAGCCGTTTTCATTTTATTTCGATGCGGATAATGCGCGCGGGTTTGATGGCAATACATGGTTGATTTCAAAAAATAGCATGATTGCCCGCCGCCCCGACATAACCAATTGTGGTGATGTAACCTGCGCAAAACCCAATTTTCACGCCGGGCGTGGCCGATCCGCCGCCCGCGATGGCCGCTCATCACCCGTCATCACCAATACTGGCGATGTTCAGGCCGCAAGAGTTTGTTAGTCTCTCTTCATGCCCCGACCCATTTTGAACCAATCCAGCTGTGCTGTTTGACGCCCAAAAACTCGTAATCATGAAATTAAAACTAAATTCTCAGATCACTTTGGCCGCGGCCATCAGTGCGGTGGCAGCAATTATTCTCGGTTCCGTCCCGCCCGCGCGCGCGGCGTTGATTGTAAAAGCGGATAATACGACGGCACTGAACGTCGCCGGGTCTTGGACAAATAATGTTGTGCCCGGCGCAGCGGACACTGCGCAATGGGACAGCACGGTGAGTGCGGCCAGCACGACGAGTCTGCTGGGAGGAAATTTAAGTTGGGGTGGTCTGAAGATCGTCAATCCGGCGGGAAATGTTTTTATCAACGCGGGTAGTGCTTTGACCCTTGGTGCTGGCGGCATTGATATGACGGCGGCCACGGCGGACATGACTTTGAGCAACACGGTTAATATCGGTCCGGGCGCATTGCAGTCGTGGAATCTGGCGACCGGTCGCACGTTGAATTTGGTGGCCTTGCCGGTAAAACCGGGTAATGGCGCGAATACTTTAAACTCGGGCGTTTTGCAGTTCAGCCCGACGGGCACCTTTCTGATCGCCACCACCAATGGCATTCCCGGAGCCAGTTTGACCGTTCCGTTATTGTTGGATAATCAAAATAATCCGTTTGTTACCTATGGCCTGAATGACTGGGCGGCCCTTTCTTCCGGCCAAGTGGTGGCGGCGACTTACACGGCGGCGACCACCGCTTTGACGGCGGGCGTAAACAATGACATCGTGGGCGATCTTCCCGGCGGAACCGGCAGCGCTATTGACTGTGCGAGTATTCGATTCAATGACCCGACTGCTCGAACCCTGAACATTGCCAACAGCGCCACGTCTCGCACGATGACGGCGCGTGGTGTTTTGGTCACGGCCAACTCCGGCGGTGGCACCATCGGTGGCTCCGTTGCCACGTCCTTCATCCGTCCCAACCGCGTCAGCACTACGGGCACAACTTCCTTTAACATCATTCAAAACAGTCCGGCGAATTTTACGATTAGCGCCATCATCTCTAATCCCAATTCGCAGACCACACACGTTGTGAAATCAGGTCCCGGCAATTTGATCTTGGCCAGCACGGCAAATGGTTATACCGGGGGCACGGATGTTAATGGTGGCACGCTGACCGTGGCGGCGGGCGCGAGCTTGAGCAGCGCGGCCGTGGTGGTCAATAACACGGGTCGTTTGGTGATCAATGCTTCCAATACCACTTTTGTCGCCAGTGTTGCAGTCAACAGCGGCGCGACGAACAGGATTGTTATCAACACCACGGGCGCCCAGCAGTTTGTTTCGGGGGTGGCTTTCAACGCGGGCGCGACCGCCTGCGAATTTAATTTTGCCAATGGCGTCAATCTTAGCCCAACGACGGCGCCGTTGCTGGTCAGTAATGTGACGGCGAATGGTTCGATTGCGGTCAATATCTATAGCGGCTCGCCCACGATCGGGACTTACCCGCTCATTAAATATACCAACTCACTTACAGGGATTGGCTACTCGGCCTTCAGTCTCGGTCTGATGCCCTTGCGCACGACGGGTTACTTAAGCAATGACGTGGCGAATAGCAGCCTTGAGCTGGTTATCACCAATATCGCTGAACCTTTAAGATGGGCGGTGGGCAATAGTTCTTGGGACATTGGTAGCACGGTAAGTTGGCAGGATGCGTTGGGAAATGCCACGGTTTACCGGGAAGCCAATGGTTATGGCGACGCCGTGATTTTCGATGACAGTGCCAGCGGCGCCTCGCCCATCGCGGTCACGCTGAATACGGCGGTAGCACCCGCGACGGTGGTGGTTAACGCCACGAAAAACTACAGCCTCAGCGGCACGGGTGGCATCAATAGCGGTGCCAGTCTGACTAAATCCGGCTCCGGCACCTTGACGCTGGCGACGGCGAATGCTTTCAGTGGCGGCTTGAATCTTAACGCCGGGATCGTGAATTTCTCGGCCCTGACCAATCTCGGTGTGGGCGCGCTTAATTTTGGCGGCGGCACTTTGCAATATAACGGCAATGCCGATGATGTCTCCGTCAAAACCATTTCGTTGAATGCCGGCGGGGGCACAATTGATACGGCGGGTTCGACGGTTAATTTTGCTAACGCCTTCACCGTGGGTGGCGGCGGCGGTTTGACTAAGACTGGTCTGGGCACCTTGGCGATCAATGGCACGAATAAATACAGCGGGGTGACTTTTGTGAATCAAGGCACGTTGGCGTTCGGCGCGAATACTTCCGTCTCTAACAGCGTGGCGATCATGGTCAATAGCGGCGCTACTTTGGACGTGGCGGCGGGTGGCGTGAGCTTGGTGCTCGCTTCGGCTGCGAACCAAATTCTGGGCGGTTCCGGCACGGTGAACGGCTATGTCATCGCGCCGGCAGGAACGGTGATCACGCCGGGAACGAATGGCGTTTATGGCACTTTGAATGTCGCCAATGACCTGACCATCAGCGGCGCAACCTTGCTGATGGATATTTCCAACACGAATAAAGATTTGATCACGGTGGGTGGCAATCTCTACTTGAACAGCGGTTCTTTACTGGTCATTACCAATAACACTCCGTTAGCGAATGGCACTTATAAATTGATCCAATATAGCGGCGCTTTGGCGAGCGGTGCGGGATCGTCCGGCAACTTGACGGTGCAGTTCTCGCAAGCGGGTGCCGCTGCTACGTTGAGCGAAGCCATGGCCGGTGAGATTGATCTCGTCATCGCCAGCAGCGCCAGCGATGTCATTACTTGGTCCGGCGCGGGTTCGACGTGGGATTTGGCGGGTAGCCAGAATTGGTTCCTCGGCAGTTCGACGCCGTGGGCTTTTACTAACGGCGACAGCGTTATCTTTAACGATTCTGCGACCGGAAATTCGACCGTCAATTTGCAAGCGACGGTATTGCCGGGATCACTGCTTGTCAGCAATACCACGATTACGGCTTACACTTTCGCGGACGGCACCGGCACGGGCGGTGGTAAAATCGGCGGCGCAACGTCGCTCGTAAAAGACGGCACGGGCACCTTGATCACGCAAACCGCCAATACTTACTCGGGCACGACGACCATAAAAAACGGCACGCTCCAGATCGGCAATGGCGGGATCGGCGATATTGGCACGGGCAAAGTCACAAATAATGGCGCGTTGGTATTCGCTCAAGGTGACGCCACGGTTCATACCGTTGCCGGTTCTATCAGTGGCACGGGTTCAGTGACGAAACAAGGTTCTGCCACCGTCGTGCTCGCGCAAAATAATACTTACAGTGGTGGGACCACCATTAGCGCTGGCACCTTGCAGCTTGGTAACGGCGGCGCTACTGGCACTGCGAACACGGGAGCGATCACCGACAATGGCACCCTCACCTTGAATCGTTCCGGCACGATCGCGTTGCCGAACAGCATTTCTGGAACTGGTGCGTTGAATAAACAAGGTTCTTCCGCCCTCACTTTTGCGGGCAGCCTGACTTATCTAGGCAATACGACGATCGGCAACGGCGTCGTCAAGTTGACGGCCAATGAACAGATCCCTGATGGTAATAGCGTTGTCGGCTCGACCGGTTGGTTGATTCTGGATGGTGGCGCCACAACGGCGGGCACTTTCGATCTGGCGGGCTTCAATGAAACGGTGAACGCCTTGTCTGGTTTGGGTAACACGTTCAACGGGGCTATAACCAACACGGGCGCTTCGGCCACGACGACCAATACGTTGACCATCCTCGGCACGGCCGGAACCACTTACAACGGTGTTATCGGTAATAGTGCCGGCGGGGCTAAAACGGCGGTGGTTTTATTGGGCACGAATACGTTGCGGATGAACGGCGCGAATACTTATAGCGGCGGCACCACGGTCGGTGGCACGGCGACGATCGGCGTAGGCCCAGGCGGATCACTCGGCGGTGATGGCGTAACGATGAGTAATGGCACGACCTACTACATGTATAACAACGGCAGCACGGCATCCTTCCCGGGCGATAATATCACTATCGTTGATGGTGCCGGTGTTTCGATTAATTCCGGCCAGTTAGGCAACGGTTTTGGGGGCACGGTCACTGGTGGCGTGAACAGCACCAATTCCCTCATTGGTCCGATTTCCTTCAATTCGCCCAACGTTGAACAATGGTCTAATTTCTTAGGCACGGTTCTGATTCCAACGGGTGGTTCCTTGCGCTTCGCTTCGACCTCCTTGACCTTGAACGGCAGCGATAATGCGACGTTTGACCTCGAAGGCACTGGCTCAATCAATACCCGCAACCCTGGCACCGTGCACTTGGGTGCCTTGAAAGGTAATGGCAGCATTATTAGTCCCAGCAGTGGCACCGCCAATTATATTATCGGTCTTAAAGGAATTAATACGACGTTCTCTGGTATTATCACCGGCACAAATAACCTTGTGAAATCCGGTGCCGGCACGTTGACCTTGAATGGCGGAGCCTTCACCAATATTTCTACTCCTGACGGTTTCACTTATGTGACGAATGTGACAATTACCAATTTGATCAGCTACGTCGGTTCAACGACAATTAGCAACGGCGTATTAGCTTTGGTTGCGCCAGTGACCCTGACTAATTTTGCTGGGCAAATCACCTTGGCCTCACTCACGGCGACTTTAGACGCGTCACAAATGGGTTATGTCAGCAATAGTTACGACGTAGACGGCGTCACCGTGCTTAGTCAATCATTGGTGACCAACAGCATATTGGAAATTGTTTCCGGACAGCGTTTAAGCGGTAAAGGTTCAGTCATCGGTAAACTGCAAGCCGACGCAGGCTCAACTTTAAATCCTGGAAATATCGCCGGAGTGATTTCGAATGGCGTGGATACCGGGGTTTTGACAGTCAGTGGTTCTGCTACGTTGAACGGCATACTCAACCTGCGATTGAATAATACCAATACTGTGATTGGTGATAAACTGGCGGCAGCGAGTTACAACATTTCCGGGGCGACTTTGGTGATCACGAACGTTGGTCCGGCGTTGGCCGGCGGCAATGTGTTCCACCTCTTCAGCTCCGGCATCAATACTAATGGGTTTACTTCGATCATATTGCCCACGGTGGTCAGTCCATTGATCTTGAGCAACAACTTGGCGGTGGACGGCACCTTGGTGATTGTGAGTCCGGTTAACCCCAACCCAACCAACATTACGACCACCGTTAGCAGCAGTGGTGGCACTACAATTTTGGGACTGTCCTGGCCAGTGGATCATACCGGTTGGTATTTACAGATGCAGACGAACAGCTTGTCAACCGGCCTAAGCACGAATTGGGTGGATGTCCCAGGCAGCACCACCATCAATAGCACGAATATCGTGATTGATCCGACTAAACCGACGGTATTCTACCGTTTGAGCTTGCAGCCGTAATGGGTCTTGCATCAACGATAAAAATTTAAATCTAAATTGAATTATGAGTAACAATAAAAAATCCGCAGTCAAAAGCACACGCTTATGCGGTTTTACTTTAATCGAATTATTGGTTGTGATCGCGATCATTGCCATTTTGGCGGCGATGCTTTTGCCGGCGTTGGCGCGAGCGAAAGGCAAGGCCAAGCGCATTCAATGCACCTCTAATCTGCGGCAGAGTGGATTGGGTTGCTTCATGTATTCCAGTGATTTTAATGATTGGTTTCCCGTTACCTCAGTTGGCAGCGTTAATAATTATCCTTCTAAGGTAAATTATATTGGCGGTATTCATTACACTAGGTATATCTACAGTGGAGCGGCCAATACGAGAGTTCCCATTACCTATACCAATACCGATCAGAATCTGGGATATCTCTATGCAGGTGGGATGGTCCCCAATCCGGCCGTATTCTTTTGCCCCAGTTTTTCTGAAGCGGCAACGACCAGTTTGAATGGAAGCTTAAGTATCGAATCCTATTCCACACCAGGTTTTATGAGCACTGACAGTGGCGGAGTAACTCGGTCGAGTTATATGTTTAACCCGCGGCTGGCAAGTCCCACTGCCAACAGCCTCAGGCAATATCAAAAGACCAGTAATGTTAAAGCACTGGATGTATTGACAATTGACTATTTGGCCAGCGCCGCCGGCACACCGGGCGTGCCGTTTAATATCAATTTCTGGGCGCACTATTCGTCCAAAGGTGTTAATACTTTGTTTACCGATGGCTCGGTTAAGTTCACTGTTTTAAACAATACCCAACTGAATAATATTGCCGGTGCCTTAAACAGCGATGAATTTGGTGGAACTTGGGCGTTGCAATACAATACTTTATTTAACTATCTACAAGCTGCTCCCTAACTAGTCGGAAGCTGGTCATTATTTCTTTCAACTATTGCAAATCGCGTGGATATCCTCTTGCACGCAAGTTGTTGTTTGGCGTTTAATTGAAGCATGAAATTCCCCAGTCTTATGTGTCTGCTCGCCGTGGGAATTCTTGCAGTCGGAACAATTTCTTCGCCGGCCGCCGATGAACTCGCTTGGCCGCGCATCACTTCGCAGACCCGTCCGTGGGCTTGGTGGTGGTGGCATGGCAGCGCGGTAGACGAGACGAATATCGCCCACGAACTGCAACGCTTCTCCGATGCCGGTCTCGGCGGGGTTCAAATCATTCCCATCTACGGCGTTAAAAATGGCGATGATCGCGACATTCGTTATTTATCCCCGCAATGGATGACGATGCTGAATGCTACCGTCACGCAAGCGCATCAACTCGGTATGGGCGCAGACATGACGCTTGGCACCGGTTGGTGTTTTGGCGGTCCGACCGTCAGCGACGAAGATGCGAACGCTAGCGTCGTCGTAAAAAAATACGAGTTAGGCGTCGGCGAACGGATCAAGGATAAATTCAAACGCGGATCGCTTCAGGCATTGATCGCTTACGGCCCGGGCGGAAAACCCGTTGATCTGACGGAGTCCATTGCCGTTGACGGGGAAGTGAATTTTTCACCGCCCGGAAACTGGATCAGTGATAGATCTTCGACTATGCCGAAAACGTGGACAGTTTATGCCATCTCCCAAAAACCTTCCGGCCAGAAGGTGAAACGTCCCGCGCCCGGTGGCGAAGGTTGGATGTTGAATCCCGCGTATCCGCAAGCGCTGCGCGATTGGCTGCCGTGGTTTGATGCGGCGTTTACGAATTATAGCGGCGCCAAGCCGCGGGCCGTGTTTCAAGATTCCTACGAATATCGCACGGATTGGTCGCCGGATTTTTTTGCGCAATTTGAAAAACGGCGCGGCTACCAATTGCAGAACGAATTGCCCGCGCTTTTCGGCAATGAAATGGATGATCACGCGGCACGGGTGAAATATGATTATCGCCGCACGCTCTCCGACATCATGGTCGAAGAATCCGAGCCGGCGTGGATTGCGTGGGCGCACACGAACGGTTTTATCACGACTTATCAAGCGCATGGCACGCCTGGCAACTGGCTCGATCTTTACGCTGATGCGGATGTGCCCGAGACCGAGATGTTTCATAACGATCGCAATGTATTGATTTCAAAATTCGCGTCATCCGCCGCTCACGTCAAAGGCGGCAATCTTGTCGGCGCCGAAACCGGCACCTGGTTGAAAGAGCATTTTACTGAGACGCTGGCGGACCTGAAATATCTCGCCGACGACATGTTTCTTTCGGGCGTGAATCACGTTTTTTATCACGGCGCGTGTTATTCGCCGGACGATGCCGCGTGGCCGGGTTGGGTTTTTTACGCTTCAACCGAAATGAATCCGCGCAATTCCATCTGGCACGATGTGCGGACGTTGAATGATTACGTCGCGCGCTGCCAATCCGTTTTGCAATCTGGCAAGCCAGATAACGACATTTTGCTCTACTGGCCGGTCGCTGATTTCTGGAGCAATCCCGCCGGTCGCGTGCTGCCGATGACGGTCAGCGCGACCGATTGGTTTGGGGATCAAAGCATTGGCAAAACCGCGCGTGAATTGTGGAATAGCGGCTATGCGTTCGATTACGTTTCCGACCGCCAATTGCAAACCGCCAAAGTCGTAGACGGGAAAATTGTCATGCCCGGCGGTGATTACAAAGTGATTGTTGTGCCGGAATGCAAGTTCATGCCATTGGAAACGTTGAAGCAATTACTGGCGTTAACGGAGAATGGGGCGACGGTAATATTTGAAAAACGATTACCAACAGATGTTGCAGGTTTGAATGGTTTGGAAAAGCCCCGGGCGGAATTCAAAAAGATGGTTTCTAAATTATCATTTAAACCACAGGAAACCCGCGCCGGAAATATACAAAAAGCAAAAACTGGAAAAGGCTGGATATTCTGTCGCGACATAATTGCGACCTATCCACTGGGAGCGGCAGACGGAGAAAGTATGCAGCAATTTGGCCTTTCTTTCATTCGCCGTTCGTTTGACGGTGGCTGGAATTATTTCATAGCGAATCGCGGCGCGACCAATTTTGATGGCTGGATCACGCTGGCGCGTCCGGCCAAATCTTTTGCCGTTATGGATCCGCTGGCCGGCGATGCCGGCGTGGTAGTGACAAACGTTGAAGGACAAATTCATTTGCAACTTCTGGCGGGTGGATCGCTGATTGTGCGCGCGTTTGATCATGCCCTCATCAATGATCGAGAATTGAAAGTCTGGAATAACTGGCAAACCAATGGTCAACCGCAGGAAATTACCGGCCAATGGAACGTTAGTTTTGTGCAAGGTGGACCAACCATTCCCGCGCCGTTCCAAACCACCAAGCTCGGTTCATGGACGGCCAATGGCGATACGAATGCGCAAAATTTTGCCGGTTCCGCCAAGTATGAAATCACGTTCGACGCGCCGTCGGGCGAAGGTGAAAATTATTTCCTCGATCTGGGCAAGGTCTGCCAAAGCGTGCGCGTGACGTTGAATGGCAAAGCTTACGGCGTCCTCATCACGCCGCCATTCCGCGTGGTTGTGGATCATTTAAAACCGACCGGCAACAAGCTGGAAGTGGAAGTCACGAATGTTTCGGCTAATCGCATCCGCGATCTGGACCGGCGCGGCGTGAAGTGGAAAATTTTCAAAGACACGAACGTGGTGGACGAAAATTATAAACCGTTCAACGCGGCGGATTGGCCCCTGACAGATTCCGGCTTGCTCGGACCGGTGACCTTGACGCTGGTGAAATAAAACTTTGGTTGTAGCGGTGGTCTGGGCGCCCGTTTGGTTTTCTTAAAGCGTGGCGTTGGGAGGTTTCTTCGCACCCAGCAAAGTTCCCTCGACAGTTCTGGTGATGTTGGATTTTTGAAGCTTCGGTTATCTTGGTAGCACTTCCCGTATATGAATTATTTGCCGTCGTTTTCGCGCCGCCGTTTGGTCTGGGTTGGTTTGATCTGCTTATTTATCGCCCATTCGGCGCTGGCGAATATTCCCGGCGGCGGCACGGGCGCGGGCGCGAACGTGACGTTGGTCAACAACGGCAGTGGCACGGTGACGCTGGCGAATGGAATTGTTTCGATCGTTTGTAACACGGCGGGCGCGGCGATCAACCAGATCAATTACACTTACAACAACGGGAGCGGTTCGCAGACGCTCAATCTGCTTTCCGGCGGCAACAACGGCGGACAATTGTATTGGGAGAATAGTAGCAGCCAATCGTTGTCGTTCACGTATTCGCTTGTCACCGATCCCGCGAGCAACGGCGGCAATTATGCGGAAATCGCCATGACCACGACCTCGGTTGCCAATGACGTTTTGGAAGTGCACTTCTCCATGCTGCGTGGCTCGACGGGATTTTATGTGACGGCGATCTGGTATCACCGCGCCACGGATGGCGCGTTCGGCATGGGCGAGTGCCGCGATAATATTTATGCCGGTTCAATTTTTAATTGGATGAGCGTGGATGCCGCCCGCAACCGACTGATGGAAGTATCCGGCGGTTCGGCCATTAGCGTGCAAGGTGCGCCGGTGGAAGTGTCGCTGTGGACGAATGGGATTTACGCCGGCCAATACGAGGACAAATATAAATACAGCGCGGACTTTGGCGATCAACGCGTTTGGGGTTGGAGCAGCGTCGGAACCGGCGGAAAAAATGTTGGGCTGTGGAATATCTCAGCGAGCGCGGAATATTATAATGGCGGGCCGATGAAACGCGAATTGATGTCGCACATTGGCACGACGATTTTAAACATGCTGAACGGCGGGCACTACGGCGGTGGTTCGGACGGCAATTGGTCGGCGGGCGAAGTGTGGACGAAAGCTTCCGGGCCGTATTTGATTTATTGCAATAATCTCACGAATACCATCACCGCTACGAACGCCGCCGCCCAGGCGCTTTACAACGATGCGCTCGCGCAAGCCGCCGCTGAAGCGACCGCGTGGCCTTACAGTTGGTTTGTGAATGCCAATTATGCAGCAGCGGCCAATCGCGGCACGATCACCGGTCGGATGGTTATCAACGATCTCTACAATCCCAACGCATCCGCTTCTAACTTATGGATTGGCCTGGTGCAGCAGCCGATCACGACCACGGCGACGTATGATTTTCAGGAGTGGATGAAGCCGTATCAATTCTGGGTGCACGCGGATGCCAACGGAAATTTCACGATCCCGAACGTGATCAGCGGAAATAATTATACACTCTACGCGTTTGGTCCGGGCGCAGCGGGAACGTTTCAATCGCAGGCGCAATCCGGCGGCAGCGCGCCAAACACAATCGACATTCCAGCGTCGCCGTTTGGCGTCAACGTGGCAGCGGGCGCGACGAATAATCTTGGCGTGGTGACGTGGACGCCGACGCGCGTGGGGCCGACCGTTTTTGAGATCGGTTACCCCGATCGCTCGGGTCGAAAATTTCGGCACGGTGAAGATTGGTGGGTCGGGGACATCGGGCCCAGCGCGGCCAATGCTATGCCGATCTGGAGTAAGTGGCTGGAATATCCGTTCGATTTTCCGAGCGGACCCAATTACATCGTCGGCCAGAGTCGTTGGACGACGGATTGGAATTTCATCCAGCCGGTTGTCACCGATAGTCAGGGCAATTACAACGGCTCGACTTCTACGATCACTTTCAATCTCGCGAACACGAATAATGGAACCGCCTCGCTTTACCTCGCGCTGTCATCCGACTATCAAGGGCCGATCATCGTGTCGGTCAATGGCAATAATCTCACGGGCAGCGGCGGATATTTTCCGGATTATAGCGGCTCGGGAAACCAGAGCGACGCTTCAATCCGCGAAGGCATTCACGGAGTTTTTAGCGACGATCGAATCAACTTCGCGGGCAATTTGCTGCGCGCCGGAGCAAACACGATCACGATTAACATGCGCAAAGGCGGCTACTTTGCGAATCATGCGATGTATGATTATGTTCGTTTGGAGCTGACTGGCTATGTGCCGTCGCCGACCGCGAGTATCGCCGCCTACGCGGGCAATAATGCCAATCTAATTTGCTGGCCGGTGGTTCCCGGCGCGACGAGTTATAATATATTACGCTCGACTACTTCCGGCAACGGCTACGTCGCAATCACCAACGGCGTCATTGGTCCCGTGTGCGGCAGCGGTTTGAACAACGCGACGTATCTGGATACGAATGTCGCGAACGGTGCGACTTATTACTACGTCGTGCGGTCAGTCAATCCGGTTGGCGTCAGCACGAACTCAGTTCAAAGTTCCGCCGTCACGCCCTCCGCGAGCCTCGCTGCCAGTGCGCCTGTCGCACCGATCGGATTAACGGTCAGCTCCGTCGCCCACCAAAGCGTCACGCTCAATTGGAGCGCGGCTACCGGCGCAAATTTTTACACGCTCTACCGTTCGACGTTGTTCAATAATTACGGCGGTGCGTCGAATGTTCTGGGAACGATTGTGCTCAATAATAATATCACCGGCACGACTTACACCGACACCTCGCCGACGGACGGTAGCATTTATAGCTATGCGCTCACGGCGACCAGCGCGGGTGGGATGAGCAGTAACTCAACGGGCGTGTCCGCCGTGCCGTTGCCCGCGCCACCGGCCACTGCGCCCGGCGGACTGACGGGAAATTTTAACGTCGCGAATGTGGTGCTGAATTGGTCGCCGGTTTCGAGTGCGGTTGGTTACGTCATCCGCCGCGCCACCAGCCCGGGCGGACCTTTTACCTTTTTGCAAAGCATCACCGAAACCACTTATACCGATGCCGCGCTGAATACGAACAGCACTTACTACTATCAAGTCGCGGCGGTGAATGCGGCGGGCGTTTCAACGAATGCGCTCGCCACCGTTCTCGGCGCCCCGGTTGCGCCGGGTTTAACCGCGATTGCCGGGAACGACCAAGTTTCGCTCGCTTGGAGCACAGTCGTCGGCGCGACGAATTATGTGCTACAAAGTTCCACCACGAGCGGCGGCCCTTACACGACATTGAGTAATACGACGAATACGAGTTATCTCAACTCGAATCTCCTCAATGGCACGACTTATTATTATGTCGTTTATTCGCAAGGGCCGAACGGCACGAGCCCGCTTTCATTGGCGGCGAGCGCGACGCCATCGTTGAGTGCCGGTGGAATTTATTGGACGAACACCCTCACCGCCATCGCGCAAAGTTGGAATGCGAATGCCAATTGGATCAATGCCAGCGCCTTTCCCAATGGCACGCAGTCGGTGGCGGTGGTCAATGCCGCCATCGCGGCGAATCAGACGATTAACTTGAATCAAACGATCATAGTGGGCGCACTTAGCCTCGGCGCGAGCGGTGGCGCGTTCACGATCGCGCCCAACGGCGGCACGCTCACGTTTGATGCTTCACCGACGCAAGCGACCTTGACGGAATTGATCGCGAGCAAAGGCGACACAATTTCTGCGCCCATCGTGGTTAACGAAAGCCTGCTCATCACCAACGCGTCGGCGAACGCGTTGACGTTGTCTGGCGGCATCAGCGGCAGCAACGTGGTGATCAATGGCAACACGATTTTGAGTGGCACGGATACTTACACGGGCGGCACGATTTTGAATGGTGGCAAACTGACGTTCAATAGTGGCGCTGCGATTCCCGCGAGCGGAACTTTGACATTGAACAACACCGGCGCGGTGACGATCGTGACGGCGAACGGCTTGCCGAATGTTTTGGCTAACGGCACCAACGTCATTACTGGCAACGGTAACAGCGGCACTGGCATTGCCACGTTGGACGTGGAAGGTGCGTTGACGCTATTAGTCAGCGGCGGTAGCAAAGTGTTTGATCTTACGGGCGCGCTGACGGGCGGCGGCACGTTGACCTTGGGCGGTTCTGCGGGCATGACGTTGCGTTTCAACGGCACGGCGGGCGCGGGGAATGCGATCTTAAATCTCGGCACCGCGGCGAATTACGCGAGCCTCCGCAACAATGCTTCGGCCATCGCGCTCGGCGGTCTCGCCGGCGGATCGGCCACGGTTTTGCAGGGCAATAATTCTTACAATGTCGCCGTGACTTTCACCCTTGGCGGCGCGGATGCTGACGCTGAATTTGACGGCGTGCTGGCGAACGGCGGTTACACGACGACCCCGGCGGTGAATGTCATTAAGACCGGTGCGAACACGCAAATCCTGGCCAACGCCAATACTTACAGCGGCAGCACCACGATCAACGGCGGCACGTTGCGCCTCAGCAATACCGCCGGCAGCGGCACGGGTTCCGGCGCGGTCACGGTGGCGA
The DNA here is from genome assembly GCA_026225255.1 of Methylacidimicrobium fagopyrum. Classification (GTDB taxonomy): domain Bacteria; phylum Verrucomicrobiota; class Verrucomicrobiia; order Limisphaerales; family UBA11358; genus UBA11358. Next base: position 109,892 of record JAMFSJ010000017.1, on the reverse strand, counting down.
ACGGCGGCACGCTCGCGGGCAATGGAATTATTTCTGGCGGCGTCACAGTCAATGCTGGTGGCGTCCTCACGCCGGGTAATCCGCTGGGCGCATTGACCATCAATAATAATCTCACGCTCGCGAGCGGCAGCGCGACGTTCGTGCAAGTTCAGTCCGCGCCCTTGACGAACGATTCCGTGAATGTTTCTGGCACGTTGAGCGAGAACGGAACCTTGAACGTGACAAATTCTGCGGTGACCCCGTTCGCGGCGGGCAATCGTTTCAAATTGTTTAACGCGGCAAATTATTCCGGTTCCTTCGCGAATGTTATTTTACCCACTTTGGCTACGAATCTGGCTTGGAACACGACGCCGCTCATTGTGGATGGCTCGCTCTGGGTCGTGAGCACGCTGCCGCCGAACCTCACGCAACTGCAAGTCGCGGGCACGAATGTGATTTTGAGCGGCACGGGCGGCACGCCGAATTGGAATTACTACGTTTTGGCGAGCCCGAATCTGACGTTGCCCGTCGCGCAGTGGACGCGCGTCGCGACCAATCAATTCGATAATGTCGGTCAGTTTAATTTCACGAACGGGATTAGCGCTGCTTTACCCGCGACATTTTATCGGATTCAATCGCCCTAATAAAATGACCGCACACATGGACATGTCGAAATCCAATGAACTCATTTAATTGTCAATTTTCAGTTACTTCGGTCGGTCGGGTTCCGTCCAAAATTGAATACTCACCATCATGCCAAAATCTTTCCTGCTAAAACTGGCGACGTTCATCCCGATGGTTTTTATTTCCGTCAAGCTACTGGGCGCGGAAAATTCAGTCACCGTTTCGTCGGATGAAAATTCCTTCACGCTCGCCAACGGCATTGTCTCGGCGCGCGTGGCGAAACGTTCGGGCGATTTGCTTTCGCTCAAATATGACGGGCACGAAATGCTCGATGTCGGTAGTCATCAAGCCGCGTATTGGTCGCACAATGCCGCGCGGGGCGAACAAAAAACGCAGATCACGATTGATCCGGCAAGCAACGGCGGCGAGCGCGGCGAAGTTTCCATCAAAGGCATTTCCGGCGGTAAACAAATGGGCAGCGGCCCCGGCGGCAGCGTGGTGGCGGACATCGAAATTCGTTACGCGCTGGGACGCGGCGATGCGGGCGTTTATACGTATTCCATTTTCACGCATCCAACGAATTATCCGGCCACGTCCATCGGCGAAGCGCGTTTTTGTCTGAAGCTGAACGATAATGTTTTCGATTGGATGACGGTGGATGCGAACCGCAATATGAAAATGATTTCCACTTACGATTGGAATCATGGCACGCCCTTGAACATGAAAGAAGTGCGGCGCATGAACAGCGGGATTTTCAAGGATCAGGTCGAACATAAATATGATTATTCCGCGAACCAATTTGACGTGCGGGCATGGGGTTGGTCGAGCAGCGCGGATCACGTCGGCGTTTGGATCGTGAATCCGAGCGTGGAATATCTGAGCGGCGGGCCGACGAAATTCGAATTGTCCGCGCATCGTGACGCGACGTTCACCAGCAGTCTGACCGCGTCGGCGCCGCCGACCTTGTTGAATTATTGGCGCGGCAGTCATTACGGCGGCAGTCTGTGCAATATCGCCGCGACGGAGGCGTGGACGAAAGTCATCGGCCCGTTTTTGATCTACTGCAATGCCGGTCCGACCCCGGACGCGATGTGGCACGACGCTTTAGCCAAAATGCAAACCGAAGCCGGCGCGTGGCCGTTTGCCTGGGTGGCCGGCGCGGATTATCCGCACCAAGACGAACGCGCCACCGTCACCGGAAAAATCATCATCAACGATCCGTCGTCGCCGAATTTAGTCGTCAGCAATCTGCTCGTCGGCCTGACCGCTCCGGATTATGCGCCCGCTACCATTCCGCGCGGGCGCGATGCGTTTGGTGGCGGCTTCGGCCCCGGCGGTGGTGGCGATGATGAAACCAATTATCTGCGGCACTTTGCCGGCGAGACCAATAATGTTGCCAGCACGGGAACCAATCGCCCGCGGCCGCGGGGCAATCGCGGCGGCGGTTTTAATTCCGATTCGCGTTTGGTTAATTGGCAGAACGATGCCAAGAATTATGAATTTTGGGTGCGCGCGGATGCCGCTGGAAATTTTTCCATTCCCAATGTTCGCGCGGGAACTTACACGTTGCACGCCATTGCCGACGGCATTCTCGGTGATTTCAGCCAGACCAATATCATCGTCACTACCGGAAAAAATCTGACGCTCGGTCCAGTGGATTGGCAACCCGTGCGTTACGGTAAACAACTTTGGGACATCGGCATTCCCAATCGCAACGGTTCGGAATTTTTCAAAGGCGATGATTATTTTCATTGGGGCTGGTATCTCACTTACGCGAAATTATTTCCGAATGACGTGAACTATGTCATCGGCCAAAGCGATTTCCGCAAAGACTGGTTTTTTGAGCAAGTGCCGCACAATGAGAATCCCGATAACACGACTGGCAACGGGCAGGAGCGTAGCACGACGTGGACGGTCACGTTCAATCTGCCCGCCGCGCCGCACGGCAAAGCCACGTTGCGGCTCGCGATCTGTGGCGTCGGCACGCGTAGCCTCGCCGCTACGATGAATGATCAAAGCATCGGCAACGTCACCGGCCTCGTTTACAACGCCACGATCAATCGCGACGGCATCGGCGGTTATTGGCTGGAACACGATTTGGTTTTTGACGCCGCGTTGATGCACACGGGCGAAAACAATTTGAAACTGACCATTCCCGCCGGCGGTTTAACCAGTGGGGTCATCTACGATTATCTACGATTGGAACTGGATGAAAATGCATCGCTCGCCAAACCTTAAAATGAAAAGAATTTGCACCACACTGTTTTCCCTCGCGCTCACTTTCAAAACAATGGTCGCTCCGGTTTCAGCCGCTGACACAACCAATAATTTTGATGCCGGTTGGAGATTTCTGAAAGCCGACGCCAGCGGCGCGGAGAAGCCTGATTTCGATGATGCGAAATGGCAAACGGTCAGCGTGCCACACGACTGGAGCATTGCCGGGCCGTTTGCAGAAACCAATAAAACCGGCGGTGCGGGCGCATTTTTGCCGAGCGGCGTCGCGTGGTATCGCAAGGAATTCACGCTGCCGGAAAATGATTTTCATAGCCGCGTCGCGATCCAATTTGATGGCGTGATGCAAAATAGCGACGTTTGGATCAATGGTTTTCATTTGGGTCATCGTCCGAATGGCTACGTCAGCTTTAGTTATGAACTAGCCAACTCGGTTTTGAATTTTGGCCCTGGCACGGTGAACGTGCTCGCCGTTCGCTGCGATACTTCCGCGCAACCGGCGTCGCGTTGGTATGCGGGCGCGGGGATTTACCGGCATGTGCGACTCGTGGCGAGCGATCCGGTTTACATTCTGGCAAATGGATTGTTTGTCAGCACACCGGTTGTTTCGGCCAACAACGCGCTGGTGCGATTGGAAATCGCGATGACGAATTCAACCAGCTCGGACGAATCAGCAAACCTGCAAGTATCCCTTCAACCGCCGGATGGCAAACCGGCCATCTGTGCGTTGGTGGCTGCCAATTTGCCCGCCCATGCCGGTCGCATCATTGTGCATGAATTGACCATCCGTAACCCGCAACTATGGGATTTGAATCATCCCAAGTTGTATCAAGCCGGCGTTTTATTATGCAACGACGAGAAACCTTTCGATTACCAAAGGGTCAACTTCGGCATTCGCGACGCGCACTTTGAAGCCGACACCGGCTTTTGGTTGAACGGGAAAAATTTCAAGATTAAAGGCGTTTGTTTGCACGCTGACGGCGGTGCGTTTGGTGCAGCCATTCCACTTTCAATTTGGGAAGCGCGTTTGAAAACTTTGAAATCACTGGGCGTAAATGCCATTCGCACGGCGCACAATCCGCCTGCACCGGAATTTTTAGACTTGTGTGATCGCCTCGGTTTTCTGGTGATGGACGAAATGTTCGATTGCTGGACGGTTGCAAAAAATCCTTACGACTATCATCTCTATTTTAATGAGTGGTCGCTGGTGGACGAGCGTGACGCAATTCGCCGTGACCGCAATCATCCGAGCGTCATCATTTATTCTGTCGGTAACGAAATTCACGACACGCCGCAGGCGGAAAAAGCCAAACGCATTCTCAAAGATCTCGTTGCCGTCGCACACGAAGCCGATCCGACGCGCCCCGTCACGCAAGCGTTGTTCCGTCCGAACGTCAGTCATGATTATGACGATGGCTTGGCGGATTTGCTCGACGTGGTCGGGCAAAATTATCGCGAGAACGAAATCATTGCCGCGCATGAACAGAAATCGTCGCGTAAAATTCTCGGCACTGAAAACACGCACGATCGCAAACAGTGGACGGCGATGCGCGATCACGCAGCTTACGCCGGACAATTTTTGTGGACGGGGATTGATTATCTCGGCGAGTCGCGTCGCTGGCCGGTGATCGGTCACGGTTCGGGTTTGTTGGATCGCACCGGCGCGATCCGCCCGCTCGCCCGCGAACGCGAAAGCTGGTGGAGTGAGGCGCCGATGGTGGCGATCACGCGTCGCGCCGCCGCCACGGATCTGATGCCGACCGATCCCGGTTACGGCGGCGAAGAGCGGCACACGCAGGTTTTGTATACCGATTGGACGCCGGAAAATCGGTCGCCGCACGATGAAAATATAGAAGTTTATTCCAACGCCAAAGAAGTGGAATTATTTCTTAACGGTCAATCGCTCGGTGTGAAAAAGCTCAACGCCGACGCTTCGCCACGCAATTGGCGCGTTTCATTTGCGCCCGGAATTTTGCAGGCGGTGGCGCGTAACGACGGACAGATTGTCGCGACCGATGAATTGCGCACGGCGGGCAAGCCGGCGAAAATTATTTTGTCCACGGAAACCAAAACGCTCGCGCCGACGTTTGATGCCGTGGCGATTGTGCGCGCTAAAATTACCGATGCGGATGGGATTGAAATTCCGCGCGCCCACGATTTGATCTCATTCAAGATTTCCGGCCCGGGACAAGTCGTGGCCGTGGACAATGGCGATAATTCCAGTCACGAATTGTTTCAGGCCAGTGAACGTCAGGCGTTTGAAGGCGAGTGCGTTGCGTTTGTGAAAGCGAATGCGTCATCGGGAAAAATTGTTTTAAATGCAACGGCCGTGGGCTTGACTGCGGGCGCAATTCAAATCGAAGCCGCCAAGCCATCGTCGCCCTAAATCATGAAATTATATTCGCTCTTAAATCTATTAGTCATCGCCAGTCTGGGTTCCGTCGCGCCCGCGGCGGATTTGAGTTTGACGGATTCACCGTCCGCGTCCAATTTTGTTTTGGTGGATGTGAAAGCGGCGGCTACCATTTTGGTTGAAACCAATTCCGACCGCGCCGTGTTGCGGGCGACCCAAGATTTGGCGGATGACTTTGCGCGCGTCACGGGAACCGTTCCGGAAATCGAAAACACCCTTCGGACGGATCGGAAAAAAATCATTATCGTTGGCACGATTGGCGAAAGTGAAATTGTCGGCCAGCTCGCGGCGGCGGGAAAGCTGGATACGAACGGTTTGACGGGAGGTTGGGAAAGTTATGTTTTGCAGGTCATAAAAAATCCTTTACCGGGCGTGGACACGGCGCTCGTCATTGCCGGCAGCGACCGGCGCGGAACGATTTACGGCGTCTATCAATTGTCGGAAATGATCGGCGTTTCGCCGTGGTATTGGTGGGCGGATGTGCCGGTGACGAAGAAAAATTTGCTCGCCCTACATGGCGATTCTTTCAAGCAAGGTCCGCCCGCCGTGAAATATCGCGGCATATTTTTGAACGACGAGGATTGGGGTTTGCGTCCGTGGGCGGCGAAGACGTTTGATCCCGCTACCGGTAATATTGGACCGAAAACTTACGCGAAAATTTTCGAGCTTTTGCTGCGGTTGCACGCGAATTATCTCTGGCCCGCCATGCATCCGGGCACGGCGGCATTTAATTCGTTTACCAACGACGCCGCCTTGGCCGATGAATACGGCATCGTAATGGGTTCTTCGCATTGCGAACAGATGTTGCGCAACAACATTAGCGAATGGGACGAGAAACAATTTGGCGACTATAATTTTGTCACGAATTCGTCAGGCGTTTTGAAATACTGGGAACAACGCGTTCGCGAAAACCGGAAGTTTGAAAATGTTTACTCGCTCGGTATGCGCGGAATCCACGATTCGGGAATGCCCGGCGGCGGGACGCAACGTGAGCAGGCGGCGCGCTTGCAGACGATCATCACCGATCAGCGCGCGATGTTGGCGCAGAATGTGAATCCCAACGTGGCGGCGGTCCCGCAGATTCTTTGTCCTTACAAGGAAGTGCTGCCGTTGTATCGCTTGATGACGAAGGTGCCGGACGACATCACGCTCGTTTGGCCGGATGACAATTATGGCTACATCCGCCAGTTTTCCAACGCGCGCGAACGTCAACGCCGCGGTGGCGCGGGCGTGTATTATCACGTTTCGTATTGGGGCGCGCCGCGCGATTACCTTTGGCTGTGCACCACACCGCCCGCGCTGATCGCTGAGGAGATGACGAAGGCGTTTGATTACGGTGCGGACAAAGTCTGGATTCTCAACGTCGGCGATTTGAAACCGGCGGAAATCGACATCGAATTTTTTCTTAAGCTCGCGTGGAATCCGCACGTTTGGAATGGCACAAACACTTATGATTTACTCCAAAAACAATTGACGCGGGATTTTGGGAAAACCGTTGCGCCGGAAATGACTTCAATCCTGAGCGAATACTATCGTTTGAATTTTCAAAGTAAGCCGGAGCACCTGGGTTTTCCGAAGCCGGATCTATTCACGCCTGCAGAAGCGGCGCAACGGGTTGCTGACTGGCAAAAATTGTCGGCGCGTGTGGGCGCAATCGGAAAAACTTTGCCGCCGGAATCGCAGGACGCTTTTTTTGAACTGGTCGCTTATCCGGTGTCGGCGGCGGCGGCGATGAATGAAAAACGTCTGGCTGGATCGGAGCCCGCGGCGGCTGAACTTGAGCGGCTCACCCGTTATTACAACGAACAACTGGCAGGCGGTAAATGGCGCGGCATGATGTCGGATAATCCGCGCAAACTAGTTGATTTCAAAATTCCCGAACCTGGCTCGGCGGCGCGTAGTAATTTGGAAGCGGTCGCCACGTTATTGCTTAACGCGTCGCCGCTTCAAACCGGGTTGACGACCAATGTTTTCAACGCGGATTTCACAGAACAAAATCAGTGTGTCGTGCTGGCGGCGGCGCACGCTTCGGCGTTTATTCCGGGCCAAGATGCGCGCTGGCAAAAGATTGTTGGCCTCGGCTATCGCGGTGAGGCCGTGGCCATTTTTCCGGACACGATCGCCGTTCGCGATACGCCGGAAAAATTTTTGGCGGAGTCGCCGGGTTTACAATTCAAAATTGATTTTCAAACGCCGGGCGATTGGAAATTTACCGTGCGCGCCTTGCCGACTTTTTCTGTCGCGACCGGCCAGCCGCAGCGTTATGCAATCGCGTTGGATGACGCACCGCCGCAGATCATTGCACTGCCGCTGTCGTTAAGCGAAGGCAACAAAACGTGGCAGGAAAATGTGTTGCGTAACGCGGCTTTGACGACGAGCCATTTTAAAATTGCGTCCGTTGGCGGGCATACGTTGAAAATCTGGATGGTGGATCCGGGCATTGTGCTGGACACGATCGCCGCGCAGACCGGTGAGGCGAAAAGTCTGGGCTACGTCTGGCCAGCGGAGACACGGATCGCAAAATAAAACGACCACATGAAGAAAATTATTTTCGCAAGCTTACTCGTCGGCTGGTTAGGCACCGGTTCGTTGCTGGCCGAAGTGCAACTGGCCAGTCCGTTCACGAGTCACATGGTTTTGCAGTGCGACCGGAAAGTGCCAGTGTGGGGCAGGGCGGCGGCGCAAGAAGTAGTGACCGTGGAATTTGCCGGCCAAAAACAAACCGCCACGGCGGATGGTGCCGGCGTTTGGCGCGTGACGTTTGAACCGCTGAAAGCTTCGGCGGAAAGCCGGACGCTGACGGTGCTGGGTTCGCAAACTTCCCAGCCAATTCAATTGACCGATGTGCTTGTGGGCGAAGTCTGGTTGGCCTCCGGTCAGTCGAACATGGATTTTTCCATGTCGAAGAAGGTGAAATCATTTGCGGGCGTTCAGAATGAGGAATCGGAAATTGCCGCCGCAAATTATCCGTTGATCCGCGTGTTCACCGGCGTCGCTGCCAAAGCTTACATTCCGCAAACCAGCGTGGGCGGTGAATGGCAAGTATGCCGTCCGGAAACGGCCCCGGCATTTTCCGCCGTCGCCTATTTTTTTGCACGCGATCTGCAAAAGGAAATTCATGTGCCCATTGGGATCGTCACCTTGGCGTTTGGCGCGAGCACGGCGGAGTCGTGGATTTCGCGCGAAGCGTTGGCCGCTAATTCTCAATTGAAACCTCTGCTGGATCGTTTTGATGTGGCGGTCAAAAATTTTCGCACCAACTCACCGCCGGTCGTGGCGGCACCGCGTTCGGAAGATGTTTCGATCACCAACACCACGTCGAAAGGCCAGCATCGCAGCCGTGGGGCTCGCGATCCGGTGCAAGATCAACACAACGCCACGGTGCTGTTCAATGGCATGATTCAGCCCATTATTCCTTACGCGATTCGCGGTGTGATTTGGTATCAGGGTGAATCCATTGTGGACGCGAATAAAGGCGGCATCGCGTTGTATCCGTCGGTGCAGTCGACGCTGATTCGCAATTGGCGGGCGTTGTGGGGCGAAGGGGATTTTCCGTTTTACATCGTTCAACTAGCCGGTCAGGAAGCGGCCAGTAATAGTCCACAGGTTCGCGAGGCGCAAGCGACGGTGCTGGCTTTGCCAAATACTGGGATGGCGGTCGCGATGGATATCGGGGAGGCAAAAAGAGTTCATCCGAAAAATAAACAGGATGTCGGCGATCGCTTGGCGCGCATTGCATTGGCGAATATTTATGGCCAACCGATTGAGTTTTCCGGGCCGCAGTATGAATCCATGACGATCGAAGGCGGCGCGATTCGCGTGAAGTTTTCCCATCTCGGCGGTGGCCTCGTGGCGAAAGACGGCTTGCCGCTCAAATGGTTTATGATCGCGGAGGCGGATAAAAAATGGGTTCCGGCGGTGGCGAAAATGGATCGTGCTACGGTCGTTGTCAGTAGTCCGGACGTGGCTGCGCCCGTAGCCGTGCGCTACGCGTGGGTGAATTTTCCCGACGGTTGTAATTTATTCAATGCGGCCGGTTTGCCGGCCGCGCAATTTCGCACGGATGCGCCAAAATTTTGACGGAATAGATATTCGCCATGAACTTTAAATCAGTGTTGTTTTATTTATCATTTTGCCTGCTTACGTTGCGGACGAATGCGCAGACCAATAATCCGATGGCGGATGGCGGCAATGATACCAAGGGTTTTGACATGGCTCCGGAAACGCGGCTGGCGGTGGTCGAAGCTGCCGTCGCGCAAATTCCAACGTCGTTGCCGCCGGGGCCGTTTGCGCCCACGTGGGAATCGCTTCAGAAAAATTATTCGGTGCCGTCATGGTTTGTCGGCGCGAAGTTCGGCGTGTTCATGCACTGGGGACTTTATTCGGTGCCCGCGCACGGCAATGAGTGGTATGAAAAACACATGTATGCTTCCGACAGTGCTTGGCACGTTGAACACTTTGGTTCGCAGGATAAATTCGGCTACAAAGATTTCATTCCGCTGTTCACGCAGGAAAAATTTGATCCGGATGCGTGGGCGGAACTGTTCAAAAAATCCGGCGCTAAATTCGTTATTCCCACGGCGGAACATCACGATAATTTTGCGCTATGGGATAGTGCGGTGACGCCATTCAACGCGATGCGGCTCGGGCCAAAACGTGATCTGATCGGCGATCTGGCCAAAGCCGTTCGCAAACAAGGATTAAAATTTGGCGTGTCCAATCACGGGATCGAAAATTTTCAATTCATCAATCCGCCGCCGACACTCGCTGCGAAATTAAAGGCCGAACACGCTGATCTTTACGATCCAAAATGGGCGGATTTTTACAACGTCGCCGATCGCAGCGATGCGGCGTGCGAAAAATTTCTGGTCAATTGGTATGCGCGCAACGTTGAGCTGATTGATAAATATCAGCCAGACATGTTATGGTTCGATAACGGCGTAGATCAGCGCTACCTCGACCCGCTGAAATTGCGCGTCGCAGCTTACTACTACAATCGCGCACGGGAATGGCGCAAGGAAGTTTCGCTCAGCACGAAGAAAGCGGCTTACGCGCCGGGCGGTAAAAATACGGAGACGATTGGTTCAATTATTGATTTTGAAAAGATTGGTGCGCGTTCGCCGTCGGGCATCCGCACTGGTGTGTGGCAGGTCGATCAGCCGATTGGCAGCACGTGGGGTTACACGAGCGACATGCATGTTTCCGGCCCCGGGGCGATCATCAATGCGCTCGCCGATACCGTCAGCAAAAACGGCACATTGCTGCTGAATCTTTCGCCGCGCGCGGACGGCACCTTTCCGCAAGCCCAACAAGATACCTTGCTCGCCGTCGGTCAGTGGCTGGCGATCAATGGCGAAGCGATTTACGACACGCACAACTGGATTAAATTTGGCGAAGGCGGTCGGCAAGCGGGCTTGAATATTCGTTTCACGGTGAAGGGCGATGCGCTTTACGCGATCATCCTCGGCAATTGGCCGGGTAATGAAGTCATCCTAAAATCACTGGCGGCAAATGATTCGCTCGTTGGAAAAATTACGAACGTCACGCTGCTGGGTGGTGAGGGTAAACTATCTTTCACTCAGGATGACGCTGGACTAAAAGTTAAATTGCCCGCTTCGGCGCCGTGCCAATACGCTTACATTCTTAAAATCTCGGGACTGAAAATGAACCCGCCAACGTGGACGAAATCGGGTAATCCGCAGATGAATGCGGGCTTTGGTGGAAACTAAATTCTTATAAAATGAACCTCAATAAATACTCCACGATTGTTCCCGCGATTGCTTTGGCTTTTGTCGCATTTAGTCCCGGGGTGCAAGCGCAGACTAATTTCACTTTTGATTTTGGTTGCAGTAAAGCCGATACCAGCGCCATTCAGATTTTGCCGGCAAATTTTTATTCGACTGAAACCGGCTACGGCTTTGAGCCCGGCGCAACGGTTGTCGCCGGAAGTGATTTTGAAAGCAGCACGAATCCGTTTTGTTTCTCCATTAAACTGCCGGAAGGGAATTATCGAGTGACGGCAATACTGGGTGGTGATGCGGAATCCATAACCACGGTGAAAGCGGAGTTGCGGCGGCTGGCGTTGGAAAAAATTCACATCGCCGCCGAAAAATCGGAAGAGAAAACTTTCATCGTCAATCTGCGCCAGCCGAAAATTTCCGAGCGCAATCACGTTCATCTCAAACCGCGCGAGCAAAGCACCGAGATGTGGGATTGGGATGAAAAGCTGACGTTGGAATTTAACGGCACGAATCCTTCGCTGCGTTCGCTTCAAATTGAAAAGGCCGATGTGCCGACGGTTTTTCTGTCGGGTGACTCAACGGTTTGCGATCAGCCCGCCGAGCCGTGGAATAGTTGGGGCCAGATGTTGCCGCGATTTTTTAAACCGGAAATCGCCGTGGCGAATCACGCGGAATCGGGCGAGACGATTGCCAATTCGTTGCGCGCCCAGCGGTTCGAGAAAATTTTTAGTTTAATGAAACCGGGTGATTATCTGTTCGTGCAATTCGGCCACAACGACATGAAAGACAAAGCGACGAATGCCCTGGCGATTTATAAATCAAATCTGGAAAAAATTGTCGCCCGCACGCGTGCGCTGGGCGGCACGGCGGTTTTGGTGGCTTCGATGGAGCGCAAAGACGGCCTCGATCACGATACTTTGATGGGTTATCCGCAAACGGTGCGCGACGTGGCGAAGGCGGAAAATTGCGCGTTGATTGATTTGAATGCGATGAGCCGAATTTTTTATCGCGCTCTCGGGGCGGATTTGGACAAGGCGTTTCAGGACGGAACGCATCACAATAATTATGGCAGCTACGAGTTGGCGAAGTGCGTAATCGAAGGCATCAAACAAGACCAACTGCCGCTCGCAAAATTTATCGTGGATGATTTCGGTAATTTTGATCCGGCGCATCCGGATGCAGTTGCCAGTTTTCAGATGCCGGTGAGTCCGGTGAGTTCCAGCGCGAAGCCGTTGGGGAATTAAGCGGGAAATTTTATTGGGGCGGAGGGTTGTGAGTGGAAGCCCCAGCGGCGGTTGACTTTAGTAATTTATTAGGCGCCGGGCTCAGCCGGTAAATCGATCTGAAAAACGGCAAGCAAATGATCGCCATATATCCGAGATAAACGAGGGCGTCATAAATAATCACATACCAATGCAACTCGGGTGGCTGTCCGATCGCGGAAAGTTCCGCATGCCAGACGCTGTTGAAATACCAGATAACCGGTGCGCCAAAATTACTGTAGGCAACCTCCATGAGCGGATCATAGAAGGCTGGAATTCCACCATCTCCGGTCCGCTGGTAATGAGCTAGGATGATCGGCGGTGCCGTCAAAACATATGCCAGCACCAAGATTGCCAGCACGCTGGCAGTCCAAGTTAACCAAAAGTGTGATGTCTGGTTAATACTCATAGAGCGGATGCGGTCGAGTAATCATTGGCCCGCAAACTCGGCCTCTGATCGGTTTCACGCCGCAACTGTATTTCGGACGCCAATTTCTGTCCAGCGTGCTTTGGTTAGAATTTGATCAGAGACACTAAGTGCGTGCGAAGGCTCGTCACGCCGCTCCGAGCTGGGCAATGCGCGGCACTCCGGTGATGATTACTGGTTGCTCGCCGTAGAATTTTTTGCGCTGGCAACTTGGACGTTATTCGTGGAGATCAGCGGGCCGTCGGTGTTGGTGACGTGGAGGTTGGAAAATTTTACGCCGGTGGCGTTGGCGAGCGTGATGCCGCGAACGCAGGTTCCGGAGATGTTGTCGAGCGTGAAACCGCTCATCGAACGGGCGGCGGGGATGTCGCGGGCGGCCACGAGTTCGCGCACATCCTGCACGGTGACATTTTTGAAATTAATATTTTTTACGAGCGGCCATTTGGCGACGTCGCCGGTCACGGGGTCGGTCGCTTGAATACCTTTGCTCATCAGATCGATGCCGAGAAAAGTTGGCGATTTCAAGATGGTCAGATTTTCGCCGGAAATGTTTTCGATGAAGCCACCGCGGCCTTCGCGGCTCTTGATGTAAATGCCGTTTTGACGGCCACTGAGAACGCAGTTTTCAATTTTTACGTCGCGCACGCCGCCGGACATTTCCGTGCCGATGCCGATGGCGGCGTAAATGGAACTGTGCAAGCGGCAATCGCGAATGATCACATTTTGCGTGGGGCGGGCGAGGTTTTGGGCGGCGAGACCGCGGCCGGATTTGAGCGAGATGGCGTCGTCGCCGGTGTTGATGTCGCAGCGTTCAATCGTGACGCCGTCGCAAGAATCTACGTCAATGCCGTCGCCGTTCAGGTTGACCGTGCGAATGGTCAGGCCGCGCGCTGTAAAATTTTGGCACAACAGCGGGTGGATGGACCAGAGCTGTTGATATTGCGTCGTAAAATTTTCCAATAACACGTTCGTGCAACTGGCGAGCTCGATCAAGACGGGGCCGCGCGGGTTGCGCAGATGGCTCAACTCGATGGGCGGACCGAAAATGGTGCCGCCGCCGGTGATGGTGACGTTGGTCGCGTTGGTGACGGAAATCAAAGCTCGATGACCGGCGCGAAATTCGCCCTCCCAACGAACTTGTTCCAACGGATAATCGGCGATGTCGCCGCTGCCGATCAGGTTGGCGCGTGAGTCGAGTTGCAGCGTGGTATTCGCGCCGAGGATGAGACTGCCGGTCAGATAAATTCCATCGGGGATAACCACGATGCCGCCGCCGGCCGCCGCGCAAGTGTCGAGCGCTTTTTGAATGGCGGCGGTATCTTTCGCCACGCCGCCGCCGGTCGCGCCAAAATCGCGCACGTTCAGCGTGCCGCTATCGGCGGCAAAGATCGCGGTGGACAAATTAAGAGCGGCAAAGAGAGCGATGATTGTTTTCATGGGACATCTAGATTTTGTGCGGGGCGTGCGGGCGAGTCAATTCGCCCTTGGCCTTTGGGGCATCGCCAATACTGGCGATGCTTCGTCATCAGTGACCTGACTTCACGCTGCCGTGGCCATCGGTCGCCGGGTTTGATTGAGATGTTTAGCGACGGCTTCCGTGCGGGAACGGACGTGGAGCTTTTCGTAAATGTGGCGGATGTGCGTGTGCACCGTGGCGTAAGTCACGGCCATGCGCTCGGCGATTTCTTTGTAGAGATAACCTTTCGCGAGCAGATCCAACACTTGCGATTCGCGGGGCGAAAGACTTTGCGCCGCTTGCGTCGTGTCGGTGACGTGTTGAAACGATTGCACGAGCTTGCGCGCGATGTGGCTGCTCATGGGCGAACCGCCGGCGTTCACTTCGCGGATCGCGGCGAGCAATTCATTCGGCGGTGTTTGCTTGAGCATGTAACCGGTCGCGCCCGCCGAGAGCGCGTTGAAAATGTGCTCCGTATTTTGATACACGGTGAGCATGATGATCTGAGTGCCGGGCAATTGGGGCTTGAGCCGGCGCACACATTCTACGCCGTTGATGCCGGGCAGATTGATGTCCATCAGCGTGACGTCCGGTTTGAATTTTGGAATTTCCACCAACGCATTTTCCGCGCTGGAATGCTGGCTCACGCAACGATACCCCGGCGCGCCATCAATTAATTTCCCCAAGCTCGCGCGGACCTGCGCGTCGTCTTCCACAATGGAAACGGCAATGCTCATACTGAACTGTAAATTTTTCCTAAGTGGATCATAGGATTATCTTAATCCGCTTTTGGGTTCTGGCCTATCGCCACAACTGGTGATGGTAAGGCCTTGATCGCCACGGTCATTTCCACACGCGTGCCCGCGGTATCAACGCTGCGGATTTCGCAATGGCCGCCGACCAGCGCCAGCCGTTTTTTCATATTCGCCAAGCCGGAACCGGAGTTAAGGCGGTCCGCCTCGGAAATTTCTTTGCGCGCCGCATATAAACCGCGTCCGTTATCTTCGACCACGAGCGTGAACTGTTTGGGCTCAATCTGCAAACGCAACCAGACTTCAGTCGCTTTGGAATGCTTGACGACATTGTTCAACGCTTCTTTCAACGCGAGGAACAAATTATAGCGCAGTTCGGCATCCACCCGCATCGTCGGCAACGCGATGGGCAAATCCATGCGGCACCGGATGCCGGCGACGCGCAAAAATTCTTCCGCGTAGGCCGATGCGTAATCCATCAAGCCGTCAAACGTGTCGTGCTGCGGATCCACGGCCCAGACGATTTCGTCCATGGCCTTCGTCAACGTCCGTGCCGAATGCGTGATGCGTTCGAGATTGGCGTTCGTCTGCTCCGGTTCACGCCGCGCGAGTTCCGTGAGCAACGTGATCTGCGTCAGGCCCGCGCCAATATCATCGTGAATATCTTTGGCAATGCGCGCACGGTCGCGTTCGACGGCGTGCTGTTGTTCGAGCACCACTAATTGACGGCGATATTTCCGCGTCACCACGCGCCGCACGGCGAACGCCACGCCGCCGATGATCGTCACGCTGGCCAGGAGTTTGAACCACCACGTCTGATAAACGTAAGGTTCCACTTCAAATTCCAACGTCGCGCCGGTGTCGTTCCAAACGCCTTCGCTGTTGCAGGCGATCACGCGGAAATGATAATCGTGCGGTGGTAACGGCCCATAATGCGCCGTGCGCAACGTTTCCGCATTCACCCAATCGGAATCAAAGCCCGCGAGCTTGTAGCGGAATCGCGCGCGGCCGCCGGCATCAAAACTTAACGCGGTGAAACGAAAATCAAATTGTTTGTGGCCGGGCGGCACGATGATTTTTCCGCCGTGCAACGGAATGTTTTCGCCATCCACGTGCAATTCTTCGATGACGACGGGCGGCGGCGAAGATTTGGCCGTCAGTTCATCCGGATTCAACCAGACGACACCGCGCACCGTTGTGAACCATAATTTTCCATCCGCGCCATGCCAGCAGGACGGTTGATAACCATCGGAACATTCGAGCGCGGGCAAGCCATCGTGCCGCCCATACACGACGTAATCCAACGTGTTCGAGCCGCCATCGGCGATCGCATTCAGCGCGGATTTGGCGACGCAATAAATTCCCTGATGCGTGCCCAGCCAGAGCCGTCCGTGTTGATCTTCCAAAATCTGGCTGATGACATCCGTCGGTAAACCTTGTTTATCCGCGATGCGCGAAAAAACGCCGTTCTTAAAACGCAGCAAGCCGCCGCGAAAAGTTCCCGCCCAGAGCGTCCCGTTCTTGTCCGCAAACAAAGAATAAATCGGTTGTTCAGCCAGCGCGTCTTGCGGACGGAACGGAATCAAACGATTGGTTTCACAGCGGTAAATCGTGCCGTTGTCCGCGCCCGCCCAAACCTTGCCATCCGGGGTTTGCGCCAGCGCCCGCACCGACGGCAACAGGTCGCCACTGTTGGCGCCGAGGATGCGCCGGTCACTGCCGAAACCAAAGGCGATGCCATTTTTTGTGCCCATCCACACGCGCCCCGAGCGATCGTTCAAAATTGATTTCACGCCGTGAACATCCCACGAGACGCGCCCGACTTGGTGATCTTGAAATTGATATAAGTCTTCGCCTTCCGCCGCGCTCAACCACAAGCCGCCGTCCGCTCGTGGCGCGATGGAGAAAATAAAATTCGCGGACGCGCTCGTGCCGACCGCAAAATGCTGCATCACGCCATCGCTCCAGCGACACAGTCCACCGCCTGCGGTGCCGATCCAGATCGCGCCGTTCGGGTCTTCACAAATAGACAACGCCGTGCGTGCGGACAAACCTTGCGCGAGGCCGAGGACGTGAAATCGCCGATCCCGCAAGCGCGCCAAGCCGCCGTGATCCACCCCGATCCAGATGCCGCCATCACGACTTTGAAACCACGCGCCGACGCGGTCGCCGGGCAAATTTTCGCGCGACGTGAGCTGTTGATATTTCCCATCCGGCGTGATGTGAAACAGGCCGTTGCCATAATGGTTGAACCACAATCCACCCTCGCTGTCTTCGTGCGCGCCCATCGCGCGACCGGACGCTGAACCTAATAATCCGCTCCACTGCGTGGCTTCGGCCACCCACGCGCGACCGGATATTTTTTGAAAACGATCCCCATTCAACACCCACATCTCACCGGCTTTCGTCGGAAAAAGGAACGTCGGCTCGATGTCCGTTTCGCTATTCGTCGGCGTCATCGCTTCAAATTGGTTGCCGTTCCAGCGCGCGATTTCGTTTTCCGCGCCCGCCCAAACTTGACCGTGCGCATCGGCGACGAGCGTATAAATTTTGCTGCCGGCCAGACCGCCATCGGATGGCAATAAACTGAACGCGCCATTGGCAAATTGCAGGATGTGCGCGTCGTGAGTCAGGAACCACAATTTGCCATCGGCCCCGACGCATTGCCAAATCGAGCGCAAATCCGGCGGTGTCGAAACTTTCCAATTACTATTCGGTTTCGCCGGATCGCGTTGCAAAACTTCACCGAATTGCGTGACGAACGTGACTTGGTTGGACGCCGACGCCACCAGCGTGGTATGCAAATCAAAGGCCGCTTGATCCGGCCATTCATTGCGGAACACGCCGTTGCGATAGGAAGTAAGTCCGCCGCGAAAGGTATTGATCCAGAGCGTGCCGGTCGCGTCGAGATAAAGTCCTTGCACGCGGGTGCGGGTGAGTTCCGGTGGCGTATTGGCTGGATCTAACGTCACGAAGCGCGCGCCATCAAACCGCGCCAAGCCGCTGTAAGTGCCCACCCAAAGATAACCGTCCGGCGTCTGCGTGATGGAGGTGACCGTGCTACTCGGCAGGTTGTCTTCCGTGTCCCACCCGTCCACGAGATAATTTTCGGAGGCCGCCCATGATTTTGCGCTGGCTAGCAACAGACAGCCCGCCGTGGCTAGCAACAACCACAGTCGCGTTGGAATACTTCGGGGGTGCATCGCGCAAAATAATATCGGCGTCCGGCAAAAGCTCCAAGCACCAACCATCAAGCGTCCAGAGAAACTTCAATCACCAAGCTTCAACCTAAAGCCCGATGGACACTTTTGACTGGTGTGGCGAGTGTCCCCACGAGCCGAGGCGATCTTAGTGCCAGGCGATATCCGGCTCGCCGGGAGTCTCGCCCAACCCGCCATTAAATAATTACGCACTTCAATATTGGCATTTGATGATTGGAATTTCTCTGGATGTTGGGACTTGGACGCTTGGATGTTTATTTCTTGGCTGGCCATGGTTCAACCGCTTTACCCTTGTCCGAAAAATAATTCATCAGCGGATTTGTGGGCAAACTTTTCAAGCCGGCGATGACACACGCGGCGTTGAGCTTTGCGCCGCTGTCGCTCGTGTGCGTGCCTTTATCCGCAAAATAGGTTTCAACTTTCTCCGCGCCCGCTTTTTTATAAGCGTCGGTGACGACTAGTGTCAGATCAAAAAACAACGCCCCATTATTTTTGGCGACGGTCTGATCCCATTCCGAAAAATTTTCGAAATCGCGTCCGTTTTGCCAGCGCTGCTTATGCGGCACGGGCGAACACAGGATGACTGTTGCGCCCTTTGCCTTCGCATCCGTGACGAAACGTGCCATATACCAGCCGAACGTGTGCACCAACTCTTTGGAGCCGTCAGGCATGGTGTCAGCCACGGTTTCGTCGCCGACACCTGAGCCATCCGCACGATGTTTATTGGCCGGATCGCCGATGCGTCCGCCATCGTTGTGGCCAAATTGAATGATCACAAAATCACCCGGCTTGAGCGCGGCCGCAACTTTGTCCCAACGGCCTTCGGTAAAATAAGTGCGCGCACTACGTCCGCCGATGGCGTTGTTTACGACATTGATTTTGTTCGTGTCAAAAAACGGCGTGATGCGTTCGCCCCAACCCCACAAGCCGCCGCCCGTGCCGCCGCTGCGAACGGTTGAATCGCCGACAATATGCAACGTCGGCAAGGCCGCGTTGGCGATTTTCTCCACCGGCACCTTCGCCGCATCCACCACCGGACGGTCATCTTCGGCCCGGACAATTCCGTTCGCGGCAAAAATTAAAACAAGAATTAGTCTAATGTAGTGGGACAGGCAGTTTAACGGTCGCGGCGGAGTGGCTTTAAGATGGACAGGCTGGAAGCCTGTCCCACTACGCAGAGATACATTCATAAAAATCATTTTGGTTCGGTTTTATCCGGCGCAACCGTGATCGGCGGCAACGCGGGATGGCTTAAATCAGCCGGCGCAACGTCATTCGCTTTCGCTGAAAAATAAACCGTGAGCGGATTTGGTTTAACTGATTTCAACGCCGCGATGACGCAAGCCGCATTTAGTTTTGCGCCGTCCAGGCTCGTGTGCGGGCCCGCGCCGACGATGAACAGCGGCTGCACTTTTTCCTGACCAAGCTGATCGTATTGACGCGCGATGATTTCGTTGAGGTCGAGGAAGGCGACGTTTTCCGCCTGCGCCGTTTGTTCCGCCCAACCGGCGTAATCTTTCTTATTCCGCACGGCGCGGCCCGCTTTCCAATTGTTATGCGGAATGAGCGAACAAATCATCGGGGTCGCACTTTTCGCCCGCGCCTCGGCGACGATCTGTTTTTCATACCAACCGAAGCTGTGAACGCTTTCAATCTTTTTGGTTAATAGATTGGTGATCGTTTGCGCTTCGTCGCCGACGCCTTTGATCGTGCCCCGCGCCCGGCTGGCATCGTTGATCGCACTGCTGTCATTATGGCCGAACTGCAGGATGATAAAATCGCCCGGCTTCAACATCGCCCGCACCGCCGGCCATTGATCGCGATAAAACGTGCGGCTGCTCGTGCCGCCGAGCGCGCGATTGACGACATTCAGTTGATTCGTGTCAAAATAGGGTGCGATAAAATCGCCCCAGCCCCATTGACCGCCATCGCCTTTGCCTTGGCCGTTGCGCACGGTGGAATCGCCGATGATGAAAAGCGACGGCAGCTTTGGATTTTGCGGCATCGCCAGCGCGTGGCGGTTGCGTCCGGCCAGCTTATCCGTGTCGGTTTGCGCGAAAATGGTTTGGGTCGCGACGGCGAAAAAAATCAACGGCGTCAAATAATTTAGCCAACGTGCCGCCGACAGTTTGCCGCTGTTGCTGGAGTTAAGGTTCATTCTTTCGCCGACAAGATTTTTGGCTGGCATAGCATTCATGGTTGGATTGCCAACATTCTAACAGCCGGACGCTCGCAGACGAATTCTTTCCGCCAATGGTGGCATCGCCAGAATTTGGGATGGACTTTTAATTTTTCAAAGCGAGAATTCCTTAATGAACCTAATTAAATCTGCTGCGCGCACCGTGCTGCCGTCAAAGGGGGCACTTTTTTTGTCCTTAGTTAGCGCTGCGGCCATGTTGTCGGCGGCCGCGGAAACGCCGGCGGCCATTCCCACGATTCAAATCAAGGCCGACCAAGTCGCGACGAAATCCAGTCCGTCGCTTTACGGTTTGATGACGGAGGAGATTAATTTTTCTTACGAAGGCGGCATTTACGGCGAACTAATCCGCAATCGCACGTTCAAGGCGAACCCGACGAACGCGATTTATTGGAGCGCCGTCAATGGTTCCATCTCGCTCGACACGAATCAGCCACTCAATTCGGCGTTGGATGTCAGCTTAAAATTGGACATCAAGGGTGCATCCAAAAGTCGGCCGGTGGGAATTGCTAACGACGGTTACTGGGGAATCCCCGTCCAGCCCAATACGACCTATCACGCTTCATTTTATGCCAAAGGAGACAACTTCAGCGGACCGCTGACCGTGATCCTTTTCCATATCGCCAGCACAAACGCACAAACAATTAAACCGGGAGGGGCCGAATTTCATCTTGGTGGAATGATGTTTCCGATCGCCAGTGCGACGGTTTCAAAAATTTCCGGCGACTGGAAAAAATATGAAGTGACGCTGACCACCGGCGACATCCAGCCATCGAAGGAAAACCAACTGGTGATTTCGGCGACGAAGGCGGGAAGTTTTTTCAACCATCACGGCACGGTCTGGTTCCAGCAAGTTTCACTGTTCCCGCCGACTTACGTTGACCGCGCGAACGGGAATCGTCCCGATCTCATGAAAATGTTGGCCGACATGCGCCCAGCGTTTTTGCGTTTGCCCGGCGGTAATTATTTGGAAGGCGATTACATCAACGAACGTTTTGATTGGAAGAAAACCATCGGCGACATTTCGCAACGGCCCGGTCATCGCAGTCCGTGGAATTACTGGTCCACCGACGGTTTCGGTCTCATGGAATACCTGCACTGGTGCGAAGATTTGCACATGGAACCGCTACTCGCCGTGTTCGCCGGTTACGCGTTGAAGCACGATTACATCAAGCCCGGCGCCGACCTCGCGCCTTACGTGCAAGATGCGCTCGACGAGATCGAATACATCACCGGCGATACCAACACGACTTGGGGCGCCGCCCGCGCCCGCGACGGTCATCCCGCGCCGTTTCCGTTGCATTACGTCGAGATCGGCAACGAAGATTGGTTCGACCGCTCCGGCAGTTATGACGGACGCTTCGCGCAATTCTTCAACGCCATCAAGGCCAAATATCCACAGCTTCAACTCATCGCCACCGCTAAAGTGAAATCCGTCACGCCGGATTTATTGGACGAACATTACTATCGTTCGCAGGAAGAAATGGAAGCGCACGCGCATGATTACGACCGTTATCCGCGCGCTGCGAAAACAAAAATTTTTGTTGCGAATGGGCCACCCGCGTCGGCAGTCCGACACCGAACATGGCTGGTGCGCTCGGCGATGCCGCGTGGATGCTCGGCATGGAACGCAATTCCGACATCGTGCTGCTCTCCAGCTACGCGCCGCTATTCGTGAACGTCAGTGATTTGAAGAAGGGCGGTTCCATGCAATGGCCGAGCGACTTGATCGGTTACGACGCATTGGCCAGCTACGGTTCGCCTTCGTATTACGCGCAACAAATGTTTAGCACGCATCACGGCGATGAAGTGTTGGTAACGGATTCGCAAAATATCCCAACTTACAATTGGCAACCGTCCGCGCGCAAACGCAACGGCGTGGAACAGCCGCGTCCGCCGGCGCAAACGGTGCCGTCGCTCTTTTTCGACGCCACCCGCGACCATGCCAATGGCGTGATTTATCTGAAAGTGGTTAACCGCAATAGCACAGCGCAACCGGTTCATATTCAAATCAGCGGAGCCGACATCCAAGCCAAAGGTTCCGCCACGGTGCTCCAAGCCAGCAGCCCGGACGATACGAATTCCATCAACGAGCCGACGAAAATTGTGCCGACCGTTGAGAAGATTGAAGGGCTCGGCGCTGATTTCACGCGCGATTTTCCGCCGTATTCTATCACGATTTTGGAATTGTCCGCGAAGTGAGCAGTCATTTCGCCGCCGGATTTTTTGAATAAGGAAGGCAGGAATTAAGGAAATCAGTTCCTTCATTCTTGCTTTCCTAATTTTATCTCTCTGAGTCAGTTTGTGAACTCGTGGGGTTGATCCTTGTCAAATGGCATGGCATGGCGGGCTATGTGTCACATAAAATAAATGTGCTAATTCCGCTGCATTTCAGCGGACGCATTCATTGAATTTTTCATTGCGGTGCCGGTTTCTTTCCGACTTAAATCAGGCTCATGATTTTAGGAAGGAGTTTGCGCACATGAAATCCACCAAACCTTTGAGCAAGAACGTCCATCTTTTGCGATGGGTGAATAAGATGGCCGCGCTCTGCAAGCCCGATGACATCCATTGGGTGGACGG
Organism: Methylacidimicrobium fagopyrum; assembly: GCA_026225255.1. Taxonomy (GTDB): domain Bacteria; phylum Verrucomicrobiota; class Verrucomicrobiia; order Limisphaerales; family UBA11358; genus UBA11358. The sequence continues at coordinate 87,005 of JAMFSJ010000017.1, read as the reverse complement.
TTCGCAGGCGGAATACGATGCGCTCTGTGCGCAAATGGTGAGCGCCGGCAAGCTCATCAAGCTGAATCCCAAAAAATGGCCGGGCTGCTATCTCGCGCGTTCCGATGCGGGCGATGTGGCGCGGGTGGAAGATCGCACGTTTATTTGCTCCTTATCGAAATGGGCGGCGGGGCCGACGAATAATTGGGTCAATCCGTTCGAGATGCGCAAAACGTTGCGGAAACTTTTCGACGGTTGCATGAAAGGACGCACCATGTATGTGTTGCCTTACAGCATGGGTCCGATGGGTTCGCCGATGTCGCAAGTCGGATTGCAACTCACCGATTCGCCTTACGTCGTGATCAACATGCGCATCATGGCGCGCATCGGTAAAAAAGTTTTCGAGCGCATTGACGACGGCTTTGAACGCGTCGTCCCGTGCATGCACTCCGTAGGCGTGCCCTTGAAAAACGGGCAACCCGACGCGGCCTGGCCGTGCAATCCGGAAAAATACATCGTTCATTTTCCCGAAACGCGCGAGATTTGGAGCTACGGTTCCGGCTATGGCGGCAATGCGTTGTTGGGGAAAAAATGTTTCGCGTTGCGCATCGCCAGTGCCATTGCGCGCGACGAAGGTTGGATGGCCGAACACATGTTGATTCTGGGCGTCGAAAATCCAGCGGGCGAAAAAACTTACGTCGCGGCGGCATTTCCGAGCGCGTGTGGTAAAACGAATTTCGCGATGATGATTCCGCCCGCTGCGTTCAAAGATAAAGGTTGGAAAGTATGGACGGTGGGCGATGACATTGCGTGGATCAAACCGGACGCCGAAGGTCGCTTGCGCGCGATCAATCCCGAAGCGGGTTTCTTCGGCGTCGCGCCCGGCACGAGCAACACGACGAATCCGAATGCCATGAAGGCATTGGCGAAAAATACGATTTTCACCAACGTGGCCTTGACGGATGACCACGGCGTCTGGTGGGAAGGCATGACCGAAAAACCGCCCGCGCACTTGATTGATTGGCAGGGCAAAGAGTGGACGCCGGAAATCGCCAAGGCCACGGGCGCGAAAGCCGCGCATCCGAACGCGCGTTTCACCGCCCCCGCGAAACAGTGTCCGACAATGGATGCGGATTGGGAAAAACCCGATGGCGTGCCCATCAGCGCGATCATTTTCGGCGGCCGCCGCGCGACAACGATGCCGCTGGTTTATCAAGCGTTCAATTGGTCGAGCGGGGTTTTTATCGGCGCGACGATGGGTTCCGAAATGACCGCCGCGGCAGCGGGCACGATTGGCAAGATTCGTCGCGACCCGATGGCGATGCTGCCATTTTGCGGTTATCACATGGGCGATTATTTTCGTCACTGGATCGCCCTGCAACGCAAGTTGAGCGAAACGCCGCGCATTTTTCACGTGAACTGGTTTCGCAAAGACGGGGACGGGAAATTCATCTGGCCCGGTTTCGGCGAAAACATGCGCGTGCTCAAATGGATTGTTGACCGGGCTCACGGTCGCGCGCTCGGCAAAGAAACGCCCATCGGTTGGGTGCCGCGCTATGAAGATATTGATTGGACTGGACTGGATTTTTCGCAGGAAAAATTTGACGAACTCCAACGGTTCGACCGCGCGGCGTGGCGGGCGGAAATCATCGGCCAGGAAGAATTTTTCTTTGATCTGCACGATCGTTTACCCAAAGAATTGATTTACGAGCGCGAGTTATTGATTTGCCGGATGTGACGTGGGGCGCCGAGTGGGCGGGAAAAATTACCCGCCATGACCATTTGATTTTGCGGTGGCGGATTGGCGGCGACTATTTTTCATAGACGCGCACGTAATCCACGATCATCTGTTGGGGAAAGGTGCTGGTGGCGTCGGGATAACCGGGCCAGCCACCACCGACGGCCAGATTCAGCAATAGAAACTTAGGTTGATCGAAAACCCAGCGGCGATTTTGTGGCAGCCGCTCGGGCGTGATGCTGAAATAGGGACGACCATCCAGCAACCAAGTAATGCGATCGGGTTCACAATCCACGGCGAAGACGTGAAAGTTATCAGCCATGATCGCGCCGTCGGGTAACGTCGCTGGTCCGCCAATCCCGGCGTCGCCCGAATAACCCGGCCCATGCACCGTGCCGTGCACCGTGCCGGGTTCTTTGCCGATATTTTCCATGATGTCAATCTCACCGCAGGTCGGCCAATTGGCGGAACCGATATTCGTTCCCATCATCCAGAACGCCGGCCAGATACCTTGGCCCCGGGGAATTTTAATGCGCGCCTCAAACCGTCCGTAAGTCCAGGAGAACTTATTTTTAGTGAGCAATCGGGCGGACGTATATTTTTTACCGCCAAAATTTTCCGAGCGCGCTTCGATCACTAATTTTCCGTCTTCGATGCGGACGTTATTCGTGCGGTCGGTATAATATTCCAACTCATTGTTACCCCAGCCATTCCCGCCTGTTTCGTAACTCCATTTAGTGAGGTTAACCCCGCTACCATCAGGTTGATTAAATTCATCGCTCCAGACTAGCCGTAAGTTAACCACTGGCGCATCGGCTTCAACCGTTGAGTTAGTCGTCAGGTCGGCGGCCGATAAGATGCCTGAAAATAAGGGCACTAATGCTACGCTCGCGAAAATATTACGCAGACCTTTAATCATGCGATAAAGTCGTGCGGGTGGCTGATAAATTTTTGCTGTTTTCATAAGTGAGTCCAAATCCGAGCGAGAATAAGGGTGGCTGACCGGGTTCGGCAAACACTGCGCTGTTTAATTGTGAATTATCCTGCGGCCACGGGCGCGACAATTTTCCGGTGGGTTTGAAATCGCCGAATAGGACATCGGTCATCCCTTCGCCCTCAGTGCCGGGAAGCCACGCGGCCACCAAGGCGTCGCTTTCAGTTAAAGCCTGACCGAGCACCTGCGGGCGACCGGAATAGAGCACGGTGATGACCGGCACGCCCGTTGCCTTTGCCTTTTGAATCAAGGCAATCTCATCCGGTGCCAGACTAAGATCGGTCCGATCGCCTTTCATTTCGGCGTAAGGCATTTCACCCACGACCAAAATAATGGCGTCGGCGCCCGTTAGATTTTTACCATCGGCGGAATAAGTCACTTCAGTTTGCGGTGAAACTGCCGACCGGATCGCGGTCAATAACGTGGTGCCGCCGCGCGTGATCGCGCCGGTTTCACCTTGCCAGGAAATCGTCCAGCCGCCGCATTGCCGACCTAAGTCATCCGCCGCCTGGCCTACGACTGTCAGGTGTTTGATATTCTTTGAGAGTGGCAAAGCGTGGTCTTCATTCTTGAGCAACACAAGGGATTGGCGCACACAATCACGCGCCACCGCCCGATGCGCCGGACTGCCGATAGCCGCCGTTAAAGCCGGATCGGTGTAAGGATTTTTGAACGAACCCATCGCGAATTTAATCCGTAAAATTCGCCGCACCGCATCATCGATCCGCGTCACGGACACACGCTTTTCCGCCACCAATTCCTTCAGGTCTTGGATAAATTCCACAAAGTTATTCGGTTGTCCCGGCCCATAGGGAATCATCACCATGTCCATGCCGGCATTGATGGATTGCTCGATGTCGGTTTTGTATTCGGTTCCGAGTTGATCAATCGCCGCCCAATCTGAAACGAGAAAACCTTTGAAGCCCAGCTCCTCTTTCAACACCTCGGTTAATAGGTGTTTGTTGGCGCTCATTTTTTGACCGTTCCAGCTGTTGTAGGAAACCATGATGGAACCAACGCCGGCTTTGATGGCGGCTTGATAAGGCGGCAGATATAATTTACGCAAGGTCGCTTCGTCGCACACCGTATTACCCTGATCAATCCCATCCACCGTGCCGCCGTCACCGATAAAATGTTTCGCGCAAGCCAGCACCGAAGTGCCATCGGCAAGGGTTTCACCTTGCAACCCGCGCACCGCCGCCACGCCGAGTTCAGAAACTAATTCGGTTGAATCACCGTAGCTCTCATAAGTGCGCCCCCAACGTTCATTTTGCGCCACGGCGATACAAGGAGCAAACGCCCACCGAATCCCCGTGCCTTCTATTTCCAAAGCGTTGATATGTTCCGCCTGTTCAATCAACGCCGGATTATGCGTCGCGCCCAAGCCGATGTGATGCGGAAAGATAACCGCGCCATTCACGTTGTTATGTCCGTGAACCGCATCTACGCCGTAGAGTAAGGGAATTTTCAAGCGGGTTTTCAAAGCCCACGATTGGTATCCGTTGACGGCCTTTAGCCACTCGGCGGGAACATTATTCGTCGGGCCGCCGCCACCGCCATTCAAGATGGAACCGAGGAAATATTTTTGAATATCCGCGGCCGTCGTGAGCGCATGCACGTCCGGCTGCGTCATCTGGCCGATTTTTTCATCCAACGTCATCTGCGTCAATAGCGCGTCCACCGATTCATCCACGCCCGCAAATCCACGCACTGCCAAACCGCTCAATCCCAACACCGCGAGCAATGTCGCCCGACGAACCACGCTACCTGGGGAAATAAGCTGCTTTGTTTTCATAAGTATAAAACCACCTGATTATTAGTTCGTTCGCACCGGCAGGTTTCCGTTATCCCCACACCTAGGCAAGGATAATAAATTTCTATTCCGGTTGCGTAATTCAAAAAGAATTTAAGGCAAAGACATCGTTCACATCCGTATCCAGATTGAGCCACTTCCAAGTTTCAACGTGGCCATCACAAAAGGAAAAAGCCGCTTGGGCATTATGGCGGCAGGCGGCTTGTTTCTGAGAAGGCACTGTCTTCCAACCAAAGTTAGGAACTGGCTTGATGACTGTGATGTCAGTGTTATAGCCGCACGTGGGAAATGTATTCGGCCAGTTGGCCGTTTTAGGCGTGCCGACATCGCCGATCAGCCAAAGCTGACTCGCCCGATGGAGCGTGGTCATTTTGCGCGCGCCTTGCACATTGCCGCTGAGATCTAAATAATAGCGAATAATGCTATTGAGGGGATTACCAGTGTCTTCCATCGGGCCATAACCTTCACAGGGCGAACTATAATAACTCACGGTGCCAGCTTGGATATCATTATTCATGACGGCCGGGCAATGCCAGATATTGTTGGTTTGGGCAACTGAAGTGATATAACCACTGAGATAAGTGAACCACCAATTCGTTGTGTGCGACGTGAAGTTGGCCGAATTTAAAGGCGGTAACGAATCATTAAAGTCGCCAACATACATCATGGTCGCCAACGCGATCTGCTTGTTATTGTTGACGCAATTAATGGCCTTGGCCTTGGTTTTAGCAGCGCTCAATGCCGGTAATAACATCGCCGCCAAGATGGCAATGATCGCGATGACGACTAGCAATTCGATCAAGGTAAAAGCCGTCGGCCGGGTTCGTTGTTTTATATTCATACAGTTTGCCTGATTAAGCGGGCCTGCACTGATATGCAGACCCGCTGGGACGATTGCGTTATTAATTCGTATATTCAGCCACACTCTTTCATATCAGTGGGCATACAACCGATAGAACCGGCTCTTTTGATTCGCCGGATCGGGAATCGTTTGTGCGGAACCCGTTCCGCTTACGGACTGCAACGTTTGCCACACTGCATCCGTTAGGTTGGTTTTATACTGCACGTCATAAGTAGTTCCCAAGTGAGTCGGGAATTGTAACTGGATGTTTCCCCCGGAAAGGCCGGTGGTTAGCGTTGGTGTGGCAATGACTGAGCTTTTGTAAAAATAGACGTTATCGATGTAAAAAGTGCCGCTCGTGAAACCGCCGCCGCCTTGATTATCAATCCATAACATTTGTTGCAGGTGGCTTAAGACCAAGGCGGGATTGACGGCGGTGAACGAGGTTAATGGAATATCCAAGCTGACCCAGCCGTAGTTGGTGATCGCGCCACCCGCTGGTAAAAAATCAACCTGCGGTCCGACCGTCGGATTCAAGCTGACTAATTGCACGCCAAACTGGTTGGCGTTCGGCGTCCACACGTCCACATGGAACGTATCATAGGGCGTGGTATTAATGGAATAGTCCGTGGTTCCGCCGACATTGTCGCCATTGGCCGTATCATAAAATTCCACGCCCGCGTATTGCAGATTAGAATATTTCAATACCGTGCGACCCGTTCCTGGAATGGTGAACGCACTCTCGCTCGCTCCGCTCCAGCTGGCCAGCCAACGTTCCACTGGCTTATTGGTATAAACCCCACTGCTGTTATACAGGGACAAAACGCTGCTCTGCGGATGTGTCGGTGTCGGTGCGGCATTGGTCAAAGTGATGACGACCACGGGTGTGGGCGGAACCGCTGCCGACAAAACAACATTGCCTAACCCGCCCGCCGTGGAGGGGTTGCCATCCGGGCCGATCGTTTCAAAACCATATTGCACATGCGCCGCTCCGGTCGTATTCAGACTGAGCGCAAAGGGTTGGCCGGCTGACAGTCCAGGTGACAGCGCGCTGCCAATCAAACCATAACCGCTATTGAAGATTTTGATGAACGCCACCGAAGTGTAAGTCACGCCCGTCAATGGCTCGGGATTCGCGGTTAACGTATTGCTCAAGCAGGTGCCAATAAATAACAGATTGGTGTTGGCCAAGTTGTCGTTCTGCACATAGATGCTGGCATCCATGCTTTTATTAGGAGTCACGCCGTCGGCTTTCACATAATAAGTATTCGTTGTGGTCCAGACATTGGTGCAGGGCAGCAGCGTCAAGTTGGAAGACGTTAATAATCCGCGCAAATCGCTCAGTCCCCAACTGCTGCCGTAGTCATAGCCCCCGCCGTTGGCAGCGAGTTCAAAGACATTCATATAACCCACCCAGCTTTGACTGGGATCAACCGTAACCAGTGCCGAAGGTGCGGCGACATTTATCACCACGTTGCCCAAGGTCGTATTCGTAGGATTGGCATCCGGCCCTTCAGTTTCGAAACCATACTGGGCGTGGGTCGCTCCGGTCGTATTCAAACTGAGGGAGAACGATTGGCCGGCGATCAAGTTGGTTGTGACCGAGCCGATCAAGGCATAGCCCGCATCGAAAATTTTGATAAAGGCGGTGGAAGTATAGCTAACTCCAGTCAACGGTTCCGGATTGAGCGTGAGGGTGTTGCTCGCGCAAGAACCTATGAAAACAATGTTCGTGTTCACCAAGCTATCGTCTTGAACGTAGAAATTTGCATCCATGTTGACGGCGGGCGTGATGCCGTCCCCTTGCACGTAGGAAGTGTCCGCCGTTTCCCAAACATTGGTGCACGGGCTCAAGGTTAAATTGGTGGTGCCAAATACTCCGCGCAAATCTGCTATGCCATAAGGATTGCCAAACAGAAAGCTCCCGCCATTGCCTGGCAATAGAAAGACGTTCATATAGCCGATCCAATTCTGGTTGGGATCAACTTTTACCACAGCTTGCGCCCGAGTATTGGCCGCTCCAAAAAATAAAGTCGCCATCATCAACAAGACGGCTAAATAAGGTTTTAATAATTTTAACATAATGTTTTCAGGTTTAATGTTCGTGGTTTTTTGGCTTGGAGATGAGGGCTTTTTTTGGTGTGCACAATGACGGAATCTTCCCAAAGGAGATTTTTCACATGAAGATAGCGAGTCATGGTAGTGGTGTCGGTGGTTACAGGGTCATAATAGACCGACTACCATTTCTGCCTAGCTAGCCAAAGGGATAGTTTTTAGAGACAAGCTAAATTAGAGCTGAGCTACCCGATAAAAATGCGACTGGTTGGTAGAGATAAGATCGGAAACGACATTCGTGCCGCCATTGCCGGCCACCGACGACGCTAAATTCGACCAGACACCGGCGGTCAGATTGCTCGTCCATTGCACGTTATAAAGGGCTCCGTTAGTTCCCGGCCAAGCGATCTGCACGCTCGGTTGAACACTAACTCCAACTAGATTCGTTTGGCCTGCGGTTGGAAATGATAAGGCGACACTATCAATCAATACGCCGCCGTAGCCATTTTTCACTGAGCCCGTCGCGCCATAAATTTTCAAGGAAGCATTCACGGCGCTAGCGGGGGCGATCAAATTATTGGCGACGATCTGCGACCAGGTTCCGGTGCTCGCAGAAAATCCCGTCAATCCGACGCTGCCGACCGACCCGCCACTACTATTGAGCCAAGTGAGGCCGTAGTTTTGCACATAGCTCACGCCGGAACTAATTTGTTTGGCCCAGAACGAAAAGGTATAAGTCTGGCCACCGACGACCGCCGTGCCGCCGGCTGTAGTAATGTTTTGATCTATCTCCGACGAGTTCGCCGTAGACGCGGTGTTGGTGGTCAAAAGTTGCAGACTATAACTGCCGCTGTGCGCGTCGGTATTGACGCGCGTTGGCGGCAGATTGCCGCTGCCAGTCCAACTGCTAGCCACGGAACCACTCCCGATTTCAAAGTCCGGATTCGCGACAATATTACCCGCGCCCACGGTAACTTGCTGGATTCGATATTGCGTGGTGGAAGTCCAGTTCGGATCAAAATAAGTATTCGTTGCGCCATTGCCCGTGGTCGGTCCCAGTAGATTTGTCCAAACGTTGCTGCTCGTGGCGGATTGTAAGGTCCAAGTCATACCCGTTGTCGTCGGCCAACTGACTTGTCCACCGGGCTGAATGGTGATGGCGATCGGGTGGGGGAGGGCGGCTACGTATTTATAAACGCGGACATAATCCACCACCATCTGTTGCGGGAAAACCGTAGTATTATCCGGATTGCCGGGCCAGTTGCCGCCGACAGCGACGTTGAGTATCAAAAATTGCGGCTGACTGAAAACCCACGTTGAGCCACCCGGCAGACTGGCGGGCGTGGCGGTGAAAAAGAGATTAGTATCGATAAACCATTGGATTTGATTGGTGGTCCATTGCACGGCGTAAACGTGAAAATCATCCGCGAGCGCGCCACCACCGGGCAATGTATAAGTTGAGCCAACGCCCGCGCCGCCGTTGTAATCGCCGCCGGATTGCGGGCCGTGAATGGTGCCGTGATCCGTGCCTTGATCGCTGACTTTGCCGATGTTTTCCAAGATGTCAATTTCGCCGCAGCCCGGCCAATTAACGGAATCTATGTTGGTGCCCAACAGCCAAAATGCCGGCCAGATGCCTTGTCCGCGCGGAATTTTGATGCGTGCCTCGATCCGACCATAAGTCCATGACCACTTACCTTTGGTTAGTAGCCGAGCCGAGGTGTAACTACTACCGCCATAATTTTCCAAATCCGCTTCGATGATCAATTGACCGCCCACGATGCGCGCGTTGTTGGTGCGCGTGGTGTAGTTTTCCAACTCGTTATTGCCGAAACCGCTGTTGCCCGTGTCGTAAACCCAGTTAGTAGAGCTAGGTGAACTGCCATCCGGCTGGTTGAATTCATCCGACCAAGTCAGTTGCCAATCGGCTTGACTGGTCATGGGTATCAATAATCCTGCCGCCAGTAATAGATACGGAAAAGTCCGCACTACGATTTTCCGCAAATTAGATGGCATGGGCATTTTTACAGTTGGATAATTGATCTCAATTTAACAACTGTCGCGCGGTTGTCTACCTCCCCAATGGGCTAGTAATTTGACGGCGCACTTTTACTTTATCGGCCGCATTTTCACCACTGCTTCGGTCCGGGAATGCACGTGCAGTTTTTGGTAGATATGTTTGAGATGCCATTTTACGGCGGCCACGGTGACGCCGAGCCGGTCGGCGATCGCCTTGTTCCCCAGGCCGTGCATCACTAATTCGAGAACGTTCTTTTCCCGCTCGGACAAATCTTCCAACTCCGCCGCCGCGATGGTTTGTTGACGGAATTGACCAATGACTTTGCGCGCAATTTCCGGCGTCATCGGCACGCCGCCTTCGTGTGCTTCTTTGATGGCGGCGATGATTTTTTCCGGCTGGGCGCGCTTGAGCAGATAACCGCACGCGCCGGAACGCAAAGCCTCAAAGATGCGTTCGGAATCATCGTAAACGGTCACGATGACGATGTGCACGGTGGGCAACAGCTCTTTGATTTTGGCGGTGCATTCCACGCCGGTGGCGTCGGGCAATTGAATATCCATCAGCACCACATCCGGCTCCGCTTTGGGAATTTTTTTCAACGCTTCCGCCACGGTGGCGCAGGTGCAAACACATTGAAAACCGGGCGTCCGGTTGAGCAAGGTCTCAAATCCTTCGCGCAGAGTTTTGTTGTCTTCGACGATGCCGACTTTGATCATAATAAACTTTTGGGCAGCGGCGCCCGCAGACGCACGGTGGCGCCTTGGCCGATTTCGCTCGCGACTTCACACGTTCCGCCCAGTGATTTCAAGCGCTCTTGCAGGTTGGCCAGACCGTCCGCTCCGGGCCGGCGTTCGTGCATATCAAAACCGCGTCCGTTATCCGCCAACTCCACCACGAGAAAATTATTTTGCACCGAGATGCGCACCCAGACTTGCGTGGCGTGCGCGTGGTGCAGGACATTGGTCAGCGATTCTTTGAACGCTAGAAAAATTTCCTGACGAAATTTCGGATCCAGCGGATATTCCGGCAAATCATCCGCCACATCTAGGCCGCAGGCGACCGAGGCGAGCTCCAGTAACCGTTGGGCATACGAACCAAAATAACTGGCGAGCGAGGCGATGGTATCATTGCGCGGATTTACGGCCCAAACGATTTCATCCAGCGAAGTCACCATGCGCCCGGCGGTTTCTGCCAATTCATCCAGGTAGCGATTTTTTTCCTCGATCGAAGTAGTTGGACTTTTTACGAGCGAACTCAACATGTTCACTTCCGTGAGACCAGCGCCCAAGTCATCGTGCAAATCGTGGGCGACGCGGGCGCGTTCCTGCTCAATTTCCCACCAACGCTCGGCGCGTTGCCGTTCGCGGATCTGGATCTCTAGTTGCTGCGACCGCTTAGCAACTTGCCGGCGTAAAATCGCGACCCAAACGAACGCACTCAACACGACCAAGCCCAAGCCACTGGCGATCCATAATAATTTTTTTAAGGTCCACCACGGCGGCAATTGCAACACGCCAATGTCGGCCGCCGAACGGAGTTCGATTTGAAACGATTTTGCCCGCCATTCTTCGCCCGCTTTCCACTCTTCGCCGGGATCAATCTTGCACACGCCGACCACGGAGACGCGGCTGTTATTGCGCAGCCCGGCAAAAACATCCGCCCCTTCAGCCTGCTCGAGATAGGCGTGAAAAATGTAATCACCTTCTTGTAAAATCAAATAGCGTTCCGAGCCGTGCAACGCGCGATCCAGTAACGTGGCATTGATCTGAATCAAGCGGCAATCGTGTTTGCCTTTCAGCACTTCATCCAGCGTCACCCGTAACGGCGAGACGGGCGGCCCGGAAGAAATTTTTCGATACACGGCATCCTGCAAGATGGGCGTATATTTTCCCTGGCTCACAAAGCCGACGGCTTCGACGCGATCACCGAGTTGCAAGGGATCATGCTGTTTGGTCTGCACCTCCACGCCGTATTCGCCATCTTGCAAAAAAATTCGTCCGCCCGGTTCAAAATAAATATTGGCCCCCACGACTTTTACCGGATGACCGTAAGCTTCCGACGGAGCGTATTGCAACAAGCTGCTAATCGGTTGAACGGCGATGGCGAACGCATCCTGCGGGGCCGGCTGTTCAATGGTAAAATCTTCGGGCCGCGGCACCATAAGTCGGATGGCGAATAATTGGCGTTGATGATTAAATTCCGTGGAGCAAACGCCGCGCACGCGCACAGTGCTGTCCAACAATTCTTCCCCCGCTTTCACCGGCAACTGTTGCGCGTAAACGGAAAGCCGTCCGCCGCCGGTGGCGATTTCGATCAGATGAAAGGGCGACGCGACCAGCGATTGAACCGACCGCACGACGCCGGTGATTTCAACGAACTGACTATCTTCCTTGCCGCTCGCAAGCTGTTCGTAAGTCACCGGAATCGGCCTCGGCAACGTCGCGTTGCCCACCACTTGCACGCGTTCCGGCACAATGATCGGCGCATATTCGCCGGGGCTGCTCACGCCTTGAATGTCCACGACTTGGCCGGGAAAAAGCCCCGGCGTGTTGCTTGAATACTGAAGATAAATGCCCGCCGTAGCATCTTGGATGAACCGCGAATAAAGGCTTTCGTCAAAAAAAGTCACCACCCCGCGCAAATGAATCCGCACCTGCTGCGGCTGTTCCCCGGTCAAGCGACGCACTGCCGCCGCCGTGGTTAATTCTTCACCCAACGCGGGCGTTCCCAAGGCCGCATGACCTGCCAGCAACCAGATCGCCAACTGAAAAAGTTGACGTCGCAAGCCGCTGCCTAAAATTGGTTTCATCATTTAATCGCTCATTTTGGAACTGCCGGTTCCGTTCCCCAGATTGCTATAACGAATTCGCGATGGATTTAACGTAAGTTACTTTTTAAAAGACAAACGCCAAGAATAAACCAAGTTTGGAGATTTTTCGTTTTGGAAACTGAGTGCTACACGGCGCGGAATTGGGCGCAAAAACTCACCGTGGATTTCGGCCCAACCAATCACGTCGCGCTCAGATAGGTGGCGAAAATGCGTTCCATGAGTGATTTCATTTAACAAAAGCGAACAAAGGAAATTGAGAGAAAATCATTTGGCGCTTCCATTTTCAGAGTTTGCGCCGGTTGAACATTCCAACACACAACGAAATCCCGTCGCGACGCTGAAACGGTTGGGGGCGGTATGATTACGGTCGCTCGACCATAAACTTTTCGGTCCGCAATTAATCCACGCGCCGCCGCGCAGAACGCCCTGTTGGTGCGTCGCATCATAATCATCCGCACACCATTCCGCGACGTTGCCCGCCAGATCGTAAATCCCCAACGCATTCGGCGTGAAGCGGCCAACGGGCGCGGTGGTCACAAATCCGTCATCGTAATTTTCAATGTGCGGCCAGTGGGTAAAATACTTCAGCGCCGCTTGATCCGCGAAATTTCCCGCGCCCGGCGGCGGCGGAAATTGCGTGCCCCACGGATAAATATTTTCCAACTTCGCACTTTTTTCTTTGGGCGTGGCGCCGGTTTCTCGATCGCCGATGCCCACCGCCCAACTCCATTCTGCGTCCGTCGGCAAACGATACGATTGCATCGCCGCAATTTTCCCGGATAAACGCTCGCTGGCGGTCAGCCACGCGCAAAAGGCAACGGCGTCATTGCGACTGACATTCACCACCGGAAAATCCGGCCCATCCGAAACTGGCGTGACGTCATGATATAATGCGTGATGCCAATTCGTGCCGTCGAGTTTTGGGGACGTAGCGGCAAACGTCGCAAAATCTTTCACCCGCGCTTCGTAGATGGAAAAGGAAACTGCCGTGTGCGGCACTCGCACAAAAATCATGCCCAGACTGTTGGTCCAACGATGAGATGTCATTGAGGCTGCCTTGGCCAACGGCTCAGCGTGCGCCCGGAAAATCGTCAGCGCAGCGACCAGCAATGCCAGCAAGGCTTTAGCAACAAATCGGTTCATCAGGTTCAGGTGAATTCTGCCGTATTCAATGATTGCAAGTCATACAAAAATCGCCGAAATACTTTTGAAAAATGCCAATGGCCGCCGCACGGTTGCGCCGTGCCGGCCAAAAAGCGTAAACTGATGCCGCACCATGAAGTTTAAACAAAAGCCAACTAAGGCAACGGAGTTTCGGAATCCCCTTCTTTGTTCCCTGGGTTTGCTTCTGTTAATTTTTTTACCCACGGTCGGCCAGGCAGACCAACCGGATTGGGAGAGCGAGCAAGTGTTGCACATCAACACCGAGCCGCCGCGCGCCACCTTCATTCCATTTGCGACGGTCGCCCAAGCGTTGGCCGGCGATTTTACCAACTCGCCGTTCTATTTTTCATTGAATGGTGATTGGAAATTTCACTGGTCGCCCCGACCTGAACTACGCCCGGTCAATTTTTACGAAACAAATTTTGACGACGTCGCTTGGAAAACAATTCCGGTTCCATCGAACTGGCAGATGCAGGGCTACGATACGCCGATTTATCTCGGTTCCGGCTATCCGTTTAAAATTGATCCGCCGCGTGTGATGGGCGAACCACCCACGAACTGGACGGCGTTCGTGGATCGCAATCCGGTCGGCTCGTATCGCCGCACTTTTGAGTTGCCGCCACTTTGGAATGGCCGACGTGTCTTCATTCATTTTGATGGCGTGGACAGCGCGTTTTATCTTTGGGTCAACGGCACGCGGCTTGGTTTTAGCAAAGATTCCCGCACGCCGGCGGAATTTGAAGTGACGGATTTTGTTAAGCCGGGGTTGAATCAGATTGCGGCGGAAGTTTATCGCTGGTCGGACGGCAGCTATCTCGAAGATCAGGATATGTGGCGGATGAGCGGAATTTTTCGTCCCGTCTATCTTTACTCGACCGCCGCCGCGCGCATCCGTGATTTCACGGTGCGAACGGATTTGGATGCCAATTACGGCAACGCGACGTTGCAAATCAAACCTCAGTTGGCGGTGGAAAAAAAATTCTCACTTACGAACTGGACCGTGCGCGCCCAGCTTTTTGACGCGCGTGGTCATTCCGTTTTAACCCATGAGTTGAGCCACGACGCGGAAGAAATCTTAGACCCTGATTTTAGCGCAAAAATTCTAGATGAGCGCATACCGCAGCGTGGCGAGCCAAAGTTCGCGTGGCTCGAAGCCAGTTTGAACAACCCCGCCCAGTGGACGGCAGAAACACCTAATCTTTACACGCTCGTGCTGACGCTCAACGACGCGCGCGGCAACGTGATTGAAGCGGACAGTTGCCCAATTGGTTTTCGCAAAATTGAAATTCGCAACGGACAATTCCTCGTCAACGGCCAACCGATCCGGTTGCGAGGCGTGAACCGGCACGAGCTTGATCCCGATACCGGCCACGCCGTTTCCGAGGCGCGCATGATCCAAGACATTACCTTGATGAAGCAGGCCAATATTAATGCCGTGCGCACCTGTCATTATCCCGACGATCCGCGTTGGTATGCGCTTTGCAACCGTTACGGACTTTACGTTTTGGACGAGGCGAATATTTGCACCCACGGCACGCGCGGTTTTTTGGCGAACGATCCGAGCTGGGCCGGTGCTTTTCTGGATCGCGCCCAACGCCTGGCGGAACGTGATAAAAATCATCCGAGCGTCATTATTTGGTCCATGGCGAACGAATCCGGTTACGGCCCAAACTTCGCGGCGATTTCGGGCTGGCTGCATGAATTTGACCCGACGCGGCCGGTGCATTACGAAGGCGCGCAAGGCGAGACCAACGATCCGACGACGGTGGACATCATCGGCCGATTTTATCCGCGCCTTACGACGCAAACTTACGCGCTGCCGGAGAATCCGTGGAACCAACGTTGGGACAAGCTTCTGGAAATTGCCGAACGCACGAACGACAATCGTCCTGTGCTGGCGACCGAATACGCGCACGCGATGGGCAATGCCGTTGGCAACTTGCAGGATTATTGGAATGAAATTTATGCTAATCCGCGAATGCCGGGTGGTTTCATTTGGGAATGGTGCGACCAAGGTTTGCACCAAAAGTTGGCGGACGGACGGATCGTCACCGCGTTTGGCGGTGATTTTGGCGACGTGCCCAATCACGGCGGCTTTTCTATCAAGGGGCTGGTGAGTGCGGAACGGGAGGTTTTCCCGAAGTATTGGGAGGTTAAAAAAGTTTATCAACCCGTGACGATTGCGTCGGTGGATTTAAAGCCGGGCCAGGTCGCCGTAAAAATCAGCAATCGAAACGCTTTTTTGAATCTGACTGATAATGACGCGCGCTGGTCGGTCACCAGCAGCGAAGGCGAAGAAATTCAAGCGGGTGAATTAAAGCCGGTTGATTGCGCGGCGGGAAAATCGTGCGTGGTAAAAATTCCGGTGGTAAAAATTTCCACCGCTCGATCGGGTGCTGAGTTTTGGTTGCGAATTAGTTTTCATACGAAAGCGGCTTCGCTTTGGGCTCCGGCCGGTTTTGAAGCGGCCGGGCAGCAATTCAAATTGGAACTGCCGGCGCAGGCCAAAGTGATTGCGCCCAAGGCGGGTAAAATTCAGCCGCTATCATTGGTCGAAAGCGGCGAGCAGACGAAAATTATGGGCGCGAATTTTTCCGCCACGTTCAGTCGCGCGGCGGGAACGTTGGTGTCACTTCAATTTGGCGATCGCGAAATGCTCGCGACCAATGGCGGCAGCGGTCCGGTTTTACAATTGTTTCGTGCGCCGACCGACAATGACAAAGGCTTTGGCAAGTGGCTGGCGCGCGACTGGCACGACGCCGGTTTGAGTAATCTCGTGCGCCAAGTCGGATTTTTTTCCGTCGTGCAAACCCAGGCCGGCGAAGTGCAAGTCAGCACCGTAGTTTCAAACGCTGCGCTGGGCGGCGGCTGCATCTTGAAATCCGCTTGGACAATTCACGGCGATGGTTCGGTGGATCTGGATGATTCCTTGGAACCGTTCGGTGGGTTGCCGCTGCTGCCCCGAGCCGGGATTGTGCTGCGCCTCGCTCCAGAATATGAAAACGTCCGCTGGCTGGGACGCGGGCCGTGGGAGAATTATCCCGACCGCAAAGACAGCACCGACCTGGGCGTCTGGACTAGCACCGTCATCCAACAATATGTGCCCTACGTCCGCCCGCAGGAAACGGGCAACAAGGAAGATACGCGTTGGGTGGAGTTGCGGGATGCGCAGGGAAATGGGTTGAAAATTTCCGCGGCCGAAAATCCGTTTTCATTCTCCGCCCTGCATTTTACCGCCAACGATCTCGCGGCCGTGCGGCACAACTATGAGTTGCACGCCCGTCCAGAAGTCGTTTTATCGCTGGACGTGAAGCAATGCGGTTTGGGTAATAGCAGTTGCGGTCCGGGCGTGTTGGAACGTTACGCGGTGCCGCCGCAAAGCTATCATCTTCGGGTGAAATTCACTCCCTTGGCCGGCGGCCAATTCTAGTTCACACGCTCGCTTGGACGAATCATCCAAGGCCAGCGCAAAGGCTCTGCCTGCGGTCTTGAGCTGAAGCTCCGCCGGGAGCGGTCGTGGGTGGTTTGTCATTTTTATCAAATAGTTTGGCGTTTTAGATATGACGGAACCGGCCGGAATGAGGTAGAAATATGCGTCCCCATTAAAACCCAATGCGCATGCGTTGTCTCAATTTGAATTGGATCTGCCTTGCGGTCAGTGCCGCAACGTGGCCATTGGTTTGGGTTCATCCGGTCGCGGCGGAAACGATTAACGTTCGCGCGGCAAATTTTTCCAGCGGTCACGACCGCATTGCCGCCGGCACGAATTCGTTTGCGCTGCAATTGGATTCGGCGGGTCGAGCGACTCCGTTTTGTCAGACCGCCATCAAACAAGGCACGGCTCCGG
The DNA here is from genome assembly GCA_026225255.1 of Methylacidimicrobium fagopyrum. Taxonomy (GTDB): domain Bacteria; phylum Verrucomicrobiota; class Verrucomicrobiia; order Limisphaerales; family UBA11358; genus UBA11358. The sequence goes on along the minus strand of JAMFSJ010000017.1, from coordinate 69,724 downwards.
CAAAATACGGTCCAGATTCAACTAAGCCTTATTTTAAAGTGCGCTTTGCGCTGCCGGTGCCGCCGGAAAATGCGACCAATCTGACGGCGGCTTTGACCGGTATGGACCCGGAAGTTTTCACCCATAACCATTCGCCGGGTTTTGAAATCCTGCCGAACGGCGACGCGTTGGCGATTTATTTCAGCACGCCGCCGGGCAAGGCCGAAGCGGATCCGTCCACATCATTCATCCAAGCGCGACTGCGTTGCGGCGCGGAGGAATGGGATTTGCCGGAACTGTTTTTTAAGACGGAAAATTATAACGATCAATCGGGTCTGCTGTGGAATGATCGCGGCACGCTCCGTTTTTTTGGCGGCGGTCGCGAGTTGTCAGACTGGTTGCCGTTCAAGCAAGCGACGTCCACCGACAACGGCGCGACGTGGACACTCGCGCTGCCGCAGTTGGATCAGCCAACGGAAAATGTTACCGCGCAGCCGATCACGAGCGCGTTTCGCGGCGCGGACGGCGCGATTTATTTCGCGATGGATGGCGAAGGTGCGAAAAGTTTTCTGTGGCGCAGCCCGGATGATGGTGTTCATTGGCACGACATGGGCGGTCGAACGGGCGGACGACATTCGGTGATCGTGCCGTTGGATGACAAGGGTGGTTTGCTTTCCATTGGCGGAAAAAATGCCGCCACGAATGGTTGGTCGCCGGAAAATTTTTCCACGAACTACGGCGTGAGTTGGAGCCCAAGCCAGCCTTCGCCTTTCCCGCCCTTAGGCACCGCGCAACGTCCGTCGCTCATCAAGCTCGCGGATGGGAATCTGTTTTTTGTCAGCGATGCCTATCTTCACAAGCTCGTGCGTCCGCCGCCCGCCGGTTGGAAATTTGGCAATGACGCCTTCGTGGCGCTTTCGACGAACAACGGCGCTTCGTGGCACATCAAAACGCTTCCCGTCCAGTTGCCCAATTTTCAACGCGGCACCAATGGCACGCTCGGTTACGTCACCGCGCGACAGGCTCCCAATGGTGTCATCCATGTTTTGACCACGGAGACGCAGCCGTGCCTCCACTATGAATTAAACGAAGCTTGGATTCTTTCCGATGTGGGCGATATCGCGCCGGAAACGAGCGGCGGCGTGGTGAAAACATTTTCCGAAAATTATCCGAACGGAAAATCCCGTTCGCAGTGGAGCGCCCGGATTTGTCCCTCCGGACGTTACCTACTCGATGGCGCGGAGACGGATTATTACGCCAGCGGCGCGAAGCAACATGAAGTCACTTACGCGAGCGGTCGCAAAACCGGTGAGGAAACTTTTTGGTCGCCGGACGGGAAAAAACTTTGGAGCTGGTCGCATGATTTGAAATCGCATATGGCAGTGTGGCTTCAATATTGGCCGAATGGTCGAAAGAAAAGGGAATCCACTTGGAACACCCATCCGGCAGCACGCGATTTGAAACGCAATTTTTTCGGACTCGTCGCCGACGGCCCGGTGAAACAATGGAACGAAGACGGCTTGCTGAAATTTTCCGGTAACTTTGCGGACGGTTTGCTTATGAAAGAGGCAAGTTACTGACATGAACTCCCTGCGCCCATTAGATTTAGTCGTGATCGCGATTTATTTCGTCGCGGTCGCGGCCATTGGTTTGAAATTCGCGCGCCGGCAGACGACGACCGAAGCCTATTTCGTGGCGCGGCGGTCCATTCCGGCGTGGGCGATGGGGCTGTCCGTTTTCGCTACGATCATCAGCAGCATCACGTTCATAGCGTATCCCGGCGCGGCGTTCAAAGGCGATTGGAACCAGCTAGTGCCCGGCTTCATGGCGGTCGGCGTATTGTTGGTGTTGGGGACAATATTGATCGCCTTTTTTCGTCACGCCGTCGGCATGAGCGCGTATGAATATTTTGAAAAACGTTTCGGCTATGGCGCGCGGGCTTACAGCGCGTTGGCGTTTTCCGCCGGACATTTTTCCAAAATGGGTTTTGTGCTGTTCACTGTCACGACGGCAGTCTGCGGCATGACGGGTTGGGATAAATATAATGTCATCATCGGGGTCGGCCTGCTGACGATTCTTTACACGCTCGTCGGTGGCTTGGAAGCCGTCATCTGGACGGAAGTGTTGCAAGGCCTGGTGAAAATCGCCGGCGTCATCGTCGTGCTTGGCGTGTTGATTTCCATCATGCCCGGTGGCGCGGGCGCGGCGTTCCAGCTGGCGGCGGAGAAAAATAAATTCAGCCTCGGCAGTTTGAATTTCGACCTGACGGCGAACGGAAATTTCTGGGTGATGCTGCTCTACGGCGCGTTTTTTTACCTGCAAAAATACGCCGCTGATCAAACGCTGGTGCAACGTTATCTGGTCGCCAAAAGTGATCGCGACGCGCTGAAAGGCGTGGCGTTGGGTGCATTTTTGTGCGTGCCCGCGTGGACGGCGTTCATGCTCGTCGGCACGTTGTTGTGGGCGTATTACCAATTGTCCGGCGAAGTTTTCCCCGCGCAATTGCTCGACGCCAAAGGCCAGGTGATCGCCGACCGCGTGTTTCCATTTTTTCTGACGACGAAAATCCCCGCCGGTCTCGCGGGTATTTTCATGGCCGCACTTTTTTCCGCCGCGATGTCCACCATGTCATCCGATCTGAACTGCCTTTCCGCGGTGGGCGTGGAAGATTATTACCGCAAACTGCGGCCTGATTCGACCGACCGGCAACGGCTATTCGTCGGCAAAATCATTATTGCCGTCAGCGGTCTGCTCGCGATCAGCGTCGGCGCCTTCATCGCCAGCAAAGGCGACGGCGCGTTGAAACTGTATTACGCCGCCACGGCGATCGTCGCTGGCGGTTTGGCGGGAATGTTTCTCCTCGCGTTCTTCAGCCGTCGGGCGAACCGGCAGGGATTGTGGATTGGAATTATTTCGGCGTTGGCCTTCACCGCGTGGGCGACGCTCACCGGCGGCAAATATCAGATGCTCAACCTCGGTTGGAATTACACCTGGCCCGACGTGATGATCGGCGTCATCGCGCACGTCATCGTGCTGGTCGTCGGCTACGGCGCCAGCTGGTTTTTCCCGGCGGACACCAATGTGAAAAGCGAATGGACGTTCTGGGGCTGGCTGGAAAAACGGAAAACTTTGAAACCGGAAAACCCTATTTCATCAGCGGTGGCGGAGGTGAATCCATGAGCTTGATCACGCTGCTCCAACCGCCGCGCATCGTTTTCGGTAACGGCTGCGCGCCGCAATGCGCTGAATTTCTCGCGCAACGCGACGTGAAACGCGTGCTGCTGGTTTCGAGCACGCCGGTGTTGCCGTCACTGAATGAAGTGGTCGCCGTGTTAAAAAGCTTTGGCCTGGAAGTCATCCCCACCGCGGTAGATCACGAGCCGACTTGCGCCGCGTTCGCAATTATTTTGCAACAGGCGCGCGCGCAAAAAGTCGATGGCGTTTTGGGCATCGGCGGCGGCAGTCCGATTGATGTGGCCAAACTGGTCGCCGCGCTCGCCGACAGTCCTCAATGCGTGGCGGAAGTTTTTGGTATCAATCTTTTAAGCGGACGCAAACTACCGCTGGTCTGCCTGCCGACCACGGCGGGCACGGGCGCGGAAGTTTCGCCGAACGCGATTTTGTTGGACGAAGCGGATGCGTTGAAAAAAGGCGTAGTCAGTCCGCACTTGGTGCCGGACGCCGCATTTATTGATCCGCTGCTTACATTGACCGTTCCGCCCGCCGTGACCGCAGCCACCGGCTTGGATGCGTTGACGCATTGCATCGAGGCGTATGCCAATAAATTTGCGCATCCCATCGTGGATCTTTACGCGTTGCAAGGCATCCAATTGATTTCCGCGAATCTCGTCCGCGCCGTCCGCGATGGTTCGGATGTCGAAGCGCGTGCCGCCTTATCGCTCGGCAGTCTTTACGGCGGATTATGTCTTGGCCCGGTCAACACCGCCGCCGTTCACGCGCTGGCATATCCGCTGGGCGGACGCTTTCGCATCGCGCATGGCGTGGCCAACGCGCTCTTGTTGCCGCACGTTTTACGGTTCAATTTTTCCGCCGCGCCGGAGCGCTACATGGAAATCGCCTTGTCCCTTGGCGTGACCCGCAACGGCTCGTCGCTGACCACCGCCGAGCATGGCGTGGAATTTCTTTCGCAACTGTCGCGCGACTGCGGCGTGCCGCAAAAACTTTCCGAGCTAAACATTCCACAGGCTGCCATTCCGTCGCTGGCGCAATCCGCCATGTCCGTGACGCGCCTGTTAAAAAATAATTTACGCCCATTGACCGAGGCGGATGCCGTGCGGATCTATGAGGCGGCCTATTAAATTTCAATGAACATTCGCAGGGGAAAATTTCAGGGTGCGGTGGTGCCGCTGGTGACGCCCTTCACGGCGGGTGGTGGCTTGGACGAACCAGCGTTGGAGCGGTTGGTCGACGCGCAGATCGCGGGCGAGGTCGCCGGGATCTTTGTGCTCGGCACGACGGGTGAAGGCGCCCATGTGCCGCGCGAGTTTCGCCATCGGCTGGTTGAGCTGGCGGTCCGGCGCGCTGCGAAGCGCACGCAGATTTTTGTCGGCCTGGGCGACGTGCGGCTGACAGATTTATCGGAGGCGAATGAGTTTTTCCGCGTGGGTGCGGACGCCGTGGTGGCGCATCCGCCCATCCGGGAAAAAGTTGCGCCAGATAAATTGCAAAGCTGGTTTCATTCAATGCTGGAGCAGTTGGAAGGCTCGCTGCTGCTTTACAACATGCCGATGACCACGGGCGTTTCCATCCCGCTCGACGCGGTGGAAAAATTGCTTGGCCATCCGCGCCTCGTGGGCGTCAAGGATTCGGAAAATAATCCGCAACGGCACGAAGAATTGCTGGGACGTTTTGGCGGTCAAAAGGATTTCTCCGTATTTATCGGCGTCGGCGCGTTGATGGAAAAAGGACTGAAGCTCGGCGCAGACGGCATTGTGCCGAGCGTTGGTAACTTGATTCCTGAGGTCTGCCACCAGCTTTGTGTGGCGGCCAAAATGTCTGACTGGAGCGCAGCGGATAAACTTTCGGCGCGAATGAATGCCGTGGCGTCGCTGTATCAAAAAGGTCGCAACTTGAACGAATCGCTCGCGGCGTTGAAGGCGGCGATGCACTGCACCGGTTTGTGCGGGCTGGAAGTTCTGCCGCCCTTGCACAAAGTTTCCGCGACGGAGTTGGAAAAAATTCGCAGTCACATGCGTGAGTTGCTTTTGCTGAAATGAAAAAAACCCGGCCAGTCTTGGGTTTGACGATGGGCGATCCCGCCGGAATCGGGCCGGAGATCTGTCTTCGGGCATTGCTCGAACTGGCGGTGAACCAAGCATGCGTGCCGGTTTTATTTGGCGACGTTGGCGTGTTGCAACGCGTGGCGGGAAAACAATTTTCGAAGCTGGCGGGAAGCGTTGTCTCGCTCGCCGCGTTGGCTGAAATTAAAAATATTTCGCAGCCGCTCATCGTGGATTGCGCGGCGATCAAGGCGTCGGCGGTCAAGCCGGGCAAAGTTTCCGCCGCGTGTGGCCGGGCCGGTTATGTTTATATCGAACAAGCGATTCGCGCGGCGTTGGCGGGCCAAATCGCGGGCGTCGTCACCGCGCCGATTCACAAGGAATCGTTGAATCGTTCCGGCGTCAAATTCCCGGGCCACACCGAAATTTTCACCGCGCTCACCCAAGCGGCGCGTAGTTGCATGATGTTGTATTCGGAAAAACTCACCGTGAGCATGGCGACGACGCACATCGGTTATCACGAAGTTCCGCAAAAATTATCCGTCGCGCGGATTTTAAATGTCATCGAACACACGGCGGAAACCATGCGTTGGATGCTGCGGCGCGAACCGCGCATCGGTGTTTGCGGATTGAATCCGCACGCGGGCGAACACGGATTGTTTGGTCAGCGGGAGGAAGAAAAATTCGTGACGCCGGCTGTGACACAGGCGCGAAAAAAGGGCCTCCAAGTCACCGGCCCGCTCGTCCCGGACGCGGCGTTCACGGTGAATGTGCGGAAAAATTTTGATGCGCTGGTCACCCTTTACCATGACCAGGGACACATTCCTTTCAAAATGCTGGCGTTCGACATCGCTTGGCAAGGCAAAGCTGATCCGACCAGTCTGTTCTCAGCCATCCAAGTGGCCACCGAATTGGCGGCGGGAAAATCGAAAGGAGCGCGGCGATGATTGGCGTGATTGCCGATGATTTGACCGGGGCCGCCGAATTGGGTGCCGTCGGTTTGCGTCATGGTTTGCGCGCGGAAATTATCCGGCGCGGCGAACCGAGTGGTCAGGCGGACTTGGTCTGCGTGGATACGGATTCGCGTTCGTGCAGCGCGGAAGAAGCGGGTCAACGCGCGGCGACGGCGGCGCAACAATTGCACGCGGCGGGCGCGCGCTGGATTTATAAAAAAGTGGATTCCGTTTTGCGCGGCCAGGTGACCGCGGAAGTGGAAGCGGTGATGCGGCAATTAAAATTGGAACGCGCGCTGTTGCTGCCGGCCAATCCCGCGCTCGGCCGCACGATTCGCGACGGTCACTATTTCGTGCGGGGCAAGTTGATTCACAAAACGGAATTTGCGCGCGACCCTGAATATCCGCGCCGTTATTCCCAAGTGTTGCGACTGCTAAAAGTGCCGCAACAATTTGCGATTCGCGTGGTCAATGGCGAACGTTCGATGCCCGGGCAAACCATTGTGGTGGGCGAAACCAACACGTCGCAAGATGTGTGCGATTGGGCGGCGCTGTCCGGAGCGGGTATTTTGCCGGCGGGCGGATCGGAATTTTTTAGCGCCCTGTTGAAACGCGAAAAACTTTTGGTGATGGGCAATCCGGAAACGTCACGCTTGCCGACGACCGGGCGGGAATTATTTATTTGCGGCACCGCCACCAAAGCGGCGCGAAAATTTGTGACGGACGCCCGGCGGCGCAAACAACCGGTGTTGACGCTGCCGATGGAATTGACGTGGGGCGCGGAATTTACGCCCGCCGCCGTCGCCGCCGTGACGCAGCGCGCCGTTAATGCGTTTGCGGAAAATGCCCGCGTGATCCTCGCCGTTGGTCTGCCCGCGGTGCGCAACGTGGAAGTGGCAAAACGACTGTCGCACAGCTTGGTGCAGGTCGCCGAAAATGTGATGGCGCGCATTTCCGTGGCACGTGTGTTTGCGGAAGGCGGCGCGACAGCGGCGGAATTGGTGCGGCGAATGGGTTGGTCGCGGCTGGCGGTGGAACGCGAATTAGCGCCCGGCGTGGCCACGTTATCCGTCCAAGGCGACCAATCGATTTTATTAACCATTAAACCTGGAACCTATGCCTGGCCTGAAAAGTGGACATGACGTCGGGTTGTCTGATAAAGAGTGTTCCATGTCATTACCCACCAGCGTTGCTGACAATTTAATTTTTGTGGATCCGTCGCCGGTTGCCCGCCGGTTGCTGTGGCATTTGTTTTCCATCGGCACGCGTCGCGTCGGCCAATCCGATCGGCATGAACGTTTTGAAAAGCCCGGTGCGCATTTGTTTTGGGTGCAATCGGGCGAAGGCGAACTGGAATATAAAACCAGCCGGTTTGAATTGAAGCGCGGCAAAAAACTGTGGCTAGTGGATATGAGCAAACCGCGCACTTACATTCCGGCGCCGGGAAAACAATTGACCATCACCGGCTTTCGATTTGGCGGGCCGGGGTTGGAGTTTTGGCATGAAGAAATTCGCGACGAAGAGAACGCGGAATTTGAATTGGACGATTTTAAATGTGTCACGCGCACCCAAAATGAATTGCTCCGGATGACGCGGCGCCGGCCGGTGGGTTGGGAATGGCAAGTCCACATGCGCATCACGGAAATGCTCGGCACGTTGCTGATGGCGCGCGGATTGTTGGTGTCGCCCCGCGCGGAATTGCCGCCGCCGGTCATTCGCGTGCTCAATGCGATCTCATCCAATCCGCTCCGTGATTGGAAGGCGAAGGAACTCGCCATCATTGGCAAGGTGAGTTATTCCGGCCTGCGTGCGTTGTTTCAACAATCCGGTCAAGGGACGGTGCACGAACACATTCAACGCGCGCGCTTGGATCAGGCGCGACTGTTGCTCGCGGACAAACGGCTCTCCATCAAAGACGTTTCCGGGCAGTTGAATTTTTCCAGCGAATTTTATTTCAGTCATTTTTTCCGGCATCAAACCGGCATGACGCCGACGGATTTCCGGCAACATTTGAAAGGGTAAATGAGCCAATCTGCCACATTTAACATTTTATCTTCATCGCTGCGGCGGTTGCGATGGCGGGCGGTGCGGGCGGTTAAAAGTTGGCAGTTGAAGGTTGAAAGTTTTCTGCTCGTCACGTTTTTGTTTGGCGCACTGCCCGCCTTATTGGCGCAAGATACTGAAATTCAGTTTCTCTCTGGCCACGGCAAAGATGACGCGATTCCGTGGAAATTTTTCTGCACGAGCGGGGCGCAGTCGGGCTATTGGACTAATCTGCCTGTGCCGTCCAATTGGGAATTGCACGGCTTTGGCACGATTAATTATCACCGTGATTTGACCAACGCTTACAACGAGCGCGGGCTTTACGAACATGATTTTTCAGTGCCAGCGGACTGGTCGGGTCGGCGAATTTTTCTCGTGTTCGACGGCGTGATGACCGACACGAGCGCGACCTTGAACGGCCAATCTATCGGCCCCGCGCATCAGGGCGGTTATTATCAATTCAAATACGAAGTCACGTCGCAGATCCGATTCGGTTCGACGAATCAATTGACGGTCACCGTGGCCAAACATTCGGCCAACGCCTCGGTGAATGGCGCGGAGCGCACGGGCGATTTTTGGATGTATGGTGGTATTTTTCGTCCGGTCTATCTTGAAGCCGTGCCGCCGCAATTCATCGAGCGCGTCGCGATCAACGCCCAAGCGGATGGAACTTTTTCGATGAACGCTTTCCTCAACGGCGTGACGAACGCGGATTCGGTGGTCGCGCAGATTCAAACTTTAGCTGGGAAAAATGTGGGCGAACCGTTTCGCAGTAAAATTATTTCTGACGCTGCCGGATCTGAAATCGCAAATTTAAGATCGCAAATCACCGCGCCAAAACTATGGACGGCCGAAACGCCTAGTCTCTATCGCGTGCAAATTCAATTGCGACAGGGTGATAAAACCCTTCACGAAAGGTCGCAACGCTTCGGCTTTCGCACGTTTGAAGTGCGCGATGGCGACGGACTTTATCTCAACGGCCAACGCGTGATCTTGAAAGGTTGCGATCGACATTCGTTCTGGCCGGATTCAGGACGCTGTTTGAGTTACGCCGTCCAGCGGTTTGACATTGAGACGATGAAGGACATGAATATGAACGCCGTCCGCATGTCGCATTATCCGCCGGACGCGGACTTTTTGGACGAGTGCGATCAACTAGGACTTTACGTTTTGGATGAACTCGCGGGCTGGCATAAGGCTTACGACACGACTACCGGCACGGCGCTCGTCCGCGAAATGGTGACGCGCGACGTGAATCATCCCAGCATTTTATTTTGGGACAACGGTAACGAAGGCGGTTTCAACACGAACCTCGATCATTTGTTCGCCGAAGCCGATCCTCAAGCGCGCCGCGTGTTGCATCCGTGGGCGGCGTTCAACGGTTTGAACACCGCGCATTATTTGCCGTATGATTTTGCCCAGCTCGCGTGCAACGGAATTCCTATTTCCTTTCACAAAAATAATTATCTGGCCGATACCAACGCCACGCAGAAATGGATTTATATGCCGACGGAATTTTTGCACGGTCTTTACGACGGCGGTGCGGGTTCCGGTTTGGCGGATGTTTGGACACTGATGTCGCACAGTAAATATCTGGGCGGCGGATTTTTTTGGGCGTTTCTGGACGAGGGCATCAAGCGCGCCGACAACGGCCAAATTGACGTGGCGGGGAATGAAGCGCCGGACGGCATCGTCGGCCCGTATCGTCAGCGGGAAGCGAGTTTTTATACGATCAAACAAATCTGGTCGCCGATCCAAATTCTCGAAACCAATTTGCCGGAAAATTTTAACGGCACGTTGACGGTGGAAAATTATTTCGGCTTTACGGATGCGCGCCAGTGCAAATTCACCTGGCAACTGCGCCAGCTCATTTCTCCCGGCCGGGCGGATACCGACGAAGAAACCGTTAGCGCGGAAGGTAGGGCGGAATCCCCGGCGATCCCTCCCGGCGGCAGCGGCAAGTTGAACCTCAACCTGCCGGAAAATTTCTGGCATACGTCGGATGTGATGGCGGGCGATTTTCTCGCCGTGCGCGTGGACGATCCCAACGGACGCGAGCTGTGGACATACGTCTGGCCGTTGCGTCAGCGCAAAGTTTTTGCCGGGGATGTGAAGATGGTTGCCCGGGCCGATAATTTTGGCGGCACCAATCAAGGCATCATTGAATTAAAAGGTGAAAATATCGTGGCGCAGATTGCGGGCGCCACGGGACGATTGCTGGCGGTCGAACGCGCCGGAAAAAAGTTTTCTTTGAGCAACGGCCCGCAGTTGGCAACGACCAATGCCACTTTCAAAAATATCACTTGGCAACTGCGCGCCGACGGCTGGTTGCAATGTCGTTACACCTATACCGCTGAAGGCACGAATGACTTTCTCGGCGTGCTGTTTGATTACCCGGAAAATTTGGTGGAAAGCAAACGTTGGCTCGGCGACGGACCGTATCGCGTTTGGAAAAACCGGCTGGCGGGAGTCACGCTCGGGGTGTGGCAGAATGATTACAACAACACCATCACCGGCTGGCGCGATTGGATTTACCCTGAATTTAAAGGCTGTTTTGCGGATGTCCGCTGGTTGCAGCTGGAGACGACCGAAGGCCAGATCACGGTGGTGCCGGAAGACGTGCCGTTCGTGCAAGTGCTCACGCCAGAATTTCCACCGGCAAAAATCGCGGGTAACACCATCCCGCCGCTGCCGGCTTGCGGGTTGGGGTTGTTAGATGTGATTCCGCCGATGGGCAGCAAGTTTCAGCCGGCGGCGGATGGCAGTCCGTCCGGCGAACGCGCCGTCGCGCACGGCGAATATGCGCGGACGGTGAGTTTTTATTTTGGAAAATTGTCACGTCCTTGACGGCAGTTTTTAAACCAATGCAGCAACCCGTAATGAACTGAATATAACTATGAAAAAATCATCTCTGGCATTTTATGCCGCTCTCCTCGGCGCCGCTTTTTTCTCCCGGCTGACGATGGCGCAAACTTTGACAGCACCGACGGACGCGGAAAAAGAAGCTTTTTATGCTAACAGTATTAACTACCGGACGTTGGATATCATGAAGGTGCTCAACCTTGCCGAGGAGACCAAATCCAACGCGGTGTTCAATGTGATCATGAACCAGTATCACGAATTGCGCGTGCGGGACGCGGCGATTGATACCCGGCTCACCGTGGACGGCAAGGCGGTGAATTACGAAAACCGCGAACCGCTGCTGCTCGTCCAATCCAAGCCGTTACACGATGCGTTTTTTGCGAAGCTGGCCGAAAATTTGACGCCCGCGCAGATCGAATCGGTGAAAGATTTAATGACCTATAACAAGGTCAAAGCGAGTTACGATGCCTATGGTCAAATTGTGTCCGGCCTGACCGATGCGCAAAAGGCTAAGATTTTAGAATTGCTCAAATTGGCCCGCGAAGAAGCCGTGGATGGCGGCAGCGCACCGGAAAAATCGGCGATTTTCCAGAAATATAAAACTCAGATCAACCGCTACTTGGATGACCAAGGCTATAATACCACCAAGGCGTTCAGCGATTGGGTAGTCGCACATCCGGGCACGAATAATCCGGCGACGAAGTGATTGGGATATCCGCTGTCGCGCCGGCTTGGAAGCCGATGCGACCTTCCGAATTTGAACCGCCTCAATCGGCTGAAATAAATTCGTAGCGGCCGGATTCAACCGCGTAAACGGCGCGGCCGTTTTCCAGCCGCAGAAAACTGACCGACGGACTTTGCGTGGCGGGTGAGCCGTTGGCCGTCACCGATTCCGTCGAAGTGGTAGGAATAAAAACGGTCGCCGTCGTGTTCGCGGGGATGGAAATGTTCAACTTAAATTTGCCCTTCGCGCGCTGCCAGTCGCAGCTGATTTTTCCGCGAATCGAATCATAACTGGCTTTCATCCACGTCACATCACCGACCGGTTGCGGGTTGATGACGATGCTTTTGAAGCCGGCGCTACCGGGCGCATTTTGAATGCCGGCGAGGTCGTGATAAAACCATTCTTGAATCTGGCCGAGCATGAAATGATCCTGCGAAGAACCCCCGTCCCACGCCTCGGTCAGACTGGTTTTCCCCTTGGCGATTTGCATGCCGTAGCCGGGTTGGTTGGTCTGATTGTTGATGTCAAAAATCACGTCGCTGCGACCACCGTCAGCTAGCGCGCGGAGTAAATAGCGGTAGCCGACATCGCCCGCCGTCAACGCATTGCCGCGCGCGCGCACATCGCGCACGAGGGCGTCCAACACCGCGGCGCGATTCGTTGGCTCGCAGATTCCCATCACGAGCGGAATGGCGTTGGCGCATTGCGAACCGGTGGCGTAGGCGTGATTCGTCGTGTCATAAAATTTTTCATTAAACGCACTGCGAATTTTTTCCGCGAGTTCGGAAAATTGTTGAGCATCCGCCGTTTTGCCGAGTAACGCGGCGGCTTGCGCCATGATCTTTACATTCTCAAAATAAAAGGCCGTAGCCGTCAACGCGACGGGTGTGAGCTGCGATACGCCGGGCTTTTTCGGCCCGAGATCATACCAATCGCCGAGGCCGTAATTGACGATGTCATTGGTCGCGCGCGTGCCCAGATAAGCGAGATAGCTGGTCATGGCAGCGTAGTGCAATCGGAACAGATTCAAGTCGCCATCGAATTCATATTGTTGCCACGGCGCGAGAATGAACGTGGCGCTCCATTCCGGCGAATCGCCGAAATCATTGCGCAAATGTTCCGCATCATCCTTGTTACGAAAAATCGTGTATTCCGGCGCCGTCGTCGGCACGAGGCCGTTGGTAAGTTGGGAATCGGCGATGTCGTTGACGATCTTGGTAAAAAGTTGAGCGAGGTCAAATCCGTAACGCAACGCCGGGCCGTTCAGATGATCTTCTTCCAGCCAGCCGAGTTTTTCGCGATGCGGACAATCGGTCAAAATGCTGACCATGTTATTGCGCTGCGCCCAACGGACGAGCGTATGAATGCGATTAAACAGGTCGTTGGAACACTCAAATTTTCCGACCGGTTCGGAAGCGGATTGGATGACGAGGCCGGCAATGGATTCAATTTTCGGCAAGACGCCATTGGTCGCGGCGGGCGTAAGCTGAACCTGAAGATAACGACAACCCACGTAGAAAAATTTTGGCGACCACGTTTCTTCGCCGTCGCTCGCCTTGGTGAATTTACACAGATAAGAACCGCGATGGCCCGCGCCCATGGAACTTTGATTCACGGCGCCGTCGGCGCTGAGAAGTTCCGCGGGCATGATGCCCACTTTGCTGCCAGCCGGACCGGTAACGGTGATTTGCGGAACGTGCGCGGCGTTCTGGCCGAGATCAAAAACGAGATCAAAAACGAGATCGCCGTCGGGCAATGAATGTTGGGCTACCGGCCAATTTGTTTTGATAAATTGGATCGGCGGCGCAGCGCAGGACAAGCCGCGCAAGGCCCCGCCGGGGCCGTTCAGCACCACCGCGTTCGTCCACGTCGCGTCGTTGAAATTGATTTGGTTCCAACCTTTTTGAACCAAGCGCGCGTCAAAATCTTCGCCACCATAAATGGAATTGAAGGTGATCGGGCCGGTCGCGACCCGCCAATGTTCGTCCGTGCCGATAAATTCCACGGAGCCGTCGGCGTATTCCAAGCGGATTTGCGCGATGGCTTTTTGCGGGCCGAACGAGTTTTTGAATTTTGTGAAACGTCCGCCGCCGAGCACGCGATACATGCCGTTGCCCAACTCGATGCCGACGGCATTTTGGCCGCGCGCCAAATCCGCCGTGATGTCGCGCGTATCGTAAAGGCAGGTTTGATCATATTTCGTCCAGCCGGGCGAAAGAAAATCGTTGCCGATTTTTTGGCCGTTGAGCGTCAGTTCGTATTGGCCGAGGCCGCAGAGATTCACCAGCGCGCGCTTGAGTCCCGGTTTTACGGTGAATTCATGGCGCAACAACAAGGACGGAATATTCGTATCCGCCGCGCCGATCCATTGCGCGTGCCAGTCGGTATTAGCGAGCACGCCCATCGTCCAATGCGCGGGCTGACTCCACGCAGAAACTTTTCCGCGCGCATCCCAAACGCGAACTTTCCAAAAAACTTCCGACCACGACGCGAGGTTTTTTCCGGCGTAATCAATTTGCAAGGTCGCGTCGGAATTGACTTGGCCGCTATCCCATAAATCGCCGTGATCATTGGCTAATTGTTGGGCGGACGAAGCGACTAAAATTTCATAACCTGTCTGTTTTTCCCCGCGTTCGTCGCTCGCGACCTGCCAAAATAATCGCGGCGGTTGCGAATCTACCCCCAGTGGATTGACGACATAATCGCAGCGTAAATGTTCCGGCGTCAGACCCGCGCCGCGCGTAACCAGGCCGGATGACAGAAGCGCCAGCGAGACGGCGAGAGAAATTATTTTCATGGTAATGGTTTTGATAACAACGATTGAAAGGCGGGTTCCAGGCCGGCGGCATTTTTAATTTTTTCGGAAACTAGCGGGCCGTTGTTCGTCCAGATATTTCCCGGGCCGTTGGCGTTTTTTAGAAATTTTTCTGCGGGACACCAATTATCGCGCACGGTGATGAATGACGAACCTTCATCCAGATAAAGATAGAACCAATGATTTGGATCGGGCGCGAACGGGCTGGGCTGAAGATCATTAATCGCATTTTCCGCGATCACAGTTCCCGGTTGTGCCGAGAGCGTGTAAATGCCGCCGAGATCGCCCAGCCGTTGGCCGACGTGCTGAACGCGATTGGCGAAAATCAAATTATCGCGCATGGCATTGGTCGCTTTCGTCCAGCCCCAACCAACGCTGATGCCGGTATAGGGCAGATTAAAAATTTCATTGTGCGTAATTTTGATTTCCCGCACGTAACCGGCGACGATGCCGACGCTGCCCCAATCTTCCGTGCCGCAATCGCGCACCACATTATTGGCGATGGTTTCCCGCGTGCAGATTTCATTTTCGTTGGACGGCTGGTAAGGCACATGAGTTTCGATATTCGTGTCAGAAAAGGTTCCGAGCTGGAGGCCATTGCCGCCGAGATCGCGAAAGATGCAACCTTCAACTAAATCATCGTGCGTGTGGCGGACGAGATCCAAGCCGGCGGCGGCGGTGTGTTCAAAAACGCAATTCACGAATGAAATGTGATTCGCCGATTCCACTGAAACGGCGGCGGTTGGATGGCCAATCCAGGCAACGTTATCAAGCCCGCGATGATAGTCTGTGCCTTTGGGTTTCAGTTTGTGCGCATCCAATAAAAACATTCCGGCTTGCAGTGGAACGTGACCTTGCTCGGAGGGCCGCCGCCACGTGGTATGGGCAAAAGTGAGGCCGTGGAATTCCAGATTAGCGACGGGTCGATTCGGTGCGCCTTCGATTTTAACCAGCGTTTCAATGGTCGGCGCAAATACCTTCGCGGTTGTCAGGTCTTCGTCCGCGCGCGGCCAGTAATAAATTTTTTTCGCGTGCACGTCTTCAAACCATTCGCCGGGCGAATCGAGAAATTCAATCGCGTTCACCAAAAAAAAAGGCGCGTGATAATTTGTATCCACGATCACTGGCGGCCAGGGATGTTCAAATTCAATTTTACTTTCCGGCGACTTGAAAGCGATCATCGCGTTGGTGCCGATGATTTGAATTGATTTCACCCGCAACTCGGCGATTTCCCAAACTTGATCAATGACCATTTCCAACGCCATGGGTTGCGTGAGGCTGGCCAATACTTGGCTGGGAATCGTTGCTCGTTCGTTGGTTTTATCCCAGCCGACAAGTCGCGCGAGCTGGTCGGTGTTGGGTTCGCGGGCGCGAATGGCTTTGGCATCATTCACCCAAAGTTGACGAAATTCTAGGGCGTCGCCCTTGATCGTGGGAACCTCGGCCACCCAGACATGATCCCTGGCGCTGGTGGGCAGGCCGGGAATAGTTCCGAACAATTTTTTCCAACCGGTGAGGTTGATCGCGCCACTTAAAATCGGGGTTTCATTCGACGCGGCTTCGATGAGCGTGGGCGCGGTTTCGGTTCCGGAATCTTCGGGCAAAAATATCAACGGCGCGGTCAATGGATAAATGCCACCGCGTAATATAATGTGGGTCCCAGATTTCAGATCGTCGTTTGTCAGCCGTCGCAGCGCGCGCGCTTTTATTTGGGCGGCGGCCAGGGTGCCGAGCGGCGAGTTCGCGTTGCCGGAATTATGATCGTCCCCTTGCGGCGCGACCCATAATTCGGTTGCCACGGTCGGCAACGCAAAAAATAAAGCGCTCAAAAAGCAGCTAATACCCCATGTTTTAATGGAAAAAGCGTTCACAGGTTGGTTTTGTGAAAGTATCAGCGGGCGGCTGGCGGAAGTAAATATCCGTTCAGGCTTCGGCAAAATTCGCAATATATTTGTGCCTTTTCGCATTACCTATTCGCCGGGTTGCGGCTACTCTCTTAGTATTCCATTGAGACCAATTATGATTGCAAACCACGCAGGATTAATGCCTTTGTCGCAGCGCTCAGCCCGCCGAGGCTGCAAATGTTTAACCGCACGCCTTCAAGCCGGCTTCACCCTGATCGAACTCTTGGTAGTCATTGCGATCATCGCGATTTTGGCGGCGATGCTGTTGCCGGCTTTGGCTTCTGCTAAACGGAAAGCGCAGGGGATTGCCTGCTTGAACAACACGAAGCAACTTAATCTTGCCTTCATCATGTATTCGGGTGATAGCGATGACAAATTGGTGTCGAACAATGGCTGGGTGGATGTTGATGGCGGCATTAACTGGGGGAGCAATGATGCTAATACTAATACGGCGATTTTGATCGGCGCGACTTCGCTATTTTCACCTTACATAAAGACCGCTGGAACTTACCGGTGTCCGGGCGACAATTTGCCGTCCGCAAATGGGACTCGCGTGCGGAGTTATTCTTTAAATTCATCGTTGAACAATACGGCCGTCGGAGGCTCGCCCGTTAATACTTTGCCGGGCCGCAGTTATTTTACTGCCAAAAAATCTACCGACCTCAATTCGCCCGGGCCGGCGAATATTTTCGCCTTTGTCGATGAAAGCCCTTACACCCTTTTGTATACGGGCGGCTCGGTATTCTCTTTTGATCCCGGTCTACCGGTCGGTTCGGAATATTGGCGTAACCTCCCGTCCTTCAATCATGGCAAGGCAGGCAATGTCTCCTTCTGCGATGGCCACGCGGAAATCCATAAATGGCTGGCGGGAACCACTTACAAGCCGGTTGCCGTCAATCAAACCACCAGTTCACACATCATTGTCGGGGTCAGCCAAGATTATGAATGGATGGACGACCATACGGTTTACCGGTGAGCTGAATCGTTTTCAAGTCAATGACGCCAGGAGAAATTGCCGGTCAAATATAAAAGTATTCAACCCTTAAACCACCCCAGCACATGAAGCAGCCAGCCATAAATAAAACCGATCATTGCCAGTTTCCACCCGCCGCCCAATTGCCCAGAGGCGCTTGGGGTGCGGTCAACCTTTCTTGGGCCATGGTGGCAATCGTTGTTTTGACCCTGATGATTCAGCCCGCACGAGCGCAGACGGTGGTCATCACACCACAAACGCCTAATTATTGGGTGGGAGCAAATACTACCAATGGGTTGGGCGCAGGTAGCAATGCGGTAGTCGTAACCAGCGGGAATGGCAGCCCGATTGTTTTAGCGGTGACCGGACAGCCCGCCGGACTAGCCACCGTGCTAAGCACCAATAACTTTACGAACAGCGTCTCACTGGGATTGGTCTTCAGCGCAACCAATGTTGCGGCGGGAACTTATCCGCTGACGATCAGTGCTTCGGGCGCGGCCAGTTATTCGACCAATGCGACTTTGTTTGTCGTGCCGCAGTGGGCGTTCACCAATGGAACGGCCAATTGGTCCAGCAGCAGCAGTTGGAGTAGTGGTGTGGCTCCGGGGGTGAACGACAGTGTTTATATCGAAAATTTGACGGGCAGCACCGCGCGTCCGGGATTCACGAACATTGTTGATGTTTCAACCAGTATCCAAGCCTTGATTCTTTTGGGCGATAATGATGCCAATCTGGCTTTGGCGAGTGCTTGTGCCATGCAAATTCCCGCTAACGTCACCTTATCCGTTCTGGGCACCAATGGTTTTGCGATCGGCAATAAGACCAGTAACAGCACGCGTCCCCTCTATACTTTTTCCGGTGCCGGCAGTTTGGTGGTCAGCAATCCGGCGGCTAATTTCGTAGTGAATAATGCTGGGAACGCGCGGGCGACCACGGTGCTGATGACGAACTTGAATAATTTTTCAGCGACGGTGAGCCGCTTCAGTGTGGGAGATGTGTCGCTCTTAAACCAAGGATTATATGGACCGGTGGCGGATAGCTTGGCCTTGGCGCGGACGAATCAAATCACCGCCTTGTTTGCGGATAACTACCTGGCTCCCAGTTTTAATACCTCGATTCAATTCGCAAACTTGGCTGACCTCACTGGTGGTAGCTTGGTCAACACGGCTTTCCAATTTGCCTTGGGAACCTCCAACCAGATTTTTGCGGATAGCATTGGAGTTGGCCGGGGTAAATCGGCGGGATCTGGTTCTTCTCCGTTTAGTATCTTTGGTCCAACGCTGCGGTTTTGGCCGGCCTTGTCTAATTCCGTTGCCCCCACAGCTTCCGCTTATATCCGTGGCACCAATGGCGGACGCATGAGTTTGCTGGCGGTTGGGGTTGATTCGGGGACGTTGGCCACGGGCAATAACTGTCAGGGCAACATTGATTTGCGTGGCGGCACGGTCAATCTGCAAGTAGATCAGATTTGGTTGGGGCGGAATCGGACCAACTCAGTCACCGCCCGGGTTGTGGGTGGTCTCTATTTTGATTGGGGCACGATCAACGCCAACACCGTCATCGTCGGCAATATGCAATATACGAATGCCACCGCCCAAATTGCCGGATATTTACTGGTCGGCACGAATGGAACCTTGACGGTGAACAGTAATCTAGTTTTAGGGCTGACACCGACGAATGTCACCGGGTTTTCCACTCAGGCTGGCGCTGCTTCCGGCCAGATTCAGATCAATCGCGGTGGTCTCTTGCAGGCCAATCAGATTACGGTTGGTCTCTATAGCACCAACGCGATCACGATCGCGGCGGGGGGCACCTTGGCCGTTAGTAATACCATCGCCAGTCCGGCTGCGGCGTTGAGCACGCTCACTATTAATGGCGGCGGCTTGACGTTGAATATGAACGGAGCTAACACCTTGGTTTATGTGACGAATCTGGTGGCCAGCGGCGGCATTATTAACATCGGCTCGATCACCGGATCCAGCACCTTTACCCATCTCATTTCGTATGCTCCCGGCGGCGGCGAAGCAGCCAGCTTTATAGCGGGTTCAGTGCCGGCCGGCTACAATGCCACGCTCTTCAATAATAACACCACGCACACCATTGATCTGACGTTGACGGCGGGCACACCCAAGGCCCTCCTCTGGCAGGGCTATGTCAATAATACGTGGGATAATAGCACTAAAAACTGGCTGGATACGGCGACCTTGTTGGCCACCAATTTCACCACCGGTGACAGCGTTGCTTTTGATGATACGGGCGCGTTTTCCGCCATCAACGTAGCCGAAGATGTGGTGCCTCGTCAGGCCGCCGGCTTTAATGGCATTGCGATGACCAATAATTCTTTGAGTTATATTTTCACCGGTAGCGGCGGCATTCGGGGCGCGGCTTCATTCGTCAAATATGGCACCGGCTCGGTTGAAGTGGATAATTATTCCGAAGTGGCCCTTACTGTGAATCAAGGTTCGTTGACCGGCTCCGGGACGATTGGTTCGGCGGCGATTGCGACCGGTGCGACCGGCTTATGGTTGGGCAGCGGGACGGTGCTGGGTAATGTGGTCAACTCGGGAAGTTTGACCAATGTGGGCACGATCAAGGGAGCTTTAACCACCCAAACCGGCAGCTCACTGACTTACAACTTAGGCACGGTCAACGGTGCTTTAACCATGCAAGCCGGAACTTATTTGTATAATTCAGGCACGCTGAATGCAGTGGGAGCAGCGACCGTGACCACCAATTCCATGCTGGTCAACGGCGGCACCATTAACGGCACCAGCCTGACGGTTGCCATCGGCGGCAATTTAACGGACTTAGTGCTGAACAGTGCCGGGGTAAGTCCCGGCAGCATCAATGTCGGCACCCTGATCATCAATGGCACATTTAATCCGGGTGGCAGTGCCATTGGCACCACGAAGGTCACCGATTACGACAACAACGGCAACCAACAGGGCGCTCCCAATGGGCGAATTCAGTTAAGTGCGGGCTCCGTTACGACGTTGCAATTCAATTCGACGAACGTTCAACCTTACACAAAATTGTTATCCCAAAGTCAGGTGTATGGCCCGAGCGTGACCTCTAAATCAATCAACGGTTGCACGCTGCTGATCACCAACGTCGGTCCGACGTCATTCGCTGCGGGCCAGACCTTTAAGTTCTTTGGACAATATTACACCGATGGCAATCCTGGTAATGCCGGATTGAATACCACCAACACCTATCCCATTGTGAAGCCCAATGTGCCGGGACCCGGATTACTCTGGGACTTAAGCCAGCTTTACGCCAGCGGCACGATCGGAGTCATCAGTGCTTCATCGGTTCAAATCAACCTGACCAATAGTTTCGCCGTGTTCGGCGGAACCAATATTGTGGCCTCCTTGACTTGGCCGCCGAGTTTTGTTGGCAATGGCTGGTTGCAACAACAGATCAGCACCTTGACCAATGGACTCAGCACGAATTGGACGGACGTCGGCCAATCGGATTACGTGAATACGATCTCTTTGACGAACACCGTTACGGGTGGCTCCGCGATATTCTATCGGTTCGTCCGTCCGTAATAGGTTTTTACGCAGTAGCCGGGGTTGGGTTCCAACTTAACCCCGGCTTTTTTAATGGACTCAACACATGAAACACATTTTCACTTCAGCGAAATATTTCACGAGGATGACGGCGGTCAAAGTTAGCGTGGCGCTGCTATTATTTCTGCCGGTCGCACACGCGGCGGAGTTGAAAGTGGATTTGAATGCATCCGATAACCGCAAGGACGTGCTCACGCCGCATTGGGAAAATTGGGCGTGGCACGAAGGTAGTTCGGGCACGCAGAATTTCAACGGCGTCACCGTCGCCTTTCGCGCGGCGCCGACCGGAACGTTGACGCCGGTGTTATACAAAGGCGCTTTGGATTTTGGCGCGACGATGGCCGCGGATGGCATTACCGTCAAAAAAAGTTCGACGCCGACCGCGATTGAAATGGTCATCGCCGGTCTGACGCCCCGTAAACATACCCTCGTCACCTATCACAATGAAGTGCGCGATCACGTCGCGCCCGCGGTCTTCGACGTGTCGGTGGACGGCGTGATTCAAGTCCAAGGTCTGACCGCCACCTACCGCGCGACGAATGATTACGAAGTCGCCAGCACGTTGCTCGAAGTCGAAGCGGTGGCGGGCAAAGATGTCGTGATTGATTTTCGTCCGGAAACTTCCAGTCCCAATCAAAGTCTGATCCTTAACGGTTTTGAAATAGATACCGCCAATCCGCATACGAAGGCGATCAAACCTGCGCCCGCGAACGACGATGAACATTGGCCGAATGAAGCGGCGTTGACGTGGACGGCGCCCACGACAGCCATGGCGCATGAATTTTATTTGGGCACGGATTCCAATGTCGTTGCCAGCGCGAGCACGGCTTCGCCGGAATTCAAAGGGACTTTGTCCGCCGCAACTTTTCCCCTGCCAACCTTGGATCAAATGCAAACTTACTTCTGGCGCGTGGACGAAATAGACGCCGCCAAAAAAGTCACGCGCGGCGAAGTCTGGCGTTTTCGTATCCGGGCATTGGCGTTTCCGACGGCGGAAGGTTACGGACGTTTTGCGCGCGGCGGACGCGGCGGACGCATCATCGAAGTCACCAATCTGCTGGACTACGACGCGGGCAAAAAAGAGGCAGTCATCCCCGGCAGTTTTCGCGCGGCAGTGGAAGCTGAAGGGCCGCGCACGATTATTTTTCGCGTCTCGGGCGTCATTCATTTGAAGTCGCCCTGCGCGGTGCATAATCCCTATTGCACTGTCGCCGGACAGACCGCGCCGGGCGATGGCATCTGTTTAGCCGATTATGGCGCGGGCGCTTACGGCACGCATGACGTTATCATCCGTTATATGCGCTTCCGCATCGGCGACGCCGCGAAACGCGCGATGGACGGCGCGGGCATGGGCTATTGCGATAATTGCATCATGGATCATTGCTCGATCAGTTGGAGTTCGGATGAGGGCACCAGTTCGCGCGGTGCGAAGGACATCACGTTTCAGCGTAACATCGTCGCCGAGGCGCTGCATCACGGGCCGCACTATCGCGCCAGCGATCGCACCAAGCTGGAGACGCACGCATTTGCCGGTTCCATCAGTGGCGACATCGGCAGTTATCATCACAACTTGCTCGCGGATTGCACGGATCGTAACTGGAGCCTCGCCGGTGGCTTGAATCAGAGCGGACATTACGCCGGCTATTTGGACATCCGCAATAACGTCGTTTACAACTCGACGGCGCGCACGACGGATGGCGGCGTGAAAGCGCTGAACTACGTCAATAATTACTATAAGCCGCACGCGCCAAATCCCTTTGTTAAATGGGTGTTGAAGCTCGATAAAATTAATCCCGCGTGGGGCACGGAAAGTTATTACATGGACGGCAACGTGCTCGAAGGTTTCGTGAACGAAACGAACAACTGGGACGCGTTTGAAAATGGCTGGTCGAATTCGCGCGATCCGATTGATCCCGCCACCGTGCGCGTAGATCAAGAATTATATCCGTCCTACGTGACCACGCAAACCGCGCGCGCCGCGTTCACGAACGTGCTCGCCAATGTGGGTGCGAATTTTCCGAAATCCGATGTCGTAGATTTGCACATCATCAAGGACACGCGCGATGGCACAGCGGAATTTATCGGCACCAAAGGCCCGACTTACGGCGATCGTCCAAGTCCGAATTTTCCCGGCATTATTGATGAGCCCACGGATGACAAATCCGCGCTCGGCTCGCCGTATTTTCCGTGGCCAGATTACAAAACGTATAATGTGCCGGTGGATAGCGATCACGACGGCATTCCGGATGATTGGGAAATCGCGCACGGCCTGAATCCACACGATCCATCGGAAGCGAATAAAGATTTAAACCACGACGGCTACACGAATCTCGAAAAATATCTCAACTCGCTCGTCGGCGAATATTTCCTGACTGCCCAATGAAAACGAACCCGCTACTCGCCACGTTTTTTTTATCCTCGCTGCTCGCCGTGCCGGCTATGGCGCGCGAAAATTGGCCGATTCCCGATGACACCCTTAAAGCGCGCGACGCTGCGTGGAATCAATACGAAGAAGGCGTCGCCTCCAATGCCGCGCCGGTGATCGCCGAATGGGCGGCCAAGGGTAAGCCATTCAATCCGTGGGCCGCAAAGGCGGGCGATTTACCGCAGGCCCCGGTGCCCGCATTTCCTGGCGCAGAAGGCGGTGGGAAATTTTCTTTCGGCGGACGCGGCGGCAAAGTTTACGTCGTGACGACCCTCGCCGACAGCGGACCGGGAACGTTACGCGAAGCCTGCGAAGCCGCCGGACCGCGCATCGTGGTCTTCAATGTCGCCGGCATCATTCATCTGGAGAAGCCCATTTATATTGAAGCGCCTTACCTCACGATTGATGGTCACACGGCACCGGGCGATGGCGTTTGTATCGCCGACAACGGCTTGATTGATAACGTCCATGACGTTGTCATCCGCTATCTGCGTTTGCGGCGCGGCAATCTGGACGTGTTCAATCGTCACGGCGTGCACTACGGTAATCCCATCGGCAATATCATCCTGGATCATCTTTCAACGAGCTGGGGTCAGGATCAAAATCTCGACACCTACCGCCACATTTACCAGCCGACTAATGGCGGTCCATCGCTCAAGTTACCCAGTGTCAATGTCACCATTCAGTGGTGCATCACCAGCGAAGCGTTGAACACTTTCAATCACGCGTTCGGCGGTGATTGGGGCGGACGCAACACCGGCTTTCACCATAATTTATTCGCCTGCAACACCGGTCGCAATCCGAGCGTGGCGATGACGTATGATTTTAATTTCGCCAATAACGTGCTGTTTAATTGGCGGCATCGCACCATCGACGGCGGGGACAAGGACAGTCTCTACAACATCATCAATAATTATTACAAAGCCGGGCCGGCGGTGAATAACGGTCCGGTCGCCTATCGCATTCTGTTGCCCTCGGCCACGCAGAAGAAGCCGGATATGATCGCGTATTTCGGCAAGGCTTACGTCGCGGGCAACATCGTTGAAGGTAACGAAAAGGTTTCTGCCGACAACTGGGCCGGCGGCGTGCAATTTTCCGATGGCGGCACCAAGGACGATCCGACGACCAGTCCGACGGAATCGATCAAAAAAATCTTGGCTGACGTGCGCGTAGACAAACCGTTTCCCATGCCGCCGATGACTATCACGCCGGCGAAGGACGCGTATTTCGCCGTGCTGGCGGACGCGGGCGCCACGTTGCCACGGCGCGATGCGGTGGATAAGCGGGTGATTGAAGAAGTGCGCACCGGCAAAGTTTGGAGCCAAGGCAAAGAGATCACGCCCACGCCGATGAAAGATTTGGCAAAAAATAATATCGGCAAAGCGGGCAACGGCATCATCACCGACCCGGCGCAAGTCGGCGGTTATCCGGATTATAGAGGTGAACCGATCAAAGATTTGGGTGCCGACGGTATTCCGTTGTCGTGGAAAGTGAAATACGGTTTGAACACGAACGATGTCGCACTCGCGCAGAAAGATTTGTCCGGCGATGGCTACACGGTCATGGACAAATATCTCAATGGTTTGAATCCGACAAAAAAAATTGATTGGAGTGATCCGCGCAGCAATGTGAACACCTTATCGGTCAACCGTTCGGGCGAATGAAAAATAAAACCTTCATTTTCGGTGCCTTCGCCTTGGCCTTGGCGACGGGTTCATTAAATCTCCCCGTGCAAGCGGTCGAAGTGTCCAATGCGCCCGCAGCGGCGTTGACCGATCGCGAGCAAGCGACCCTCGAAAAACATCTCAAACAAATTCTGACGGCGTTGAATTTGCCGGATGCCACGCAAGCTGACGCGGTGCGAAAAATTCTCGCGGCACACCTTACGGAGTTGGACGTTTGGCATACACAAAACGATCCGGCGATCAAGGTGCTATGGAATCAATTCAACCAGGCACGCGGCAAACAGGATGAAACCAATGCCGACGCCGCGCTCGCAAAAATTGACGCCGTTTATGCTTCCATTAAGCCGGAGCATGACCATTTTATTTCCGCGCTCGCAACGACGTTGACGCCCGCACAGATTGAGACGGTTGAAGATGCCCTCACGATCAACAAAGTGAGGATTACATTTAACGCTTACGGTGAAATTTTCCATGGCCTGACCGGCGAGCAAAATGGGTTCATCCTAAAAAATCTCAAGGCCGCGCGCGAAGAAGCGATTGATGCCGGGGCCATGACCGAAAAATCCGCTTTCTTCAAAAAATACAAGATCAAGATTGAAGCCTATCTGACCGCGCAAGGTTACGACGTGAAACAGTCCTACAAAGATTTCGTCGCGAAACAAAAAGCCGAGCTGGTCGCAAAAAAATCCACCAACGCGCCCGCAGCCGCGCCCAAACCTTGATTCGCCCGATGGTTGTGCCTCGTTATGTTTGGAAGTTAAAACCGGGTTAATTTAATATTTGATGTGAACCGCCAGAAAATTTCAACCTACGCTTGGATCGTCGTGGCGTTGCTCTGGCCGGTCGTCATGTTGAATTATCTGGATCGTCAGATGTTGGCCACGGTCCGGTCTTCGATCCGCGCAGATATTCCCAGCATCGCCAATGATCAGGATTTCGGCACGCTCATGGCTGTCTTTATGTGGGTTTGCGCGTTCTTGAGTCCGGTCGGTGGATTCATCGCGGACAAATTTAATCGCCGCTGGACGGTCATCGGCAGCTTGTTCGTCTGGTCGGCGGTGACGTGGCTCACCGGCCATGCGCAGACATATTCGCAACTGCTGATCTTCCGCGCGCTCATGGGCATCAGTGAGGCGTTTTATTTTCCGACGGCGCTGGCACTCATCACGGATTTTCACACGGACCGAACGCGCGCCCGCGCCGTGGGTGTTCATCAAAGCGGACTTTACATCGGTCTGGCCTTGGGTGGCGTCGGCGGCTACATCGCACAATTCAGTTCCTGGCGAAACTGTTTCACTTGGTTCGGCGCGGCGGGCGTGGCATATGCGGTGGTGTTGATGTTGGTCTTGCGGGATGCGCCTAAAGAAAATCTTACCACGGCGGAACAAAAACCTCCGGTGCGTATTCGCGAAACATTGCGGGCGCTCTGGTCGCAACCGGCGTTCTGGCTGCTTGTCGTATATTTCACCTTGCCTGCCATCGCCGGTTGGGCGACCAAAAATTGGCTGCCGACATATCTTGCGGACACGTTTAATCTCAAGGAAGGTCCGGCCGGCTTGTCGGCGACGGGTTACATCCAGATCGCTTCCTTCGTCGGTGTTTTGCTGGGTGGTGTGGTAGCGGATGCATGGATGCGCCACACTGGACGTGGACGAATTTTCACTAGCGCGTTCGGCGTGCTGTTGCTGGTGCCGGCGTTGCTAGGATTGGGCTATTCTTGGAGCTTGGGCGCAGCGATCGGGTTCATGATCTTGTTCGGCCTCGGCTGGGGATTTTTTGACTGTAATAACATGCCAATTCTCTGCCAGATCACCCGTCCGGAATATCGGGCGACGGGTTATGGTTTTATGAATTTGGTCAGCATCAGCGTTGGCGCGGCGGCCACCGTCGCGCTCGGGTGGATGCGTGATCACGGTATTAAATTTTCCGTCGCCTTTGCGGCCTCGGCGGCGGTAGCCTTGGTGAGCGTCGGCCTGATTTTATTCCTGAAACCACGCACGGGAAATTTTGAAAGAATTTGAAATGAAATTGCCTTTAACCGGAATCGTCCCGCCCATGATCACGCCGTTGCGCGCGCGCGATGAACTGGATGTCGCCGGCCTTGAACGGCTGATCGAACACATTCTGGCGGGCGGCGTGAACGGTCTATTCATTCTCGGCACGACCGGCGAAGGCCCCAGCTTGAGCTATCGCTTGCGCCGCGAATTGATCGAACGTGTTTGCCGTCAAGTCAACCAGCGCGTGCCGGTGCTGGTCGGAATTACGGATACGGCGTTCGTCGAATCCGTGAACGTCGCGCACTGTGCCACCGATGCGGGCGCAAATGCCGTCGTGCTCGCGCCTCCGTATTATCTGCCCGAAGCACAACCGGAGTTGTCGGAATATCTCGATCATCTCGTGCCGGAACTGCCGCTGCCATTGTTCATCTACAACATGCCGGCATTGACGAAAGTGCATTTTGAATTGGAGACAATTCGCCGCGCGCTGGATAATCCACGCATCATCGGTTTCAAAGACAGTTCGGGCGACTTGAATTATTTCGAACAAGCGGTGGAACTGATCCAGCAGCGGCCGGATTGGTCCGTGTTGATCGGGCCCGAAGAAAAATTACTCGCGTCGCTCCAACTCGGCGGGAGTGGCGGGGTCAGTGGCGGCGCTAATTTATTTCCCAAGCTCTATGTCAAAGTGATCGAAGCGCATCGCGCGGGGGATCTTGACCGGGCTCAGACCTTGCAAAATCAAATCCAGCGCATCAGCGATTCCTTTTATCACATCGGCAAATATTCTTCTTCGATCATCAAGGGCATTAAATGTGCGCTGGCTTGTCAGGGTATTTGTGACGATTTTATGGCGGAACCCTTTCATCGTTTCCGCACCGAAGAACGGGATCTGGTCCAAGCGCGCTTGAAGGAAATCGAAGCCGAATTGTCCCAGCTGAATCTGTGAACGCGAAATGAGTCACCCAATAAACATATGGAGAATTCTCGCCCAACGCCGGGCGTATTTCTCCCTCTCCGCCCATCGGCTGGGGGGAGAGGGCCGGGGTGAGGTGGGTTCTTTGCCCAAGCTAATGGGTCTCGCCATTGCCAGTCTCGCGTATTTCGCGATGCAAACTTCTCACGCGGCAGACTCATCCATTCTCAAACCCGATGCCTTCGCCCACTACATTACACAGTTCAATTCCATGACGGACGAAAACGTCACCAACTACATTTCCAACAACGATTCCTGGAGCTGGCTGCAAAAGGAAATCCCATTATTCGAGTGCCCGGATCACGAAGTCGAAGAAATGTATTATTTCCGCTGGTGGTCGTTCCGCAAACATCTGGAGCGGACACCCAACGGTTTTGTGTTCAGCGAATTTCTTACGCGGCCCGCGCCCGTCAGCAGTGCGTTGGGACATCAACTCGGCGAAGGCCGCTGGCTGCATGATCAAAATTATCTCGACGATTATGTCCATTATTGGCTGCACGATTCTACGAGCCGTCAGCAATTGCATAAATTCAGCAGTTGGTTGGACGCTGCGCTGTGGCAACGCTATCTCGTCACCGGCGATAAAAAAATTGTCGTCTCGTTGCTCAATAATTTGACGCGTGATTATGCGCAATGGGAATCCGAGCGGCTCACGACCAATGGCCTGTTCTGGCAATTCGATGTCCGCGATGCGATGGAGGAATCCATCAGCGGTTCGCGCACAAACGAAAATCTGCGTCCTACCATCAACAGCTACATGTTCGGCAACGCCCAGGCGATCGCCAACATCGCACGGCTGGCCGGCAAACCAAAAATCGCCGCCGAATTTGACGCGAAAGCCGCACAGTTGAAAAATCGCGTCGAAACCAATTTGTGGAATCCAACGTCAAAGTTTTTTGAAGTGCGCGGGGGTGACGGAAATTTTTCCGACGTGCGCGAGGAACTGGGTTTCATTCCGTGGCTGTTTAATCTACCCGATGCCAATCAAGGCTACGAAATCGCTTGGAAGCAGTTCGCCGACCCGCAAGGCTTTCACGCCGCATATGGTCTCACCACGGCCGAACGGCGCAGTCCCTTTTTCC
Organism: Methylacidimicrobium fagopyrum; assembly: GCA_026225255.1. GTDB lineage: Bacteria > Verrucomicrobiota > Verrucomicrobiia > Limisphaerales > UBA11358 > UBA11358. Next base: position 40,494 of record JAMFSJ010000017.1, on the reverse strand, counting down.
GCACGCATGGTTATGGCCATTGCGAATGGGACGGTGCGGTGTGGCCCTTCGCCACCTCGCAAACGCTCACGGCCTTGGCGAATGTGCTGCGCGACTACCCGCAAGATGTGGTCAGCGTGCAGGATTATTATGATGCGTTTCTGACTTATGTCGCCAGCCAGCACGCCGACGGCAAACCTTATATCGGCGAATATCTGGACGAAACGACAGGTCAATGGATCAACGGCAAGGGCGACCGCAGCCGTTTTTATAATCATTCTACTTTTGCCGATCTGGTCATCACCGGCGTGGTCGGCCTCGTTCCACGCGCGGATAACGTGGTGGAAGTTTGGCCGCTATTACCGTCAGGCACGTGGAATTATTTCTGCCTCGACGCCGTGAAATATCATGGCCACTGGCTTACAATCCTTTGGGACCAAGACGGTTCACGTTACGGACAGGGTAAGGGGTTGGCGATTTTTGCGGATGGAAAAGAAATTGCCCGCACGGACAAACTGGCGAAGCTGGAAGGAAAATTGCCATGAAGAAAATTCTCGCTTTGATTTTACTGGGAACCGCTTTGACGCTTCACGCGGCGCCGAAAAAAATCATCACCCCGATCATTGCCACCGGTGCGGACGGTAAACTGGTTTATGACGTGGATGCACGGAGTAACCGTGTTCCTGATTTTTCCACCGCCGGTTATTTTGGCGGCAACCGCATGATTCCTGAGGCGCCGGTTCGCGTGGCGGTTTCACCAATCGTTGGTGACGAGACGGCACGCATTCAAAAAGCGATTAATTACGTTGCGAGTCTGCCCGCTGACACGAACGGCATTCGCGGCGCAATTTTATTGCTCAAAGGCCGACACGAAATTTCCGGGCAACTGCAGATCACCAACTCCGGTGTGGTTTTGCGCGGACAAGGCACCAATGAAACCATGCTCGTGGCCGCCGGACTTGACCGGCGAACGCTGATTCGCATTTTTGGACAAAGTGATTATTCAACCACTACAAATTCAAGCTGGCAAATCACCGACGATTACGTTCCCGTCGGCGCATTGAGTTTTCGCGTCAAAGACGCCACCGGTTTGAAAGTGGGTGACGCTATTTTTATCACGCGACCCAGTCCGCAAAAATGGATTGATACGCTGGGTATGACGGATTTTGGCGGCGGCCTGAATGATTGGCGGCTCGTGTGGAAACCCGGCAGCCGCGATCTGGTTTGGGCTCGTGTCATTCAAAACATTGCGGGCAATCAGATCACTATTGATTCGCCGATCACGACGGCGATGGAAACTAATTTTGGCGGCGGTTCGGTGAAAACGTATTCCTGGCCGGGACGGATTGAAAATGTGGGCGTTGAAAATCTACGGCTTGAATCCACTTTTGATCCGCAAAACTTCAAAGACGAAAATCATTCCTGGTTTGCCATCACGCTAGAAAACGCCGCCGAAGTGTGGATCCGGCAAATCACCTTCACGCATTTCGCCGGTTCAGCAGTGGCGGTTTATGAAAACTGTCAGCATGTCACGGTCAAAGATTGTGCTTCGCTCGCGCCGATTTCAGAAAATGCCGGCGGCCGGCGGAATACCTTTTTTACGATGGGCCAGTCGGTTTTGTTTTTGCATTGTCGCGCGGAAAATGGCCGTCACGATTTTGCGGTCGGCCACGGCGCCGCCGGACCGAATGCCTTTGTGCAGTGCGATGCGATTTTGCCAAGCGCCGATAGCGGTGCGATTACCAGTTGGGCGAGCGGCACGCTCTTCGACACTGTGCGGATTGACGGCAACGGTTTGAGCCTGATCAATCGCGGTTCGGACGGGGAAGGCGCGGGCTGGTCGGCGGCGAATTCAGTTTTGTGGAATTGCGTTTCGGCTAAAACTGCCTGCGAGAATCCGCCCGGCGCGCAGAATTGGGCGTTTGGGTCTTGGGGCGAATTTGCCGGCAACGGTATCTGGCGTCAGTCTAATGAATCCGTCCGCCCCGATAGTTTGTTTACTGCGCAATTGGCGGATCGCTTGGGTGCTGACGCCGCGGATCGATTGCTCGCGCCCGTAACTTTTTCAGCAGATTTTTCAACGGCAAAATCCGTGGATGAAATTCCCGATGCACCGCTGGAAATCCACTCTTCACCGCACCCTATTTCCATCACGAATGGCTGGCTGGTTTGCGATGGGAAATTGCTTATCGGCGGCGTGCAACTCGTCAATTGGTGGCGCGGCAACCTTCTTCCCAGCGATGTGAAAAACTACGGCGTAAACCTGACGCGTTTTGCGCCGGGACGAACCGGTGTGGGTTTGACTGACGACCTGAACGCGGTGGCGGACGGAATGGTTTCTGAAAACTGCATTGCCCTCGACCATCATTACGGCCTTTGGTATGACCGCCGTCGCGAAGATCATGAGCGTGTGCGCCGCATGTCCGGCGACGTTTGGCCGCCGTTTTACGAACAGCCTTTCGCGCGCAGTGGTGTGGGCACGGCGTGGGATGGTTTGAGCAAGTATGACCTGACTAAATTCAATCTGTGGTATTGGTCGCGCTTGAAAAATTTTGCCGAAATTTGCGATGCGCGCGGTTTGGTTTTATTCAACGAAAATTATTTCCAACATAACATTCTCGAAGACGGCGCACATTGGGTGGATTGCCCGTGGCGCTCGCAAAATAATATCAATGACACTGGGTTTCACGAGCCGCCGTTCGAGGTTGAAAAGCGGATCGTGATGGCACCGCAATTTTATGACGCGACGAATCCGGTTCGCCGCGCGTTGCACGAAAATTTCATCCGGCAAAATTTGAATAATTTTACGAACGTCCCGAACGTGATCCAATTCACCAGCTCAGAATTTACCGGGCCGCTCGCGTTTGAACAATTCTGGCTGGATACAATCAGCGATTGGGAAGCCAAGACGAAGCAGCATCCGCTCATCGCATTGGCGGCGACGAAGGATGTGCAAGATGCAATTTTGGCAGACGCGCAACGCCGCCAAATCGTGGACGTGATTTGTTTCCGTTATTGGTGGGAGACCGAAAAAGGTTTGTTCGCGCCGAAGGGTGGACAAAACCAATCGCCGCGCCAATTTGAACGCCAATGGAAAGGTGGTTCTCCGGATGACGAAAATCTCGCAATGATGGCGGCGGAATATCGTCAGAAATTTCCGAACAAGGTCATTATTGCGTCCGGCGAAGATACCAATCTGCGCGGTGCATGGGCATTTCTGTGCGCCGGTGGTTCCATGCCCGACTTGCCGCAAACGGCGGATAAAAACCTACTGACGGCGATTCCGCAAATGAGTCCGTGGCCGGAAGCTTCGACGAAAGATTGCTGGGTTTTGCGCGAGCAGGGAAAACAAATCTTGGTTTACTCCAGAGGAAATTCATCGGTGGAATTGGATTTGTCCGGGGAAACGGGAGCGTTTCAGGTGCAGGTCGTGAATCAGAAAACCGGCGGGTTGCTACCCTCATCAGACACCATTCAAGCAGGCGGAAAAGTTTCGTTGCCGGCCGGAGTGGTTTGGCTCACCCGCAAATGAATTTATGAAACCGGCCAGGATCATCACTTTGTTATCGCTGATTTTTGTGTTGCCGCTGGGTGCGGCGCAAATCAAGGTCGAACAATGGGGCGTTTTTGAAGTGGCGCTGAGTGGTCCGACAAATGGCAATCCCTTTCTTGATGTGAATTTTTCCGCCCGCTTCACACAGGGCGATTCGGTTATCGAGGCGAACGGTTTTTATGATGGTAACGGCATTTATCGCGTTCGTTTCATGCCGCCAATACAAGGTGAATGGCATTACATCACGAAAAGTTCCTGCGCAGAACTTGTTGGCAAATCGGGTGAATTCACCGCGACCAAACCGGCGCCGGAAAATCACGGGCCGGTGCGCGTAGCGAACACGTATCATTTTGCTTACGCGGATGGTTCGCCTTATGAAGAGCTTGGCACGACGTGTTACGTGTGGCATTTGCAAGCTGAGGCGTTGCAGGAACAAACTTTGCGAACACTTCCTAGTGCGCCATTCAATAAACTTCGATTCTGCGTTTTTCCTAAGCGTTACACGTGGAACACAAACGAGCCGATTCTGTATCCGTTCGTCGGCGACCCGTCGACAACGAACTGGGATTTTACGCATTTCAATCCGAAATATTTTCAACATCTGGAACAACGGGTGGCTGATTTGCAGAAGCTCGGCATTGAAGCGGACATTATTTTATTCCATCCATATGACGAAGGGCATTGGGGCTTTGACCGGATGCCGGCAACCGCTGATGATCGCTATTTGCGTTACGTGGTCGCGCGTCTCTCCGCGTATCGCAATGTCTGGTGGTCGCTGGCGAATGAATGGGATTTTATGAAGGAGAAAAAAGAATCTGATTTCGTGCACTTCGGCGAAATCGTTTCGACGAATGATCCGTATCATCATCTGCTCTCGATCCACAATGGTCAGAAAATTTTCAATAACACGCTGCCGTGGATCACGCATGCGAGCATTCAAAATGGATCAGCAGTGGAGGATACTGGGCGCGCGGAGGAATATCGCGATGTGTATCGCAAACCTGTCGTGTTCGACGAAGTGAAATACGAAGGGAACATCGAGAATCGTTGGGGACAATTGTCCGCCGAGGAATTGGTTTTTCGTTTTTGGAACGCCACCGTGGCGGGAACTTATTGCGGTCATGGTGAAACCATCAAGAGCGATGATCAGATTCTTTGGTGGTCCAAAGGCGGCGTGCTCAAAGGTGAAAGCCCCGCGCGATTGGCATTTCTGAAAAAAGTTTTGGCCACCGCACCTGCGGAAGGCATTGAGCCGATTGATAAATGGCAGGACTGTCCGATCGGCGGCCAGCCCGGAAAATATTATCTCGTCTATTTCGGCAAGGAAACGCCGTCGAATTGGGTTTTTGAAATTCCCAAGCCACCGCTGGGCAAACTCCAGTCGGCGGACGGTCTGAAATTTACCGTCGAAATCCTCGACACGTGGAACATGACCGTGACGCCAGTGAGCGGCATTTTCACGCTCCAAAAAAAGGATGGTTATGCTTACGTGGACAAAGACGGTCGTTCAATTGCGCTGCCCGGCAAGCCTTACCTGGCGATTCGCATTCAGCGGGTCGAAAATTGAAATGAAATTTTTTCATTTAAAAATTATCGCGGCCGCTTTGGTCATGGCCAGCTGTGGCCGGCTGAAGGCGGAAATAATTTCGATTGTGATTCCGACCAACGCCGCACCACGCGTGGAATTTGGCGCAGAGAAAATTGTGACGGCCTTGGAATCGGTTGGCTTGGGTTCAGTGATTGTTAAGGCGGCCAATTCGTCGGGACCCAATATTTGCCTGAGCAAGCAGCCGACATTGGGAATTATTTCTGAAGGATTCAGCCTGGTGCCCGCAATGCGAAAGGAATACCGAACGATTTTGGCCGGTGACGATTCGGGTTTGTTTTATGGTTCACTGGAATTGGCCAAACGCATTCACGCGGCCGGCAAGTTGCCGGAAGAATTAGATTTCCACGACGGGCCGGCGATGAAACTTCGCGGCACCTGCATCGGTTTACAAAAAACTTTTATTTTGCCAGGCCGGCACGTTTACGAATATCCCATCACGCCGGATTTATTCCCGTGGTTTTACGATAAAAAACTGTGGGTGGAATATCTGGATTTTCTCGCAGCAAACCGCATGAATACGCTGTATCTCTGGAGCGGTCATCCGTTCGCATCGCTGGTTCGACTGAAAGAATATCCCTACGCGGTCGAAGTGCCGGACGATGTATTCGCGAGAAATCAGGAGCAATTCCGCTGGCTGGCGGAGGAATGCGATAAGCGCGGTATTTGGCTGGTGCAGATGTTTTATAACATCATCGTCTCGAAGCCGTTTGCCGAGACGAATCATATTTCCACGCAACTTTCCGCACCGACACCGCTCACGGCTGATTACACGCGCCAGTCCATCGCGGAATTTGTGAAGCAATATCCCAACGTCGGCTTGATGGTCTGCTTGGGCGAAGCCTTGCAAGGCACGGCAAATCAATTGAACTGGTGCACTAATGTGATTTTGTCCGGCGTGCTCGATGGAATGCGCGCCGCCAATCTGAAAACCGAACCGCCGGTAGTCATCCGCACGCACGCGATGGATCCGTATGCGATCATGCCATCTGCGTATCAGATATATTCCAATATTTTTACGGAATCCAAATACAACGGCGAGTCGCTCACGACTTGGGAGCCGCGCGGCAAAGATCAGGCGATCCAGCTCGCGATGGCCAAGCTGGGACCGCACCTCGTCAACATTCACATCCTTTCCAACCTCGAACCGTTCCGTTATGGCGACGTGAACTTTATTAAAAAATCCGTGCAGGCGGCGCGTGATCGTTTGAGCGCTAGTGGAATTCATCTTTATCCGTTGTCCTATTGGAATTGGCCATATTCACCCGACATCGCCGATCCACCGTTATTGCAATGGCAGCGCGACTGGATCTGGTTCGAGGCCTGGGCGCGTTATGCGTGGAATCCTGATGTGCCGGAAGCAGAAGATCACGCTTACTGGATTTCGCGGCTGGCGGATTTTTACGGCAACACCAACGCAGCGGAGAAAATTTTGGACGCCTATAATTCTTCCGGCGAGATTGCACCGCGTTTGATCCGTCGTTTTGGCATCACCGAAGGGAATCGTCAAACGCTTTCCCTCGGCATGACATTGGATCAATTGGTGAATCCCAATAAATACGGGGCGATTGAAGATTTGTGGTTGTCGCAAGCGCCGCCCGGTGAGCGGCTCGACGAGTTTGTGAGGAAGGAATGGAACCACGAGTCGCATGTCGGTGAGACGCCGGATTCCATTATTGCCGAGGTTTTGAGTGAAGCGAGTGATGCTGTTTCAGTTGTGGACACCGCCGGGCCGTTGGTAACAAAAAATCACGATGAGTTCGAGCGGCTGCGTAACGATGTTCATTGTATTCAGGCCATGGCGGCAAATTATGCGGCCAAGGTGAAAGCGGCGGAATGGGTTCTGCATTACAATTACAGCCATGACATTTCGGATATGGAAATGGCGGAGACCTTTCTCGCGGAAAGCTTTTCCGATTATCGCCTGCTGGCCGAGTTGACGATCACCACGTATCACTACGCGAATTCGATGCAGACGTCGCAGCGGAAAATCCCGGTGCGCGGCGGCGAGAACGGCGTGGGCACCAATTATCTTTGGTCGCAACTGTTGCCACTTTACCAAACTGAATTAAAAGATTTTAAGACGAAGGTGGCTGCGCTAAAACAAAACACCAACATCGCAGCTGCCCTTGATGATTCGCAAATCAAACCATGGTCGGCGGCGGCGTTTAAATTGATTTCTACCAACGCGGAAACTTACAAAATTGAAACCGGCGCAAAAATTTTCACTGATCGAAATTTCACCATCGAACACGTTGCGCGGCAATTGGACGGTTTGACCGGCATTCGTTTCTCACATGAAACGGCGAAGAAGGGTTTGCCGGTATTGGAATTTGAAGCGGGCGAATCGGTATATATTTTGGTCGGTTATTTTGACAGCGCACAAAAGGCCTGGCTGCAGGTGCCGAAATTGGAATTTGCCGCGCAGGCGGACGAACGCGGCGGTGTGGACACGGTGCTGGAAAATGCCGCGACGATTTCGGGCTGTCCGAATGTGAACCTCCACGCCTTTCGTTTTGAGGCTGGAAAACAAAAGTTGGAACTGATCGGCCAGGGCAGTTTTGTGATTCTCGGGGTTGTGCCGCAAACGGTGAAGCTGAAATGAAAAAAAGATGGGTCATTCTTGTTCTTGCCACGCTGACGGCTATTTCCGCATCGGCTGCATCCGGGGTTGCGGACACCACCGCCAGTCCATTTGCCAAAATCCAGACGATCGGCCTGAACGAGATCAAATGGACAGATGGTTTTTGGGCGGATCGTTTTGCGCTTTGCCAGACGCAAATGGTGCCGGGCATGGAACGCTTGATGGTCGGCAAGAACTATTCGCAATTCTTCCGCAATTTTCAAATTGTCGCCGGTTTGGTCGACGGTAAATCACGCGGCGCCACGTTCAACGATGGCGACTTTTATAAATGGATTGAAGGTGCGAGCGCCACGTTGGCGGTCACGACCGATTCCGCGCTGGAGCAGCGGCTCGACGAAATTATTTCCGTCATCGCCCGGGCGCAGCAGCCGAACGGCTACATTGATACGTGGGTGCAATGGCATCAACGCGCCGGCGACACGAATATCGCGCCGTTTTCCAATCCTGAAAATTTCGAGATGTATAACTTCGGGCAATTGATGACGGCGGCATGCGTGCATTATCGCGCGACGGGCAAAACCAATCTTCTCGCGGTCGCGCGCAAGGCAGCGGATTTTTTGGACGACGAATTCAAAACGCCAACGCCTGCTCTGGCGAATAATTTGATCTGTCCATCGCATTACATGGGCATCGTGGAATTGTATCGCGCCACGGGCGAGCCGCGTTATCTGGAGCTCGCAAAAAAATTTCTGGCGATGCGTGATCTGGTGAAAGACGGCATGGATGATAATCAAGATCGTCTGCCGCTCGCCCAGCAAGCCGAAGCGGAGGGCCACGCCGTGCGCGCCAATTATCTTTATGCCGGCGCGGCGGATTTGTTTTTGGAAACCGGCGATCCAAATCTGTGGCAACCGTTGATGAGTATCTGGACGAATGTGGTTACCAAAAAGATGTATCTCACCGGTGGTTGTGGCGCGCTTTACGACGGTGCGTCACCGGACGGCAGCAAAGATCAGAAACATATCACGCGCGTGCATCAAGCATACGGTCGCAATTTTCAATTACCGAACGCGACGGCTTACAACGAGACGTGCGCGAACATCGGCAATGTTTTGTGGAATTGGCGGATGTTTCTGGCGACGGGTGACGCGAAGTTTATGGACGTTCTGGAACAGACGCTTTACAACAGCGTATTGTCTGGCGGCGCGCTGGATGGCACAAATTTTTTCTACACGAATCCACTGCGCGTGACGGATCCGATGCCGGTGGAATTGCGCTGGTCGCGGACTCGCGTGCCGTTTGTGACTTCTTTTTGTTGTCCGCCGAATCTGGTGCGCACGATTGCGGAATCGGCAAATTATACTTACGCCAAAACGGGTGATGCGATTTGGGTAAATCTGTATGGCGCGAGTGAGTTGCAGACCAAATTGGCGAATGGCACAGAAATAAAATTATCGCAAGCAACCGATTATCCATGGAACGGGCGCGTGCGGATAAAAATTTTGAATGGCGCTGGTAAAGAATTTTTACTGAAGTTGCGGATTCCTGGCTGGGCCACTGGCGCAAGTGTGTGGATTAACGATGCGCCTGCAGAGGCTTCGCTTATGCCGGGCAATTATTTTGAAATCCGCCGCGCGTGGCGGTCAGGTGATTTCGTGGATTTGGATTTGCCGATGCCGGCGCGATTGATGCAGGCGAATCCGCTCGTGGAAGAAGATTTGAATCAAGTCGCGATTCAGCGCGGCCCGATTGTTTACTGTTTGGAATCGCCCGACCTGCCGCCGGGCGTGAAAATTTCCGATGTGTTCCTTCCGGCCGATCTCAAATTGACGGCGCGTTATGATCGGCGATTGCTGGATGGCGTCGTTGTTTTGGAAGGCAACGCGCTGACGCAGTCGGAATCAAACTGGACCGGAAAACTGTATCGCGATTTTCAACCGGCCGAACTCAATCCGTTCAACGCGCGTTTCATTCCGTATTGCGTCTGGCAAAATCGCGGGCCGTCGGAGATGTCCGTTTGGCTGCCGCTCGCGGGTCAATGATTGGAGCTGGGCAAATTCCTCAATGCCGATGGATTGTCAGAAATCGAAATTTATCTGGCAGATTTTAGCTTATGAAAATTGCCGGAAATGTTACTTTGGGGAACCCATGCAAAACACCCGATTCAAACGCCCTTGCCAGCTTGGTTTTTGGCTGCTGACCGTTTGGTTGCTGGGCGCGGGATTTGCGGTCAAAGCTGGGGAAACCAATTCTGATTCCGTTTATCTCTTCACTTCGTTTCGCGACGCCGACCAAAAATATCTGCGGTTTCTCTACAGTTTCGACGGCTATCATTGGACGAATGTGCCGGGAACTTTTTTGACCGCAACCGTTGGCATCAGTAAACAATTTCGTGATCCAAGTCTTTCGCGCGGGCCGGATGGCACGTTTCATCTGGTTTGGACGGCCGGCTGGCATGGCGATCCGGGTTTTGGCTGTGCGAGTTCTCAGGATTTAATTCATTGGTCGGCACAGCAATTTGTGCCCGTGATGACGAATGAGCCGACGACCGTGAACGTGTGGGCGCCGGAATTATTTTACGATGACATTGGTAAACAATTCATGGTCGTATGGGCTTCGACGATTCCCGGACGCTTTCCGGACAAATTGGAGAAGCACGATAATAATCACCGGCTTTATTATACCGCGACGCAAGACTTCCAACATTTTGCGCCGGCTAAATTATTCTTCGATCCGGGCTTTAGCGTGATTGACGCGTTCCTGTTGAAAGACAACGAACGTTATGTGCTGGTTTGCAAAGATAATTCACGGCTGGAATTGGATTTGCGCGTTGCCTTCAGCGATACACCGCTCGGCCCGTGGCGAAATGTTTCCGCGCCGTTGACGCAAAAATTTACGGAAGGCCCGTGTGCTTTGAAGATCGGCGATGATTGGCTGATCTACTTCGACGCTTATCGTCAGAAAATTTATGGCGCGGTCAAGACGCGTGATTTTAAAAAGTTCACCGACATTACGCCGGAAGTTTCATTTCCTGAAGGTCACAAACACGGCACGGCGATCCAAGTGCCGCGGGCAATTCTGGATGGCCTGCTCAACAACTCAAATTCAAAAACCAATTTATGAAAAAGGCTATTCTCCTTTTGATGGTGGCGACATTTTCGACCGTCGCGTTTGCGGCGGATACGAATGCGACGCCCGAGCAAGTTGAGGCGAAATACACGGCGGCGATCGAAGGCCGCACCGCGGATATTTTGAAAATTTTGGATTTGAGTGATACGAACGCGGTCGGGAAAGTTCATAATACGATTATCGCTCAATATCGTGCGTTGAATGCGTGGCACGATGCGAATGATGCGCAACTCAAGGCCGCACGAGCCGATACGAATGCCGTTGCTGAAATCCGTGCGTCGCTGAAAATATTGCATGAAAATTTTCTTTCAAAACTCGCCGAAAACCTGACGCCGGAACAGATTGAAAAGGTCAAAGACAAGCTGACTTACGGCAAGGTTCAATTCACGTTAGCCGGCTATGTTTCGCAATATCCTGATCTGTCCGACGCGAACAAGGCGGAGATATTGAAGTTTCTAAAACAGGCACGCGAGGAGGCGATGGACGGCGGCAGCGCGGCGGAAAAGACGGCGATTTTCACAAAGTGCAAAGGCAAGATTAACAACTATCTGTCCAAGCAGGGGATTCATCCGGCAAAAACCAAACCGAAGGCACCATGATTCCTATGAAAAAACTTGGACTGGGCGTTCTGGGGCTGGGCGAAGGGCGCAGCATTATTTCCGGTGCGCTGAATAGCGAGCTGTGGGAAGTTGTTCAGCTTTGCGACTTGAATGAGCAGCTGGGTCGCGAACGTTGCCACGAATTCAATCTGAATAATTTCACCACCTCGATGGACGAGCTGCTCGCGAATCCGGTGGTGGATGTCATCGGTATTTACACGCCGGATCATCTGCACGCGGAACATGTCATCAAAACTTTGCGCGCGGGCAAGCACGTCATTTGCACCAAACCGTTTCTCAACGACCTGTCGCAGGCGAAGCAAGTTCTCGCCGCGCAAAACGAAACGGGCAGAGCGGTGATGGTGGGCCAGAGTTCACGATTCTTCGCGCCGTTCACGCGGCAGCGAAAACATTTTGAGACCGGCGCGTTCGGCGACCTCATCACGATCGAGGCCTATTACAACGCGGATCATCGCTGGTTTTTGAAAAAAGGCTGGGCGAAGACGGATACGTTCAAGTGGCTTTACGGCGGCCTGAGTCATCCGGTGGATTTGATTCGCTGGTATCTGCCGGACATCGCCGAGGTCATGGGTTATTCGTCCTTGAGTAAAAACGGACGCGAACTCGGTTTGAAAAATCACGACACGTTTCAGTTCATCTTCAAGTCTGCCGACGGTATTCCAGCGCGTGTCAGCGGCACTTACAACAGTCCGCTGATCCCGCTCGAACGCGATAGCAACATGAGTTGTATTCTCCGTTGCGCGAATGGCGCGAGCCAGGGCGATTACTACGATTTGCGTTACGCGTGGAAATTGGGCGAACAATCCTGCGTCCAAACGTTTGAAGATCAGGACGCTTATTATTTTCGTTTCGGCGGCCATTCGCATCACGCCGGCGAATATCAGAATTACATCGAATACTTTGCGCGCTGCCTGGCCACGGGCGAAACGCCGAAACCGGATGTTCGCGAAGGCATCGTTACTGTCGCGCTCATGCAGGCGATGGAGGAATCCTGCGCTAGCGGCCTGCCGGTGAAAATCGCCTCGGTGCTGTCGCGACATGGTTTGGCTGATCTCTTGCCAGCATGAGTGCCAATGCCGAAAAAATTTCCTACCTGAAAAAGTTCAGCTACGCGGCCAGCGACACCGCTGGGCAATTGGTTTTCTGCGTCGTCTCTTTTTACATCCTAAAATTTTACACGGATGTTTACGGACTTTCGGCCGCCACGGCCGGAACCATTCTGCTGATCGCCCGCTGTGTGGATGCCGTGGATGCACCGGTTTGGGGAATTATTTTCGATAAAACGCACAGTCGCTGGGGCAAAAGCCGTCCGTGGTTTCTTTGGCTGTGCGTGCCGTTCGCCTTGTTCGGCGTGCTGACATTTTTGACGCCAGACTTGAGTGGCGCGGCCAAAATATTTTATGCCGCCGGCACTTACATTATTTGCAGCGTGCTTTACACCGGCATCAACACGCCGGTCACTTCGATTCTTTCCGCACTGACGTCCGATCCGCGCGAACGCGTGACGCTGACATGCTGGCGAATGTTCGGATCGAAGCTCGGCGTGTTGTTGGTGAACCTGACCGCCATGAAAATGGTCGCTTGGCTCGGGCAGGGCGATGACCGAAAGGGCTTCATGCTCGTGGTGCCTATCTATGCGGTGGGAACCATTTTGCTATATCTGTTCGCCTTTAAAAATCTGGTGGAAGTGGTTCACGAGAAAAAACAATCATTGCCGATCCGCGATAGTTTTCGCGCGTTGAAAGGCAACTGGCCGTGGCTCATCATCTTCAGCAGCAGCCTATGTTTCTGGATCGCTTTTATCGCCCGGGTCAGCGTGGCGCCTTACTTTTTTGAATATGTGCTGCACCGCAAAGATTTAATTCCCATCGCGTTTGCCTTGGATTTTATCTCGCTGATCACGGCATTTCTGCTGCCGTTTTTCTGTCGTTGGACTTCCAAGCGCAATGTCTGGATTGTCGGTCTGCTCGGGATGGCGGTCGGACAATTGATCGTTTATTTCGGCCTGCACGCCAGCCTGCCTTTATCGTGGATCATGACCGGTTGGGCTTTTGGATTTCTCGCGAGCGGTATGGCCATGGCAATGCCGTTTTCTGTTTTGTCCGACAGCGTGGATTATGGCGAATGGAAAACTGGTATTCGCGCGGCCGGTTTTTTGACGGCCATTGGTGCTGCTTTTTGCTTGAAGGCTGGCAGCGGTCTTGGTGGCGCGTTGCCTGCGTGGATCATGGATGCCTACGGCTATGTTCCGAATGTGACGCAGACTACGCGATCATTGATGGGAATTGAAATCGGTTTCATCTGGTTGCCATTGATTTTCTTTATTCTCGCCGCCGTGCCAGTCTGGTTTTACCAGCGCTACGAAGTGATGGAACCGCAGATTCATGCGGAGCTGGAAATGCGCCGAGAAAACTGACAATGAATTAAGGTTTGGCCGTAAGCGTAGCTTGAAGCCACGCGGCCACCTCGCCGCTCCAGCCGGGACGAAAATTGTCCCAATCAGCGATCCGATGTTGGCCGTTGGTGATGTTTATCCAATCACACGAAACATCGGACGCCTTTAGCTTTGAAAAAAAATCTCGCGTCTGGTCGGGCGGCACGGTGACGTCTGCACTGCCTTGCACGAGTAGAAACGGCGGCAGGCCAGATTGAATATGTTCTGTCGGCGAAATCTCACGCATGATTTTTAAGGTCTCATCGTCCAGTGCATCGCGGCCCAACAGATATTTCATCGAAACCCATTTGTCCAAGCTGCCGCGCCGTTGGGCATCGAAGGCAATTTCCGTGGGCGGTGCGAAACCGACAATCGCTTGCACCCGCGTATCCGCATTGGTGCGCGTTCCCGCCAGCGTCACCAAGTGGCCGCCCGCCGAATAACCGATCAGGGCAATGTGATTCGGATCACCATTATATTCCGCCGCATGTTGTTTCGCCCAACGGATCGCCGCCAGCACATCGTCAAAACCAGCGGGCCAAGGATTGGTGGGTGCAAGCCGGTAATTGATCGTGAACCAGGTGAAGTTCGTCACCGCCTCCGCCAGCACCGGCACTATATCGGTTTCCTTATCGCCCGCGCTCCAGCCCCCGCCGTGAACGATGAGGAGAATTGGATGTTTGCCGTCTCCCGTTGGAATATGCGCATCGAGCAATAATTTTTCGCCACCCGCTTCGCCATATTGAATGTCAAACCGGTTGGCACCAAAGGCGGGGTTCAGGGTGGGCGTCCAATTATCGGTGCCACCCAAAACTTTTTCTACGGTGATTTTCGACGCCTCGCTTTTGGTTAATTGTTTTGTCCAGTCGGGTCGCGTCGGCGGATTCGCGTTGGTATTATTGTATTCGGCGTAGCGTGCCGTCTGATGCGCCTCCGGTTTTTTCCAGTCGAACCAGCCTTCGGAACGAACGACGTCTGACAATTCAGAATTCAGAAAAATCGTGCTGGCGTAAACCCGCCACGGACGACCGAGATACGTTTGGACGCCGGGCTTGTCGCCGGTGACGGTGCAGTGCGAGAAAACAAATCCGTAAGGCTGATTAGAGGGTGTTGAGGCGGCGGTGACGTAGCCAGTGCCAAGGCAATTGATCCGGCATTTTTCAAACCACGCCGTGGCCGCGCCAAAAATAAAATCCACATGACCCGCGATATAACAATTTTCAAAATATTGCCGTCCCCGATTCAGCAAGATCGTGTCTTGCCAGCCGAGAAAACGGCAGTTGCGAAAACTCGCACGGTCGCCATCCACGCGGATGGCCAACGCCTGTCCGACCGGGCCAGCGGAGTTTTCAAACGTGATATTTTCCGCCGTAAAATCATCCGCATCAATCGTTGTCGAAGGCGTCTTAAACGTGCCGATGGGTTTGCCCTCTGCATTCGTGATGCCCGCGTAAAGATTGAACGAAAGTATAGTATTGGTGGGGTTTTCGCCGACGAGTCGGAAGTAACTTTTCTCACGTTGAACGTAGATGAGTTCCTTGTAAGTGCCCGGCGCGATGTGGATGACGACGGGATTATCGCGACTGCCGGAAGGCACGGCCATGATGGCGGACTGCACCGACTTGAACGCCGCGCTGCCGTCGGTCGCGACAAATAAATTCGTCTGCGCGGAGGCTGTGACGGCCAGCCACGTCAGCAGGGTTCCCAGAAAAAATTGGCGTTGGTTCATGTGAAATTAATTGTGGTTAGTATTTTTCAAATCCACCGAGGTGGCCAGCGCGATCACGCGGCCTTCAGTGCCGACGGCGCAGTAGAAGTGATAAACCACGCCATTATATTTAATCACCCACGGTTTGTGGGCGTAAGTTTTATCGTAAGGTTCGCTGGGCTGGATCAGATTGGGGCCGGTCCATTTGGTCCAGTGAACGAGGTCGTAGGAACAGGCAAAAGTGTCAAAGGCTTTGGGTCCCCAGCCCGCGCCAAAATAAAACATCGTCCACGCGTCGCCGATTTTTACGATCTGCGGATCGCCGCTGATGCCGTTCTTTTTGGCTTCACCGTTGACGATGACGGAGTTCGTGCCGTAGCGGTTCCAATTCGCCAGGTCGCGCGAAACGGCCATGCCGATTTGCTCGAAACCATTTTTATATTTCGCGTTGTAAAACATCACGAACGGCCAGCCGAGCGATTCAGCGTCGTCGTGGATGATCTGACTTTTGTAGAGCGTCCTGGTTTCAAAAGCGCGGGCGTCCGGCTGCTTCGGCGTCAGCACGGGATTTTCTGCCAATCGATGCCACGCGCGCGGCCAAGCCGGTTGATGCGTCCACGCGAGGCCGAGCGAAAGTGGATCCGTTTCGTAACCTTGCTTTGCGCCGCCGATGTAGGAGAGCCAGAATTTGCCGTCGAATTTTTCCAATGCATGCGTGCCGTCCCAATGATAATCCGCCAGCGCAATGCCACCATCCGCTTGCCATTTGTCCCAGCCGTCATTGCTGAATGGAAGAATTTTCCCGAGCTTGGTCCAGTGAAGTAAATCATCGCTGCGCGCGAGAAAAGTCTGATAGCCGACCTGGTTGGTGATGGCGACATACATCATATACCAATGCTCTCCGGCGCGAAAAATACTCGGACAATCCACGAGTTCATCCGGTCCGGCGCCTTCCAGCACGACGCCGTATTTGAACGGTGTTTTTACTTCGTCGTAAATTTGCTGCATTGCGTTTGACGTCACCAGCTGGCCTTCGGGTTCGGCGGAAATAATCCGTCGCCCAGTGTCGGCTGCGATTGCCGACGAATTGCCAAACTGAAAAATGATGATCAGCAAACACCACCAGCTTGGCCAATTACGCATCAAACAATTACTGTAAGTGAATGGCTTCATTGAATTAGTTCACCCGCGATTTCAAATAATCATTCATCGCGCTCAAAATGTCCGGGACCAACGTGACTTTGTGGCCGCGCGGTTCACGGTCCATCATGAAAATTTCGTCGCTGCCGAGTTCAGCGAGCCGCTGGCGTAATGCGGTCATTTGAAGTTGCGCGTCGGGACCTTCGGAACAATTGATCGTCAGGAACAACGGCAGGGTGGCAGAGGTTAGATAGTCCATCGCGCCGGCGCGGCGCCAGACTTCCAGATGATTGGTGCGATCACCCCACGCTTTGTTGTAACGCGGAATCATGTGGTCATCGGGCATTAATTGCAGGTAAGTGAAGCGACCAGACATCACGACGGCTCCTTGCACGTCACAGCTCGTATTGGTGTTTTCGCCGCGACCTTCAAACTCCTTCATGCCCATCGTGGTCGCCAACATCAACGCCATGCCGCTGCCGCGCGAAAAACCAATCGACGCAATTTTTCCATTCAGGCCAAGCTTTGCACCTTCAGCGCGCAGTGTCCGCACGGCGGCTTTAATTCTGAAGGCGCAATCCGGCATCGCATCCAACCCTTTGTAAGGCGGGGCTACCGGATGATCGGCCATCGCGACGGCAAAGCCTTCCGTCGCTTCGGCATCGAGAATTGTGTCGCTGCAAATCGAAAGTGACGTGTTGCCTAGGCGATCCACGTTATCGCAGGAAAATTCAATGAGCGCGCCAACGGGCTGCTTCGGATGCGACGGATAAATGATGTCCAAAGACAGCGGACGATTGGTGTCGGCAAAATAAAGGATATCACGTTTCAGCCGACAACCGGCGGGCACGATGAAGATGTGCGCGTCATCCAATTTGAATTGCGCGAGAATTTTTTTGGCGCGGAAATCATCACGTAACTTTCCCAAGTCGCGATTGATAAACGGCACACGCGCTTTGGCGTCGTGCGCGAAATCCAGCATGACGACCAGATAACCTTGTTTCAAAAAATCCTGGATAATGTCTTCATCGCTGTCTGTGCCGATGCGCGGCGCGACAAGATTTTCCAGATAAACAATCACTGACGTTGGCCGGTTGGTTTGAAGTTCGCTCGGTTCCAGAATTTTTAAGTTCAGGGCGTGTCCCGTGACCGCGCTGGTCCAGTCAGAGTTTTGCGCGAAAACAAGCTGAGCTAACGAGCAAAAAATCAGCAGCAATAATAATTGAAACACCTTAATTCTCATGGCGAAAGGGGATTGGTCTCCAATTTCAAATATCCATCGAACGCATAAGTTTTTCCCGCTTGGGTTGGCAGCACGATTTCGCGATCACCACAGTGGAGTAAACAAGTTTTTCCCAGCGTGGAATGAACCACTACGTGCGTCAATTCGTTCTGGGTCCACACGAGGTCTACGACAAAACCGTCCCGCGCACACAAGCCCTTCACCGAACCCGTCGGCCATTCCTTCGGCAATGCGGGTAGGAGGCTGACGATGCGTAGATTGTTTCCATCCCGATTTTCCGTCCACTGACTTTGCAGCAATAGTTCGACGATCCCGGCGGTTGCGCCAAAATTTCCGTCAATCTGAAACGGCCCGCACAGATCAAACAAGTTCGGCAAGGTTCGCTTCTGGAGCAAACCGCACAATTGCTGATACGCATATTCTCCATCGCCAACGCGCGCCCACAGCGGAATGCGCCACGCAAAACTCCAGCCCGTGCTGCCGCCGCCGCGCCATTTTAAAAGCAGTTTCGCCGCGTTCCAAACATTGATCTCCGCTGGCGAAATATCCGCGCCCGGATACAGCGCCCACAGCGGTGAGAGGTGGCGATGATTATTATTCGGCACGTCCGCGTCCGCGAGCCACTCTTGCAACTGGCCATATTTGCCGACTTGATTGGGCGGAAGTTGATCGCGCGTTTTCGCCAGATTGTTGGCGAAGGTTTCATCGGTATGTAAAATGCCGGCGGCGGCAATCGTGTTATCCATCAGCGCCCGGATCAGTTGATTATCCATCGTCGGCCCGTAACACAACGTTCCTTCTTCCGGCGAAAACGACGGCGATGTGACGAGCCAACCGGTTTTCGGATCCTTGACCAGACTGCCGACGAAGAATTGCGACGCCCCTTTCAGCGCGGGATAAGCGTGGGCGAGAAATGTTTTATCGCCGGTGAATAAATAATGTTCCCACAAATGGTAACACAGCCACGCGCCGCCGGTGGGCCAGACGCCGTCAATGTTGTTGATGGGCGCCGTGCCGCGCCACAGATCGGTGTTGTGATGCACGACCCAGCCATCAGTGCCGTATTGTTCTTTCGCAGTGCGACCGCCGCTGACGGCCAGATCATCAATCATCGCGAACAGCGGCGACGTGCATTCGCTCAAATTGCACAGCTCGGCCGGCCAATAATTCATTTCGCAATTGATGTTCAAAGTCCACTTGCTTTCCCATGGCGGATTCAGTTCCGCATTCCAGAGACCTTGCAAATTCGCCGGCTGTCCGCCTGGACGGCTGCTGGCGATGAGCAAGTAACGTCCGTATTGAAAATAAAGTGCCGCCAACGCCGGATCGCCGGCTAATCCGTTTTTTTTGACCGCCAACAAACGTTCGTCCGTCGGCCGATCCGCTGCCGGTGTGCGGCCGAGATTCAGGCGCACACGATCAAAAAGGTTTTGGTAATCCGTCACATGCGCGGCGAGCACGGTGTCGTAATTTTTCTGAGCCACCGCTATTAGATCTTTGGTGCAACGTTTCGCTGGATCGCCACTGATGTCTTGAAAATTTTTAAAACTGGTCGCCGCCACCAAAAAGAGCGTGGCTGAATTAGCCTGCTCGACGACGATACTGTTTCCATTCGTGGTCACGCTGCCGCCATCGCAAAGCACGCGCACGCGCGACTCAAATTTCACGCCGCCCACTTCGACCAATCCCGTCAAGACGAGCGTGTCAGGCGTGCTAGCGACGGTCTGCGAATTAGTCTGCGGACTGTCCAGCTTGAGCGTGAAGCTAAGCTTGCCTGGATGGTCGGCGGTGAGGCGCATGACCACCGCCTGATCGGGATAACTGGCAAAAATATCGCGTTCAAAACGCACGTCGCCGAGACGATACGTCGTCCGGGCGATGGCCGATTCCAAATCCAATTCCCGCCGATAATCCGATACGTTTCCCTGACCGGCGAAATGCAAATGCAGATCGCCAAACGGTTGATAAGCTTTCTGCCGCACCGGATCGCTCAAAAAAGTTTGGCGCACGAGCGTTTCGGTTTCCTTGATTTTTCCGGCGAACAACAACGCGCGAATTTCCGCCAAGTGATCGTGCGCTCCGGCGCGAACGTAATCATGCGGCTGGCCGGTCCAAAGCGTGTCTTCATTGAACTGGATGCGCTCATCAAAAACGCCGCCAAAAACCATCGCACCCAACCGACCATTGCCAACGGGCAACGCGTCGGTCCATTTCTCCGACGGCTGCGTATACCATAAGCGCAGCGATGGATCATTGGTGGCCTGAGCCTCGCTCCGCTGCCCGCTGACCAACGCGAACAATAGCAATCCGAGTGATCCTAAAATTTGTTTATTCATTTTTCTTTGCTCACGTTCTCCGCGTCGGTCGGCCAAACGCCATTGATAATGGGCAGCAAAGTCAATTTGGCGGGATCAATCACGACGTGCTTGATGCGTTTCCGTTCCCACGTGTAGGTGATGTGAATTAAGCCGTCGCGCGTTTGCATCACGGCGGGATAGGCAAAACCATTTGGCGCATCTGGATCGTTCTCTAAAACCAGCGCGGCGGACCAGTTTGTGCCGTCGTTGGAAATGGCGATGTTCAGCGGACTGCGGCCTTTGTTATTGGAACCAGTGCGGACGTTGTGATTATAAACTAAAAGCTGGCGACCATCGTGCAACGTCACCGCGTCCGTGCCGGAATCGGGATTTGGCAAATCTGTCAAAATCATTTTGCTCCACGTTTGGCCGTCGTCGCGTGAGGTGATTTTGAAAATTTTGTCATTGTGCGTGCGGCCAATCGCCGCCAGTTCGCCGTTCTTCAAAAATAAAATGCTCGGTTGAATCGCGCCGATGGTTTTGCCGTCATTAACCGGCGGCGTGGTGATCCAAGTTTTGCCGAAGTCGCTTGTGCGTTCAAAATGCACGCGCCAGCCGCCATCGCCTTCCGTGCTGCTGCCGCAAAGAATATCGCCGTTGGCGAGTTGCACCGGCTTGTTTTTGATTGGTCCAAGAATGCCATCGGGCAAACGCACCGGTTTCGACCACGTCTGGCCGTCATTAGTGGAAGTCGTCAACATGCCCCACCACGCGGCGGGTTTTGGACCGACTTTATAAAACAAGAGCAACGAGCCGTTCGTCGGTTGAAACAAAACCGGATTCCAGCAAGGCAGACGATCGGTAGCGAACCCGACGCCATCGGCGACTTGCAGCGGTGGTGTCCAATGGCCGCCCACTTGCCGCGAAACATAAATGCACACATCAGGATTGCGCTCTGCGGTGCCGCCAAACCACGACGCGACCAGCCCTGATTTGGTTTCCGCAATCGTCGAAGCGTGGCAGGACGGAAAGGGCGCGGTCAAATAAATGAACTCGGATTTCACGACGGGTGAATCAGCCATCGTCGTCGCACAACCGATAATGAAAACAAATAGTAGGAGCGCGGCCCTCGCGAATTTCCGCCCGACTATATTGGAGTTGTTAGAAATCATAAATTTCACTCGCTGATAAAATGGTATCTGCCGCTGCCGAGCTCGAAAACTGCGTGGCCATTTTCAAAGCGATTTGGTTTTACACCATCGGCTTTGATATTCTCCAAAGTTTTGGACGGGACATAAACAGTTGCCGTCGTGTTCGCGGGAATTTCAATCTGCCAATCGAACGTGTTGCCCGTTTTACGCCATTCACTGGCGATCAATCCATAAGGTGATTGATGCATCGCCTTCACGAATGTCAGATCTCCGACCGGCAGCGGCTTCATGATAATATGTTTGAAGCCAGGTTGGGTCGGATCGGTTTTGATACCGGCCAGATCTTCGTAAAGCCAGATCACCAAATCGCCGACGAGCATGACGTGGTTCCCAGAATTCATCGTCGGATCAGCCGTGTTGCCGTTCCACAATTCCCAGATCGTGGTCGCGCCATTTTCAATCATGTAACCCCAACCGGGATAACTTTTTTGCGCGGCTATGGCATAAACTAAATCCGGCCGGCCATTGGCGGTGAGCACACGGCACAGATATTGTCCGCCGACCAAACCGGTGCCGATGTGATCGTGCGTTTCGTTTTCAATCTTAGCCGCGAGATGTTGAAAAATCGTTGCGCGCAAATCGTCCGGCACCAACCCGAAAGCCAGCGGTAACACGCAAGAAGTTTGCGTGCCGTTACTATATTGACCTTGCGTGCGATCGAGGAACTTTTCATTGAACGCCGTTTTAATTTTCTCCGCTATGGCATGAAAGGCCCGCGCATCATCGGTTTTACCGAGCAACGCGGCGTATTGTTCCATGAGTTGGTAATCGTGGTAAAAGAAAGCAGTCGCGAGCAGCGCCTTATCAGTGATGAATTTTGGATCGGTGGAATGAATGATCGTCAAATTTTCCGGCGGCACGCACCAGTCACCATAATTATCACGCATGATGATGCCATTAGTCATGAAGCCGCTCATGTAATCCATCCATTTTTTGGCGGCGACGTAATGCTGCGCGATGACGCGTTTGTCGGCAAATTGTTCACGCAACATGCCGGGAATCATGACGCCGGTGCTGGGCCACACGACGTTGTCGGAATAGATCGGCCAGTAAGCGGGCGCGATGTCTGGCTCGCTGCCGTTGGGACGTTGGGCATCGGCGATATCTTGCATCCACTTCGCGTAAAGTGTGGCATTTTCAAACAAATATGTTTCACCGCGCGATTCCTCGGAACGATCGCCGAGCCAGCCTTGACGTTCATCGCGCTGCGGACAGTCGGTTGGGATACTGCGATAATTGCCGCGCACGCCCCACACGATGGCGCGATAGATTTGATTGATGAGTTCGTTGGAACATTCAAAAGTGCCGGCGGTTTTTACATCGTCATTAACGATGCGTCCTTCGATGGAATTCAACCTCGGCTTGCCGGGAAAACCCGCGACTTCAACATAGCGAAATCCGTGCGATGTGAAACGCGGTTCCCACACTTCCTGGCCACCGCCGCGCAAAATGTAACTATCGGTCTGCCGCGCGCCGCGCAGATTGGCGGTGTAAAGCGAGCCGTCCGGTTTCAACGTCTCCGCGTGGCTCAATGTGACGCGCGTGCCCGCCGGACCGGAAACGTGCAGGCGACACCAGCCGACCATGTTTTGGCCCAGATCAAAAATAAAAACGCCGGGGCGAATTTCATGTAATGAAATCGGCTTGATGGTTCCCGTGACGCGGATCGGTTCCTGCATTTCAGCCGAGAGCGCGCCGCCTGGTGCGGAAACAATTTCCGCCCGCTGCCACTTTGTTCTCCCTCGCCCCTCGGAGGGGAGAGGGATTGAGGGTGAGGGGTAAGGGAGAGTCGAAACCACATGATTTTTATTTGATGCCTCGCTACCCCTCTCCCCTCCAAGGGGCGAGGGAGAAGTAGGAGCGAAGCCGGGCTCACTCCAGCCGGACATTCCCTTGCGCGCATCGTAATCCTCACCGTCGTAATCATTGTTCGCGAGAATTGGGCCGTTGGTCGTCAGCTGCCAGGAATCGTCGCTGACAATTTCGGCTGTCGAGCCGTCGGCATAATCAATGTGTAAATTCAATCGCAGTTTCGGAAAACCAAAATTCGCCGTGCCCGCGTAAACCTTACTACGATCAGCATAAAAACGACCGTTGCCGAGAATCACGCCTAGCGCGTTCGCGCCCCGGTGCAATTGTTTCGTCACGTCGTAAGTAACGTAAAAATCGCGCTGATTATATTGCGCGAACGCGGGCGACAACACGTGGTCGCCTACTTTTTCACCGTTCAGGTAAAGCTCAGACAAGCCGAGGCCGGAGAAAGAAACGGTGGCGCGGGCAATTTTTTTCGACGCGGAAAATTCCTTGCGCAAATACCGCGCTGATAAAACGCGCGATTCGGCGGAGTGAACGTCGCCCCACGGTTCCATTCCAACCGGGCCGATTTTTTTGGCTGCCACCCACGCGGAATCGTCGAAATTAGTTTCCAGCCAGCCGGCAACTTCATGGCTGGAAACTTTCCAGGTTTCATCCGTCGGAATGATCAGTGGCGGGCCGGCGGTGAATTCAATTTCCAACAAGCCGACTACGCCCGCTGGCGTGCCGTCTTTTTTATGAGTTCCGGTCAAACCAAAGACATAGGCCTGGCCGGAGTTGAGCCGCGTGGTGATGTCATTGAATTTCACCGTGCGATAATTGTTTCGCGCACCGAGATCAAACTGGCCAATCCAGCCGCGGCCTTCGTTATCGCCGGTGTATTGAAACAGCGCGCTCTTGATTGTGCGGCCAGCCGGAATCGTAACCACGCGGCGAAAATAATTAGTGCCAGCGGGAGCGGATTTTTCCGGCGCATCCGACGGAAACCAAATCCAACTCGTGTGCGCGAGAAAATTGGTTTGCTCCACGTCGTCGCGGCCAATCCATTGAGCCGCGCCCCAATCTTCCGGTTGCAATAAACCCATCGTCCAGAATGCTGGTTGGCTCCAAGCGGAAACTTTTCCGTTTTGATCCCAAACGCGAACTTTCCAAAAACATTCCGTCCGCGCCGTCAGCGGCGCACCTGCGTAAAGATTTTGAATAGATTGATCCGAAGAAACTTTTCCACTGTCCCAGAGATCGCCGTGATCCGATTTAAGATTTTTTTCACTGGAGGCGACGAGAATTTGACACGCGGTCTGACGCACATCGCGTTCTCTAGCTTGCAAGCTCCAGCTCAAGCGCGGTTGCGCGACATCAATCCCTTGCGGGTTAGCGAAATTCTCCACGCGCAATTCGCCAACCGTCGCTCCGTGCAGGGAGAGTCCGGCCAAGAAAATGGACACGAAAAACGAGGCGATTTTGGATCGGCGCATAAACTTTTGGAATCGCTAAAAAGCTACGTTTTCCGCCCGTCGTTGACGAGCCACGAGTGTAAAAAAACTGCCAATTATTTTGTTTAAAATGCGCGTGATCAGCGCAAATTTAGGGGGGCGTCAATCGCACTATCGCGGCGCTGGCGGCGGGTAAATCCACCGCGAACGCAAATTGAAAGCTCTGGCGCGGAACCACGATCGGTTGCGCCGACAATGACTGGGTGTCCGTTGGCATTCGTGTTAGCAGGTCGAAATGGTTCTGAGTGGATTCGCACTCATACGGAAGTGTGCCTTGCAAAATTGACGATGAAACCAAGCGCAATGACCTTAAAAAGCCAACTGTATTTGCAGCTTTATGCCTGTTTTTTGATTTTTTAAACCGCGAAAACTGCCGGAAGACATTGGCTATCTACTCTTTTGAAAATGGCGACCCTACCGGGAATCGAACCCGGGCTATCTCCGTGAAAGGGAGATGTCCTAACCGCTAGACCATAGGGTCGCAAAAGGCCGATTAATCTAGCACCCCGTTTTCATTTGTCACGCACAAATTCACGTTTGCTTCACTTCATTTTTTGCCGTAATTTTATGACCCTGTATGAAAATTTTTCTCGATGGTAAATTATGCAACGAACGCGACGCGAAAGTGTCGGTGTTCGACCACGGTTTGCTTTACGGTGACGGCATTTTTGAAGGGATCCGCGCCTACAATGGCCGCGTGTTCAAATTGAAGGAACACATTGACCGCTTGTTTTATTCGGCCAAGGCGATCTTGCTCGAAATTCCGCTGACGCACGCGGAATTGATGCAGGCGACCGTGGACACTATTCGCGCCAATAAATTGCGGGATGGGTATATCCGCCTCGTCGTCACTCGCGGGGTGGGCAATCTGGGTTTGAATCCGCGCAGTTGCAAAAAGCCGTCCATCATCATTATCGCCGGAAAAATTCAAATCTATCCGACGGAAATGTATTTGCGCGGTATGGACATCGTGACGGTGCCGACGGTGCGCAATCTGCACAGTGCGTTGAATCCGGCGATCAAATCGCTCAACTATTTGAACAACATTCTCGCGAAAATCGAAGCGAACAACGCGGGCGTGGAAGAAGCCATCATGTTGAATTCTGACGGTTTCGTGGCGGAATGCACGGCGGATAATATTTTCATCATCAAGAATGGCGCGGTGTTTACGCCGCCGTTGTCGGCGGGTGCGCTTTACGGCGTCACGCGCCAGACGGTGATCGAATTGGCGGAGCAATCCGGTATCAAAGTGTCGGAACCGAATTTGACGCGCTACGATTTGTTCAATGCGGACGAATGTTTCGTGACCGGCACCGGTGCGGAAATCATGCCCGTGGTGAAGATTGACGGTCGCGTGATCGGCAACGGCAAACCCGGTTCGACGACGACCAAATTGATCGCCGAATACAAAGCTTTGACGCAAGTCGCGGGCACGCCGATTTACAAGTGAGGTAAGTTGTGGAAGGGTGAAGCGTGGTCGCCGGATTAAAAATCAAACCAAAGTAACAATTATGAAACGTCCCATTTCACTGACCATAGTTGGAACCATAGTATTTTTAATCGGATTGTCCGGCATCGTGGCTGATTGTATGCGAACGCACAGCTTGGCTATCGGCCCAAGCATAAATCTTTTCACAATGATCGCCGGAGTTGGTTTGTTAAAACTCTGGCGCGGCGCCCGTCGGTATTCGCTCTTTATGTTTGGATCGTTATTGGTCCTTATTTTGCCGATGACGGTTTGGTCGATTTTCAATCCGGCTAAGATCGTTTTCCAGTTTCCATCGATTTTGATCGACGATCGCCCGCACGCAATTGCTCCAATGTTTGCCGTGATCTCAATCATGGGCAGTTATATTGCGATTTCAATTTTGGTGCTTTGGGTTTTAATGCGCCGCGACGTGCGGGAATTATTTCAAAATAAAACCGGCTTGGCGGCGAAGGTTTCGGCTTAAAAAATTATGCAATGTTCCATTTGCAAAGAAAAAACGGCGACGGTGCATCTGACCCAGATCGTGGGTGACAAGATGCAGAAGCTGGATTTGTGCGAAGAGTGCGCGAAAGCCAAGGGCATCAATGATCCGGTGAGTTTCGCGATGGCGGACATGATGCTTGGCCTGGGCGCGTCGCAAGAGCTGGCGTCGGCGTCGGCGGGCGCAGATCTGAAATGTTCGCGTTGCGGATTTTCGCAGGCTGATTTCAAAAAATCCGGCCGGCTCGGTTGCTTGGAATGCTATCACACGTTCGCCGAAGGTCTCGCCGGCTTGCTCAAGACGATGCACAAAGGTTTGCGTCACATTGGCAAAACGCCGGAAGCGTTGCGGCAAACGCGCGAACAAACGGATCGCCTCAAATTGCTCCAGAAAAAATTGAAGAAGGCGATTGAAGACGAAGATTATGAAGTCGCGGCGGCCGTGCGGGATGAAATTAAAACGGTGCCGGGCGCAGCGGCGAAAGTGCGCGTTGAAAAATGAAAGACATCCACACATTTCTCTGTTCGCCCGCTGAATCCACCCGTCGTCATGGGCCGCATGATCGGATCGTGATGTCCAGTCGCGTGCGGCTCGCCCGCAATATTCGCGACGCTTCGTTTCCCGGTTGGGCCAAAAAACCTGAGCGCGTGCGCGTGTTGGAAATTATCCAGCCCGCTGTCAGTTCGTTGCCGGAAATGGCGGATTCTTTTTCCGAAGCGATGGATAATCTCGGCGCGCTCGATAAACAAATTTTGGTGGAGCGCCATCTCATCAGCCGTGAACACGCGGCGAAAAATATCGGCAGCGGCTTGGTGGTGAACCGCACGGAAACTTTTTCCGTGATGATCAACGAAGAAGATCATTTGCGGATGCAAGCGTTGCGTCCCGGTCTTCAAGTGCGTCAGGCTTGGAACGCGATTGATACGCTGGATTCCGAGCTGGAACAGAAGCTCAACTACGCGTTTGATAACGAACTTGGCTACCTGACGGCGTGTCCGACGAATCTCGGCACCGGCATTCGCGTGAGCGCGATGTTGCATTTGCCGGGCCTCGTTTTGGGCGAACAGATCAATCCGATCATTCAATCGGTCAATAAACTCGGCCTCGCCGTGCGTGGACTTTACGGCGAAGGCACGGAAGCGTTGGGTAATGTTTTTCAAGTTTCCAATCAAATGACCCTCGGCGAAAGCGAAGCCGCCATCGTCGAACGTTTGGAAAAAGTGTTGTTGCAGATCATCGAGCACGAAGAAAATGCGCGGCAAAGTTTGTTGGAAAAAAAGCCGAAAGTTGTGTTCAATCACATCGGTCGCGCTTACGGCATTCTGGCCAACGCGCACAGTATTTCGTCGAAGGAAACGATGAATCTGCTCTCGCTCATGCGGCTCGGCGTGGACATGGAATTGTTTCCCGGCACGGAACGTTCGCTCGTGGATGAATTATTTTTGACGACGCAACCGGCGCATTTGCAAAAACAGCTTTCCGATAAACTCTCCGCCGAAGAACGCGATCTGATCCGCGCCGACATGGTGCGTGAGCGTTTGAAAAACGTGAGTCGTCCTTTGATTAAACCGCCGGCGAGTTCGACGAATTAAACTTTTTAAGGAGCGCGGCAGTCTTGTCCGCGCTCCAAATTCATGCTTAGGAACGCTGATCTTCCAATCGGCTTGGGGTTCCGGTTCATCGGCGTCAATAACCTTCGCAGTGCTGCGGCGCGGCAAGCCGCATTTAGTTTCCCAGCCTAAGCTAAAGCTTGAACTCCGACGTTTCCGTAATATCCTTACCAACTCGTTGTCGCCCGGCGGAAACCAATGCGCCGGTCACGGCAACGATTCCATTTTATGCTCATCATTCGTGATCTGAAAATTACCATGGGCGCGCGGACGCTCTTCGAAAACGCCTCGTTCCAGGTGAACTACGGCGAACGCGTCGCGCTCGTCGGCCCTAATGGCGCGGGCAAAACGACGTTGTTCTCGATCATCCTCAAACAGCGCGAACCGGATTCCGGCACGGTCGAACGCGATGAATGGACGATGGTTGGTCATTTGCCGCAGGAAGGCGAAGCGCATGGCGACGAAAGTATTTTGGACGTCGCCACGGGTCGCGTGGATGAATTGCCGAAGCTGGAAAAACGGTTGCACGAACTCGAGGCTGCCGGCGATGTTTCCTCGCCCGAATATCTCGAAGCGCACGCGAAGCACGACAAATTGAACGATCCGCAGGTGGAAATTAAGGCGAAGAAAATGTTGCGCGGCCTCGGTTATCGCGAAACGGATTTTAATCGCAAAGCGAAAGAGATGAGCGGCGGCTGGATCATGCGCGCCCGGCTCGCGCGGTTACTCGTGATGGAACCGGATTTGCTTTTGCTCGACGAACCGACGAACCATCTCGATTTGCTTTCGTTGCTCTGGCTGCAGAATTATCTGAAAAATTATTCCGGCGCGGTGTTGTTGATTTCGCATGATCGCCAATTCATGGACGAGGTCATCAATCAGGTTCACGAAATTTCCGAGAAGAAATTGATCGCTTACACCGGCAATTATTCAGACTTTCTGCGCCAGCGTGAAGAACGTTACGAACAACAACTCGCCGCCTACAAAAATCAGCAGAAGGAAATCTCCGATCTCCAAGCCTTCGCCGACCGTTTCCGCTCCATCCCGTCCAAAGCGTCGCAGGCGCAGAGCAAGTTGAAACAGATCGAACGTCTGGAATTGATTGAAAAACCGATGGCGCCGCGCAAGCCGTTTCGTTTTCAAATTCCCACGCCGCCGCGCGGTGGGCAGCGCGCGATTTCGCTCGAGGGTATTCACATGGCTTACGGCGCGAACAAGGTTTATTCCGGCCTCGACCTGTCCATTGAACGCGGTGAGCGCACCGTGTTAGTCGGGCCGAACGGCTCGGGCAAATCCACGTTGTTAAAAATTCTCGCGGGAGTCATTGATTTTCAATCAGGCAAACGCGATCTCGGTCACAATGCGAAGATCGGCTATTTCAGCCAGCATCGCGCGGCCACGCTCGATCCCGAACGCAGCGTGCTCGAGGAAGTGATGGCCAGCGCGCCGCTCATGCGCGAAGACGAAGCGCGCGGCGTGCTCGGCTCGTTCATGTTCCGCAAGGACGACATTTTCAAGAAAACTGCCGTGTTGAGCGGTGGCGAAAAAAGCCGTTTGAACCTGGTGAAGTTTCTCGTCGATCCGCCGAACTTGTTGCTGATGGACGAACCGACGACGCACTTGGATATTCACACGGTCGAATCGCTCACGCTCGCGTTGGAACGTTACGAAGGCACGTTGGTTTTCATTTCTCACGATGTGCATTTCATCCGTCACCTCGCGACGAAAGTATTGCACGTCAATGCCGGCACGGTGACGCCTTACGTCGGCGGCTACGAATATTTCCTGGAGAAAACCGGTGCGTTGGATGACGCGCGGGCGGCGCTGACGGCGGAGTGAAGAGCAGGGGACTGGGTCTGGCGTCTTGGTTTCAGGATTAGAGCGTCAAGCATGGCGCCGGCTTGGAGTGCGAAGGAAACATCCAATAACAAGATGCGCCGCAGCGCTCCGTGCCGTCATTTTTAACCGTGGTTAAAAATGGCGAAAAATCAAATCGGCGAGATTTATCAATAGGGGGAAGGCGATTAACGAGCAGGCATTGCCGGCCAGCGAAGCCAGCCAGCTTCGGATCAATGAAACCGCTGGTAGTTGTTTATTTCTGGCGGGCACATAACGACAAACTAGATAGATCAAAGTTCCTTCAAGAATCACGATCAAACTTTCGCCGAGGGCCACGGCAAATGCCGGACGCATATCTTGGAACAGCCAAATCAAGCCGAGAAAAGTTGGGTAGGTGATCAGATGCAATCCGAGAATCCACAAAATGAAGCCGCGTGGTTTCCGAAATTTTCTAAGCAGTATCCAGATTCCCGCCGCTTCCAGAAGAATGGCAAAGCTGATGAGAAAAGTGATTTCTGGCGTCAGTGGCTGCTGAGGAAGTTCAATGGGATCAGCACTCGCGGAGAATGTAAAAAGAAATAAGGCGGCTAAAATTATCAGCCATCGAATACCGGATGTGTTTGAGGTTTTCATTTTATTCCAGCTTGGGCAGCGGCGATGGGGTCAATTTGTTTGAGCTGATTAGTGGCATTGAGGCGAACATCGTTGTCGGGATCAGTGAGGAGTTTTACAAAAAGCGGGATGGCGGTTTTAAGTTGTTCGGGAAACTTTTTGCCAAATTCATCTGACAAAATGTTGGCGGCTTGATTCCGCACGTCTGGAAATGGGTTCGTCAGACCTTTGATCAAAAACGGCGCAGCGTTTGAGCCGGTTCCCATGGTGGCAATCATGGCGACCAAAGCGGTCTCGTGATTCGTGCTGTCCATGACCTGCCATAATTTAGGTAAGGCTGGTTTAGCTAGTTCGCCCAGTTCGATAAAACCACCAGCGGCATTAATATTGATTTGGAACGGGCTGAAACAATACGGCGGGCGGGTGTAAGCCAGGCGCTTCAACAATGCTGGTATCGCGTTGGTTCCCATCTGGCGAAAGGCTTCTTTTGCCGCCGGCGTAAAATCGCCATTGCCATCATTGCGCGTTTTCAACCATGCAGCCAATGGTTTCCCGTCATAATCCGGTTCGTCTGGGAAGGGGAATTCGTTCGGGTGATTTGTTTCATAGCGGTCGGTCGAATAGCTTTTTGCGGACAGAACGAAATGGGAATCAGAGCCAGTCGCAATGTTTTGCATGATAGACTCAATTTCTGGCGTTGGCGGCAAATGGAGCAGCAACCCAAAAGCGCTTCGTTTTATTTTAACGTCCGCCGATTGCCAGCGGACAAGAATAATGGGCAACGCTTTTTCAGGCGCAACGTTTGCCAGAGCATTTATCGCGTCGCTCGTAGCCGGTTTTCCGCACGCGATACAATTTGTCAAAATAGGAAACGCCGCTTCGGGAGCAATCGTAATCAAAGTCGTCAGCGCTGCACTTGCGGTGTCGGCGTGGCTGTTTTTGACGAGGTTGCTCAAGATTTGAAAAACCGGCAGTGCGTTGGTGCCGAAATTAGCCAGCGAATTAGCGGCGTGCGCGCCGACGGAATCAGAAGAGTCGTTGAGCGTTTTGACTAAAATTGGAATGACGAGCTCCGGCGCATTTTTCTGCCAGCCAATGGCATCTACCGCCGTGATGCGCACAGATTCATCCGAATCTTGCAGACGTGGTTCAATGCGGGCGATATAAGTTCCTACGTCGGCGGTTACATCGGCCAATTCGCCAATGCTCCATTGGCGAAGTTCAGGGTCTCGATTCGTCAGCGCACGGCAAAAAACGGGCTCGGCAGGTTTGCCGATGTAAACCAAGCTGCGCGTGATCACGAAATCGTAAGCTTTATCATTCAGTAATTTTTCCAGGGCTTCAACGGCGGGTGCGGCATTGGTTCCCAACATTTCAAAACCGGCGACGCCGAGTAATTGAAATTCACGAGCGTCGTGCCAGCGGAGTTGTTCATAATCTTCCAACGAAGCGGAGAGAAATTTTTCCATCATCCGTTCCCGATATTTTTCCGATTTGTCAATGAGCCATAAACTGATGGGGTCATCCTTGGTGGCGACCAATTCGAGCAAAACCGGCAACGCCTTTTTTACTCCGATTGTCTGAACTGCCACGAGCGCTTCATGCCTCCGCTGGGGATCGTTCATTGGTGGCGTGTTGTCATACTGCTGCAACCAACTGGTAAGCGTTCGTCCGTGATAACGCGGCTCGCTAAAAAAAACGTGAATCAGAATGAAAGCGAGGCCGACTAAAATCGTTACGCAAATAGCACGGGCTTTCATGATTCACCCAGCTTTAAGCCGCTTACGGTTGGAAGGCAAGAAGTGATTGGCCCATGACCAATTATTCGTAACGCAGCGATTCTATCGGATCCAGATTCGCTGCTTTCCACGCCGGGTAAGTTCCAAAGACGATGCCGACGACGGAACACATCACGAGGCCGATCACGACCCAATCCATCGGCACGGCGGGCGGTAATTTCAAAACGATCGCCAGCAGGTTGCCGCCGAGAATGCCGAGCACCACGCCAATGGCGCCACCCACTTCGCACAATGCCACCGCTTCCATGATGAATTGCACCATGATGTTGCGCTTCTTCGCGCCGATCGCGCGGCGGATGCCGATCTCCCGCGTCCGCTCTGTGACCGAGACAAGCATGATGTTCATGATGCCGATGCCGGCCGCGAGTAACGCGATGGAGCTAATGACCATCACGCCAATGCGCACGGAACGCGTAAATTTTTTGAATTGTTCGATGATGGAATCGTTGGATTCAATTTCGAAATCATCTTCCTTGCCCGGCGGCGTTTTGCGGATGACGCGCAGCGCGCCGCGCACTTCTTCCAGCGTCGCATCGTAGCTCGCGCGATCACGCGCTTGCACGAGAATGCTTAAGCTGCGCTGCCAGCGTCCGTAGCGATTCAAACCCGTCGTCAACGGCACCACGGCAAAATTATCCTGATCGCCGCCGAGCGCGTTGCCTTTCGATTCCAGCACGCCGACGACGGTGTAATTGATGCCGTCAATTTTCAACTGTTCACCGAGCGCCGAACGGTTCGGAAAAATATTTGTGGCCAGACCGAAAGCTAAAACGCAGATGTTGCGCGCGCCATCCACATCCGCATCGAGCAATAACCGGCCTTCGCCGAGATTCCAATTGTGCGCGGGAAAACTGCCGGGCGTTTCGCCGTAGAGCCGCACAGTCGGTGCGCTGTTTTTGTAACGCGTTTTGATTTCGCCGGACCAGAAGGTGGATTCCATGCCGATGTTCAGCGGCAAAGTCGTTTTATCTTCCAATTTTTTCACTGTCGCCGCCGTGATGTCTTTGCGCCGCCAATATTTTTCCAAGTCGCCGGAGAAACCGAAGTAATTGTTCGGCCATTTCTTGACCACGAACGTCTCGCTGCCGAGCGAACTTAATTCGCGTTCGATATTGCTCTGCATGACGCGCATCGCCGTCATCACGACGATGATGGAAAACACACCGACCAACACGCCCAGCAACGTGAGCGCCGAGCGCAACTTATGCGCCGCGATGGCGCCGATGGCCATCGTGAAGCTCTCGCGAATTTCGCTGAGGAATGAAATGCGGTGTTTATTCATTGCGTAAAGCATCCACAGGGTTCATCCGCGCGGCGCGCCACGCGGGGAAAAATCCGGACAGCACGCCGGTCAACGCGGAAACCAAAAGCGCGGTGCCGACGATCATCGGCGACAACGTGGCCGGCATGGCTTTTTGCATGACGAGCGTCGCGGGCCACGCGATCAAGATGGCGATGACGCCGCCGATGAGGCAGATGCATGCGGCTTCGATGAGAAATTGCAGCAGGATCGTGCGGCGTTTGGCGCCGATGGCTTTGCGCACGCCGATTTCGCGCGTTCGTTCCGCCACGGATACGAACATGATGTTCATAATGCCGATGCCGCCGACGAACAACGCGAGTCCGGTGATGAACAAGCCGACGAGTCCAATCGTGCCGGCCACGCGATGAAATAATTCCAGAAATTGATCCTGTTGGTTGATGGCAAAATTATCCGGGTCGCCGGGTGCGATGTGCCGGAACCGCCGCAGCACGGCGCGCAATTCTTCTTTCGTGTCGTCAATTTGATCAATGTTTTTCGCCTTAACTTGAATCGTATATTCCGGGACGTGTTGAAAGGTGTAGAGATATTGTTGCAGCGGCACGATGGCGGCATTGTCATCGTTGTAACTGCTTTCACCTTCTTTTTCGAGCACGCCCACAATTTCAAATTCATGTCCGGCGATAGAAATTTTTTCGCCCAACGGTGATTCGTTCCGGAAAAGATTCGTCGCCATGTCGAAGCCAATCACGCACACCGGACGACCGCTGTCGCATTCCGCGGCGGACAGAAAACGTCCGCTCGCAACGGTCAGGCCGCTGGTGGCGGGATATTGCTCCGTGGTGCCGAAGACGGAAATGCTGCTCGAACCACGCTTGTGATATTTGACCGGCTCGTTCACGTTGGCGACCGGCACGACGGCGGCGGCGAGGGTCATGTTCCTTTGCACCGCCTCAAATTCAGGTAGCGTAACTTTGGGGTTTTTTTGCGATTGCAACCAATCTTGCCGCGACATGATGAGCCAGTTTTGGCGGCTCACATACAACACGTCGGTGCTGATGGATGAAATGCTATTCACGAACGAACGGTTCAAACCTTCAATCGCCGTGCCCATGAGCGTGACCGTCAAAATGCCGATGACAATGCCGAGCGTGGTCAAAACCGAACGCAGCTTGTTCGCGCGGATGGCACTCCACGAGATCAACAAACCTTCGCGCAGTTCGGTGAGGAAATTCATGGTTTAGACAGAATGACAGAATGTTCAGAATGAAATTTCTGAAACGGCCGCCTCAATTGCTCATGTGAACTGGATTTGTGCTTCATGTTTTAATTCTGAAAATTCTGTTAATTCGGTCTAAACTTTTGGTCTTGCCTGCCTAAACTTCTTTTTGAATTCCAACCGTTCAGCGCCAAAGTTAATCAGCAAACCGACGTCTTTTCCCGTTGCGACCAGATAATTTACGACTTGGACCTCATGCGCGGTGGCCAGATTTTGAATCGCTTTTAATTCAACAATCAGTTCGTTTTCAATCAACAGATCGGCAACGAATTCGCCCACTAAAATTCCATCATATATTACCGTCAAAGGTTTCTCCGACTCAAACGGCATTCCCGCTTTTTGCAATTCATGCGCCAAGGCTTTATGATAAACCGATTCAAGAAAGCCGGGGCCCAAGGCGGAATGGACTTTCATTGCCAAACCGATAACTTTTCCAGCCAAATCATATTCAGTCTTCATAAGGACATTCTGAACATTCGG
This sequence comes from Methylacidimicrobium fagopyrum, assembly GCA_026225255.1. Classification (GTDB taxonomy): domain Bacteria; phylum Verrucomicrobiota; class Verrucomicrobiia; order Limisphaerales; family UBA11358; genus UBA11358. Next base: position 4,832 of record JAMFSJ010000017.1, on the reverse strand, counting down.
TCATTCTGTCTAAAAAAATCATTTCACCACCGGCTCATCGCTCGCAATCAGTCCGTCGCGGATCCGGATGATCCGTCGTGAATGCCGCGCGACGGCTTCTTCATGCGTGACGACGATGATGGTGTGGCCTTGTCGCGAAAGTTCTTCGAACAAGGCCAGGATTTCCACGCCGGTTTTAGAATCGAGATTTCCCGTCGGTTCGTCGGCGAGCAAGATGGATGGTTTATTCACGAGCGCGCGGGCCACGGCGACGCGTTGACGTTGGCCGCCGGAAAGTTCGTTCGGTTTGTGATGCACGCGATCCGCAAGGCCGACGCTGGCTAATTTAGCCAACGCAATCTGGCGCCGTTCGCCGGCGGGAATACCGGCGTAAACCAAGGGTAATTCCACGTTGCGCAAGGCATCGGAACGCGGGAGCAGATTGAATGTTTGAAAAATAAAACCGATTTCACGATTGCGAATTTCCGCGAGCTGATTGTCGTCCAGCTCGCTCACGTGGCTGCCGTTGAGTTCGTAAGTGCCGCCGGTGGGCGTGTCGAGACAACCGAGCAAATTCATCAAGGTGGATTTGCCGGAACCGGACGGCCCCATGATCGCGACGTATTCGCCACGCTGAATATCGAGCGTCACTTCGCGCAACGCATGGACGATTTCCGTGCCCATCTGATAGCGGCGCGAAATTTTTTGGAGACGGATGAGGCTCATCAGAGAAGACGGATTGTTGGATGAATGGATTTTTGGATTGATGGTTGGGGCGCGAATACCAACGTGCTGCCGGCAGCACGTTGTTTTGCCGCCCCGCCAAAAATCCATTTATCCACCAATCCATTCATCCACGTGGTTATTTATTGGTTTCCGTTTCCGACGTGCCGGTGACGATTTTTTTGCCGTCATCAAGATCGCGGCTGATGGCTTGGTAACTGCCGGTCACGATTTCCTGGCCTTCTTTCAAGCCGTCGGTGATCTCCCAAAAATTATCGTCGCTGATCCCGATTTTCACCGGCGTCGTTTTGGCGTGATTTTTTTCAACGACGAAAACCACATCCACCGGCTTGTTGGTTCCGTTGCTCAGGGACGCGAAGGAATTCGTGAGCATTGAATTCGTATTGCTCGCGACCGAATTGGTTTTTACTGCGTCCATTTTATTTTTCACCACGCGCGTGGTGACACTGGCGATGGGCACGGCGAGCGTATTGGTGCGCGTGCGGGTTTCAATCGTCGCGGTGACCGACATGCCGGGACGAAATTGCTCCTGATCGTTGAAGAGAATGCGGACTTGAAATTGCGTCGCGGATTGACCGGTCGAACTGGCCGAGCCGCCCAGCGCAGAAGCAGCATCAAGTCCTTCCGCGGAATTGCCGACGGCGGTGACGGTGCCTTTGAATTTTTTATCCTTGAACGAATCCACTTCGAGCAGGGCGGCTTGGCCGGGTTTCAACAGCACGATGTCCATCTCGCCGATGTCCACGCGCGCTTCGATCGCGCTCAAATCCGAGATGATCATGATGTCCGTGCCCGCGTTCTGCACCGTGCCGAGCACGCGTTCGCCGAGCTGCGAATTAAGCGTCGTGATCGTGCCATCCAGCGGCGAAACGATCGTGGTTTTATTCAATGAATCTTGCGCGCTATCGACGTTGGCCTTGGCGACGTCCATTTGATCTTCCGCACTTTTAACATTCGCCTTGGCGACATCACGGGCGACTTTGAAGCCGATGAAATCGGATTCGGAAAGCAGGTTGCGGTTGAACAATTTTTCGTTGCGCGCGAAATCGGTGTCCGCTTTTTCGAGGTTCGCCACGGCGGTAGTTTTGGCGGCGACGGACGATTCGTAATTCGCCTTCGCTTGGTTAACGCCGGCGGTGTAAAGGTCGGGATTGATCTTCAACAGCAAATCGCCCTTGTGCACGAACTGGCCTTCCTTGACGGCGAGGACGATGATTTCGCCGCTGACTTCCGGGCTGATGTGAACTTGCGTGACCGGATAAATTTTACCATTCGCGATGACGGTTTCCGTGATGGTGCGGCGCGAAACTTTTTCCGTCTGCACGGAGATCACGGGTTCTTTTTTGTGCAGCGCAAAGAACATCATCAGCGCGAGCACGACGAGAATAAGGATGGCGGCGACAATGAGTTTACCGCGTCCCTTGCGTTTAGATTGAGGCGGATGGGTGTGACGATTGGTTTCGGCCTTCAGAATCGGAGGTGTTTCCACGACGGGAAGCTGCCTAAATAAAGGTGAATTGTCCAGCGCGGGGAATTAAACGCAAAGACGCAAAGGCACGAAGACGCAAAAAGAAATTGTGAATGTGGCATTGGCTCGGAGCGCGGTGGGTCGGAGACACCGCCGCGCTTCGCTAAATATCTTTCTGCTCTGCGCCTTTGTTTCTTTGCGCCTTTGCGTTTAATTCTTTTCACCCCACAAAACCGTAGTCATAGGGCGCGCGTTGCGGGCGGGCGAGAAAGGTGTTGGCTTCACTCGCGCCATCGCCGGTGAAAACTTCTTGCGCGGGATCCCACGTAAGTTTGCGGCCAGTGCGCAGGGCGATGATGATGAGATGACCGATGACGGCGGAACGATGCCCCGTCTCCACGTTCGCAATCGGATCGTGCCGCGAACGCACGCAGTCAAAAAAATTACCCATGTGATCTTTGCTGACTTCGAGCTTGATCGCGTTATCGGGCAGCGGCGTGGTGAGTAGATTTTTGTTGCTCGCAGAAATGCCGTCGCGATTCACCCAGATCCAACCTTCGGTGCCGATGAATTTCACGCCGTTGCGCTGACCGTTTTCATCCAGCACCTGGCCAAACGGACTGTCCGCCGTGGTGGTTTTGACGTTTTGTTTCACGCCATTCGCCCACAACAGGGTCGCGGCAAATTCGCCCGGCGTCGTGTAGCCGTCGGGTAACGGCGGCGTGAGGACGCTGGCTTCGACACTGATCGGGCCGTCGAGGCCGATGCCCCAACGCGCGATGTCGTTGTGATGCGCGCCCCAATCCGTCACCGGGCCGCCGGCATAAGCAAACCACCAACGGAACGTCGTGTGACAACGTTCGGTAAAATATTCTTCCAACGGCGCTTGTCCGAGCCAGAAGTCGTAATTAAATCCGTCCGGCACGGGCACCGGTTTGAAATGATTCCCGCGAATGCCAGCGGGCACGAAGACGTCCACTTCTTGCAACGTGCCGATCCGACCGTTGCGCACGAGTTCGCACGCGAGGCGAAAACTGCGGCTGCTGCGTTGTTGCGTGCCGGTCTGGAAAACAATTTTATGATCGCGCACGGCTTGGATGACGTGATGCCCTTCATCAATCGTGAGCGTCAACGGCTTTTCGCCATAGACATCCTTTTTAGCTTTGGCGGCGGCCAGGTTGACGAGCGTGTGCCAATGATCTGGCGTCGCTTGGACGATGCAGTGGATGTCATCGCGCTCGAGCAATTTTCGGAAGTCGGAATATTGGGTCGGCGACTTGCCGTCCTTCGTGAATTTCTGCGCGGCTTGATCGGCGTATTTTTGATCCACGTCGCACACGGCGATGATGTCGCCGTAGCGCGCGGCATTGCCGGCATCGCCCTGGCCTTGGCCGCCGCAACCGATGAGCGCGACGCCGGGGCGATCGTTCGGGCTGGTAATAATTTTGGCGACTTCCTGCGCCGCGAGTTCGCGTTGCACAAACCACAGCGGCAAACCACTAGCAGCGGCAGCGAGCGAACATCTTTGGAGAAACGAACGACGTGAAATATGAAATGACTTTGGCATAATTTTGACGGTGGGTTCGACAAGAAGAATATGACGGCTGGAATTTCTGTCCACCACTCGTTTGGGTAGTAGCCTGTCATCAATTTTATAGACTTGACCGTTTTCACCTCAAATCATAATTTATCTCCTCAATGTTGAAAAACGTATCACAAGCTGTCATCCTGCTGGTCGTCGTAGTAAGCGACGCCGTCGGTGCTTGTTGATCAAAAATTTAACAAGAACCCACGGCTGGAAACGGCTGTGGGTTTTTTGTTACCCTTGGCCGGCCGCCAACAAAATGAAAACCGGATGAATGGATAAATGGATAGCTGGATAAATTGCTGAACGCCCGCGAGCGTCAAACCTTTAATCCACCCCTCCAAAAAGCCACTAATCCAACCAATGAAATGAGCAAGACAACTGAATCCGCAAAAGCGAAAACGAAACCTAACGCCAAAAAACGCGCCGAAGTCGGCCCCGCGATGTTCGGACGCGACATTTTTGTCGAAGCCCTGGAACGTGAAGGCGTGGAAGTCATTTTTGCCTATCCCGGCGGCGCGAGCATGGAAATCCATCAGTCGCTGACGAAATCCAAGATCCGCACCATTCTCCCGCGCCACGAACAAGGCGGCAGTTTCGCCGCGGAAGGTTATGCGCGCGTCACCGGCAAGGCCGGCGTTTGCATGGGCACCAGCGGTCCGGGCGCGACGAACCTCGTCACCGCCATTGCCGACGCTTACATGGATTCCTGTCCGCTCATCGCCATCACCGGCCAGGTGAGCCAGGCCATGATCGGCCGCGGCGCGTTTCAAGAAACGGACATGATCGGCGTCACGTTGCCGATCGTGAAGCACAGCTATTTGGTGACCAACATCAACGACATTCCGCGCATCGTGAAAGAGGCGTTCTACATCGCGCAGTCCGGTCGCCCCGGCCCGGTCGTGATTGATTTTCCAAAAAACATTCAGCAGCAGAAAGCGCAGCCCGTCTGGCCGACGCTCGACGAAATCAAAAAAGGTCTGCCAGGTTACACGCAGCCGGACTTGAAGGCGGACGATCTCGCGCTCAATGAAATCATCGGCCTGATTGAAAAAG
>JAMFSJ010000016.1 GCA_026225255.1 Methylacidimicrobium fagopyrum | reverse complement strand
CGTATGATGTCCGGGCGAAGGTGGTCTCCCTGGACACCTATTCCGGCCACGCGGACAAGAATGAATTAAAGAATTACGTCCAAAAACTGGGTGGCGACATCAAAAAAATCGTCTGCATCCACGGGGAGGAAGCGCAATGCCTGGCGCATGCCGAAACCTTGCGCGGCCTGAAACCGAACGCCCAGGTCATCGTGCCGCAATACAAGCAGACGGTGGAAATTTGAAAATTTAATTTAATCCCGGAAGTTTGCGAACTGCACCGCCACGGGAAATTCTTTGACGCGCACGGCAGCGATGACCGTCTGCAATTCATCGCGGCTCTTGCCGTTCACCCGCACTTCGTCGCCCTGGATTTGCGTGGTTACCTTGAATTTGCCGTCGCGGATGAAGCCGGCGATCTGTTTGGCCACGTCGCTGGCAATGCCTTGCTTGATCTTGATGCTCTGCCGCGCATGCCCGAGCGGAGAAATGTCCGCGTCGCATTGCTCCACGCTTTTGAGGCTGATGCCGCGCTTGGCGAGTTTGCCGATGACGATTTCATTGAGCGTGCGAACTTTGAAATTATCCTCGGCGCTCAATTTTATCTCATTCTTCTCCAAAATGATTTCGGCTTTGCTGCCCTTGAAATCGAAGCGGTTGGCCAGTTCCTTTTTGGCCTGGTTGACGGCGTTTTCGATTTCCATCGAGTTGACCTGCGAGACGATGTCGAATGAAGGCATAATTCAGTTCACAATTCACGATTTCATCCGTTGGTGCAATTCTTAAATCAAAAAGCCCTTGATTTCCGGATTGCATGTTCGTTTTTTTTTTGCCAGCTTCCAGTAATCAGTGTCGTCTCATGACTGAAATAAAATCCAATACGGATATCTCGCCCTGTTTGTCCGCCATCATGCCGGTTTACAACGAGGCCGCCACAGTTGCCGAAGTGATTCGCGTTGTGCTGGCACAACAGCTGGTGCAACAGTTGGTCATCGTGGACGATGCCTCAACCGATCACACTTGGGAACAATTGCAACCGCTCGCGCAGAATGAGCCGCGCATCAAACTCGTCCGGCACGAATTTAATCAGGGCAAAGGCGCGGCTTTACGAACCGGCATCGCCCATGCGACCGCACCCATCGTCATCATTCAAGATGCGGATTTGGAGTATGACCCGACGGAATACTATCGCCTGCTGGCACCGATTTTGGCCAACAAAGCCGACGTGGTTTTTGGTTCGCGATTTTTGGGCGGATCCAGCGCCCATCGCGTGTTGTATTTCTGGCACTCGGTCGGGAATAATGTTTTAACCGCGTTTTCCAACATGGCGACGGATTTGAATCTGACCGACATGGAAACTTGCTATAAAACTTTCCGCCGTGAAATTGTCCAGAAAATCAAGATCGAGGAAAACCGGTTTGGGTTTGAACCGGAAATCACGGCCAAGGTGGCCAAGTTGAACGTGCGGATTTATGAGGTGGGCATTTCGTATAATGGCCGGACGTATGCGGAAGGGAAAAAAATTGGTTGGCGTGATGGTTTCCGCGCTTTGTGGTGTATTTTTAAATACAATTTCTTCGCTTCAAAATGAGCCCGCCCCCCAACACCCAGCCGGAGACAGAAGATTTTGAATTTGCCGCCTTGAATAAGCCCCTAAATTATCGCCAATCGCTGGTTCGCGATTTTTCAACCTATTTAAAGGGTCAAGTGCTCAAAGTCGGTGCCGGCATTGGCCAAATTACGGGCGAGCTGAATCAGGTCACGGCGATAAAAAAACTGGTTTCTATTGAGCCGGCCGTTCGATTTTACAACCGTTTGTGCCCCACTTTTCCGAAGAATAAAACGCGACAAAGTTTTGCCAGCGATTTGCCAAGCGATGGTGTTTGGAATGCCATCTTGAATGTAAACGTGTTGGAACATATTGAGCACGATGAAGCCGAACTGGCCACGTATCGTCGGTTGCTCGCACGGGAAAAAGGTGCGCTCTGTTTTTTCGTCCCCCCGCATCCGGAAATTTATGCACCGATTGACAAAGATTTCGGCCACTTCCGACGCTATACCAAGCCTGAATTGCGCGCCAAATTAGAACGCGCAGGATTTCAGATCGCCCAACTACGTTATTACAATGTCGTCGGCTATTTTGCGTGGTGGTGGAGTTTTTGCATCATGAAAAACCGGGGTTTCAACCCCTGCGCCCAGCGTTTATTTGACCGTGTTATTTTCCCGGCGTTTCATGGATTTGAGTCACGGATCTGCGCACCACCGATCGGCCAAAGCCTGCTGGCAGTCGCACTCGCTAAATGAATCCACCCTGAAAGGTAAATACTCACTTTGAACCGTATTTTGACGTTTTGGGTTTTGTTATGCGCGTATCTGAACTGCGCGGGCTGGCTACTTTCGGCGGTGCATCAATTAAATGCCGCCAGTTATATCGTCGTCTTCCTGGCTGGCTTGGCCATGTTATTTCTCGGCCGAAGGAAATTTTTTGACGACCCACCGATTTCCATCCATTGGCCGAAATTATCTCGGCGGTTTCGTCGGTTATTTCCAGCTATTTTCCTGTTGTTTGCCATTTTGGTCTGGACAGGCGGATTACTTTACGCACCTAACAATTGGGACGGGTTGACTTACCGACTGCCACGGATGTTGAACTGGTTGTCCAACGGACATTGGTTTTGGATTTCAACCGCCAATGACCGAATGAATCTTTCCGGTGCGGCGTGGGAATGGATTGCCATGCCATTTTTTGCCTTGCTGCATTCCGACCGCGGCCTATTTTTGATCAATGCAGTAGGCTTCTTGTTAATGCCTAGCTTGATGTTCTCTATTTTTCGGCAATTGGGCGTGGCCCGTAAAGTAGCTTGGACATGGATGTGGATTCTGCCACTGGCTTATGGCTATGTAACCCAAGCAGGCAGCATTGGGAATGATCTTACCGGTGCTATTTTTTCCCTCCTATCCGTTTATTTTGGATTGCGAGCACGACAATCTCAGAACATTAAGGATCTCTGGCTGGCCATCTTGGCGGGCGCCTTGATGACGGGCGTGAAGTTGTCCAATTTACCCTTGGCATTGCCCTGCTTGGTCGCCGCCTGGCCAGCCCTGGGCTTGGCGCGGAAATATTTGTTGAACACGCTTCTGGTGGTCAGCATCGCCGGATTAATTTCCGTCTTGCCCATCATGATGCTTAACCAATTGAACACTGGCAATTGGACTGGCGACGCTAAAAACCAAAGCAAAATGCAAATAAAAAACCCGGTTGTCGGGTGCTTGGGCAATAGCATCTTGCTGGCCGAACAAAGTTTTACGCCGCCAATCCTGCTTGGAGTAAGTAAGGTCAACGATTGGGTCACTCGATCAACTCCCCATTTTTTGACCGAACAATTTCCCCGGTTGCGGTCGAACAAAATGAACGAACTGCCGAGTGAAGAGGCAGCGGGTCTGGGGCTAACTACCTTGTTGCCATTTATGCTGGCTGCAGGGGCGTCTCTTTTTCAGCCCTTTTGTTTTCGTCGGGAGAAAAAATGGCTGTTTATACTGCCACCGGTAGTCTGGGCCGCCTGGGTGGCCGTTTTATTTTTTATGTGTAAGATGGGATCGGAAGCTGGGCCGCGATTAATGTTACCGTATTATCTGCTAGCATTGATCCCTTTTCTACGATTGCCAATGCTACGCTACTGGCTATCCCTCCGGACGTGGCGAGTTTTTCTAGCATTGATGGCCTTGGGTGCTTTGCCGGCAATCGTTTTATCCCCATCACGCCCACTGTGGCCAGCGCAAACCGTATCTGAACACTTGGCCAAGGTGCATCCACAAAACAAATTGGCGCAACGAATTGCCGCCATCTATACCACCTACGCGAATCGTAATGACATCCTTGCCCCGCTCCGCCGAGCATTGCCGGCGGAGGCGCGGGAAATTGGTTTCATCGCCGGCTCAAATGATACGAGCTACTCACTTTGGCGTCCGTTTGGCCAGCGTCAAGTAAAAGACCTTGGCCCAGACATCCGCCAGTTTCTTCAAGCACCCAACTTCGAATGGGTGGTAGTCAAACAGGATCACTGGTCAGAAAACAGTTCCATCCCGCTGGAAGAATGGGCGCAAGCACATCACGCCAAAATCGTGCTCACACTTCCGATCACCGAACTCGTATCATGGGGGGCGGAAAATTGGTGCGTGGTGAATATTGAAATGCCGGCCAATCTGGAAATGTCAGCCAGCCATTGAAAAACCCATCCGTCGGAGTTGAAAACTACGCTGAATACCTGTGCCAAAGGCGGCATGAGATTGCCACCCCTGCTTGCGCCCTTGAATTCCGGTTGCGAAAAGAACCTGCCGTGGTTTATTCTGGCGCGAGTTAAATATTAACATGACCACAAACCCCGCTGCCGTTTTGCGAATGCTGATCACGTATGCGATCTGCGTTCCCGTGGCCATCTTGATGGGCTACATGCTCACCGAAGTCGGTAATAGCCCCACCTATTCCAACATGTTCATTATTGGAATTGTCGTGGCGTTCATCCTCCTGCCAATTGTGCTCAAATGGCATTACCCGATCATGGTTTTTGCCTTAGGTTGCCCGATAACTTTGTTCTTTCTGAAAGGCAGCCCGTCGATCGGGCAAGTGATGGTGATTATCAGTCTACTCATTGCCATTGTGGAGCGAACAACCAACAGTAAACGGCGGTTCATCAGCGCCCCCGGCGTCACTTGGGCGATGATTTTCACCTTGGCCATGGCTTTTTTTACAGCGTATTTAACCGGCGGCATTGGTTTGCACACCATGGGATCAGATGTTGGTGGCGGTAAAAAATACATTGCGCTGTTTATCGGCATTGCCACTTTTTTTGCACTGGCCAGCCGTAAAATTCCCAAAGAACAACGAAATCTTTATATTGCCTTATTTATTTTGTCTGGGTTGCCAACGTTCATTGGCGATTTATCCGCTACGCTGCCAGCGCCCTTGAATTACATCGGATTAATAATCCGGCCTACCGGCTATACAAAGGAGGGGCAATCTGTGGAAATCGGGGTGACCCGGTTAGTAGCCTTAGGAACCACGGCCGGGGTCATTGCCAACTTCATGCTGATCAAATTTGGCATGCGCGGGATTTTCGCCAAAGGCAATGCGTGGTGGCGACTACCGCTATTTTTATTGATGCTTGCCGTCACCTTACTCGGTGGGTTCCGAATCGTCCTTCTCACTTACCTTATCACATGTTTCTTGATGTTTTTTATGGAGGGTTTACACCGGACCCGCTTGTTGCCGGTTTTTTTGTTTGGCGGTTTGATTTCTATCTGCGTGATCGTGCCGCTGGCCGATAAGCTGCCCTTCACCCTGCAACGCGCCTTGTCAGTCTTGCCGCTAAATGTGTCCCCAGAAGCCAAAAACGACGCTGAAGGCTCTTCCGAATGGCGGCTCCGCATCTGGCGTGTAATGTGGCCACAGGTGCCCCAATATCTCTTGCTGGGCAAGGGTTACGCATTGACCGCCGAGGATTACGCCATGATGGGAGCAAATTCAGCCTTTTCCGCCGATGCGCAGCGGGATGCCAGCCAAGAAGGTTTGGCCATCTCTGGGGATTACCACAATGGCCCGCTTTCAACGCTGATTCCCTTTGGTATTTGGGGCGCCATCAGCATTATCTGGATTGCGTTCGCAGGGCTGCGTGTCTTGTATCGGAATTTTAAATATGGTGATGCCGAGTTACGCATCGTAAATACATACTTATTGGCCAACTATCTATGGCATATGATTTGTTATTCTTTTGTGTTTGGCGCCTACGGTAACGATGTTAATGGTTTTGCAACCAGTATCGGCTTAAGCTTGGCTTTGAACTGGGGCGTGATGGGTCCGTCGGCCAAACATCAGCCAGCCACCTTGCCCGAAACCCAACCGCTCCCACCGGCGCGACTATTGCCGGCATAATTGTGGACGCAAAGCCTAAACTGCTCGTTTTGGAGCTCTGGGGCTTGGGTGACTTAGTGATCGCCACGCCTTTTTTGAGGGCGGCGGCGGGAAAATTTACCGTCACGCTGGTGGCCAAACCATTTGCCCTGGAATTGCAACCCCGCCTTTGGCCGGAAGTCCAAGTGCTGCCATTCACGGCGCCGTGGACATCCTTTCGCGACAAGTATCATTTTTGGAGCTGGCCGTGGCGTGAAATGTTGCAATTACGCCAACGACTCGTCGCCGAAAAATTTGATAATAGCATCTCGGCGCGTTGGGACCCACGCGACCACTTCGTGCTCAAACTTTCAGGCGCACAAGAACGCATCGGTTTTCCGCGCTTGAAAAGCCAGCGATTTCTCACCCAGCCACAAATCCTGCCTGATCCGCTGGCACATCGGAGCGAATTTTGGCGCGTCGCCGGACAGTCGTTGCGGCTTCAAGTCCCGCCCCGTGAGCAAATCATCCCCCAAGCGCATTCACCGCAACCGGTCGCCCTGCTGCATAGCGGTGCCCGCCTAGCCGCCCGCGTCTGGCCATTGGAAAACTTTCAACAGATTGCCACCCAATTACGCAAGAAGAACATCTCGGTGCAGATCGCTTGCGATCCGAATCAATTAGCCTGGTGGCAAAGCCGCGGTGAACCCGCCATCTGTCCGCAAAACGTCACGCAATTATTCGAGTTAGTAGATCGCGCCGGCATTTTCATCGGCAATTGCTCCGGCCCCGGCCATCTGGCAGGCATCAGTGGCGTGCCCACGTTCACCATTTACGGCCCATCGCTGCACGAATGGTTCATTCCCATGCACCCGGCGGCAGAAGTGTTTGAAGGCCGCGCCTGCCCCTATAAGCCGTGTTCTGATTATTGCCGTTACACCAAACCGTTTTGCATTGACGACATCAAGGCCGGCGAAGTTTGGCCGCGATTGGAAAAATTTGCGGAACGACATTTGCCAGCGAAATATCCAGATGTTTAATTGCATTGCTCGGCGGCATGACGAACGGCAACATTTTCCGCGTGAAGATTTTGTTTAACTGTTCCTTGCCGTTTGCGCTCGCACACGGTGGTCATGCTATTCAAATCCAACAGACCATGGCGGCGTTGCAGGCGATCGGGTTGGAGATTGAGCCGGTGCGTTGGTGGGATGAAAACCAAACGGGTGACCTGATCCATTATTGTGGCCGGATGCCGGCCGAACACATCCGGTTCGCCCACAAAAAGAAAATCAAAGTCCTCCTCGCCGAGCTACTAACTGGCCAAGGCTCACATACCCATACCCAACGACTTGCCCGGAAAATTTTCCGCTGGGGTTCAGAAAATCTCGCTCCGCGTGGATTTTCGGCCGCGTTCAATTGGGAGCCCTATCGCCTCGCTGACGGTTTTATTGCCAATACGCCTTGGGAAAAGCATTTGATGCAATACAAGTTTGATGCCGATCCCGAGAAGATTTTTATCGTCGCCAACGGGGTGGAAGATGTTTTTTTCCAATCCCAAAAAACCGACCGTGAACCGTGGCTCGTCTGCACCGCCACGATTACGGAACGCAAACGGGTGTTAGAACTGGCGCAAGCTGCGGTGGCCGCACAAACGCCCATTTGGATCATCGGCAAAGCCTATGCCGACAACGATGTCTATGCGCAGAAATTTTTTGCGCTCGCCAAACAAAATCCCAAAATTATTCGTTTTGAAGGTGCCCTTAGCGACCGCGCCAAGCTCGCCGAAATTTATCGTTCTGCCCGCGGATTCGTTCTTTTAAGCACCATGGAAACCCGCAGCTTATCAGCCGAAGAAGCGGCCGCGTGCGAATGCCCTTTGCTATTAAGTGATCTACCTTGGGCACGCAGCGTCTTTGCCACCGGCGCAGAATTTTGCCCCGTCACCAACGCAACGGCCACTACTGCCGCTACGTTGCGGAAATTTTATGAGGCTGCCCCAACATTGCCGCCCCCAGTTAAGCCGCAAACTTGGGCCGAGGTGGCGCAGCAATTTAAAATTGCTTACGAGAAAATTTTAGCTCAGGCGTGAAAGCCAAGCCTCAACCCCTTTATGCTTGCCGTCGTTTTTTCAGTCGGCATCATTTGCCTACCAAGAAACTCGCATTCACCCTGTAAAATATGAGCATGGCCTTAGTCACCGGTTCCGCCGGGTTGATCGGCTCCGAAACGTCTAAACGTTATCACGCCGAAGGTTTTGATATTGTCGGCATTGATAACGATATGCGGGCCAAGTTTTTTGGGGCGGAAGCTTCCACCGCCGCGACGCGCACGAAACTGGAAAAATCGTTGAAAAATTACCGGCACGAAATGGCGGACATCCGCGATTTTGAAAAAATCGCCACCGTGTTCGCCAAATATGGTGCCAACATCAAAGTTGTCATCCACACCGCGGCACAGCCGTCGCACGATTGGGCCGCACGCGAGCCGCACACGGATTTCGGTGTCAATGCCGTGGGCACTTTGAATTTGCTGGAGGCAGCGCGACAACATTGTCCCGAGGCCGTTTTTATTTTCACCAGCACGAACAAGGTTTATGGTGATACGCCAAATTTGCTGCCGTTGCGCGAATTGGATTTGCGCTGGGAAATTGATCCGGCGCATGCTTATTACATCGGCATTGATGAAACGATGTCCATCGATCAAACGAAGCATTCACTCTTCGGCGCGAGCAAGGTGGCGGCGGATGTTTTGGTGCAGGAATACGGCCGTTATTTTGGAATGAAAACGGCGATTTTTCGTGGCGGATGTTTGACCGGCCCCGCGCACGCGGGCACGGAGCTTCACGGCTTCCTCGCTTACCTGATGAAATGCACCGCGACCGGCCAGCCTTATCGCGTGTTCGGTTACAAAGGCAAACAAGTCCGCGATAATATTCACAGCCATGATTTGGTTGAAGCGTTTTGGCAATTTTCGCAGAAACCGCGCGCGGGCGAAGTTTATAACATGGGCGGCAGCCGCCATTCAAACTGTTCCATGCTCGAAGCGATTGCGTTGTGCGAAGAAATCAGCGGTAAAAAACTTTCGTGGACTTATGTCGAAAACAATCGGATCGGCGATCATATCTGGTATGTCAGCGACGTGCGAAAATTTCAGCAACATTATCCGGATTGGAAATACCGGTTTGATCTGAAAGCTATCTTGCAACAGATTCACCAAGCCGTCATCGCCACTTGAATGTGCATGAAAATTCTTATCACCGGCATCTGCGGATTCGTGGGCAGCACGTTGACTAGGGCGTTGCTGGCATCAGCGGAAAATTTGCAGGTCGTTGGCGTGGATAATTTCATCCGCCCCGGAAGCGAATTGAACCGCCGCGAACTCGCCCAGCTCGGCGTGAAAATTTTCCATGCGGATATCCGCAGCCCGGCCGATTTTGAAACCTTGCCCGCCGTCGATTACGTCATTGATGCCGCCGCGAATCCCAGCGTGCTTGCCGGCGTAGATGGCAAAACCAGCTCGCGTCAATTGCTGGAACACAATCTTTGGGGCACGATCAATCTGCTAGAATATTGCAAGACCCATCGGGCCGGGTTGATTTTATTAAGCACCAGTCGCGTTTATTCCGTGCCCCCGCTCGCGGCGCTCCCAATCGAAATTAATCAACGTGCGTTCCGGCCCAAGGCTGGAGCCATCTTGCCAGACGGATTGACCACTATTGGCGTCAGTGAAAAATTTTCCACCGCGCCGCCGATCTCGCTTTACGGCTCCAGCAAACTCGCGAGCGAGGTCGTCGCACTCGAATACGCGGAGACTTTTAATTTTCCCGTATGGATCAACCGCTGCGGCGTCCTGGCAGGGGCCGGACAATTTGGCAAACCGGATCAGGGAATTTTTTCGTTCTGGATCAATTCGCACCTGCGTCGCCGTCCCCTCAAATATATCGGCTTCGACGGCGGCGGCCATCAGGTTCGTGACTGCCTGCATCCGCGCGACTTGGTGCCAGCACTGCTCGCCCAAATGAAATATTCCGGAGGCAAAAAAGTATGCGTGCAAAATTTTAGTGGCGGGGCGGACAGCGCGATGTCGCTCGCGCAACTGACGGATTGGTGCGACGCGCGCTTCGGGCAACACACCATAGCCAGTGACGCGAATCCACGCCCGTTTGATATTCCGTGGATGGTATTGGATTCATCACTTGCAGCAAAGGAGTGGAACTGGTCGCCTAAACTTTCCGTGGAAAAAGTTTTGGAAGAAATTGCACAGCACGCGGAACAAAACCCCAACTGGTTGGAAATTTCCGGTTCCTGATGAATTCGCGCACGCCCAATCCCTCCGCACCGCCATTGAAATTATTTTCCGTGGTCATCCCAGCGCGCGACGAAGAAGAGTCGTTGCCCGCGACCCTAGAGCATTTATATCTGGAATTTTGTTTGAACCACGTGCCGCATGAGATTGTGGTGGTGGACGACGGCAGCTCGGACAAAACGTGGGACGTGCTGCAGCAGTTGAAAATAAAAATCCCGACCCTGCGGCCATTTCAAAATAACGGCGAACACGGCTTCGGCCGGGCCATTCGCTTTGGCCTATTTCAAAGTTCAGGCGATGCGGTTGTCATCATGATGGCCGATGAATCGGACGATGCACGGGATGCGGTGCGTTATTGGAAATTACTCAACGAAGGCTGGGACTGTGTCTTCGGTAGCCGATTTGTCAAGGGCGGCGGCACGATTGATTATCCAAAGATAAAACTTTTTGTGAACCGGCTGGCGAATTTTTTTGTCCGCATTATCTTTAACATCCCGCTCAATGACACGACCAATGCGTTCAAGGCTTACCGCCGCACGGTCATTCAGGGCTGCGAACCCCTCATCGCACCTCACTTTAACCTGACGGTGGAAATCCCCCTCAAGGCCATCGTGCGCGGCTATTCTTGGACAGTGGTGCCGATCACCTGGCGTAACCGACGATTCGGCACGGCTAAATTAAAGATCAAAGAAATGGGCAGCCGCTACTTTTTTATCTGCGCCTACGTCTGGCTGGAAAAATATTTCAGCCGGGGCGACTACAAAAAGAACGACCAATTATGACCGCCAATCAACCCGACGAATTAAGCCGCATCTACGGTGCGCGTTTTGAAAAAAATCTGGCTTATCGCCGCCGGGTCTGGAGCGTGCTGGTGCCGGAATTTTTTCAATCCTTTGTTTCGCCTGCCGACACCGTCCTAGACTTGGGCTGCGGTTACGGTGAATTTATTAATACCATTCGCTGCGGACAAAAACTGGCGATGGATCTAAACCCGGACGCTCCGCGCTTTTTGGCGGCGGGCGTCCGCTTCCTGCAACAAGATTGTTCGACGCACTGGCAATGCGATAACGATTCACTGGATGTGGTTTTTACGAGCAATTTTTTTGAGCATCTTCCTAGTAAAAGCGCGCTCAAGCTCACATTAGAGGAGGCCTTTCGTTGTCTGAAGCCTGGTGGCAAATTGATAGCGATGGGCCCTAACATCCGTTTTATACCCGGTGAATACTGGGATTTTTGGGACCACCATCTGGCGTTGTCTGACCGTTCCCTCGTAGAAGGCCTCGAGAACTCTGGTTTCACCATTGCAAAAAACCACGACCGCTTTCTGCCTTACACAATGGTGAATAAACGCGAACAACCGCTGTTCCTGCTGTCACTTTATCTTAAGTTAAGTCCCGCTTGGAAGTTCTGGGGGCGACAATTCTTGATTGTTGCTGTTAAAAAATGACCGTTGGGAATTTTTTGATGGTATCGGAGACGACAGGAATCAGACCCGTTTATATACTAGGATCCTAACGAGTAGAATACCCGGTTTTGATTGTGGAAATTTCACAGCTAGTCAGGGATTTGAACAATTAAAACCTGCGTGCTATCAAATACGACTGGCCAATTTTTGGCTACGGACGGCAAATATTTATGTAAGTCTACGATTTCTTCCCCGTGCTTTCCGGTTACCGATGTTAAAGCCACTATAAATGGCGATGGGTTAATTAGAACAATTTTTTTATAGCCAGATTCTTTTAACCATTTGAGTTTTTCCAGATCACCGATCCAATCCGTATTAGCTAAGGATAAGCCGCCGGTAAGACCATGCCGATCCGCTCTTAAAAATGGATCACCCCAATTCATGCCCCAAACAATAATTTTATCTTCGGGCAAAGTGTGCTGTCTAATTAATTGCGCCACATCTTCTTGATAGGGGTCAAAATACCTATTTATGTGCACAGCCATAAATGTTCCAGCCAATGATAACATCAAGGTCACCAACAAGATTACTACTCTCGATGCGATTGATGCTTGGAGACTTTTCCAAATCGCAGGCTCGAACTCGCTCGCTGCCAAGGCGCATAACCACGCAGTGGCGGGTGCAAAAATAAAAAAATAATGCTCATGTTCCCAAAGCAACGGCGTGAATACCAATGTCGTGCAAGCGGCAGCGATTATCCAAAGCCAGGCCTCAAATGATTTTTTGAGTCGAGCTGAAACCATGAATAGAAAGATAAAGCTAAATCCGCCAAAAATTGCACTTATTAAATGCCAACCGCCACGCGCCCAGTTATGAATATTTAGTCGATATGCCAAGGTTCCAAAATACCATTGATTAATGCCACTTTTTCGGTCGTATGTATCCAGATTGATTGTTGGAAATTTTGCTTCGGCATAAATTCCGTGACAATGCCAATTCCAACACATAAAGGCCAATACACTAATCGCTCCAGATGAAGCTAATAAAAGCCAGGCCAGCCTTGATGTGCGATACCGCAATAGTAGCCAAAAGAACATTGTTAAGCCTGCGGTCATGAAAAATGGCGCCTTGGTGGTTGCGCTCAAACTGCCAGCAGCTATAGCTAGTAGCCACCACTGCCACTTCCCTTCGCTCATCATCCGGTAGCTAAAGTAGATAAAAAACATGGCAAACGCCCAAGCTGTGCTGTCCCCACCCGCTTGGCCACCAATCAAAATGTTCAAGGGTTGAACCAGCGAAAAAATCAGCGCCCACCAACCAACCCGGGCTGATCCCAAACGTCGGCACAAATCAAACAATACCCACAATGAAGCAAAGAGAAATGTTAGCGACACAACATTTCCCCAGCCATACCAGAGTCCGAAGCATTTCATGAGAACCGCCGTCAAGGCCTGCCAAATTGGAAATTCTAAGGGTGTCGGCGATTCATTTGCATTAAATCCAAGCAGCATGGGGCGCAAGAGATCGATGTGTCCTCTCGCATATGCTATGGCCCCTCCTAAATGTTGATCTCGGCTGTTATCGTGCTTCGTGGCGGCCATCAAAAGCTGAAAAAAAACCAAAGCCGCCGCCAAAATCGCCGTCAAAAAAATCAAATCTTTGTTGGCTTTAGGGTTTGATTGAGGTTCGGTCATAAAGATAAATTATTGTGTGGTATTCGACGGAACAAGATTTTTCTAAAATCAGCTGCCGCACAGTTTTGTCACTTTCATGCGGAAAAATGGGACGCGAAACTTTCGTTCTGGGCATACAGCGGGCGTGCTTTTAGCCCCGTATACACATTCGACAGTAGCGGCATTACTGCAATTAACTATTCACCCGCCCCGTATGCCGAACATTGGCGCGAAACATCGGCCAAGAACTTTTGGCAGGCGGCAAGGCTTTGCCCGGTGGACGGAGGGCATAAACCCAGCGTTCATCACATATATAAATCGTGCCGGCGGCACTCACCATCAATGATCCGGAAATGTTTATCGGCAAATCCGCTTGCCAAAGCTGTTTGCCATCAGACGTAAAACCCATGATTGACCGCCAAGGACGCGAAAAATAAAATTGCCCGTTCATCGCGACTTGACTGACATCCATCGGCACCGCTGAGCCCCAGCCCCATAATAATCGGCCTTCGCTGGTTACCACTACCGTGCTGACATTATTTCCAATACAGACACTCCCAGCCTCGTCTAGAATGGGCGAGGATTCCGTTGTGCTGCCTGAATGGTAACGCCATTTCTCGGTGCCATCCGGCTTTAAGGCGTAAAGATTTCCATCCAGCGCGGTGAGGTAAATGACCCTATCTTTCCCAATCGCCGGGGAAGAAATAATATCGCCGCCCGTCAAAAACGCCCACCGAACCGTGCCGTCGGGATTAAGGGCGTATAATTTTTTATCATGCGCGCCAAAATAGATCGTGCCATCCGCCGCGATGGCGGGGGAGGAATCCACAATGGCATTCACTGCGAATTTCCATTTCACGGAACCGTCAGGATTGAGCGCGTAAAAAATTTTATCCCAACCGCCAAAATAAATGGTGCCATCCGCCGCGATGGCGGGGGAAGAATCCACCCAAGCCCCGGTCGGGAATGACCACTTCAGCTTTCCCGACGGTGTGAGGGCATAAAACTTTCGGTCGCGTGAACCAAAATAAATTGTGCCGTCATCCGCCACCGCGGGAGACGATTTTATTTCGCTCCCAGCCTTGAACCGCCATTTTTCCGTGCCTGAGGGAGTAATGGCAAAAAAATTACCATCAAATACTCCCAGGTAAATCGTTCCGTCCGGGGCTATGGCGGGGGTTGATCGGCTTGAGTTATAGGGCAGATCGGAATTGAACGAGAATGACCATAAGTTAGTGGCCTCGGGCAATGGTGACTCTGCGCGAAGCGGGCTGGCAAAACCTGCCAACAGCACTGTGAAAACAGTTGCCAAAATATATTTCTGGCCACTAAAAAATTGAGCGAAGCGAATCATAAAAAAGCACAGATCATTTAAAAAATTCCGCGCCGAATAACATCAAAGCCAACACCAACAAAATCGGCGCCCACCAATGCATCGGAATGAAAAATAACGTGTGCTTCCTGTTCAATGTGAATTCTTTTCCGGTTTTCTTATCAATCAACACCCGGCCCGGACGTTTGCGAAGAAAATTACCCAGCAACCAGCAAATCACCGCGGAAAAAACCAGCGAAACCGCGAACGGCCATTTGTGATGGTCGTAATATCCCTCCCCGGCTTCTTGGTTAAAAACAAGGTTCGCAATCAATGAACAGCCAATGACAATGACCGCCACTAAAAATCCGAGGCCTTGAAATAAAATGACAAACATAGTGTGTTCGCGTTGTTTTTATTCCGAATGAAATAAAACGTGTTTCAATGTTTTATCACTTTCCGCTCCGAACGTCTTCGGAAAATTTTTGAGAATTGGTTTCTTTTTATTGCGTCCCTGCCTATCCCATCCAATGGCGCGAATAAATGCAGTCACATCAACTCTTGCGCGGTTATGCGTCCGGTAACGGTGGTAACCTTTTCCGGTCCAAATCGTTTAGCTAATTCTTCGGCAATTTCGTCGCGAACTCGGATTACCTCCGGATGCGCTTTAAGAAAAAAACGGCCTCCTTCTCGAAATTCTACTAAAATCTGAACCGAACGCTTGCCCGGCTTGAACAAGGTGGTCGTTTGTTTAGATCCCTCATTATAAACCATAACGAAGGCCGACGGATGCTCGTGAACATAGGTTTTCTCGAGATACCACCCTTTGCTGGTATTGCCGCCACTTGCCCAACCCGCTTCGGTAAAATATCCGTTTTTCGTGAGCACTAAATCAATTATTGTGAGGGCTTCCTGAAGGTCAGGATAGTCAGGCTCAATGATTTCAGATTCCGCTGCGGTGTCCGGAAATGGCTTCAGGGTCACTGTTGAGTAGGGTGTGGAGCACCCCACCAACACTAAAGAGAGAAAGAAAATGAACGCAACGCCGGTTCTCCGAATTGCGTTCATTTTCTTGGCGGTCAACTCAACCGCATCGGCATCACGACATACAGGAACGGCCCGTTGATCTTCAACACGCCAGGGCTGAGTTCGTCGATCAGTTCGATGAACACTTCGTCTTCGCTCAGGGCGGCGAGCGGATCAATGAGATAGCGCGGATTGAAGGCGATGGCGAGTTCGGCGCCTTTGTAATTCACCGCGAGCGTTTCGCGCGCTTCGCCGACTTCCGGCGAATTAGCGGTGATGGCGAGCGTGTTTTTGCCGAACGTCATCTTGACGGAATTCGCCTTCTCGCTGGTCATGATTTCCGCGCGACGCAAGGCTTGCAGCAATTCTTCACGGTTGATCGGGATGCGTTCCTTGGCTTCGCCGGGGATGACTTGACGATAATTCGGATAATTGCCCTCGATCAATTTCGTGATGAGCAGCACGGAAAATCCGCTTTCCGTTTTGAGCGCGAAGGACGATTGATTTTCGCCGAACTTGAGTTCCACTTCGCCTTTGTCTTGCAACAAACGGTTGAGTTCGTTGACGGCTTTCGCGGGCACGATGAATTCGCCGGTGCTATTTTCGGACAATTCCACTTCTTCGTCCACGAGCGCGAGGCGACGTCCGTCCGTGGCCACGAGCGTCATCTTGCCTTCTTTGAGGCTGATGAAAATGCCGTTGAGCACGTAGCGCGATTCGTCGGTGGAAACGGCGAAGGACGTTTTCTTCAACATTTTGCGGACGGTTTCCTGCTGGAGCGAAACTTTCTTGTCGTCCTTAAATTTTGGCAACGGCGGAAATTCATCCGCGGCGAGACCGTGAATTTTGAAATAGGAAGAACCGCTGCGGATGCTGGTGACGTTTTTTTCGTCGGTCTCAATTTCGATTTCGCCGCTGTTTAATTCGCGGATGATACCGAACAATTTTTTCACAGGCACCGTCGTCGCGCCAGGCTTGGTGACCTTCGCTTCGACTTTGCAGGCCACGGTGACGTCGAGGTCGGTCGCGGTGAATTCGACGTGATTACCTTCGGCGCGCAGGAGCACGTTCGACAGAATCGGCAACGTGGTGCGGGTGCTGACGACGTTCTGCACGGCTTGCAGGCCGGCGATGATCTGGTCTTTGGCAATCGTGAGATTCATGCGTGATATAGTATTCAGTCTTTTCTTTAAAAAATTCTATTCTTATTAAGGGTTGTGAACAAGCCAAACAACTCGTAAACCGCAATCACAACCGCTGGATTCTTCCGTGAACCACCGTGACAACTTTACGGTATGCGAACTGTAAAAATTGAAAAGCCAAAGTTCCTCACACTATCCACAAGTCATTCACACTCCATTCGCACTCAATCAGCCAAGTTGTGCGCGAGTGTGTAAATACTAGTGTAAATGGTGGCTGATTAGGCGGCTGGCGTTTCAGCTTTCTTGCATCGCTTTAAAATACAAACCGATAAAAAGAGAATAAAAACTGATGAAATCCAAGTCATCACCGAAAAAATCAACGAACGCTGATCTTCTGATACCAGCAACTGCTGTGTCCGTGCTGCAAAGGCATCACCGTAGTTTTCAGCCACGATAAATACGCCATTCGTGGCATGCGCTTTGACAAACAAATCTTGGGACACAGCAGCCAAACTGCTCACGATGCGATAGTGTTCATCTCTGACATCACGAAAAAATAAAAATGGATGTATCAGCACCGCCCAACAGATTCCGAAAACAGCCAAAAGCTTGTAAAATGGTTTCATGACGTAAAACATCTAACCGCCAAGTTTTGCCCGCCGGATGATTTCCGGTAGCGCGGCGCAGACAAAATCCACTTCCGCTGCCGTCGAATCACGTCCGAGCGAAAAGCGCACGAGCGAATTTGCGGAATCAAGTTTCCCCAGCGCTAAAACGACGTGTGACGGCTCCAACGAGCCGGCGGAGCACGCCGAGCCGCTCGAAGCGCAAATGCCTTCCACATCCAACCCAGCGAGCAGCGCGATGCTATCCGCGCCGCGAACCACAAAGGCCACGGTATTGGCCAAACAATGCTCTTTGGGTGAAACCATTTCACAGCCGTCGATCTTTTCAATCGCCGAAATTAGCTTCACTGAGAGTTCCTTCAGTTTAGCCGCCGGAAAAATCGGAGTTTTCACGCCATTTTCCAGCGCGGCGACCAAACCGAAGATGGCCGCGAGATTTTCGGTGCCGGCGCGCCGCTCGTTTTCGTGGCCGCCGCCAAAGAAGATCGGATCCGGATGCAACGGCGACTTGATATACAACAAACCCGCGCCTTTCGGTCCGTGAAACTTGTGCGCGCAAACGGAAACTAGATCAGCATTGAACTGGTGGATGTTTTCAAACGGTTCCTTGCCGAACCATTGCACGGCGTCGGTATGAAAAATGACGCCACGCTCGCGGCAGATCGCGCCCAACTCAGCGACTGGTTGAATCGTGCCGATTTCGTTATTCGCCGCCATGATGGAAACGAAGGTCGTGTCCGGACGGATGGCTTTGCGCAAATCTTCCGGCGAAACGCGGCCCTGGGCATCCACCGGCAGGCGCGTGACGGTAAAACCTTCCTTTTTTTCCAGATAATCGAAACAATGAAGCACCGCGTGATGTTCGATGGCGGACGTGATGATATGCTGGCCTTTCGGCTTGAGCATCCGCGCTGTGCCGAAGATGGCGAGATTATTGGCTTCCGTGCCGCCGCTGGTGAAAATGATTTCGCTCGGTTTGGCGCCCAGAAATTTCGCCGTCCGATCGCGGGCATCATCCAGCAACGCGCGTGCTTTGCGTCCGACGTGATGCACGGACGACGGATTACCCCAGATGTTATCGAGAAACGGCAGCATCGCCGCGCGCACCGTCGCGTCGAGCGGCGTGGTGGCGTTGTAATCGAAATAAATCGTGCGCGGCATCGCCTGTAAAGTAGGTGACGATGTAAGAAGGCTCAACCAATTTACGATCTACGAATGACGATTTACGCGCCGCAGACGGAGCGCCGATCTCCTGATCGGCTCGATTGGGTCAAAAATTAACCACCAAGACACCAAGGCACGGAGAAGAAATAAACAGAATTAACAGGATTTACAGAATTAGGATTCGGAAATTTGAATTCTGTTAATTCTGTCTAAAACTCCGTGCCTTGGCGTCTTTGCGTCTTTGCGTTAAATCCCCTGACTTTCAAAATGCGCGAAAATCGTCTATTATAAATACAAATGGGCACTTTGGTAAAAATCTGTGGCATCACGAATATCGCCGATGGTCTGGCCGCCGCCGAAGCGGGCGCGGACATGATTGGTTTGATGCTTTATGAGCAAAGCCCGCGCTATATTTCGGTGGAAAAAGCGGTGGAAATCGCCCGCGCGTTGCCGCCGCATGTCGTCAAGGTCGGCGTGTTTGCGAATCCGACCGAAGAATTGGTTATGCGCGCCATCAGCGAAGTCGGCGTGACGCTGCTGCAATTTCACGGCGACGAAACGCCCGCGTTCTGCCGGCAATTCGCCGCCATGACGATGAAAGCCTTCCGCATCCGCGATGAATCATCGTTGGAAGCGCTGCCGAATTATGCCACCGACGCGTATCTGCTGGATGCCTATTCCAAGAGCGGCCTCGGCGGCACGGGCGAAAAATTCAACTGGGATCTAGCCGTGGAAGCCCAGAAATTTGGCAAACCAATCTTTCTCGCCGGTGGCTTGACGCCGGAAAACGTCGCCGAAGCGGTGCGCCAAGTGCGTCCGTTTGGCGTGGATGTTTCCAGCGGCGTGGAGTCCGCACCCGGCCAGAAAGATCACGCGAAAGTGAAGGCGTTTATTCAGGCAGTGAAGGCGGTGTGAATAGCGAAAGCACAAATTTTAGTCTTAACCCTCTTGAAACAAGCAGCCAATTCTTACGGGACAGTTAGTTGGAACGTCACCATTGAAAAGGAATGAACGGTCAGCCTTTTTTACGGGCAATGTAGGAACGTTTCCCTTTGTTTCGACTTCTTTGTTTGACATAAACTGAGCGTCGAATGAAATATTCACACCATCATAGTTATGAACATAGGAAACTCGATAATTCATATCTAAATCTTGCAACTTTTTAATCCTCATGCTTTGCGTCACGCCTGGATTCCTTGAATCAATTTGAATTCCATCGATTTCTTCAAAGCCGTTTGCCCACATGTGGATATACCAATGATTGTCTGCCGTTTTGTTAAGCCACCACATAAATCCTGTATTACCCATAGATTTTCCTGGTTCGCCTCTACCAGAACAACAAAATCCTGTCCCGCTGCTATTTTGGCTGGGAAGATGTTTGAAATTAGATAAAAATTCTTCCGTTATCGGAACTTTGAACGCCTGCTTTGTATCCACACTGTTTGTGCCGCTCTCTTTATATGCAACGCGTTCAATCTCAAAAACTAGAAAACCTTTAGGGGCGTCTTCTGCGCACACTAAAGATGACAACGCACAAAAGAGAAATAAAAATACAAGTGCTTTCATAAACGAGATGAGTTAAGGCTTAATGTTTGGCTAGGCTACAAATTTTCAACATGTCGCACTTCATGACTTTGAAACTGCGCTTGTCGCCAAAGGCTGTCCAGCCTATTTTCCCAACAACTGAAAGCCCGTTGCCTGAAAAAAAAACCACCCGCTGTCCGTGGCCGATGGACGAACTTTACATGGTTAACCTCAAGCCAATATTTTTTCCACCACCTGCCCGTGAACATCCGTCAGCCGGAATTGGCGGCCTTGGTGTGTGTAGGTCAGTCGCTCATGATCGAATCCCAGGCAGCGAAGAATCGTCGCCTGTAAGTCATAAATTTGCACCTCATCCTGGACGACGTGGAAACCCATGTCATCGGTTGCGCCGTAAGTCAGGCCGGGCTTGATGCCGCCGCCTGCCAGCCACATCGTGAAGGCGGCGGGGTGATGATCGCGGCCCAGGCTGCGATGTAGCGACGCGTTGCTTTCCACCATGGGCGTGCGACCAAATTCGCCGCCCCAGATCACCATCGTTTCATCCAGCAAGCCGCGCTGCTTGAGGTCTTTCACCAAGGCGGCGGAGGCTTGATCGGTCTCGCCACAGTTTTTTTTCGAATTGCCAGACACGTCGGAGTGCGCGTCCCAGCCTTCGTGGTAAATGTTCACAAAGCGCACGCCGCGCTCGATCATGCGCCGCGCCAGCAGGCACGCGCGCGCAAAGCTTGGCTTATCCGGATCGCAGCCATACATCGCGAGCGTTTCCTTGCTCTCTTTTTTTAAGTCCATCAGTTCCGGCGCAGACGTCTGGAGCTGATAGGCCATTTCGTAAGCTGAAATGCGCGATTCGATTTCCGGGTCGCCCACGATGCCCAGTCGGGCGTGGTTCATTTCCGCGATGAGGTCGAGCGAGGCGCGTTGGAGTTTTGCGTCCACGCCGCGCGGGCTGCTCACATCGAGAATCGGATCGCCTTGATTGCGAAAGCGCACGCCGGCGTAAACTGAAGGCATGAAGCCGCTCGACCAATTGGCCGAGCCGCCGCTGATGCCGGTGCCGGTGGACATGACGACGTAAGCCGGCAGGTTTTGCGCCTCGCTGCCCAAGCCGTAAAGCACCCACGAGCCGAGGCTCGGCCGGCCCGGCTGCGCGAAACCGGTGTTCATAAAAATCTGTCCCGGCGCGTGGTTGAACTGGTCCGTCTTCATGGACTTGATGAAGCAGACATCGTCCGCCACTTCAGCAAGGTGCGGCAACACTTCGGAAATTTCGGCACCGGATTGTCCGTGTTTGGCAAATTTAAATTGTGGTCCCAGCACGGCGGCATCCGGCCGGATGAACGCGAAGCGCTGACCGGCGATCACGGACGGCGGCAGCGGCTTGCCTTCCAACTTAGCCAGTTCCGGTTTGTAATCGAACAAATCCAATTGGCTCGGTGCGCCCGCCATGAACAGATGGATGACGTGCTTGGCCTTGCCGGGAAAATGCGGCGCGCGCGGTTTGAGCGCGTCGGCGGCAGAAATGTTCGCCGCGAAGGATTTTGAAACAAACGCATCCGTCAGCAGCGACGCGAGCGCCAGCTTGCCCAAGCCGAGGCCGCATTCCTTCAAAAACCACCGGCGCGTATTGAGGCGCGGGTTGCTCCAAGCGTAAAGATGGTCGTTACAGTTCATAATCTCCCTCAGCTTTTGTTAATGGTTTCGTCCAGATTCAGTAAAATCCGGGCCACGGTCGTCCAAGCAGCTTGCTCATTTAAGTGCGCGCCATCTTTGGCGTCCATGATTTCCGTCGCTTTCAATTCGCCGCTGGCAAACCGGTTGAATTGCGCCTGATAAAATTGAACCAGCTTCGCCTGCTCTTCGCTCGTCGGTGGACGTGTGAGACAACGGCGGAATATCAGCCCGGCGCGGGTGGTGTCATCGCCGTCAGTTTGGGCGGCGATCTGCCCCAACGCGCGGGAACATTCCATGAACGCGGTATCATTGAGCGATGTCAGTGCCTGCAACGGCGTGTTTGAGCGGTCGCGCCGGACGAGACAAGCCTCGCCGCTCGGGCCGTCGAACGCCGCCGTCATGGCATAAGGCGCAGTGCGTTTGGCAAATGTGTAAAGCCCGCGCCGATAGCGATCCGGGCCGACGCTGGTATCCCAGGTCAGTGGCCCATAGGCGCCTTCGGATGAAACGCCCGGCGGTTGGGGCGGAAAAACACTGGGCCCGCCGATTTTTTCCGAGAGCAAACCGCTCGCGACCAGTGCCGTGTCGCGCACCATTTCTGCGTCCATGCGAAAGCGCGGGCCGCGCGCCAGCAGGACATTCAATGGATCGCGTTCTTGCAGTTCCGGCGTGACTTCACTCGATTGCTGATACGTGGCGCTCATCACGAAAAGCTTGAGCATTTTTTTCTGCGACCAACCTTCCTTGACGAAGTCCACGGCGAGCCAATCCAATAAATCCTGATTCGACGGCAGATCGCCTTGAAAACCAAAATCTCCGGGTGTCGCCACAATGCCGCGTCCGAACAATGCTTCCCACTGGCGATTCATGATGACGCGGCCCGTGAGCATATTGGTGCCAGACACCAGCCAACGAGCGAGTGCCAAGCGATTCGACGGCGCGTTTTCCGGCAACTGCGGCAAAAAGGCCGGCACCCCGGGCGTCACGGTTTCCTCGAGACTGAGAAATTCGCCGCGATGATGGACAAAGGTTTTGCGTTCTTGTCCTAGCGGCCTTTCTTGCATCACGAGCGTCGTGGGAAACTTTGGCAACATGGCGTGAAGCTTTTCAATTTCAGCGCGCGGTCTGGCAAAATAGGGGGACAACAAGGCAAATTGGCGGAGCAAGCTTTCGCGATCCGCCGAGCTGTTCGTGCCGGCAAAAAGAGTTTTGAGTTTTTCCAGATCGTTATATCTGGCGAGAACGGCCACGGCTTCGTTATTTAACTCGGAAGCCCGCGCATTTTCATTCGTCGTCACCCACAGGCGAAAGCGTCCCAAACCGGCCGCGTAATATTTTTCGCAGGTCAAATCGAGCTGCATTTCATTGGTGCTCGTGACGTTTTGCGCCAGTTGAAAAACGGCGTTCTGAGTTTTACCGGTGCCGCCGACGATGGACCAGCCGGTCTGCGGATCATCATCCAGAGTTTGGGCCGCCTTGTTGGCCCCGTCGGCAAAACTTTCGGTCGCATTGGTCAGCGCGACCGCCTGGCCATCGGCTTTTAACCTGACGGTGGAAAGCCAAAAATTTCCCGGCGCACCTTCGTAATAAACCGAGCCCGGCCCGCCATTTGGTAATCGGTCATCGGCCAACATTTCCAGCCGAAACGCTTTGAGGCCGGCGGGCAGATTGTGAAACTTAACCGTGTAAGTATCGCTCTTGCTGAAATCGCCGCTGCAAAAAATGGAGTCGTCATCCTGAATGGTCAAAATCGGCGCGATGCTGCTGGCGGAAATCGGGTGGAGTGGCTGCCAGTTGGCGGCGGGCAATTGATCGGCCAGCCATTGCACGCAGTGTTGGTCGCGCACTTCACGGCGGTGTTGTTCCGACACCATTTGGTCGGACGCCGCTTCGCCGAAGCTGATCCGGAAATGGCCCAAAGTGTCGTGCTGACCGTGGTTTTGCACCAACCTGAGCGTGACGTTTGCGGGGTTCGTCAACTCCACCGGTTCCGCCAGCGCGAAGATCGCGTGATGCAGTTTGCCGGTTCCGTTCGGCCCATCAATTGCCCAGCCAGTATCATGTTTGCCATCAATCGCATTGGTGACCGAAAAGCCATCCTGCGAAAAATCCGCCAGCGCGTCGGCAAAGCTCACTTTACGCGATGCCGTTCCGCCGTTTGTCGCGGACACTTCCATTTCTAATTCGCTCAAAACAAAATTGCCATTACCCGACCGGCCGGACCCGCCGTTGCCGAACTGCTCGTCCGGGATCGCCTCAATTTGAACGTGGGTGACGCGCTGCGGCTTCATTTCAAATGTGAGCGTATAAGTGTCCTGCTCCGGTTTCGCTCCACCGACACGAAAGGAGCCATCGGATAAAAAGTCTGCCGTTGAACCGTTCGTTGAAAGAAACTCCGCCGCGGCCGGAATCTGCCACGCGAAATGCGGTTCCAACGCGAATTTATCCGGCAACGCGGCTTCCAACGCGTCAATCTGTTGCTGGATTTTCTGCCGTTTCGCGACGACCTCTGTCTCCTTGATTTTGTAGGTCGGCTCAATGGCATTATTCAGGCACGCCATGAAGCGATAATAATCCGCGTGCATGATGGGATCATATTTGTGCGTGTGACATTGCGCACAGGCCATCGTCAAACCGAGCCAGGTGGTGGCGGTGACATGCACGCGGTCCACCATCGCATAGAAACGATATTCCAACGGATCCACGCCGCCTTCCTCATTGAGCATCGAGTTGCGATTGAAACCGGTGGCGATAACCTGGTCGGGCGTGGCCTGGGGCAACAGATCGCCGGCGATTTGTTCGATGGTGAATTCATCGAACGGCATATCCCGGTTCAGCGCATTGATCACCCAATCGCGCCATGGCCAGATGGAACGCGGACGGTCTTTCTCATAACCATTCGAGTCGGCATATCGGGCGAGATCCAGCCAGCGCCGCGCCCAACGTTCGCCATAATGTGGCGAGGCGAGCAACTGATCCACGAGCCGTTCGTAAGCGTCGGGCGAAGGGTCATTCACAAACGCATCCGCCTGCGCCGGCGTCGGTGGTAAACCAATCAGATCCAGATAAAGCCGGCGAACCAAAGTATATTTGTCTGCGCGCGGCGACGGTTTGAGCCCTTCCTTGTCCAGCCGCGCCAGCACGAAACGATCGATCGCATTTTGCGGCCATTTTTTATTCTGCACTTTCGGAAGTGACGCTTGTTTCGGTGCGATAAAGGCCCAGTGCGGTTTGTATTCCGCGCCTTCGGCAATCCAGCGTTTGAGAATTTCCTTGTCGGCCGGCGTCAGCGGATTTTTGGCCTCCGGCGGCGGCATCAAATCATCCTCATTCGTTGAAAAAATGCGGCTTATCAATTCGCTCGCGTTCGTTTGGCCGGGGACGATGGCGATATCGCCCGACTTCGCCGGTTGAATCGCGGCTTCGCGAACATCCAACCGCAGCTTGGCCTTGCGCGAACCCTCGTCCTGGCCGTGACATTTGAAGCAGTGACTGGCGAGCACGGGCCGCACCTCGCGCGTGAAATCAATTTTGGCCGGCGACGGAGAAGTTTTCGCCGAGACGATGCCGTTACCGTGGGTGCTGAAAACAAGCAGAATGCCGCTGATCCAAACAATAGATTGAGCGCCAACCTGAAGAAATTTGCCAAGCCAGAGCAGCCCCCATTTTCTTTTGATACGGATACGAAGCATCACTTTTTTTTGCGTCTTTGTGATCCACTAAATTTCATTGAAGCGATGTTGCGCTCGACGTTAAAGCTTGTCCAGCCAGTTTACTCCGCAGTCATGCCGATGGTGCCCAACCATTTATCTACGAGTTGCGGCCATTCGCTTATGGGAAGTTTGGTGCGCCGCAGCCCAAACGCATGACCGCCTTCGGCATACAAGTGCAGCTCTGCCGGAACTTCGGCGTTCTTCAGCGCGATGTAATAAACCAGCGCTTGCTCCACACCATCGACGTGGTCGTTTTCTGCCTGCAAAATAAATTGCGGCGGCGTGTGGCGAGTGACAGGAAGGGTCGGATTTAAATCAAACTCGTTGGTCGTATTTTCCGTCATGTGCCCCGGATAAATCGCGATGCCAAAATCCGGGCGGCAGCTTTTTTTATCGGCCGCATCGACGGCCGGATAAGCGCGTTGGTCAAAATGCGTGCTGAGATTGGCCACTAAATGTCCGCCCGCTGAAAAGCCGATCACCCCAATTTTGTGGGCGTCAATGTGCCACGCGGCGGCGTGCAGGCGCACCAGCCCGATCGTTCGCTGCGCATCTTCCAACGCCAGCGGCGCTTTCGGTTCGACGTGCTGTTTTAATTGTGAATCCCAATTCGGCCCCGAATCCGGCACGCGATATTTCAGCAGCACCGCCGTGATTCCCTGCGCGGTTAACCAATCACAAATCTCCGTGCCTTCCAGATCCATGGCCAGCTCATGATAACCGCCGCCGGGAAATACGATTACCGCCACTCGGGTATTCGTGCCTGTTGGCGAATAGACGGTCATCGTCGGTTGAGAAACATTGTCGACTAAAACCCACGGCTTACCGGCCACCAGCGGTCCCGCGATCGGCTGCGCGTCCGGCGGCGTTCCTGGCCAAAGGGAGATTTGCACATGTCCCGGCGCTGGCTGCCAGACATTCGTTTGGGCGGTCAAAGGGTTGCCTATAAAGCCAACGCCGAAAACAACGCCGAGCAGATTCAAAATTTTCATGGAGACAATTTTATAAGTTGGGAACAGCGTTTGCGGGACTCGACCGGAGCCCCGAGCACGAAATGGACAATTATTAATTTATAACCCGGTAAAGGTTTCAATCTTTTGGCAAACTTTCCGAGCTGATCTGCAATTCTAAACATGCTTGGATGTAGGACGCAGCGGACCAGGCTTGATAACATTTGCCCATCGGTTTGCCCGTGCGACCGTGCATCCATTCATTGAATTCCCATTCCTGATTTTTACCGAGCCGGTTGAGCTGCGCGAGTTTTAACAATTCGCGACACGCAACTTCGTAAAGGCCGAGGCGATGGATGAACCGCACCCACATGCCGCCGATGAACGGCCAGATGCCGCCGTTGTGATAGTGCGCGGGCAAGTTGAGCAAATTGACGGTGTAATACGCCCGCCAATCGGGATCGCCCGCTTGCACGGGCGGATAGAGATTCGCGACGGGCCACGGATCGTTGACGCCGACACCCCACATGAATTTGAACGCGACCCGCGCGTGATCCGCATCCAGCACGTTGTTCAAAAACGCGAGAATGTTGCCGAACACGTCGCAGCGCCAGTTGAAGCTAAAGGGCGTGATTTCCGCGAGCAGATAACTGGAATCGCCGAGCGAAAATTGGCGGTCGGCAAACGTGACTTGCACCGGCGCTTCGCGCGTTTTTGTGGACGGCCAGAAGGAGGTAAGAATTTTTCCGCGAATGAATTGCGACCAGCGCAGGTAGTCGGCGGCCTTATCAAATTTTTTCTGAAATTCCAGCAGGCGACCAAAACAGACATTCGCGCGATACCAAAGAATTTCGTCGTAGAGCACGTGATAGCTGCGACCGAACAGATCCGTCCAATCGCCCGCCTCGGGAATTTCCAGCAGCCCGTCGTTATTGCTGTCGAGTGCGCTCAGCCAGTTCATCGTGTGCTGGAGGCGGTCGGCGTATTCGGCGAGCAGCTCGAAGTCCTGCAGCTTGTTGACGTAATGATAAAACGCAATGATGAGGAGCAATCCACTGTCAATCGAGCAGATGCCGCCAACGCCGCTGTAATCCGGCGTGCCGGAATCGATCCGCACATTCGCGGGGATTAGGCCGTTCGGCGACATGTGGTCGAGCAGCGTGCGCAGCGTTTGTTTTTGCGCGGCGCGAATTTGCGGATCGTCTAATTCAATCGTGCTGATGATGGTGATGGCTCCGTCGCGCGCCCAGACGCTGCGATAATTCACATCGGTGCCGGTAACTTCATTGTCTTCGAGCGAGCACGCGGAAAAACCGAGGGGCGTGATATTTTTTCGCAACGCGATCAATGCTTGCTCGTAACCGGTGTAGATCAATTGCCGTTCCTCGGAAGTCAACGTGCCGAGGGACGCTTCGGAGAACAACATCCGCATCGTGGGATTCATCGCTTCACCACTCAACGCGGAACTTGCGAGCGACGGCCCATGCGGCACGACGCCGAAATGTTTCAAACCTTCGATGACGCCGTCGGCCATGATTTGATCCGCGCTGAACGTGGGCAAATGCACGACCGCCTCGAACAATTCCGGCTGCGCATTTTCCACGACGATGCCGCGCACGGCGGGCAGAAGAAACAGGCTGCTATCGTTGCCGGTGTCGCCCGCGACGAGCACGCTGGCGACCGGCACGGAAATTTTTTCGCACAGCCATTGCAGCGCAAAACCCTTGTTCGTTTTCGCGGGCAAGACGTCTAGATCGCGCAGGCTGGAATAGACGATACTCACGGACAAACCGGCTTGCGCGAGCAGATTTTTTATTTGCTCGAGGGTTTCCGCCGTGGCGTGTTGCAGATACCAACTCGATTTATAAGGATGCAAAAATTGCGGCGGCTGACGGTTGACGCCGGGAAAATTAGAGAGGATCACTTCTATCTTTTTCAAGTCCCAGTCCGCACCGAACACTTTGTTGTAATCTTTGAAGGAACGTTTTTGGCGTCCGTCATAGACCTGGGTGCCAACGCCGCCGATTATGTAATCCGGCCACGGCAAGGTTTTCGTCGCGAGCAGATCAATGATGTCTTGCACGAGGCGACCGGAATTGTAACACAGCAGCGGGCGTTGTTTTTTTGGCAACGCTTCCCAAGTATCTTTGAACCGGCGCGTGGCTTCAGGATTGCCGAGCAGCGTGCCGTCGAGATCCGAGCAGAACAGCAGAATTTTTTCTTCGGGCATAATGTTTTATTGGTGTGATCGTTTAAGCGTTCCGTTCCGTTTATTCCGGTTTCAATGCTATTTAATCCCCATCATTCCAAGGCTCATCCCATTCCGTGTCGTTCAAAGACAGCGTGGGGCTGATGCGTTGTTCGACGACGGCGATAAGTTGCTGCGCCACGCCGGTCCACGTAAACAAACTCCGCGCCTTATGTGCGCCCATGCGCGACAACCGCGCCGCGAGTTTTTTATGTTTCAAAACTTTGTGCATCGTGATGCCCAAATCTTCCTTGTCAAACGGATCGGCATAAAGCGCGTGCCGACCAAACGTCAGGGCGCGCCAGAGTCCGCCATGGATCGTCACGATCGTCGGTGCGCCGCTCGCCATCGCTTCGATGGCCGTCATGCCAAACGGTTCGTAACGGCTCGACAACACAAATAAATCCGCCGCGCGATAATAATCCGGCATCAATTCATCCGGCACAAACCCTTCAAAGATCACCCGCGCTTCCAGCCCGAGTTGCGCGACCTGAGCTTTTAGAGCATTTAAAATCGTCAACTCTTGCTGGCTCATATCCGCGCCCCCCACCGCGAGCCGCAATTGGGCTGCGAGATCGCGTTGCGCGACCAATTGGAAACCGGCGATCAACAAGTCGTAACCTTTGTTCCGCGCGAGGCGGCCGATGGCCAACGTCACCGGCCCGGAGAAACCGAGTTTTTGCCGGATGGCTTTGCGGCTGGCCTCGCTTACGGGATAATAGCGGGTGTCGTCGTAACCCGGCGGAATCATGCGACATTTACTTTCCGCAACTTCGTAATCCTGTTGGATAATGTCCATCTGTTGCGGCGTGGTGGCGATGACCATTTCACATTCTTGATACAGCAACCGTTCGTGGTGGAGGCGTTGGGTGAAATTATATTGCTGCTCGAACTTCGCCGCCTCATCGGGATAATCGGTCTCCATCGACCGCTTTTTCCACGCCCCGAGCGAGTGGGGCGTGTGCAGATGGGGCACGTTGAGCACATTGCTCAAATATTGGCCCGCTACGCCCGCATCCCAATAGTGGCTGTCGATGAACTGGTATTTGAGATGGTGTTTAGCGATGAAACGCAACGCGTTCTCGTTCCACTCCGGCAGTTTTTCGAAAAGATATTCTTTGCCGATAAATTTTTTACCGCCGCACGCCACGCGGATGACGCGCACTTGATCGGACACATATTCCAGCTCCGGCTGATCCTCAAAACCGCGCGTCCAGATGTCTACTTCATAACCGAGTTGGGCCAGTTTTTTGGAAAGCTCAATCACGTAAACGACTTGGCCGCCCGTATCCACTGCACCCAAGGGCGGAATGGCGGCGACGTAACCGTGGGTTGAGATCATGGCGATGCGCGGCCGCGCGCTGGAAGAATTGAGAATATCTTTTTCCATCACCCAGCACCCTAAGCTATTTTAACCAACGGTTACAACCCTTGAAGCCTTAAAATCGAAAATAGTTTTCGCACCGGGAAAATTTTTCCAAAAAAAAACTCCCCGCGCCAACCCTTCCGCAGGCATTCCGTCCCCTATGATTTTTTTTCCACGCCCGCGGTGAGCGAGAGAAAAATTTCTTCCAACTGGCCGGAGCCGCCGCTTTGTTGGCGGAGTTCGGCGTGCGTGCCGACGGCGATGAGTTTGCCGTTATTGATGATGCCGATGCGGTCGGCCATTTCTTCGGCGATGCTGAGTTGATGCGTGGAAACGAGCACGGTCATGCCCGCCAGCGAACGTTCTTTCAAAACATCTTTCACGATGCGGGCGTGTTGCGGATCGAGGCCGACCATCGGTTCATCAATCACGAAAACTTCGGGGTCGTGCAGCAGCGCGGCGACAATGGCGATGCGTTGGCGCGTGCCGTGTGAAAGGCCCTCAAGCGAGCGATCGGCAAATTCGGCCAGGTGAAAACGCGCGACGAGTTCGTGCGCGTTTTTTTCGATGCGCGCGGCGTCGAGGTGAAATAGTTGGCCGATGAAACGGAAGAATTCCCACGCAGTCAATTTATCGTAAAGAAACGGATAATCCGGCACGTAGGCGAGGCGTTTGCGCGCTTCGAGCGGTTGGGTTTGGATGTCAAAACCGCAGATGCGCGCGTAGCCGGAAGTGGGTTTGATCAGGCCGGCGAGCAATTTGATGGTTGTGGTTTTGCCGGCGGCGTTCGGGCCGAGCACGGCAAAAAATTCGCCGCGCGGAATGGTCAGCGACAAGTTGTCCACGGCAATCACGTTGCCGAAACTTTTTACGAGCTGGTGGAGTTCAATCATGGTCGGTTCAACTCATCAATGACGGCGGTGACATTGCCGGGTAATTGGATGCGCAATATTTCGCCGAGCGTGCTCACATCCACTGTGAGGGTGCGGCCGAGCACGCTGGTTTCCAGCCGATAAACGGGCACGGTTTCGGAGCCGATCTTCATGCGGGCGCGCCGGGACAGCCACTCGATTTTTTGCGGGCCGGCCGCGGCGAAATCAGGCAACCCGATGAAGCCGAACAAGGTGTCGGTAAAACTGCCGGCGAAGGTGCGCATCAACACGCTGGGATTTTGCAAATCGTTGAAGGTCAAGTCGCGTTCCAAGGTATCGAAGTCGCCGCTGATCTTGACGTGCACCAGTTGGTTGGTGGCGAGCGAATGAATTTCCACAATGGCGAGGCGCGAAGTGATTTTTAAATTAATTTCCTGCCACGTGCGCGCGGCCGAGAACTGAATCTTCCCGTCGAATTTCAAACGGTTGGTGAAATCGCCGAGCGACACGTTGCCCGCCAGGTGCAATTGATAACCGGCGCGGGCGGCGAAGCCTTCGGGCGGCGGTTTATTGTCATCGAGCGTCGCCATCTGCTGGCCGATGCTGGTGGACAATTCGCAGTAGCCGGTGCGTTCGCCATTTTGATAGACGCTCAAGGAGGATGAGTCTGGTGCGGTCAAAATCCGCCGCCAAACCAGCGACAGCGGCACCGGGATATCGCCGCCTTGCGAACCGAATTCCATGCGCCACAACATCACGTTCATCGTAACCCAGAACGTAAAAAACCCCACGAATGCCAGTCGCGCTGTCATGCAATAAATTTTACGGCGGCAGGTTCAACGCTTGGCCGACCTTGATTTTTTTTGGATTCACGCCGGGATTGAACGACTGCAAAGCGGCCAGGGTGATATGACATTTCCGTGCGATACTCGCCAGCGTTTCGCCGCTGGCGACGATGTGCGTGCGCGTTTTTGGCTTGGTCAGAACCGGTTTTCGGGCGGCAACGTCGTTGTGCGTGGCGCGCGTGTTCGGCGGTTGTTGCGTCACCGGTTGCTGTTGGGGCTGTTGCGTGATGTCGTCCGGCGATGCGGTGTTCACAGCCGTTTGGCTGGCTTTCAACGTCGCTTGCAGGCTGGCGCAATAAACATTCCAATCGCGCACTTGGCCGGTCAAAGTTTCCACCTGCGTCTGCAATAATTTGTTGGTGGCCAGCAACGCGTCCAACTGTCTTTGGCCGGCGGGCGTGCTGGGCAACGATAAAATGGCGGACGCCAGCTGCTGTTTGCAACTATCAATGCGTTGGTTGATGACGTCACGATTATTGGCTTCGGGCGCCAATTTCAAATATTGGTCGTAATGATAAATGGCGGCGGCGGCATCGGGTTGTTTCGTATCAAATAATTGCGCGAGCCGGTAATGCGCTTGGGCGGAATGCGGATTCACTTCGAGCGCCTGTTCGTAAGCATCAATGGCGCCGGGCCAATCCATTTCGTTGAACCGGCTGTCGCCGAGCACAAAATGCGGTTCCTTTTCCTCGTCGCCCTGCGGGCTCGAATCCACGGGCGAACAGCCGTTGACGACCAGCAACGCCGCCAGCGCCCACACGCCCAAATTGATCCTGCCCCAAAATGACATGCCGCGAAAATAGACGAAAATCCACCCGCGTGCAATCTCGGCGGCAAAGAGGCGTTGCGAGTTGGGGTCTTGATGGTTGAGCGGCGGAGCGCCGATCCCCTGATCGGTGCGATGATTTTTCCCTCGCCGGGTCGAACCGGAGATCGGTGCTCCGGTCGCCCGCGCCGCCCGATCAGTTCCCGCTTTCGCTTTTCAAAAAACTCCCGTTGACGCTGTTGCGCAATCGTGGAAACATCGCGCCCATCATGCGCGTAAAATATTTACTGCCGATTTTATTTGTGGGTTTCGCCGTGGCCGCGTTCGCGTCATCGCCGGCAACCAAATACGAAACCAAACCGAGCGACAGTTATTTTGATCCGTTCCAACCCGTCGCCGCGCCGCAGCCGACGAAGTTGCTGTTGAAAAAAGGCGACCGACTCGCGATCTGCGGCGATTCCATCACCGAGCAGCGGAAATATTCCCGCCTCATGGAAGATTACCTGACGATGTGCGTGCCGCAGTTGCAAGTCACTGTGCGCCAATACGGTTGGAGCGGTGAAAAAGCGCGGGGTTTTCTCGCGCGCATGACGAACGATTGCCTGATTTTCAAGCCCACCATCGCCACGACGTGTTACGGCATGAACGATTTTGAATATCGCCCTTACGAAGATCGTATCGGCAAAACTTACGTGGATAGTTCCACCGCCATCGTGCAAGCGTTCAAAGGCCACGGCGTGCGCGTGGTGCTTGGCTCCGCCGGTTGTGTGGGCAAAATTCCGCGTTGGGCGCCCGCGCTGAATGATTCCATGCTCGATCTGAACTTGAGCCTTTGCCAGTTGCGTAATCTGGATATTGCCATCGCGCAAAAAGAAAAAGTTGGTTTCGCCGATGTGTTTTGGCCGATGTTGCAGGCCGATTTCACCGCAAAAAAAGAATACGGCACCAACTACACCCTCACCAGCGCGGACGGCGTGCATCCGGGTTGGGCGGGGCATACGGTGATGGCTTACGCGTATTTGAAAGCACTCGGTTTGAACGGTGAGATCGGCACGTTCACGGTGAATTTGAAACGCGCCACCCTAAAAGCTTCGTCCGGCCACCGCGTGGTTTCCGCCAAGAACGGCGACTATGTCATTGAAAGTTCGCGCTATCCGTTTTGCCCCTGCGTCGCGTCGCCGGCCGTTGCGGATTATCCGGTGTGCGGACAAGACGACGTGAATAATTACCAAAGCATTCGTTCCGGCCTCACGCTCGTGCCGTTCAATCAAGACCTGAACCGCCTGATCCTCATCGCCAAAAACGGCTCGGCGCAAAATTATTTAGTGACTTGGGGCGAAGATCATAAAACGTTCACCGCCGATCAACTGGCGCACGGCATCAATCTCGCGGCGGAATTTCCGCACAATCCGTTCACGGAAAAATTCGCGCAAGTCGATGCCGCCGTCGCCGCCAAACAAGCCTACGAAACCGACGAGATCAAAAACCAGTTTGAAGGCCAAGGCAAAAAATTGTCGCGCGCCGAGATCATTTTTCGCACCGATGCCGTGATTAAAGCCGCCGAAGCGAAACGTGATGAATTGGCCGCCGCCATCCCAGCTGCTTTCGCGCCCGTGACGCACACGCTTAAGATTGAAGCGCAGTAAAAAAGGAAAAGCGGAAACAGGAACGTCGGCAAACGACCGAAGTTCCGACGCTCAACTGCTCTTTTTCAAAAACTGCTTGCCTTCTGACCCTTTGCGGGCATACTTCACGCCCCATTGGTCGGGTTGGTAGCTCAGTCGGTAGAGCAGTGCCCTTTTAAGGCATTGGTCGAGAGTTCGAGTCTCTCCCAACCCACCAACTTTTATTTTTGCCGCGCAAAATTAAAAGTTGCCGCCCCGCAGCGCCGCGCAAGTCGGTTGATAATCAATGGTTTGCCAGCATTTCAAGCATTTTCAGTCGCCTATTTCACCGAAAAAATTCTAAAAATTTGTTTTTTTTCATTTTTTGGATTAAAATCTTCCTATCAAAAGCGCGACGCAAATCAAATTTTGGGGAGTGCGCGGGTCCATCGCCACACCGGGCGCGAAGACCGTGCGTTACGGCGGCAATACCACCTGCATCGAAATCCGTTGTGGGCCGGACATTGTCATCCTCGATGCCGGCACCGGACTGCGCCAACTCGGCCAAGCCTTGCTCACGGAATTTAAGAAAAAGCCGCTCAATCTCACGCTGCTCCTGTCGCACACGCATTGGGATCATATTCAAGGCCTGCCGTTTTTCGCGCCGATTTACGAATCGCGTTGTCGCTTGCGTATTCTAGGTTCGGAAGGGGCGCGCCATAATCTCGTCGCCGCCGTCACCGGCCAGATGGAAAGCACTTATTTTCCCGTCCCGTTTTCCAAATTGCCGAGCAACATCGAGATCGAGGAACTCAAAGAATTTAATTTTGCCATCGGCGACGTGCTGGTGAGCGCCCAACGCGCGAATCATCCTGGCATTTGCGTCGGTTATCGGCTGGTGACTCCGGATGGTATCATCGCGTTTTTTCCCGATACCGAACCGCGCACCGGCGGCGTCGATCGCGAGCTGGTTGAATTCGTGCGCGACGCCGACGTCTTGATCATTGATTCGCAATACGATCGGGCCGAATACAAAAAACACGTCGGCTGGGGGCACGGCTGCGTGGACGATTCCGTTGCACTCGCGTTGCAAGCGGGCGTGAAACATCTTTATCTTTTCCATCACGATCCCGACCACGACGATAGAAAAATTGATGCGCTCGTGAAACGCGGTCGCCAACTCGTCGCTAAAAAGAAGGCGAAATTGAAAGTGGATGCGGCGCGCGAAGGCTTGTTGCTTCAACTCGGCAAATAAAATGAAACTCCCCAAATTCGACCACTGCGTCATCAGTGTGTCCGACTGGAAACGTTCCAACCAATTTTACTGCGAAATTCTCGGCGCCGAATTAGTGCCCGTGAATCACGGTTGGGCGTATCGCTTCGGCCACGAGCAATTGAACGTTCACGGCCCGGGACAGAACGCCGCGCCGAACGCGCAAATACCCGTTCCCGCTGGCGGCAGTGATTTATGTTTTGAATGGCCGGGACCGATTGAAGAAGCCATCGCCCACTTGGGTCGCCATAATATTCCCATCGAAGTTGAACCCTCGGTGCGCACCGGTGTGAAAGGCAAAGGCGTCAGCGTTTATTTTCGTGATCCCGATGGTTCACTGATGGAATTTATTTCGTATGTGAATGAAGTGGAAAAATTTGTCGGCGGCGAAACGGCGAAATAAATAAGCGATAAAGGGCTTTGACTAATATTGCCCGCGCCCAAGAAAAGCACTGCCCACATTTTATTTGCTGCTTTGTTGCTTTAATTATTTCGGCTTTTCCCCGTAATTAATCGCCATCGCGCCACCAAGCAGATTAATCACACGGACGTTGGTCAATTTCAGCTCGCGCATTTTATCCGCCACCGCCAGTTGCGCGGGATAATGTTTCAGCGATTCCAAAATGTAAGCGTAAGCCGACGCGTTACCGCAAAACAGCAGGCCGATGAGCGGCACGGACATTTTTAAGTGCGTGAAATAAAGCGTGCGCCAGAGCGCGTTTGCCGGTTTGCCGAAATCCAGCACGATCAACCGCGCACCCGGTTTCGCCACGCGAAACATTTCGTCCACCCCGCGCTGCCAGCTCGTCAAATTGCGCAAGCCATAACCTACCGTCACGGCGTCAAAAGAATTATCTGCAAATGGCAATTGCTGCGCGTCGCCTTGCATGAATTTGAGATTGGAAATTTTAGATTTGAGCTGGCGTTCGGCCGCGACTTCCAACATTTGCGCGCTAAAATCCAAGCCCGTCGTTTCCGCGCCGCGTTGCGCGAGCGCGAACGAAATATCACCCGTGCCGCAGCACAAATCCAAGGCGCGCGATCCCGCGGAAACTTTTGCCAGAGTCACGACGCGCCGTTTCCAGCCGCGGTGCATCCCAAAACTTTGCAGGTCGTTCAAAAAATCGTAACGGCGCGCGATGCGGGCGAAGAGGTCATTGACCTTCGCGGCGCGCTGTTCGCCGGGCGCATAAAATGTGTTGCTCACTGAGAGAGTCTAGCGACGTTGACCGCCCGAGGCAAAGCGCAGAAATTCCTTTGCGCCGCCAAAATGCTTTGTTAGCTTCTCGAAATAAGCCAGCGCGGTCTGGGCAACGGGGCTTAAAATTTTCATTATGAGCAATGGTTCATCAGTCACTCCGGGGAAAAAGATTTTGGTGGTGGATGACAATGAGGTTGTCATCAAAACCATTTCCTTAAAATTGCAAGGCGCTGGCTATCGCGTCATCACCGCGATGGATGGCACGGAAGCCGTGGCCGTCACGCGCAAAGAAAACCCCGACCTGATCCTGCTCGACATCAATTATCCACCCGAATTGGCTGGCATCCCGTGGGATGGCTTTCGCGTCATCGAATGGCTGCAACGGCTTGAAACCTCCAAGAAAATCCCCATCGTCGTCATCACCGGCACCGAAGATCCCAAAGCCCGGGAACGCGCGACCAAGGCTGGCGCCGTGGCTTTTTTCCTCAAACCGCTGGAACACGATCAGTTGTTGAAAGTCATCCGCGCGACGTTGGGTGAACCGTCCGCCAATCCCTGAAAAATTTCGGCTTGCTAACCGCCGATTGTTGTATAGGCTAATCCTCCGTTTCTGGAAGCGAGCGTAGCTCAGTTGGTAGAGCATCACGTTGCCAACGTGAATGTCGAGGGTTCAAATCCCTTCGCTCGCTCCATTTTCGCAAAAATATTTCCTATCTTCTGCTTTTTTCCCTAGTTTGTTTGCGTGTCTCCCCCAATCAATTTAGGAAAAGTTTTACTGTGGATTATCGTAGCCACCGGGTGGGGACAATTTTCTGGCCGCGCCGGCACGATGGATCGCGTGGATATGGACACGTTGCAGACGCCGCTTTACGCCGCCGAAGGCGATGCGTTCGTGCGCCAGAATGGCGATCGTTTTGGAAACCGACCCCTGTATTGCAATCATAATTACGCGGTCGTTTTTGCCGGCGATAAACCCTTTTTGCGGCTGGG
The DNA here is from genome assembly GCA_026225255.1 of Methylacidimicrobium fagopyrum. GTDB lineage: Bacteria > Verrucomicrobiota > Verrucomicrobiia > Limisphaerales > UBA11358 > UBA11358. The sequence goes on along the minus strand of JAMFSJ010000016.1, from coordinate 24,084 downwards.
CAATAATCATTCGATTTCCGGTAATTTCATGCTCGCGCTCGTGCGTGCCGGTCGCGGCAAATGGTTGCCGGACTTTTCAGAGTGCACGGCCAAATATCGCCCCGGTCGCATGGAATGGATCGTGCGTGATAAATGTTTTGGCGCGACGGAAATTAACCTTCAAGTCGTGCCCGCAGAAACCGGCGCCGGAATGGTCTTGCGCGCCACGATTGAAAACGCGGAGCCGGGCGACCAATTAATTTGGGTGAGCGGCGGCGCGACGCAGGAATCGCAAAGTGTTCTGTGGCATTACGATCCGACGACGGAAAACGCGGAACTTTTGCAGCGCAGCTTTGAACCGGACGATTGTCGGGGCGACCGCGTTCAACTCGATGGCGCCCGCTGGACGATTCAGCCGCCGTCTGGCAAGCGTGATAATCTGGCCGCCACTGGCAGTTGTAGCGAGCCCGCGAAAATATTTTTGTCCGATGCCAGCGAATGGAAAAATCCGGCAGAGCTCATCACGAGTCTGGTCAAAGATTTGCCCTGCGTCGTCGGCACGATTTCCCTTACCAACCATTCCGAAATTTTCTGGTCTTTCGGCGACACCGATCATTCCGGCCACGAAGCGGCCGCCTTTGCCGCGGGCGAACAATGCGTCGAAGCCACGGCAAATCAAGTCGTCGTGGCCACGCCCGATCCGTGGCTTAATCTCGCGGTCGCCGCGTCGTGCAGCGTGATTGACGGGGTTTTTCGCGACGGCATTTATACGCATTCCGGGATGCGTTGGAGCACGCCGTTGCTCGGCTGGCGCACGCAATTCGGCGGCACGGTCTATGGCTGGCATAGCAATGTTCTGACCGAGGCAAAAATCTGCCTCGCGAAACAAATCACCAATTCCAATAAGTTATTGCCGCAGGCCGACGAAGCCGACGGCCTCGCCTGCCAATCGCTCGATTCGCGACTTTTTGGTAAAGGGCGTGTGAGTATTTATCAGCCGTGGCACTACGACATGCAAAGCCAGTTTTTTGATCAGTTGGTTCATGCGTGGCGTTGGACGGGCGATGCGGCGCTGGCAAAAATTTTGCAACCCGGATTGGAATTGCATCTGGAATATATTCGCGATTGTTTTGATCCCGATGGCGATGGTCTCTACGAAAGTTACGCGAACACCTGGCCGACGGACGATCAATGGTATAACGGCGGCGGCACCGCGGAAGAAACGGCTTACGCTTACAACTCGGAAAAGGCGGCGCTGAAATTTGCCCAACTCGCGGACGATAAAAATTTAATTCAAGCGCATCAAGCACAGCTCGAAAAAATCCGGCACGCGTTTTTGGCTCAACTCTGGATTCCAAACAGCGGCCACGTTGGCGCTTATCGCGAGCAAATTGGCGGCCGACGTCTGCACGAATCGTCCTGGCTTTACAGCGCATTTTGCCCGATTGACGCGGGCCTGCTGGATCAGGAACAAGCGGCGCAGGCTTTATATTATACCGAATGGGGGCTAGAGCGGATCAAAATGCCTTACGGTGGCGAGCAATGTTGGCCGTCCGGCTGGGTGCCGTCCATCTGGTCCGTGCGCGAAATGTGGCCCGGCGATAATTATCAACTCGCCCTCGCTTATTTTCAAACCGGTCTGGCGGACGACGGCTGGTCGCTATTGCGCGGGACGTTTCCGCAGGAAATGTTTTTCGGACGCGTGCCGGGAAATCTCGGTCACCCGGCCGGTGCCACGGATTTCAACGATTGCGCCTCCATGTTTTGCCGCGCCGTCGTCGAAGGCTTGTTTGGTTACGCGCCCAATTATCCCGACGGCATCGTGAAAATCGCGCCCCAATTTCCCGGCGATTGGCAACACGCTTCGATCCGCACGCCCGATTTCAAATTCAATTTTTTGCGACAAGAAAAAGTCATTCGTTACCAAATTGAACTCGCCCAAAAATGCGCGCTGGAAATTTCCGTGCCGGTTAGCGCCAAAAAAATCGCCAGTGTGAAAGTGAACGATGCGGCGGCGGATTGGAAATTACTGCCCGGGTTCGGCCAGAGCGTCGTGCAGATTCACGTTCCCGTCAGTGCCTCGGCAAAAGTTGAAATCGTTTTGGAGGCGCCGTTGCCCATCGGTCTCGCCGTCAAACTCGAAGGAAACAGCGGTAATGCCATTTCTCTGGCCCCGCAAAATGGAACCGTTATTGAGTGTCACGACCCGCAACATGTTTTCGATACCGTCAAGATTGTGGATGGGAAAATCTCCGGCACGTTGAGCACCAACGCTGGCGATCACTTGGTTCTGGCGCTGACGCAAGTCGGGGAAACAACGCAGTGGCGGGAATTCAAAATCAAGGTTACTGACGTGTCGGCGGACGCAGCGCGGGCGGCAAAATTAGTTCAAACTATTCCCGCTAATGCCCAGTGGGATTGTCTGGATCTGCAAAAAATTTTCAATGGCGATGTGCGGACGATTTTTCAGCAAAAATATCTCTCGCCGCGTCCCAATACCTGTTCCCTGCGGCTGGCGGATGACGGTTATTCTACGTGGCAAATGAAGCTCGATAAAAAAAATCGACCGCCAACCATTGATTTTTCAGATGTGCCGCAACTCTTAAAACCCTCGAACCGCCTGGTCACTTCGCAAGGGATTCCCTTTCTTTGGGCCAACGACAAAACCAATATCCTGTTCACTTCGCAATGGGATAATTGGCCGCACACCGCCGCCGTGCCCGTCGGCAAAAGTGGCGACGCAATTTGGTTTCTCGTCTGCGGCTCGTCCAATCCGATGCAGGTGCAGATCGCGAATGCTGAATTGCGGATGAAATATGCCGATGGCGTGATTGAAAAACTGGTGCTCGTTCCGCCGCTTAATTTCTGGAGTTTATGCCCGCTCGGCGGTGCGGATTACAACTACGAGCGCGACGCTTTTTGCCTGCCGAAAATTCCGCCCGCCACCGTCCAATTGGGGAAAAATTGTCGCGCCATTTTATTGAACTGGCGTTTACGGCCCGGAATAAAATTAGCGAGCGTCACGCTGGAAACAGTGTCATCGGAAGTTGTCATCGGCCTGATGGGGTTGACGATAATGAACCCGCATTAAATCGGCCGCCGCGCCGCGCCGCCTGACCATTCAAAATTGCAACTGGCACGGCTTGAACACTTTACACGCCAAAAAGTGAACAGCTTTTGCTCGACAAATTTTTTCGCAACCAGCAAATTTTAAGCTTCATGACACAGACCAAGCAACGTTGGAACAGCATCCTTTGGGTCGAGGCTTTTGGCTTCTCGATTATCATCGTGCTGAGCTGGCTGACGGAAGTGATGCACATTCCGCATCTTGTATTCAGCGAACCTTTCGTTCCCAACTGGCATCGCGCGGTCATCCGAACCATTATCATTTTTTGCATCTGGGCTTGGGTTCACATTGCGACCAAGCGCTTACTCAAGCGGTTGCACTATCTGGAAAACTTTTTAATGATTTGCAGTTGGTGTCGCCGAGTCAGCAACCATAACGAATGGCTGACCATGGAAAAATATTTTGATTCCAAATTTTCCATGCACACCTCGCACGGCATGTGTCCTGACTGCGTGAGAAATGAATTGAAAACGCTCGGTGAAAAGAAAACCGCCAGCGGAGCGCCGATTTCCTGATCGTCTCAGCGGTGTTGGTATATCAAATTGCCGACAGGAGCTCCGCGTTCCTTCACACCACTTCCACCGGACATTTCGGCAACGCATCTAAAAAAGCCTGACCGTATTGCTTCGTCAAAATCCGGTTGTCCAAAACCACCACGATACCGGAATCCGTCTTCGTGCGGATCAACCGACCGACACCCTGGCGAAATTTCAGGATCGCTTCCGGCAATGAAAATTCACTGAACGAATTTCCGCCACGCGCCTCGATCGCCTCGATTCGCGCCTCGATCAACGGATGATCCGGCACCGCGAACGGCAAGCGCGTGATGATGACGTTGCTCAACGCCTCGCCCGGCACATCCACGCCCTGCCAAAAACTATCCGTGCCGAACAGCACCGAATCCACATCTTCCTTGAATTTTTCCAGCATTGTGGAGCGCGGCGTGCCGGTGCCCTGCACGAATAGGTTTATTTTCTGCTCGTCAAAAAACGGCTGCATCCGGTCGGCCACCTCTTGCATCAATTTGTAGCTCGTGAATAACACGAACGCCTTGCCGTGCGTTTGCGTGATGAAATGTTCAACCCAATGAATCAGCGCATCGCTGTAACCGGCCTCGCGCGGATCGGGCATTTTCTTGACCGTAAATAATTTCATCTGCCGCTCGTAATCGAACGGCGTGCCGACCTGAAGTTGCGTGGCGGATTCACAACCGACGCGATGCGCGAAATAATTTAAGCCACTTTGCGCGGCGGCTTTTTTAGATCGCGGATTGGTAATTTCAGGTTTGTGATTTACCGAAATTGCCAGCGTCGCGCTGGTCATGATGACGCTCGTGTCGGTTTCAAATAAACGCCGCCGCAGAAAATCCGCCACATCCACCGGTGCGGCGTTAAGCGAAAGATTTCTATGCAGCTTGCCGGCGCGTTCCACCCAATAAACATGGTCGTCCGCCTGCTGACTTAAAAATTCTGCGACTTCCACTTTTAATTCACCCAGTCGCCGATTGCACTCCAGCAATTCCTGGCCGATGTCTTTGTCCGTGCTGGTCTTGATCAATTCACTGACCGCCTCGCGCAACCGCTGGATCGGCAACGTGACATTATCATTCACAAGCTCCGCGCGGCGAATCCGCAATTCTTTCCATTCGCGCCGCGTGGCGGGACGAGATTCCGTCGAGCCGAAGCCCGGCTTTTTTAGCGTCGCTTGAAGTTCTTCACACGCGCTTTCAACGTTGTCAAAAAACTTGTCCGACTCGCCCAAAATATCCGCCACCAGTTTTACCGCGTTGCCTTGACGCAACGTCGCGAGCAAACCTTTTTCCGTGCGCGGATTCCACAGCCGATTCAGCGCGTAACGCACCTGCCCGCTCGACACGCTCAAGCCGATATGCCGCGACGCGACATTTTCCATCGTGTGCGCCTCGTCGAAAATCACGAAGTCGTTCTTAAATAAAATCCCACCCTCGATGTCTTCCTCAATGCCTCCAAGCAAAGTGAAAAACAACGTGTGATTCAAAATCAAAACGTCAGAAGAAAGAATTTTATTTCGCACGCGTTGAAAAAAACACGGCTCGTGATCACGCGCAAAATCCGATTGATGGCCGCACGTTTTCGGCGAACACAGTCCGCGCTCAGAACAAACTTGCGACCAGACTTTCGGATCTGGTTCGATACTAAAATCGGACAAGCTGCCGTCCTTCGTCGTCTTCGACCATTCGTAGATGCGCTGCAATTCTTCAGCTTCTGACGACGTGAACAAATTACCGCTCTGTTGCATCGCCTTTTGCAAACGGCGCGTGCAAAGATAATTCGCCCGGCCTTTCAACATCGCAAAACTGAATTTCACCGGCTCCGTCAATGCGCCCAAAACGCCCGTCAACATCGGCAAATCTTTTTCCGTGAGCTGTTCTTGCAGATTGATCGTGTGCGTGGAAATGACTGCCTTCTTTTTTTGCGCAACCGCGAACAGAATCGCCGGAATCATATAGGCGAGCGATTTGCCCACGCCCGTGCCGGCTTCGACCGCGAGATGCTCTTGAGTTTGCAACGCTCGCGCCACCGCCATCGCCATCTCTTGTTGCTGCGGACGGAATTCAAAATTTTTCGAGCGCGACAAGATTCCTGTCGGTGAAAAAATCTCTTCCACCTGCGCCACTAAATCCGCGCCGACTGGCAATTGATCAATGGCGGAAATCATTTAGGGAATTTAAAACTGCCAAAGATTGAAAAATCATCACGGTTTAATGTGAGAATGGAAACGACGCCAGCAGATTGAAACAGCGCGGCCAGCATAGTGTCTAATAGACGCTTGCGGCCGAGTTTGTATTCCTTCAGCCAGCCCAGAAAGAGCAACGTGCTTTCCGTCGTCGGAAAAACATGCACCACCTCGGCGGCATTCCACCAGATTTCCGCTCGACCAATGGCTTGCTCGATTGTCAACGGCGCGGCAAACCGACGTGGGTCGGTGACAACATGGATGAACTCAGCCAAAATTTGCGGCGCCAGTGAAAAGGTATCGCCCGCAGCTAATGCCTTTTGAAAACGGGCATGGCAAGCGGCATGTTCTTCGTGTGACTTAACTTCCACGGCAACTAAAAATGAAGTGTCGAGGCCGTGGGTCATTTCAACATTTCTCCCAGTAAATCATCACGACTGGAAAATGTTCGCAAGGTTTTGCCCAAGTTTAAGGGCTTGAGCGCTGCCAGGCTCGTGCGCGGACGAATGCGTTCCTTGCGAAATAAATCCATGGCCTCGCGGATCAGTTCTGCCGCCGTGCGATCCGTCCGTTGCGCATGTTCCATGAAATCGTCGTAAACCGGTTCGGATACATTGACCGATATGGTTTTCATATATTGACATCAATATATGTCAAAGTTTCTCACTATGCAAAATCACTTTTAACACGGATGATTTTCCTGGTTTTAGAGTGATTTTACTGTCTTTGACATTGCCGGATTCCACGCAGACCATTTCTTTATATTCGTCATCGCCGAAATCCGCCATCGCCTGCGCGTTTTTGATCCACGGATTCCACACGACCGTCGAAGCCGAGCCGGATTTTTCTACGGAAATTTTCCGGCGCAATTTGGCATCGTAGATTTCCACCGCATCCGTCGTATTCAAATAAACGCGATCGACTTCGGAAGCGACTTTGATCGCATCGCCCGTTTCCAGTTTGTTCGCGAAGTTTTCCGTTTTATCCCAATAAGAAATGCCTTTGAGGCCGGTGATCGCCACTTGCGAAATATCACCCACGGCGAAATAAGTGTGCAGACAGTCTTCGAACACAAAATCCTGCGTCGAGGTGTTTTCAACGCGCAATTCCAGCGTCAACGTTTCACCGACCGTCACGATGAAATTCACTTCGGCCGCCGGCCAGCCACCTTGAACCAGCACGTTTTCCGGCAGCAGAAACGTCAACTTCACACTGCCGTCGGCGTTGGCAACAGTCTCCGTCAATTCCCACTCGGTAAGCCGCGCGAATGCGTGCATCACATTGCCTTCACGTGCGCCGAACCACGGAAAGCAAATTGGCACGCCGCCACGAATCGCTTTGCCGGGCACGAAGAAACTTTTTTTACTCAAAAAAATCAGCGGCGGTTCGCCGTTCTTTTGAAAATGCGTGATATGCGCGCCGTGTAGATAGATTTCCGCCGAGCTGAATTGGCTGGTGACGAAAATTTTTGGCAGAGCGCCGTTCTCCGCTACGACTCGCACCCGGTTTGGAATTGTCAGTTGATCAAAAGATGTCTGGCTCATAATTTTATTTCCCAAATAAATCCATCTGTGGCGCGGGCGTAAGGTTCTTTAATTTTTCCCGATCTTGTTGGCGGCGCGGCGGGCGCACATTGCCTTCCGGCGTGAGTTCGGATTCTTCAAGATTGCCCAAAATTTGTTTCGCACGCTCCAACACGGCCTTCGGCACACCCGCGAGACGGGCGACTTGGATGCCGTAGCTTTTATCCGTGCCGCCTTCGACGATTTTACGGAGGAACACGATTTGATCATGCCATTCGCGCACGGCGACGTTGAAATTTTTGATACGCGGCAAACGCGCGGAGAGTTCGGTCAACTCGTGATAATGCGTGGCAAATAATGTTTTTGCGCCGACTTGATTATGCAGATATTCGACGATGGACCACGCGAGCGACAGGCCGTCGAACGTGCTCGTGCCGCGGCCGATTTCATCCAGCACGATCAGGCTGCGCGCGGTGGCGTTATTCAAAATATTCGCCGTCTCGGTCATCTCGACCATGAACGTAGATTGGCCGCGCGACAGGTCATCGCTCGCGCCGATACGGGTGAAAATACGATCCACGAGATCAATCCGCGCTGCGCCTGCGGGCACAAAGCTGCCCGTATGCGCGAGCAATGTGAGCAGCGCGACTTGCCGGATGTAAGTGGATTTGCCCGCCATGTTCGGCCCGGTGATGAGCGCGATTTGCGGAAACGGAGCGCCGATCGTCTGATCAGCTCGGGCATGGTTTGCTTCACTGGCTGCCGATCGGGAGATCGGCGCTCCGCTGATGCTGCTCGCCAATGCCGTATCATTCGGCACGAAACGTTCTTCAACCAACTGCTGTTCCAAAACCGGATGCCGGCCATCACGTAGATTCAAAACGCCTTCGTCGCCAACTTGTGGGCGAACATAATTGTGCAACCGCGCCGTTTCTGCGAACGAACCCAGCACATCCAACTGCGCCAGCGCGGCAGCAGTTAGCTGGATTTCTTTTAACTGCCCGAGCACGGTTTCGCGCACGCGCTGGAAAATTTCATATTCCAATTTCACGCTGCGCTCTTCTGCGCCGAGAATTTTACCCTCCATGTCTTTCAACTCGGGCGTGATGAAACGTTCGCCGTTCGCGACCGTCTGCTTGCGGATGTAATGCGGCGGAACTTTGTCGAGATTGGACTTGGTGATTTCGATGTAGTAACCGAAAACGGAATTAAATCGCACTTTCAGCGAGCCGATGCCGGTGCGTTCGATTTCATCGGCTTGGAGTTTGGCGATCCAATCTTTGCCGCCGCGCTGGGCATTGCGCAATTCGTCGAGGGCTTCGTCAAAGTGATCGCGGATCATGCCACCTTCTTTGATCGGCAACGGCGGTTCGTCCACGATCGCGCGGGAAATCAAATCTACGAGGTCCGGCGATTCGGAAATTTGTGCCGTAAGGTCGGCAAGTAGTGAGACAGGCTGCTTGCCTGTCTTATCACTCGTTTGATCATTTTCAAGCGCGAGATTATCTTTGGAACTGGACAGGCTGGAAGCCTGTCCCACTACGTCCAAGGTTTGTTTGAGCACGGGAATTTGTTCGAGCGCGGTTCGCAATGCGACCAAGTCGCGCGCGTTGCCGGAACCGGAACTTAAACGGCCGATCGTGCGTTCGAGATCGCGCACATTTGCAAGCTGCTGACGAAAACTATCGAGACCGAACGTATTATTGATGAACGTCGCGATGGCTTCCTGCCGTTGACGAATTGATTCCACGGCGGCGAGCGGTTGCGAAAGCCATTGCCGCAAAAGCCGCGCACCCATCGGCGTGGCGGTGCGGTTCAGCGCGCCGTAAAGTGAGGCGTTGCGCGGGGCGTCATGATGTTGCGGTTCGAGAATTTCGAGATGTCGCAATGTTGTATAATCCAGCGTGAGGAACTCACTGCGTTGATAAAACGAAATGCGCGTAAGATGTTTCACGTCGCGCCGCAGACTTTGCGTAAGATAATGCAACGCGCCGCCCGCCGCACCAATCGCCGCGCCGCGATCTTTCAAGCCAAAGCCGTCGAGTGAGGCCACTTTGAAGTGTTCCTTCACCGTGAAAAATGCGGTTTCCGGAGCGAAGGTCCAATCGTCGTAACCGCTCAAAATCTGAAAGGCGCCACGTAATATATCGCGCAATGAAACGGCTTCTGTGGGGAAAATAATTTCCGCCGGCCGCAAGCGCTCGAGCTCGGCGAGGAGCGCGGCATCGTTTTCTAATTCGGTCGTGAGGAATTCGCCGGTCGTCAAATCCACGAGCGCGAGGCCGAAGGTTTTTCCGCTCGGATAAACGGATGCCAAAAAATTATTTCGTTCTGCGACCAGCATGCGCTCGTCAAAATGTGTGCCGGGCGAGAGGATTTGCGTGACCTCACGATTGACGAGCTTGCCGGGACGCGCTTCTTCGGTCTGTTCACAGATGGCAACTTTGCGTCCGTTTTTCAGGATGCGCGAGATGTAAGAATTGGCGGCGTGAAAGGGCAGTCCGCACATGGGAATGCCATTGCGAGCCGTGAGCGAAAGGTTGAGCAATTGCGAACCGGCCTGCGCGTCCTCGAAAAACATCTCGTAAAAATCGCCGAGCCGGAACAGCAGGATGGCGTCCTTCGGCAGTTCGCCCTTGATGCGGCGATACTGCTGCATCATCGGCGTGAGTTGAGTTTCGGCAGACACGGCGGGGAATTTAACGCAAAGGTGTAAATGTGCAAAGACGCAAAGGGAAAGGTTTTACACCGAAATACACGAAAAGAAAGCAACGTGCTACGCGCATGTTTGTGGTTTGGATATCCGCTGGACGTTGGGAGTTTTTATTATCCCGCTGAAATAACCACCTTGCCAAAGTGCGAACCGCTTTGCAGCTGGCGATACGCCGCCGCCGCTTCAGTGAACGGAAACACGCGGTCGATCACCGGCTTGGTTTTATGCGCGGCCAGCGCGCGATTCATTGCCTCAAACATATCCCGGCTGCCGACGAAAATGCCGCGCACGGTCGCGAGCTTGCCGAGAATTTCCCGCAACGGCACGTCGCTCGTAAATCCACTCACGCCGCCGACCACATGCACTTGGCCGCCGATTGCGAGCGAACGTAGTGATTTCGGGAACGTGCCCGCGCCGCCAACTTCCACGATGTGATTCACGCCGGCCTTATTCGTCAGGCGAAAAACTTCCTCGTCCCATTCGGGAGTCGTGCGATAATTGATCGTTTCATCCGCGCCGAGTTTTTTGGCCTGCGCGAGTTTTTCGTCGCTGCTGGAAGTGATGATGACGCGGGCGCCGTGCAGCTTGGCGATTTGCAACGCGAACATCGAAACGCCACCGGTGCCAAGTAGCAGCACCGTATCTGCCGCTGAAACTTTCCCATGTGCAACCAAAGCATGCCATGCCGTAACCGCGGAGCAGGGTAACGTCGCCGCTTCTTCAAAACTCAAATGCGGCGGAATCGCGACGATGCCTTCTTCGGATAACACGACAAATTCCGCGAGCATCCCGCTCTGCGCGCCGCCCAACGCCGTGCCTGGAACTTCGCGCCGAAACGCGCCGGTCGTCCAGCCTTGAAAGAAAATTCCCGCCACGCGATCGCCGGTTTTCCAACGCGTCACGCCGGCACCGACTGCAACAATTTCGCCTGTGCCATCGGACAACGGAATGAGCGGCGGCTTGATTTTTCCATAACGTCCATCCGCGATCATCAAGTCGCGATAGTTGAGCGCATTCGCGCGGACGCGCACCAGCACCTGGCCGACGCCGGGTTGCGGTTGGGGAATTTCCACCAAGCGCAAAGAATCCGGTCCGGTTTGATCGTGCAGTTGAAATGCTTTCATGCGGGAAATAATAAACCAACTTTTAAAAAAGTCAGCGGCGCAGCGAGAGCTACAAAAAAAGCCGGAGCAAATTTGCCCCGGCTTTGGTTTGATTCAACACGAACGGTTCACACCAATTGGACGTCTTCATCCAACACCGGCGTTTCGCGTTCTTCAATCTTCACGCGCATTTTCTTCAACGCACCGTCCTGGATCTGGCGGATGCGTTCGCGCGTCACGTCGAAGCGCACGGCGATTTCTTCCAGCGTTTTCGGATTGCCGTTGTCGAGGCCGAAGCGCAACGCGAGAATTTTGCTTTCGCGCGCGTCTAACGTGGCCAAGGCTTCCAGCACGAGGCCGCGATCATTTGCCTGCACCAATTGATCGAACGGCGCGGCGGCGTTGGTATCCGCTACGACTTCCGAGATCGGTTTCGGTTCGTCATGGCCCAGGGGCGCATCGAGCGAGATCGGCGTTTTTGACGCATCGCGATATTGCTGGATGCGGCGCACGTCGAGGTTCAAATGTTCCGCGATTTCATGGTCGGTCGGCTCGTGACCGAACAACTCGCGCAACTTCACCTCGGCGCGACGGATATGCGCCATCTTGTCCACCACGTGCACGGGCAGCCGAATCGTTTTCGATTGGTTCGCCAATGCCCGCATCATGGATTGTTTGATCCACCACGCGGCGTAGTAGGAAAGTTTCGCGCCCTTGGTTGGGTCGTAACGTTCCACGCCTTTCATGAGGCCGATGTTGCCTTCGTTGATCAGATCGAGCAGCGGCAGGCCGAGATTTTCGTAATCGCGAGCGATGCGCACGACGAGCCGCAAATTCGCGGTGATCATGCGTTCGCGCGCTTTTTTGTTGCCACGTTTGACCTGTTTGGCCAACGATAATTCTTCTTCCGGCGTCAACAATTTCACGCGCCCGATTTCGTTCAGATACAACTGCAAGGAATCTTTGCTCAACGATTCTTGCGGTTGCGTCGGCACGAGCTCAATGGCCTCCGACAATGCGGGCGCGCGGACGGCGGCTTCTGGTTTGACCGTTTTAACCGCCCGCCAGCCGCGCGGTAGACATTTTTTGGCTACCCGGACACGCGTCAACCGTCCGTTGGTTTTCTTGGCAACTCCCGAAACTTTATCTTTGAACGCGATCTTCATAATGTTCCTTTCAGTTTAATTTTGACTGTGAGAATTTTCGTGTTGGGACAATAATTTTTGTAACTTGGCGACAATGACCCGTTTGCCGACGGCGCCGACGACCTGGTCGTGCACCAATCCGTTTTTGAAAAACAGCAACGTCGGGATGGACTGGACGTGATATTGCTCGGCCAGCGCAGAATTTTCGTCCACGTTGACTTTCACCACGCGCGCGTCGCCGATATTTTCCGTCGCGATTTCTTCCAGCACGGGCGCGAGCATTTTGCACGGGCCGCACCATTCGGCCCAAAAATCAACAATGACGGGTTGCGGATGTTTCAGCACTTCTTGTTTGAAGTTCGCTTGATTGACTTCGATGGTCGTTTTCATTTTTCACCTTTCTTCGGTTCGTTAACGCTTTGACTGTTGGCGAACAATTCTTGTTCAACCCAACCGCCACCCAGCGCTTTGATCAACTGCACGGCGGCGATCAATTGTTGTCCGGCGAGCTGCGCGTTGGCGCGTTCAGCGGTCAAAGAATCGCGGCTCGCATCCACGACTTCGATGTAAGCAACGATGCCGGAACGATAACGATCGGTCGCCAGATCCGTAGCGCGACGGGCGCTTTTCACAGCGCGGGTTTGCGCTTCCGATTGCTCAGCGAGATGGCGGATGGCGGACAAACTATTTTCTACGTCGCCAAACGCAACGAGCACTTGCTGGCGATACAACGCGACGGATTCGTCATACGTCGCCCAAGCGCGTTTGTAATTGGCCTTATTCCGTCCGCCCGCAAAAATCGGCAACGAAATACTCGGACCAAAACTCCACGCGCGACTTTCCCAGTTGAACAACGACGATGCTTCGCCGCTCAAGTAACCGCCCGAAGCCGTCAGCGTGACGACGGGGAAGAATGCCGCTTTGGCGACGCCGATCTTGGCGTTGGCCGAGGCGAGCTGGCGTTCCGCCGTGGCGACGTCCGGACGACGTTGCAACAAATCCGCGGGCAAACCGGCGGGAACTTCCGGCGGTGTCGGATTCCAATCGGAATTGGTGAACGCGGTCAGTTTGAAATTCGCCGGATTTTGGCCGACGAGAATCGCGATGGCGTTTTCCAATTGATCACGGCGTTGCGCGAGCGACGACATTTCGGCTTCGGTCGTGGCCAATTCCGTTTCCGCCTGGGCAACTTCCAGATCGCTGCCGATGCCGCCTTGAAAACGACCGCGCACGAGCCGCACTTGTTCATGACGCAAACCAATCGTGCTCGCGACCGCCGCGATTTCCGCGTCGAGCGAACGGAGCGCGAAATAATTTTGCGCGACGTCAGAATTCAACGTGAGCAAGACACCGTAGAATTGCGCGAGCGACGCCTGCGCATCGGCGCGTGAGCTTTCGAAATTGCGGCGCACGCGTCCCCACAAGTCCACTTCGTAGCTCAAGTCGAGCGGCGTATTAAATGTGTTGGCGGTCACGCTGCCGAAACTCGGATTCTGATTCGGTGAATACCGTTGGCGGGCATAACTCGGGTCGGCGCTGATGAAAGGTAAAAATTCACCCCGCGCCACGCGGGCCGTTGCCCGGGCTTCGCTCACGCGGGCGACGGCGGCTTTGAGTTGTTGATTCGCTTGCAATGCTTGCGTTTCGAGCGCGTTCAGATTTGTATCCGCAAACAATTGCCACCAATTGCCTTTGGGCACGTTGTCGAGTGCTTCGCCAACTTTCCAGGCGCCTAAGTCCGCCGCTTTGTAGGCCTGCGGAATCGTATTCGTCGGCGTTTTATAATCCGGACCGATCGTCAACGGCCCCGCTTGGGCGGTCGTGAACGTCACCGCCAACGCGGCGATCAGGATCACCGTGGTAATAGCACCCGTCGTGCCAGTGGTATGAGTTTTGTCCGGCGCAGCCTTTTTCTTGCCGCCGAGCTTCATCAAAGTCACGTAAAACACGGGCGTCAGAAACAAGCCGAACAGCGTCACGCCGATCATGCCGGAAAACACCGCAATGCCCATGGCTTGGCGCATTTCGGCACCGGCACCCGTGGAAACCACGAGCGGGAATACCCCCGCGATAAACGCGATGGACGTCATCAAGATCGGACGCAAACGGAGGCGGCAGGCTTCGATGGCCGCATCGAACGGCGTCATGCCTTCGTCCTGTTTGATCTTTGCAAATTCCACGATGAGAATCGCGTTTTTGCACGCTAACCCGACGAGCACGATCAAACCGATCTGCGTAAAGATGTTGTTATCGCTGTGATCCAAATAGACGCCCGTGATGGCGAACAGTAAGCACATCGGCACGATCAAGATGATCGCGAGCGGCAAACGAAAACTTTCGTAAAGCGCCGCGAGCACCAAGAACACGAGCAACAAACATAAAGGATAAACATAGACCGCGGTATTGCCCGCGAGGATGCGTTGATACGTCAAGTCCGTCCATTCGTAGGTCATGCCGCGCGGCAGTGTGCCGGCCGCGAGTTTTGCCAACGACGTTTCGCCTTGGCCGGAGCTAAAGCCAGGCGCCGGAGCGGCGTTGATTTCCGCCGCCGGATAACCGTTGTAGCGCATCACGCGCGCCGGGCCGTGCGATTCCGTGACTTTCACCACGGCACCAAGCGGAACCATTTCACCTTTGTCGTTACGCGTTTTGAGTTTCAAGATGTCATCGGGACTCCGACGAAATTGCGAGTCCGCCTGGGCGACAACTTCAAACGTGCGACCGAAACGGTTGAAATCATTCACGTAAAGCGAGCCGAGATAAATTTGCAAGGTGCTGAACAAATTATCCAACGGGATGCCTTGCGTCTTGGCTTTCAAACGATCCACGTCCGCATCAATCTGCGGCACATTGACGGTGAAGCCGGAAAACACGTTCGCCAGACCGAGCTTGGGATTCACATACGTCTGGCCGGCGATGGCCTGCACGTTTTGAAACAACGCGTCGTAGCCCAGATCAGCGCGGTCTTCGACATACATTTTGAAGCCACCAATCGTGCCCAAGCCCATCACCGCCGGGGGCGGCACGGCAAGTATGAACGCATCCTGAATCGAGGATAATTTCTGATTGAGCGCGCCGGCAATCGCCGGACCGCTCAGATCTTTCGTCGTGCGTTCTTCAAACGGTTTGAGCGTGAAGAACACAATGCCCGCGTCCGGCGCGACACTGAATCCGCTGATGCTCAAACCGGGGAAAGCGACCGCCGATTCGACGCCTGGTTGTTTCAAGCCGATGTCGGACATGCGGCGGATGACCGCTTCGGTGCGATCCAACGACGCGCCTTCCGGCAATTGGCAGAACGCGACGAGATATTGTTTATCCTGCGTCGGCACGAAGCCGGTCGGTATCTTGTTGAAACTCCAGCCAGTCAGGAAAACCAAACCGCCGTAGATGATCAACGCGATGACGCTCTTGCGCAAAACCTGATTCACACCGCGGGAATATCTTCCGCTCGCCCACGCAAAGAATCTATTGAACGGCCGGAAAAACCAACCGAGTGAGGCATCCATCGTGCGCCAGACTATGTCTTTGGGTGAATGCGGATCTTTCAACAACACCGCGCACAACGCCGGTGAAAGCGTCAACGAATTGAACGCGGAAATGACGGTGGAGATCGCGATGGTGATCGCGAATTGCTTATAGAATTGACCCGTCAAACCGCTGATGAACGCCGTCGGAACGAACACCGCGCACAATACGAGCGCCGTGGCCACGATCGGGCCGGTGACTTCCTTCATCGCCTGCCGCGCGGCCGCCTCGGAGGACAAACCGCGTTCGATATTACGTTCCACGTTTTCGACGACGACGATCGCGTCATCGACCACGATGCCGATCGCCAGCACGAGGCCGAACAGCGATAGCGCATTAATGCTGAAGCCCAGGCCAAGCATGACTGAGAACGTGCCGATCAATGAAACCGGAACGGCTGCGAGCGGAATGATGGCCGCGCGCCACGTTTGCAAAAACACGATGACGACGATGACGACGAGAACGATGGCCTCGAGCAGTGTGTGCACGACGGCTTCAATCGAGTGCCGCACGAACACGGTCGGGTCATATACGACGGAATAATCAACGCCTTGAGGAAAGTTTTTCTTCAATTCTTCCATCTTGGCGCGCACGTCTTTCGAGAGTTGCAACGCGTTCGCACCGGGCGTCTGAAAGATCGGAATCGCCACCGCAGTTTTGTTATTCAACAACGAACGGAGCGCGTAGCTGCCCGCACCTAGTTCAATGCGTGCGACGTCTTTCAACAACGTCTTTTCGCCGTTCGCACCGATCTTGACGATGATGTTGCCGAATTCTTCTTCGGAAATCAGACGGCCTTTGACGTTGACCTGCAACTCAAAGTTCACGGGCGATTTAACCGGTTGTTGACCGATGACACCGCCAGCGACTTGCACGTTCTGTTCGCGGATCGCGGCGACGACATCGCTCGCCGTGAGATTGCGCGACGCCAGTTTGTCCGGGTTCAACCAGATGCGCATGGCGTAATCGCCGGAGCCGAAAAGCTCCACATCACCCGCGCCGGGAATACGCGCGAGGGCGTCCTTCACCTGCAACGTCGCGTAGTTGCGCAGATAAATATCATCGTAACGACCATCCGGTGAGAATAAGTGGACGACCATCGTGAGGTCGGGCGATTGCTTCGTCGTGGTGACGCCGAGATCGCGGACTTCTTCCGGCAATTTCGGCAATGCCTGCGACACGCGGTTCTGCACTTGCACCTGCGCTTTGTCAGGATCAGTGCCGAGCGCGAACGTCACGGTCAACGTCATCACGCCGTCGCCGGTCGCTTGCGAAAACATATAGAGCGAACCTTCGACGCCGTTGATCGCTTGTTCGAGCGGCGACGCGACGGTTTCGGCGATGGTCTTGGGCGTGGCACCCGGATAAACGGCGCGCACGACAATCGTCGGCGGCACCACTTCGGGATATTCGCTGATGGGCAGCTTGAACATCGCGAGCAGACCCATCACAAAAATTGCGATGGATAACACGCCCGCGAAAATCGGTCGCTTGATAAAAAAGTCTGAAAAATTCATAACACTCGTTGTCAATTATTAGGGTTGGGCTGGATCAGCGTTTCGCTGTTTCCACCGGCGCGGCAGCCGTTTCTTCTTGCGGCGTGACCGGCGAACCGGGGCGCACGCGCGCCAAACCGTTGACCACAATTTTTTCGCCCGCCGTCAAGCCGGAGCGCACGATCCGTTTGCCGTCATACATCGGCCCGAGCACCACCGGTTGATACGCCACGGTGTTTGAGGACGTCAGTGCGAGCACAAATTTCGAGGCCTGATCCGTGCCGATGGCGCGTTCGTCCACGAGCAATGCTTCATGTTTTTCACTCAACGGCAGACGGACACGCGCAAACAATCCGGCGACAATTTTGCCGCTGTCATTCGGAAAAATCGCGCGCATCAAAATGCTGCCCGTGTCCGCGTTCAACTGGTTGTCGAACGATTCGATGTGGCCCTTGTGCGGAAAACCCGTTTCATCCGCGAGCTGCAATTCCACCGGGATTTTGCCGCCATTGTCGTCGCCCAATTTTTTTGCCGCCACGAGTTCGTTGAATTTCAGCAACGTCGCTTCGTCAATGTCCGCATAGACATAAACCGGATCCACCGAGACCACCGTGGTGAGCAGCGACGCCAAACCGGCATTACCACTCACATAATTACCTTCCGTCATCAACGCGCGGCTGACGCGGCCGTCAATCGGCGCTTTTACTTCCGTGTAATCCAAATCGAGCTGCGCGGATTCGAGCGCGGCTTTGGCTTCTTCAAAACGGGCTTTGCGCGCGCCGGCTTCTTCCGTCGAGATCGCGTTGTTTTTCAACAGCAAATCAATGCGGTCGGCTTCGCTCTTCGTCTGGTCATATTGCGCTTTACGTTGATCATAGACCGCCTGGTTCCAGCGCGGATCAATGACGAAAAGCATGTCGCCTTTTTTCACCAGCTGACCGGATTGAAAACGCACTTCCTGAATGTAGCCGGACGTGCGCGGACGAATTTCCACCGATTCCACCGGCATCGCGTGGCCGGTGAATTCGTTCCATTCCACGATGTCCTTCTGTTCGACCGGCGCGACCGTGACTTGCGCGGGCGGCGGCATTTGCTGTGGGCCCGCCGGTTTACTGCAACCATCCAGCAACGCCACCGTGGTAGCCGTGACAACAAAAGCTGCCAACGGACGTAAAAATTTCTTATTCGAGATCATGTTAAATTTTGTAGTTAAGGTTTGGGTTTTAAGTTTTTTAAATTTATTAGGCCGCGAGCGCGTAAACGGCGTTCGGCCGGAGAATCAAGCGTTGCCGCTGTTGCCACAGTGCCGCGCCATTCACTTTTTCCACCGCGAGCGCGTGAAAAACGAGGTGCGGATAATCCGTTTCCCAAGCGAGGGCTTCGGCTTCGTTCACCGCGAGCTGGATCAACCGTTCGTTGCCGCCAAAATTTTTCTTAAATTCGGAGACCAAATTGATTTTGGTCCACGCAATTTGCGCGACCAATCTTTGGCACGCGCTGGTCAATTTCTGCGCGACCTTCATGGTAGTTTGATTTGTTTTCATATTCGTTTTTTCTTTCGCTGTATTAATTTTCCGCTTTCCCGCTTTTGCGCTTTCCGCTTTGCCTTATAGTTGGCTACTTAGTCAAATAAATGTTCAAAAAAATTTTAAATTATGCCGCCGCCTGCGCCGCCGTCTCTTTCACACCTAAAATCGCATAAATCCCGTGAACCGCGTCGCGTAGTCCCGTCACATCATTCTGGATTCGCGCCTGCGTCAATAAACCTTCGTAATACGCCTGGATCATTCGCGCCTTGGCTTCCGGATCCGGCGCGTCAATCGTGCCGCTCGCGTGGGCATCGCGGATAGCGGAGGACAAATACCGCCGTTTGCAATCCAACATGTCTTGAATTTTCTTCTGCAAATCGAACTCCTGCGTGCAAACTTCGCAACCTAATGAAAACTGCGGACAACCCAACACCCGACCGTATTTTTCTTTGATTTCGCACTGGATTTGATAACCAAACCGCGCGTATTTCTCCAATCGTTCCAGCGGCGGCACGGACGCGGAGAAAATACCATCCAATTCAACCTTCCGATTCTGCCAATTATCATCAAAAGCGACCGCCGCCAACTGCGCCTTTGACTGGAAAAAATAGTAAAAACTGCCCTTTTTAACGCCCGCCTTATCACAAATCTGATCAATAGTCGTGGTGCCGTAAGACCCGACCCAGATCAGCTCTAGGACGGCATCCATCAGTCTTTGTTTTGCATCGCTAACACGGCCCATAAAATCTTTTGGTTAAATACTACTCGCAACCTTCTTCGGGTTGCCCAGCTAATCTATCAAAGTTTACTAAATGGTCAACTATTATTTTCAAGATAACAATACAAGGAGCGGCTCAGGGTGTTTTTGATTGAGCATTTGTTTGTAGTTCCGCCTCTTTAGTGTCGGCCGCCTTGGCGGCGTTTCGGCGCCGGAAGTTGCGCTTGGGCGTTAAATTCCGGATCGAGGACACGGGCAAGAGTGTGGCTAAGAGCCGTTTGTCCCCAATTCGGGATTATATCTTTCACAAACCCAGCCGCATTATGAAGTTCAGATTGATATTTAATTGACGGGTTAAAAATCCAAATAAAAAGCCCCCGTTGTTGGCGGGGCTTTTTTAATCTCAAAATGAATTACTTGTCCAATGAATGAAAACGAAGATTATTGAGATTTTCCTGTTTTGAATAAAACTCATGGTGATTTTTACACAAATCTTTTTCAAATGTTATGCAAGCCTCCTCGGTAACAGTTTCAACACGGCCCAAAGAAGGAGGATGAGAATTATGCAGTTTTACGAACAAAAGGTGCGCCAATTCATGAGCAATTCCTCTTCGCTGATGCTCCAAACCAACAGTAGTATTAACGATAATATCAGTTTCCTGT
The DNA here is from genome assembly GCA_026225255.1 of Methylacidimicrobium fagopyrum. Taxonomy (GTDB): domain Bacteria; phylum Verrucomicrobiota; class Verrucomicrobiia; order Limisphaerales; family UBA11358; genus UBA11358. Next base: position 3,845 of record JAMFSJ010000016.1, on the reverse strand, counting down.
GGGCGAATCATTGCAAAGGCCCTACGTGGCAAATAACCACCCTTGGTCGGTGTTAAACTTATCCAATGACGACCTTTTCCACTGTCCTCCAGATGCTTTTGAACAGCTCGGATTGAATGAGCCATTAAGCAAGTTTTTGAAAGCTCATAAACTTGGTGAGCATATTCATGGGCACTATCTCCCAATTTGTGGGCATTTTCCAATGCTGCTTCAACTCTCTTGGCAGCAGCGGCAAGCTCTGGAGATAAAACATCTATAGGAATATCTTTTGGATCATTCATTTGAAAGCTGAGTGAGTATTAAACAATCATTCCGCGTTTTAGTAAAACGTAGAATTCAAGAAAGTTTAATTCGTCCACATCACTTTCAACAGAGCCATCAGCAGCAACAATAGCGTCTCTTAGTCCGAATCCATCACGAATGGCGGCAATTTTGGCAATCGTATCTTCCATGTTTACGCCACGGCCAGTATAAAAAGTTTGCAAAAACTGCTTAGCAGCGGCAGGAAAATCCTGCATTTTGCTATCGCTGCATCCTTCTTCAATGCAAATCGTATCGTTTATAGTTGCCATAAGTTTAAAATTGGACCGAGACCGTATAGTTTCCGCTCATTTAGCGCAACACCAAAAATGTTTTAGCATAAACAATACCAAATACGTTTTTCTGCTGTATTGGAAACGGTGCTATTGTTCGGGAAGCAAAACGAATAAAAACTATACAAAATTTAATAAAAAGTCAATTAAATAATAGAATATTTCCAATTAAATTGCTTTAAGCGCGACGAGCCGCCGCTAAAAGCTTTTTACGAATCCACTCGGTTTTGGTTTCTCCAGATGATTTTACAGCCTTTTCGATCTCGTTGTATTCGTCTGGCGAAAGCCGAGTGGAAACGAACTTGCCGCGCTTTTCTTCGTGCGACAAGGCAGGACGGCCAACTTTTGGTGCATCACTCATTTGGTTTTCTTCTTTGTATCTGGTGGCAATGGCGTCTTTAGCAATGCCCGCAATGCGTCCTCGAATTTAATGCCGCTCAAATTAGGCAGCATTTTCTCCGGTGGTCGTTTGCTGTGTTTTTCTCGTTTCGACTTTCTCACGGATTCTCTTTCTACCCCACGCAATATGCGGGGCTTTTGATTTTACAAGGCAATCTTGCAGGCGGCAAAGCCTGTTCCTTCAAACCGTTTCACGATAAGTTAAACGCTTGCCAACCACCATCGCGATTGCGCTTTCCATGCGTTCGCCATCATTCAAATGACGCGTATTCCAGCGGAAAGCAAATTCATTGGCATATTTTTGCAAGTGTTCACGGCTGACATGATGCCACGAACCATAAACGCCGCGTTTGAGCAGGCTGAAAAACGATTCGCAATGGTTAATGCCAGACTTCGTTCCATCCGCATTGCGGCGGCTGTATTCGCGTTTTGAGTGAACAACCGTGCTGTGTTGTTTCCATTCTTGAAGCGGCTTGCGATAGGCAGGATGCTCGTCCGTGTTCACAACGGCATCTTTGCTAACGCATTCATGCAATGCTTGGCCAAGATTCTTTTGCGTAACATTGCTGACGACGCGAGCCTGCATTGAGCCACCGCGTTCAATTAAGGCCACTACGGGCGTTTTGCGACGCATTTGAGAGCAGCGATAGCCTTTGCCACCCACGAAGGTTTCATCCACTTCCACGACGCCTTGGAGCAACTTGGCCAAAGGCATTTCAGGGCTGACAGCGAAACGAAGGCGATGAGCCATGAACCAAGCTGCTTTATAGGTGATTTTGAGCATCCGGCTCAACTGCATTGCGCTGATTGATTTCTTGCTGGAGCAAATGATAAAAATCGCCATCAGCCATTTGCTGATCGGCAAATGCGAATCTTCAAAAATGGTTCCAACCGTGACGGTAAATTGTTTGCGGCAAGCACCGCACTTGTGAACACCTTTGCGGGCTGGCGTTTTGCTGCCTTCTTTGGGCCGGAGCTTGTAAATCGGCTTTTCCTTGTGATTTTTGCAGTGCGGACAGATCGCGCCATCCGGCCAGAGGATTGATTCTAAAAGCGCACGGGCCTTTTCATCGCTGGAATATTCCTGCGCCAGCGTTATCAGATTCAATTCTTCTTTTTCTTCCGTCTCGTTCATGCAATAAAGGTGACACATTTAGTATTTTAAGTCAACATTTTTGTGACACATTTTTTTATTGCTTTAGAAATCATTTCGCCTCTAAATTTAACTATTAATACCATAAAACGAGCGATTGCTGAAACGATCAAAATCGAAGCGGTAATATAACAGCACCACGATTCAAATCTTATGCTTTCATTTATTTGGTCATCGCTTTCCAATTGGGATCGAGCGGATTTGTTGGGGCTTTTAATGGTTGTCGTTGGCGTTGCCGGAGAATGGGCCATTACGTTTCCATGGGTTAAGGATAAGCTGAAAATACCATATAATCCCACAAACTTTCCCGCGCTGGAATTTAGAAAACTTTTGCTTGAGGTTTTTTTCACAGGGCTTGTTGCCATTGGGGTAGGGCTTGAACTATCAGCATGGCCGCAACATATACAGGAAATCGAATCGCTTAAAAATGCAAACCTAGTGCTGGAAAAACAATTGCAGCCGAGAACGATAACCGAAAAGCAAATAAAGGATTTCATATTTTTAACTGAAACATGGCCAAAATTTCCGATCAGAGTAGCCGCGCCAGCCGGTGTTACAGAAGCGGGTTCCTATGCTTGGCAAATAAGGGACATGCTCAATCGGGCTAAATTCACAATCCCCGATAGTGATACTAATTTTTTTGTTGGTGTGGATTTTTTGCCAGGAGCAATGACGCTTCCGGGGGCCCATACAAACACACTCGAAGACCTTCAAATTGTTTATATAGGAACAAATAATCCAAACGTTTTCATGTCTCTTATTATAGAACAGACGAATGGATTTAAGCGATTTACACCGATGCCAAATGATACAAATTCGCTCGAAGGAGGATTTATTTACAATTTGTCTCAAATTGGAATTCAAACTCAAGCCAACACCGGCCCTCCGAATTGGGTTGAGCCATACCAGTTCATCATTTATATAGTTCCAAAAAACCAGTAATTTCATGATTTAAATCATCATAAAACCATTGATTCTATTGAACAAATTAATGGGTTCGTGAAAGACATAGTCCCGCCCCAATTTGTAACCACATCTGGTGACAAGCCAAAAGCTTAGGCTCTGGTATTCTGATTTTGTTGAGAGGCACGAAAGCAGTAAACCGTGTGCAAACTGTAAACTGCGAAGTGCCGGAAAATTTAAGTTGTTCTTTAAGCGACCGGAGTAGTGTCCGGTCGCTTTTTTCTTTTCCCCCGCCGACTTACGTTCAGCTTCGCTTCACGAATTGATTTCAACTTGAGATTAAAACCGAAGCGTTGCCGCACGTTGCCTGGATTTTACGGCATTATAAAACAGCCTCGGGCGGTTCGTTGAATCAAACAATCAGGGCCATTATAATGACTGCGGCATTACAGGTGTTTTGTGCCAGGGCAAAGCGCGAAGGCAGTCTTTCGGGGAAATAGAAAAAGCGTCGAAGCGCAAAACACTCCAACGCTTTAACTCTAAAACTGGCTGGCAGCTTACGCTTTTTTCGCAGCGACGGCCGTCTCTTTTTTCCAAGTGCGGCGGGGCGCTTTGGTGATGAGACCTTTTTTGATCGCGCTGGCGGCGACGCGGACGTAACGGACTTCGCCACTGGGCAAAACCGCTTTCACGCGCTGCAAATTCACTTGGAATTTGCGCTTGGTGATCGCGGTGATGTGCGTGCCGATACCGCCGGACTTCTTGGATTTACCCGAGCGCCAGATGATGCTGCCCTT
>JAMFSJ010000015.1 GCA_026225255.1 Methylacidimicrobium fagopyrum | reverse complement strand
ATAGGATGGTCGGACGGGGCCAAAGAATCATCCCACGGCGGCGTTGAAGGAGCCGATGAGGCCCAAGCACTGTCCCACGAGGCGGCAGCTTGGTGGCACGGTGCCGTTGACTCATCCCAGCGCGCCCCCAAAGAGAGCGACGGCGTCGCGCGGGGAGTCGGTGGTCACACGGAAGTGTGCAGGGGGGCGGTGAGGGCGGTGGGCGGTGGGCCTTAGGCGATGGGCGGTGGGCGGTAGGCAGTGGGCCGGAGGGGCGGATGAAGCTACGGCGAGTGGCGTTGGCTTTTCTGGCAGCCGATGGGAGGTGAGCGAGCGGAAGGGCCGCCCGCCCGCGACTAAACAATCGTCAACTGCACGCTGCTCTCGATGATGCCCGCGCTGATGGCGTAACGGGTGAGGCTGGCGGTATCGTGGAGATCCAGTTTCTCCATCAGATGTTCGCGGTGTTTCTCAACGGTCTTGATGCCGATACCCAGTTCCGCCGCAGTTTGTTTATTGGTGCTCCCTTCGGCAATCAATTGCAGCACTTCCATCTCGCGCGACGTCAGCGGGGCCGCTTTCTTTTTATGCTCACCCACGGGCGTGAGCGTGGACGCATTGAGGCGATCTTTACGGCGGGCAACCGCCGGGCTGAAAAACATTTTCCCATTGTAAACTTCGCGGATGGCGTGACAAACATCGTGGGCGGAGGTTTGTTTGAGCAGAAAACCTCGCGCGCCGCACTCGGCCGCGTTGGTGACATACGCATCGTCACTGTGCGCGGAGAGCATGAGCACCTTGGCGTCGGGCAGATCCGAGCAAATCTGCCGGGTGGCCTCCAGACCATTGAGCAAGGGCATGGCGATGTCCATCAAGATCACATCGGGATGAAGTTTTTTGGTGAGCTTGACGGCCTGACGACCGTTCTGCGCTTCGCCGACGATTTCAAGATCGTCTTCAAACTCCAGCATCTTGCGAAAGCCCTCGCGCACAACCATGTGATCTTCAGCCAAGAGAACAGTGATACGTTTCATAATCATTCAACCTGGGTTTCAACGGACTTCGTCAGCGCCCTGCCCCGCGCACTTTTGTGGAACGGAATCTGACTGATGACGGTGGTGCCTTTACCGGGCGTGGATTCAATCTCAAAACTGCCGCCGACCATTTCGAGGCGCTCGCGCATGCCGAGCAGGCCCAGCCGTTTGCTGGAAGTAATCTGCAACGCGCGTCCGACATTGAAGGACTTGCCATTGTCCGTAATCTTCAAGCAGATACCCGACGGCAATTTTTCAATGCTGATCTCCACCTGGCTGGCCTGCGCATGGCGGGCCACATTAGTGAGCGCCTCTTGGGCGACGCGGAAGAGCACCGTGCGGCGGGAGTTCTCCAATTTCTCCACCTCCGCAAACGCTTTCAGGTGAACATGGATGCCGGTCTGCGCGGTGAAATTCTTCGCGAAGGAATGCAGGGCCGGGACCAATCCCAGATCGTCCAGCACAGCGGGGCGCAATTCGCGCGCGAAATCATGCACGAGGTTCACGGATTTTTCTACCAGCCGCTGCGTGAGGGTGAGGTTGCGGTCAAAATCCTGGGTGTTGCGCCCCGTCTCCTTTTTCAACGTGGCCAGCCGGATATTGATACCGGTCAAGGTCTGCGCGATGACGTCATGGAGTTCGCGGCTGATGCGTTTACGTTCTTCTTCCTGCGCCTGGAAAACTTGGCGCGAGAGCTGCCTTAATTGTCTCTGCATGAGTTGAGACTGCGCCAATAAACGAGTCTGGAGCTGCTCGCTTTGCTTGAGGGATTTCTCCACCGCCTGCCGCCGGACGATCTCTTGTTCCAGTTTCTGGTTCGAGGCGGCCAGCACTTCGATCCGCCGTTGCGCGGCTTCCGCCTGCTTGAGATCCTCCACATCCGTGTTGGTGCCAAACCATTGCATGACTTCGCCGCGCGCATTCTTCAAGGGAACCACCCGGGTCAGGAATGAGCGGAAACGGCCGTTGGCACCGCGTAACGAAAAGGTCATCTCCAGCGGTTCACCGGAGGCGATGGAAGCCTGCCACCGCTCCAGCATTTTCGGCAACTCGCCGACTGCTTGCACCGCCTGCCAGCCCCAGCGGGCCATTTGCTGGGGAGTTTTTCCGGTGTAATCATACCAGCGCTGGTTATACCAGAAGACCTGGCCGTCGGGTTTGGCGATCCATGCCAGTTGCGAAATCGAATCTGCCAGCGCCCGAAAGAGTGCCTGACTCGCCCGGATCGCTTCCTCGGCCAGCTTGCGGTCGGTGATGTCGTAAAAGCAATTGATGGCGCCGGTGATCTTTCCACTTTGATCCTTCAACGGGTGGATATTCGCGATGCAGTTACGCCGCGAGCCGTCCGGTTGCTCGACGATGATCTCGGCGTCCACGATCACTGAGGTTCGGCCGCTCAGCACTTCGGCCATGGGACTCTCGGAGCGGGGGATCCGACGGCCGTCGGGCCAGAACAATTTGGAAGAACCACAATAGAGTTCTTTGGCATCCCCCAAGACCGGTTCACGGCCCCACAGTTCCACGGCGCGGCGGTTGAATTGTTGGATCACGCCCGCGGCATCACAGGAATAGATGGCCACCGGACCGACCTCGAACAGCGCGCGAAACTGTTCTTCACTCGCGCGCAAGGCATCTTGCGCCTGCTGACGGGCGGTGATATCCGAAACCGCCAGACGGCATCCTTTGTGGGGACTGCGGTCGGAGAAAGCGGTGGTGCCGTGGATGCTGGCCCAGAACGCTGAGCCATCCGCCCGCAGCAGCGACAGCTCACAAACTTGTTTCTCCGCCGAAGTAAAAACCCGTTGCAGAAAGGTGAGAAAGTCCGGCCGGTTCGCCGGTGCCACAAACGTCGGCAGGCGCCGCTTGAGCAGTTGCGACCGGCCCGCGCCCAGCATGGCGGCACCCGTCAGGTTCACTTCCAATATCTGGCCTTGTTCATCCACGGACAAATAACCGACGGGCGCAAAATCGTAGAGGTCGGTGAATTTCTCCAGCGCTACTTCCAACCGGTCGCGGGATTCCTGCAGCTCGGCGTTCTGCATCTCCAGCTCGACTTGATGAACCTGCAATTCGTGAAGCAACCGGCCCGCGTCCGCCGCGCTCTTCACCACTTCAGCCAGCGGCGCTCCCCGTGACTTTTTCTGCCGTCGCAGCTGGGCTTCGGCTTTACCGTAAAGTTGAATCCTCCGCGAGTCCGGGGGACCGGTCGTCTCGGCGGTAGCGCCGGGCTTCATTGGCTGGGCGGAACGCTTCATAGTTTGCGGGACGGTCGTGCTTTCCGGTCGGCCTTTTCAGATTCATCGGCGACGTGTTTCTCCAGCGTGGCGTGCTTCTCCCGCAACTTCGCCTCCAGCTCCTTGGCCACGGTAATGTCCGCGAAGGTGATGACCAGACCGTCGATGTGATTATCCAGCGTGCGATAAGGCATGATGCGCACGGTGAACCAGCGACCGTCGCGCGCGTTGATCGGTTTTTCCACGAAGCCCAGCTTCCGCAGCACTCCGCGCGCATCCTCCACCAGTTCGGGGTAAAGTAAATGAGACGCCAGGTCGGTGATCGGCCGCCCGATGTCGCCGGGGATGAGCTTGATGATCTTGGCCGCCTGCGTGGTGAACCGGCGCACGTTAAAATGATCATCCAAGAACAAGGTCGCGATGTCCGTGCTGTTGAGCAGATTCTTCATGTCGTTATTGGAGCGCAATAACTCATCCACCTTGCCCTGCAACTCACTGTTGACGGTCTGAAGTTCTTCGTTCAACGACTGCATCTCCTCCTTGGAGGTGGTGATCTCCTCGTTCGTGGACTGAAGTTCTTCGTTGGTTGATTGCTGCTCCTCGTTCGTGGAACGGAGTTCTTCCTGCGCGTTCTGCATCTCTTCGCGAATGGTCTGCGCTTCGAGCCGCGCCTGCTCATACTTCCGCTGGAGTTCCTCTGTCTTGAGCTTGCGGGCCAGATTTTTCCCGGCCTTGCCGGACAGGTCGGAGGATTTTACATCCAACGCCACGACCACGTCGGTGAACACAATCATCACCAATCCTTTCAACGATTCGGGTTGTTCGAGCCGCTCGACGGAAATATCTACAAACTGTTTTTCGCCGTGCGCCCCGCTTTGGTGACCGCGCACCACCACGGGCGCGGCCTGATCGAGGGCTTTATGAAACGCGGTGCTGACTTCGTAACGCAACCCTTCGCGCGCCATCGCAAAAATATTCCAGTTCGCTTTGCCCGCGGCGGGTTCGAGATATTTTCCCGTGCGCCCGCTGACGTAAAGAATGTTGCCCTTGTCATTCACGAGCACGGACGGCGGGGCAAAACGTTCCAGCACCAGTTGATCCGCCAAGGATTGGAGATTGACCTGCGGTTTGTTCGTCACGCGCGGTTCGGTGCCATCCGGCAACGGCGGCGCGAAGGACGCGGGGAAATCAATCGGCTCCGGACGCACCGGGGAAGTCAGCCGCCGGAAGAGGCGCAATTTATTATTGAGCGGGGCAAAGAGGTCGGTGAACGTCCCCACGGTTTCCGCACTGCCCAAAAACAGAATGCCGCCCGGACTCAAGCTATAATGAAACAGCGGCATGAGCTTCTTCTGCATTTCCGGCGCGAGATAAATGAGCAGGTTACGGCAACTCAAAAAATCCAGCTTGGTGAACGGCGGATCCATGATGAGACTCTGCGGCGCGAACGTGACCATCTGGCGGATCTCCGAAGTCACGCGACAGCCGTTGTCTTCCTGGGTAAAGAACCGGCGCATCCGTTTGGGCGACACGTCGGCGCAAATATTTTCCGGATAGACGCCCGCACGCGCCTTGGCAATCGCGTCTTTATCCAGATCGGTCGCGAACACTTGCAGGGTGATCTTCTTACCCGGCTTGAGTTTTTCCATGACCTCCTTGAACACCATGGCCAGCGAATACGCTTCCTCTCCCGTGGAGCAACCCGGCACCCAGGCGCGCAACACGTGCCCATTCGGCCGGCTGGTTATGAGCGTGGGCAGAATTTTCTGGCACAACTCTTCCCAGCAAGCGGGGTCGCGGAAGAAACTCGTCACGCCGATCAGCAATTCCTTGAACAATAGATCCAGCTCCTGCGAGTTCTCCTGCAAATAACGGACGTAGTCGGCGATCTTAACAATCTGATGGATGCCCATGCGCCGTTCGATGCGCCGGTAGAAGGTGTTTTTCTTGTAGAGCGAAAAGTCGTGGCCACTGTGGGTGCGCAACAGGATGATCGCCTTTTCCAGCGCACTCCGCGTGTTGTCCTCGATCACTTCTCCGGCCGGGTGGTGCGTCGGCGTGCGCTTGAGATAGGTGATGATTCTGCCCGGCAGATCGTCCACCGGCGCGATGATATCCGCCAAGCCGGAATCAATCGCGCTGCGCGGCATGCCGGCGAACTTCGCGGTCGCCGGGTCCTGCACCAGCACCATGCCGCCCTTTTCCTTGATGGCGCGCAACCCCAGCGTGCCATCCGAACCCATGCCGGAAAGGATCACGCCGATGCTGTGTTCCTGCCGGTCTTGCGCGAGCGAACGGAGAAAAAAATCAATGGGCAGCCGCAACCCGCGCGGCGTGGTGGGTTCGAGCAGATGGAGGACGCCGTGCAGGATGGACATGTCCTTGTTGGGCGGAATCACATAGACACAGTTCGGCTGGACGAGGGTGCGATCCCGGACCTGGACCACTTTCATGCCGGTATTGCGCTGGAGCAATTCAGGCATGATCCCTTTACGCGTCGGATCCAGATGCTGGATGATGACCAACGCCAGGCCGCTATTCTTCGGCACATGACTCAAGAAATGTTCCAAGGCTTCAAGGCCACCCGCGGAAGTGCCGATGCCAATGATGGGGAACGCAGCGGGGGCAGACGCGGGCTTGGTCGCAACGGACTTTTTCAAACGCGGCTTTAGCTTGGCTTTCGACTTCATGTTGATTTTATCAGTGGCAAAAAAGGCGTAAGACAGTTGGATCCACTTACGCCGGGTGATGAACGCGCAGTTCACGAGCGAAACGTCGCACGGACTTCAGTGACTCTACAACCAATCGTTGCGTGCTGGCGATTTCATTCTTGAGGGAATTGGGATTGTGCTGGCCGGTCTGCTTCAAGCAAAGCAGTCGGACATTGATACCCAGCAGGGTCTGTAAGATTTCCGCCTGTAGCTCCACGCTGATTTTCTTACGTTCGTCCTCTTGCGCCAAGAGCATCTGATGGGTGAGTTGTCGCCAGCGGCTTTGCAGTTCGAGCGACTCCGACAGATGTTTTTGCAGATGTTTGCCCCGATGCTCAAGGTCAGCCATCACGCCACTCAAGTGAGCTCTGGTCGGCCGCGCGACGGGGTGCGTTTCCTTGATCAAAGTGTTAGCCGGGGTAAAATTATCGTTTCAGATAACGATGACATCGTCTGAAAGTATCCGTCAACACCGGGGCTTCGCCAATGGGGTAAAACCCTACCCGGCCCCGATTCCCCCATTGACCGGGTGCTAGGCGTGAGACGAGAGCAGAACGTATGTGCGGTTAACTGGTTGCGCTAGAGTGGAGTTTTTTACGCTTAGGATCGCCTTATTGCAATTGGGCGCGGTAGAAGCGGAGATTTTTGGGGGCGACGGTATCGGTGACTTGGAGGGTGCCGGTGGGAATTTGATTCGTGGCGATCGGAATCCAAGTTTGGAAGTTGGTGGTGGCCGAGATGACGGCGTTCGATCCCACCGGGCCGGTCAGGCTCAGGACAAAATGATTGTTCACCGGTCCGGAGTTGCCACTGGGGGTGACGAAACTTAAGGGCGCTAAAGCGGCGGCATATTCAATGGTCGCAATCACGCCGCCCGTGTTACCCGTCACGTAGGCATTGCCATTGATATCCGCCGCGACGGAGGCGGAAGTTCCGCCACCATATAAATTGGTCCAGATGGGAGCGCCGCGAGTGGCGTATTTAATGGTCACGAATTCATCCGGGCGCAGGCCGCCAAACGAACTGCCCGTGACGTAGGCGTTGCCGCTGCTATCCACGGCCAACCCACTGGCTTGGCCGCCGCGGTTGCCGATGCCATTAAAGAAGTTGGTCCACACCGGCACGCCGAGACTGGTATACTTAATGGTCACGTAACCATATTTCCCCCCGGCGCCAATGGAAGTGCCGGTCACATAAACATTCTCGTCCACATCCAACGCCACGGCGACCGCTTCATCGTCACTGTGGCCCGGGCCGTCGTAGATATTCGTCCACAAAGTCTGGCCGCCGCTGGAGATTTTGATGGTCGCATAATCGAAGCTACCGCCGGCGCTGGTCGCGATCCCCGTCAAGTAAGTGTTGCCATCGCCATCCAGAGCCATGGATTGAACCAAGTCATCGCCATTGGTGGAGTCTTTAAATTTATTGACCCATAGCTGCGTGCCGGTGCTGGAGTATTTGACGGTGGCATAACCGAAATGGCCGGTCGTATCGGTGGCGTAGCCGCTCACGTAAATAGCGCCGCCGGGGTCAGCGACAACGGCTTTGGCCTGATCCAAGCCCGCGCCCGCGCCGCTGAACGTGTTGGCCCAGGATAACCCGCCCGCCGTATATTTGGTCGTCAGCCAAGTCGAGCTGGTGCTGCCTTGAGCCACCGTTTGCCCGGCTAGAAAGATTTCGCCGCTCACATTCACCGCCAACGCGTTGGCGATATCATCGTTGTTCCCGCTGGTATTGTAGTTGAATTGAAAGGCCAGCAATCCACCTGAAGTATATTTAACCAGCTGGAAATTGCTGCCCATGCCCGATTGGAGCGACTTGCCGGTGACATAGACGTTGCCACTCCCGTCCACCGCTACGGCATTGACGGTATCATTCCCACCGGCGCCGCCATCCTTTGTCCGCGCCCAGATCACATTGCCGGTGGGCGAATACTTGACGGTCAAGAAATCGGAATTGCCTTGCGCGTTGATATAATATCCGCCCACATAAGAATTACCGTTGGTATCAACCACGATGGTGTTGGCGGAAGCCAGACCGGCAGCCAAACCGGAGATTGGAGTCACGGCATTCGTCCACAGCGGGGTGCCGTCAGCGGCCTGAATGGCTAAGGGGAAACAAGTTGTTAGAGCGATCACTGCGAGCGGCGTTAATTTTTTCATAGGTTCTGATTTGGTGGGCATGGCAATACTTCATGAGGCTGAATTTAATCTTGAGTCTGCTTCAACCGGAAAAATAGATTACCTCTAAGGGGCGCGTTGGTGACTGCGTTATTAATGATCGGTCCGTTATAGGCGCCCCAGTTCGTGGTGGTTAGATCGTTATTCGTCTGCAATAACCAACCTGCCGTCGAGGTAGACCACGAAACCACCGTGGCGTTGCCTAAATAAGTGATGGTCAGTAAGGGCGCACCCGGGGTGGACACGGCATAAATCGCCCAGAAGCCGCCCGTTACCGAAAAATTACCGCCAACCATGGCGCTGCTCGCATCCGGCTGACCAATGGTTCCACTCAAGGAATATTGTCCACCGCTGCTGGTGCTGCCACCACCGGCGACTTTATGCCAATCAATCGAGTAGGATTGCGCCAGAGCCAGCATCGGCACCAACACAGTAATAAGACCCATTATCTTTTTCATAGGCGGCGAGATTTAAAATCAATGCTTTATAACCAAAACATTGAAAGCAACATTAGTCGCCATAGTCGACTGATCCTCATTATAGATGCTCCACTTGCCCCCGGTGTAAAAGGTTCCCACGACGTGATTGTAGACAACTAATGAACCGGTGCCGCCCGGATTGTAGTTGTGGGTCACGATAAGAATCGCATTGGGATCGTTGTTGCAAAGGTAGTTGTTAATGGTGGTGCGGTCGCCGCTGATATTCGCCGCTGCACTCAATTGCGTGAAAGCCGCCGTCGCCGTATTGATACCCGCTCCGAGAACCTGAAAGCTGCCGCTGGCAATTTGGAGATTGGTGTTAGCGATGACGGACAGCGCGGCGACCGAGCCCGTGAGGTTAGCATTGCCGCTTTGATCCACTTGCATCAGCGCCGTGGGAGTGCCGTTGGTATTATATTTGGCAATTTGAAAATAGCGCGGCGAAACATCCTCGGCCGGAATGCCAAGGGTCAGAATGGTCGGTTCCATGAACAAGCCCCAGCGACCAATGCCGACCTTGCTGGCCGGAGCGTTCGTGGCAAAGACATCCCAATCACGAACGATGATCGGCTCGTCGCCGGCTTCGAGATGGATGCCCTTATTACTCTGAATCCGCAGGCCGTTCTGGGCGCGGACATTAAATTCGTTAGTGGTGGTAGAAGCAAATGTCGCCCCCTGTGAATCCGCCCAAACGAACGCGCCGGTGTGCATCGCTTGGGCTTCACTGCCAGCCGCAAAGGCACTTGAGACATTCTTGTCAATATAATTGCCGACGCCACCCGCAATGGTGGAATAATAAGAACCGGTTTGAATAATGTTATTATACCCGCCGCCGATGACGGCATAGTTGCCATTATTCTGATTATAATATCCGCCGCCGATAAACGATCCCGTGGCATTCGTGCCGACGGTATTATATGACCCGCCAACAATGACATCGCCCGTGATAAAATTACCGGCCCAATTATTTGAATTGCCTTGGATATTATTGTTATAACCACCACCAATGAATGATTCATCGGCATAAATCTGGATCGAATTATAACCACCGCCACCAATAACACCCCACATGACATTGGTTTGAATTAGATTCTGGTTTCCGCCGCCAATAACGCCCGCGATGTTATAACCTTTCCATGTATCCACCGCATTGCCTTGAATGGAATTTTCACTTCCGCCACCGACACTCGAAAAGCTGGCCGGACCTTGAATGGTATTCCAACTACCCCCGGCGATGACCCCTGCCACCACATCGGGCGTGACGAAATTATTGGTGCCGCCACTAATAACATTGGGCGATCCAAAATCGGTGGGCTCCAGGCGCAAGGCGCGTTGACCGTTGACCCAAAATTCTAGCGGAGCATTATTGGTGCTGCCGAGAAATTGTCCGGCGGCCACGTTATTGCCGCCCAGTTGCCACACGTTGGTCAGTCCCCGACCACTGCCGGTAAAGGTGCCGCTGATGGTGTTGGACGGATTACTCAAACTCAACGCGCTGCTATAGATGCCGGATAAATTTGCCGAGGCGACCGGGCCGCTAATCTGCGTGGCGGAGATGGTGCCGCTAAGATTACTCGCCGTTTCGGCATAGATTGCCGACGGCGTGGGTGTCAAAGCCTGGAGCGGATTCAAGACGGTGTAAGCGCCATTACCATTCGTGCGCACATCGATCTCCAACCAATTAGTAGCACCGTTATACACGCCCGCTCCAAAATCAAGGGTCGTGGTGAACAAACCATTGGTGGTAGCGATCGCGTTGGTCAAATAGCTCGAACCTGCCTGGAAGTTACCATAAGGATCATTATAAAGCTTAAATCTAAAATCATACCGCCCATTGGCCGGGCTGCTGCTATCGTTTAAGCGGCCTTGGTAGGTGAAGGCAGTGCCTTGCGCGTGCAAGGTCGATGGTTCGGAACCGATGAGTCCAATCAAAATCGCGGCGGTCAAAAAAGCGAACTGATCTCTTATAAACATGGCGCAACATTAATCATTCTGACGCACTTGCGCAGTGTGCGACTCGCGCACACCAAAACTTCCATTTGGGCAATGATTTATCTTTTGTTTACCGGGCGTATTGGGTAGTTGCATCGGTATGAAATTGGCTGGAGAGACAAGTTCTAGCGAAGAAATCACCCGCGCCACCACCGCCGTGGTGGTGGTTTTATTAGTCGTGCTAGCATTGGCGCTGATCGCCGGCGTCGCCGGATTACGCGCCACGCGGAATCAACATCGGGCCGAAACGGCCGAGGCGGATGCCAAACAGCGGCTAGGGAATGCCTACCTTGCCACCGCCCGGGCCACCCGCATCTCGGGCGAACCGGGACGGCGGGCGACGGCCCTGGGCATTATCAGTAATGCGGCCAATCTGCAGGTCTCGGCCGCCTTGCGCACGGAGGCTATCGCCAGCCTCGCACTTTCAGATCTGATCCAAGAAGGGCCGCTGCTTACCACCCCGAATAATCTGGTCGCCCAGACCATTGATAACGCATTAGAAAAGTATGCGTATAGTGATGAGCAGGGAAAAATCCATATTGGCAGTCTAGCAACGCGTGAACCACTCTTTGAACTGGACGCTAGCCAAATAGGGAAAAGGGTGCTGACGCCAGCCCGCAACCTCACTTTCAGTCCGGATGGAAAAACGTTAGCGGCACGTTTCACCGGCGCCGCTTTAGTCGTATGGGATTTGCAAACTCAAAAGATCTTGATGTCCGCCGATTTAGAATCCAGTCGCTATACTTTGGGCACGATCACTTACACGCCGGACTCTAAATGCATCATCTTTGCCGACCCGGAAAACCAAGGGCAAATCGTGGTTTGTGACGTTGCCACCGGCAAAACTATCTCGACCGGGATAAGTGTGAACAGTAAGTTTTTTCGTCTACGACCGGATGGGCAGCGGGTGGCCATCATCGACAATAGCTCGGTGACGCTGATGGATTATCCGAGCGGTAGAAATGCTGAGACGCTCCTGCACTCGGCGTTGGTAACTATTCTGGCATGGTCGCCCGATGGTAATCATCTGGCAACCGCCGCCGAAGATGGGGACATCTATATATGGGATCTACCGGAAAATACGCATCGGATTTTGCGGGGACATACGGAGCGTTGCGTGAACCTTGGCTTCAGTGTCGATGGCACGCAGTTTTTTTCAAGTTCAAGAGATGGCATGACCCGGTTGTGGGATCTCGCCCAGGGACAGACGATCGCCATCGGGGATGGCAACGCAGAATCATTTTCGCCCGATGGAACGCGACTCGCTTTTTGGCGGACCTTCAATGGATTCGGCACTTGGTCGCTGAGTCGTAATGCCGATTATCGGTTACTGTCATGCCCCAAAAGCGAAGGGCCACTATTCACTTTAGATTTGTCACCGTCCGGCCGCTGGTGCGTCGCCACCCAGAATAAAGGTTTTCGATTGTGGGATTTGGCGGCTCAGGAACGGGAATATTATGTTCCGATGGCGGGCATCTACTGCGCCCGAATATCGCCCGATGAACGGTCGCTTTTTATCGGGCGAAATAGCGGGTTAGAAGTCTGGCCTTTGACTCATTGGATCGGATCCGCCTTGCAACTCAATGCCACAAATGCCGGATCGATTAAACTGCCCTTGCCGTTTGGGGTCCGCGCGATCGCTTTAAGCCTGGATGGAAATTCCGCCGCCATCGAGTTGACCAACCATCAAATTGCCACGGTCGATCTTACGGGAAAGCGTGAACCGGTTTTTCTAAATGGCCGCTGTCGGTTTGTGAATTTCAAAGGACCCGGCAGTCCCACGGGCGCAGGCCGGTTTGCGATGAGTCCGGATGGACGTTACGTGGTAACGGGTTTTGATTTTGGCGGCAGCGATGTTCCGCGCGTCTGGGACGCACATACAGGAGCGTTACTCGCCACGTTGGATTCCGGCAGTTCGGTGGTCACATTCAGTCCGGACGGGAAGAATTTCGCCCTCGCCGGCATGGCGCGCTATTCACTGTGGTCGGTTGGGGATTGGCAGAAACTTCAAGAATTCAATCGGGATGAGCCGAGCCTGACCCATGGCACGATTGCCTTGGGGGTGAATAACCGGATGATGGCGGTCACCAGCAACCGAAAGAATGTCCAGATCTATTCACATTTTGGCGGTGAAAAACTCTTTGATCTGCTCAGTCCAACCGTGCTCAGTATAAATAGCATCCGACTTTCTTTAGATGGCTCAGTCTTGGTGACCGCGACGGCCAATGATCTGGTGCAAGTATGGCATCTGGGTGCCTTACAAAAAGAATTGGCAACTTATAATCTGGCTTGGGATCAACCTACCCCGGACGCAACCAACCGGCCGGTCGCAACGAATAGCGCATTCAGTATCAACGATCCGCGAGCGATCCTGGCCTTGAGTCTATCCGGTGTTTTTCTAGCCTGCATATTTGGCGTCATATTATTACGTCAGCAACGGACGAGCGTGGCCCGCTTCATTCAAGCGGAAGCCAAAGCGACCTTGCGCAATCGCGAGCTCGCGACGGCGAAAACCGAGTTACTACAGGGACAGAAAATGCAGGCACTGGGAACCCTCGCGGCCGGCGTTGCTCACGACTTTAATAATCTTCTCTCAATCATCCGGATGGCGAACAAACTCATTGGGCGAAGCTCCAAGGATCATGAAATTCAAGAACACGTAGCAGATATCGAACAAGCGTCCGTGCAAGGGAAAAACGTGGTGCAATCCATGCTGGGATACGCCCGGAACGAATCCTTTCCGACCCAGCCGACCAAGATCAACGAAGTCATCCAGAATACCATGACCCTTCTCAATAATGAATTTTTGAGCGATATCCGGCTTACCCTGCAGCTCTTACCGGGACTGCCATTTCTGGCCGTCAATCAGGGGCGGCTGGAGCAGATACTACTCAACTTGATAGTGAATGCCTCGGAAGCCATGCAGGGCCGCGGCGAATTAAAGATTATTACCCGGATTGGTTTGGCGAATCAGTGCGGGCAGATCGTATTGGCTCCGCAAAAGGCCGCCCAATATGTGGAGTTGCAAGTAAGTGATTCCGGCCCGGGAATTTCTCCGGAAATAATCGAACGTATTTTCGAACCATTCTTTAGCACCAAATTCTCTGCGGCCACGCCGGGCACCGGACTGGGACTCTCGCTCGTCTATTCCCTTTCCAAGCAAGAAGGTTTGGGATTAAGCGTCGAAAGTATTGCGGGCACGGGCGCGACTTTTTATGTGCTGATACCGGTTACCGACCATTAGGAGTTTGGTGTGCGTCAGAAGCACATTGTCTCCAGGCCTCTATTGCTTTAGGGTCGCGCTCAATATTATTATGGCTGGCATGGCAGAAACTACAATGGCCTCAATCCTGATCGTGGAGGACGATTCAAAGCAATTGAAGCTGTATGCCAAAGCGCTGCAAGGCTATCGATTAACCTGCGTATCTAGTGCCACGGCGGCCCTGGATACTTTATCAACCGTCCGGCCCGACTTGATATTGCTCGATAATATATTGGCCGAAGGTGAACGCGGCGTCGGATTCATTCCCCGCCTAAAAGATTTGGCGGCTCATGTGCCGATCATTGTCATTTCCGGCACCCTGAATATGCGCGAAAAGTTGAACGCCTTGCAGGGACCCCGTTCCGCCCATTACGTTTTGGAAAAACCCGTAGACCTGGATGAACTAGATCGCACGGTAGAGATCGCCCTGACTGAATGTGGCATCGGCGAAACGGTGCGCACGTTGCAGTCGCTCGAAAGAGCTGAAAAAACGGGCACCTATGAACCTGACCGCCGCTTCACTGAACGTCTGGCCAGGCAGCACGAAATTCTCTGTCGCTTGCGCGGTGAAACGGAACGTCCCAACATTTCTCTATTCGCGCGCGACTTTAATGTCGCCCGTAAAACCATCATTCGCGACCTTCACGATTTAATCAAACGCGGCCAACTAGCCAGTGACATTTACCCGGAGTGGAACCAAGCAGTGAGCGATGAACGATAATTTACTGACCCCAAACCCGGCTGCGGTCGTGAAATTTTATCGAAGTCTAAAATCCTACTGCGAAGCGCAGCCGTATTTGCAAAAGGTGCCCAGAAATGCGCCGAGACCCACGATGAACAGCCACGGACTGCCGTGCATGAGCATCAAAATCCCGCCGCCGATGGCCGCACCGAACACCAGAAAAACTAAAATTGCCAGAGCAAGTTTCATGGCGCGTCATTGTAAGGATTTCGGCCCGCGACGCAAGCAGAGGAAAAAACGGGTAGTCGCTCACTTTGAAAGGTTGGGACAGCGCCGCGCGCCGTGCCTACCCAATTTAGAACTGCCAAAAATCGCGGCTGGGGCGGCTCAACCTGGCATTCTAACCCCAAATATAACTTGCTATTACCTATCGTCATCCGTTTGTATGTGCAATTCTAATATCAATATATAAGGGATGAAAAGGGCTGGCTTAATTCTACTGGTGGATGACAATCGCGCGATCCTCCAATTATTCTCGGCGTGCCTGAAAAGCGAGGGTTACGAGGTGCTGGAGGCGACGACCGGCCAGCAAGGGCTGCATCTGGCGCAATTACATTATCCCGATCTCGTCGTGCTGGACGTCGGCTTGCCGGATGTTAACGGGATCGAAGTCTGCCGTCGCATCAAACATGACCCCAAATTAAAGGATGTCTTTGTCGCGCTATGTTCCGGCGAGGCGATCAGCGATGAAAGCAAGGTTAGCGGTTTTCAGACGGGCGCGGATGAATATCTCGTCAAACCGTTCGGGTTGCAGGAATTTTTAGCGCGCGTGCAGACGTTGATGCGGCTGCGCAATACGAATGTCGCGCTGCGCACGAGCGAGGAACATCACCGTCGATTGATTGATATTTTGCCGGACGCAGTGTGTTTGATCCATCCCGAAGGCCGCTTGCTTACGGTCAATTCGCAAGCGGTGGCGATGCTCGGTTATGCGGACACGGAAGAATTGCTGCAAAAGGATATTTTCGATCTCACGCCGCCGTCCGAGCACGAGCGGATCCGCGCGGATCTAAAACTAGCCTTGCGGGCGGGCATCATTCGCAACGTGGATTACACGATGTTGAAGAAGAACGGGACTTCTTTTCGCGTCGAATTAAGTGCGACGGCTTCGCTGGGGATGAATAATCAAGCCGCGAGTTTGTTGAGCGTGGTGCGGGACATCACGGAGCGCAAACGGGCGCAGGAAACGTTGCAGGCGAGCGAAGAACGGTTTCGGCAATTGGCCGATCACATCCGGGAAGTTTTCTGGATGACGAATGCGGACAAGAGCAAAATGATCTATGTCAGCCCCGCTTACGAAGAAATCTGGGGGCGTCCGTGTGCCAGTCTTTATGCGGCGTCCAATAGCTGGATCGAAGCGATTCATCCCGAAGATCGCCAGCGCGTGATGGAAGACTATGTGGAGAAACAGATCACGGGCAACTACGATGAAATTTATCGGATCGTCCGCCCCGACGGTTCCATCCGATGGATTGAAGATCGCGCCTTTCCGATTCGCGACGCGGCGGGATTTATTTATCGTATCGTCGGCATCGCGGACGACATCACCAAACGCAAACAGGCGTGGGATGCGCTCGGCGAAAGTGAAGCGCGCAAAAGTGCCATCATGCAGGCGGCATTGGACGGCATCATCACGATCAATCACGAAGGCTTGATGGTGGAATTGAATCCGGCCGCCGGCGATATTTTCGCCCATAGCCAGTCTAAATTGATCGGTGAAAACATCATCGAAGTCATTCCCGTTTCACTGCGGACCTGGTTTCAACACGGATTGCGACTTTCCTTCGCCGGTGAGAACGGGCCCCGTTTGGGCAGCCGCATTGAAATGCCGGCGTTGAGGGCGGATGGCAGCCGGTTTTTGGCGGAGTTCACCATCACGCGCATCCGGCTGGAAGGGCAACCGATGTTCACGCTGTATATTCGCGATATCACGCTCCATAAACGCGCAGAACAAGAGTTGCGCGCCCTGCCCCGCCGCATCATCCAGGTGCAGGAAGCGGAACGTTCACGGATCGCGCGGGAATTGCATGACGGCATCAACCAACTCATCGCGTCGGTGAAGATGCGGTTGCATAAAGTCGAAGAAAGCTTGCCGGAGTTAAAACCGGCGGCGCGGGAAATTCTGCATCGCTGCGATCGTTTGCTCGTGAAAGTGTTGGAAGAAAACCGGCGCATCGCGCACAACTTGCGCCCGACGGATTTGGATAATTTAGGTTTAGCCGCGGCGTGCCAGAGCTTTTGCGCCGATGTGCAATCTCGCACCAGCCTGCAATTCCAATGTCAATTGACCACCACGCATCGCCGGTTGCCGCCGGAAGTGGAACTGCAATTATTCCGCATTTTGCAGGAAGCCGTGAACAACATCGAAAAACATGCCCATGCCAAAATCGTTAAATTGATGCTGCGGTTCACGGGCAATTCCATCGTGATGGTCATTGAAGATGACGGCAAGGGATTTGATCTCAAAACGACCAAGACCGAAAAAAAATCGCGACACGGCTTTGGGCTAACGAATATGCGCGAACGGGTTTTATTTCTCGATGGTCATTATGAACTCGAATCCACGCCCGGACGCGGCACAAAAATCGAGGTGCGCGTGCCGTTGAAAGTTGAAACGCAGAGTGCGCGTTCAAAAAAGAAATCGCTTTCAGACAGTCCATCGCCGCCGGAGGAAGTGGAAGAATTCGACGCGCAAGAAATTGCGCAAACTTATTTGCCGCTGTCCGTCACCCAGCATACCGCATAACGGATCAAGGCGTTGAGGCTGTCTAATTTGAGTTTCCGGCGGATGCTCGTGCTGTGGCTGTTAACTTCCGCTTTGGTTAAACTAAGTTGCGTGGATATTTCCGGCGCACTTTTGCCTTGGCCGAGTAATTCTAAAATTTCCAGTTCTGAATCCGTCAGCAAATCCAAAGCGCCCAGGTTATTTTCCGTTTTTTGCCGCGATGATTCATCGGCAAAAACATCTTCGCTGACATAGATATGACCGGCCAGCACATCACGGATCGCTTGCACAATCTCCTGCGGATCTTCCTGTTTCATGATGTAACCATCGCCGCCGGCGCGCAAAACGCGTTGGGCATAGAGGCTTTCATCGAACATCGAAACCACGAGAAATTTGACGGGGATTTTTAGCGCCCGAACTTCCTTGATCAAGTCCAACCCGCTTTTGCCGGGCAAACCCAGATCTACCACCGCCAAATCGGGCTTGAGTTTGAGGATGGATTTAAGGCCGCGCTCGGCATCGCCGGCCTCGCCACACACCGTGAGATCGGCTTCGGCATTCAACAGCTTCGCCAAGCCATCGCGAAAGACTGGATGGTCTTCCACCAAGAAAATTTTACTTTGCTTGGTGTCCGTATTTTTTTTGAGCAGCGTTGCCATGTAAAATCGGCCGAAGTCTCAAGCACTTTACCTTGCCTCGCCGGAGGCACAAGGCAATTCAAATAAAAAAACCATTTTATAGTTCAATCGGAGTAATCGGCGGAAGCATTAAAACGTTAAAGCCCGTCGCAATTTTGAAGCCATCCGGAATTGTATTCTGTGACGTTTACGTGATTTCATGTCCTTATGATGCTCTCACATGTCTCAAATTCGCATAGATGGCACTATGGAAAAAACCTAATCTGACCGACAAACAGAGCGCGTAGGAACTGTAAAATGTTGTAAAAATCAGGAAGTTATTTCAGAAAACAAGCGGTTTATATCCAATTTATCGGTGGCTGGATGCCGCCATCCAATCCATCAAAAAACTGTGTCCGTTAAACAAAACAGATCAAGTTCCCGACGATACAATAAATTCAAGTTTGCCGTTTAAGCGCCAACTTGGAAGACCAGAAAGTGGTAATCAAAACAATATTCGCCGATTCGCTATTACGTTGTGCAAAAAGATTCAAATTCCCAATTAAAAACCGTGTTGGTGGTGGATGATAATGTTGATACCCGTCTTTTAACCAAGATGTTTCTCAACAATTTCGGTTATGAAGTGGACTCGGCCGGCTCCGCTGACGAAGCACTCGTGCGTTTCAATCCGACGCTGCATTGTTTGGTGTTGACCGATAATTCCATGGAAGGCATGACGGGGCGGGAAATGGCTTATATCATCAAACTACGCTCTCCCTCCACGCCAGTGGTCATGTGCACGGGAAATCCACCTCACGATTGCTCCTCGGTTGATGTGGTCATAAAAAAGCCTACCTACCTGCTGGCCATCAAGGATGCTATCGACAAGTTATTGGTCGGCGGCCAAACCGCTGATTAAACCATAAAAAGTCAAAATCATTGGGGATTTCGCATAAAAAATACCAAAAGTTAACTTTCAAAACCGGGCAGTGTCTTATTTAACCACACACAAAAAGCAAATGTCCCAATTAGGAACAGTGATGTCCTGAAACGAGATAGAAGCCGAAGCCGCCAGAAAGTATTCTCTTACCAATAGCACGAATGCTAATAGCTAAACACCAAGCCAAAATAAATATTATGACCAACAAAACGAAAAAAACCTATTGCGCCTTGGGACTGGCAGCATTGACCGTCGGCCTCGCTTCATCCGCACAAGCCAACGTCAGCTACACCGTTTCTGACGGCGGTCTGGACACCATCACCAGCGCCACCTTGGACGGCACGACTTACACCGGCGTTTTGACCGGCGGCATTCAGATGACCGGCAGTTCCGGAAGTTTCGTGAGTGTTTGCACCGACTTTTTTGGCAGCCTCTATTTGGGCCAAACTTATTCTTACAATGATGCCGTCACCATCACCAGCGGCGTGAAAGGCACAGATCCGACGCCCTGGGGCGAAGGCAGCAAGAATAACACGACGCTCCCCACCGCCGCGGTGACCGCAGCCGCGATCGCCAATGCCGCCAAAATCTTTGGCAATAACTACGCGACTTTGCAAACGGGGACCTCCGATCAAAAAGCGGCCATTCAATTGGCGGTCTGGAGCGTGCTTTATAACACTTCTGCCAGTGGCCTGCTTTCAGGTGCGCAAGCCAATTTCACTTACGTGGCCAGCAGCACCGTGACCAGCGATGTCAACGCCTTGTTGAGCGCCTTGTCTGGTTACTCCTTGGTGAGCAGCCCCACGGTTGAAGTGCTCGTCCCGACCACCTCGCAATCCTACAGCAATCCTGATAATAAACCGCCGCAGGGTGTTTTGGTAATGGTGCCGGTGCCGGAAGCTTCCACGGTTGTGGCCGGCGGACTTTTGTTGCTGCCGTTCGCTTTGTGCAGCCTCAAGGCTTTGCGTAAATCCCGCGTTTAATTGATATTTCATCAGGGCTGCGACTCGCAAGGGTCGCAGCCTTTTTTTTGAAATAACATCGCCACTTTGGGTTTAATCATCTCCTATTAGAAATTACGATTTAATCCGAGATTTTAATATGTTCTCCGCCCGTTTTTGTATTAGACTAGGCTAAATCGTCATGCGTTGGTTATTCCTTTTCTTACCCATTGGCTACCTTTGGTTTCGCCTGATCAATAATCTATGGCCGGAATGGATGACGGATCCGCAATATAGCTATGGTCTGCTAGTTCCTTTATTGTGCCTTGGCTTGCTTATCCGCCGTTGGAGTTCCTTGGGTGAAGATTCCTTTCAAAAACCCGATATCACCCACAAACGGGCAGTTATTTTGCTAGCGGTAATTCTCGCCTTTCTTTATTTGCCAACCCATTTAGTTGAAGCCGCCACGCCGGAATGGCGTCCGCTGCAATGGGTGCTGGGCGTAGAAACGATTGGCTTGACGCTCAGCTTCATCTATCTCGCCAAAGGGCGTGGCTGGTTGAAACAATTTGCTTTTCCCATCGGCTTCTTTTTTGTGGCCATCCCCTGGCCAACCTTAATTGAAGCCCCGATCATTCAAACCTTAACCCATGCCAGTGCGGTCATTGTCATCGAAGTAATGAATTGGATCGGGGTGCCCGCCGAGGCGCACGGCAATATCATCGAAGTCAGCACCGGCATGGTGGGTATCGACGAAGCGTGCAGTGGCATTCGCTCCTTTCAAACCAGCCTGATGATCTGTCTTTTCCTGGGTGAATTTTACCGCTTGAATTGCCGCTGCCGCTGGCTGCTGATTCCCATCGGATTCGGTTTATCTTTTGCCTTCAACGTCGGCCGCATCTTTACCCTGACGATGATCGCGGCCAAAAAAGGCGTGCCCGCCGTCTCGCAATTTCATGATCCCGCCGGCGTCTCGACGGCAATCTTTTGCACCCTGGCACTCTGGGGCATCGCCGCGCTGTTAAAAAACAAAACGTTACCGGTGCCCGCGGAAACGAAAAATAAGGGGGCAATCGCGGAAAATAGTCATTCGCCAATGGCCGGTTCGCCGTCGCCAACCCCCAGCTTTTGTCCGTCCGCTTTACGTCACTTCAGCCTGATCCTTTTGGTATGGCTCGTGGCGGTGGAAATCGGCGTTCAACTGTGGTATGACAGCCGCGAATCCCATATAAAGCCCGGACCGGATTGGACGTTAAACATGCCATCAGATAATCCCAGCTTGAAAGATTTGCCGCTGGATGCCAGCACGCAAAATCTGTTGCGTTTTGACGAAGGTAAACAAGGCCAGTGGAATGAACCGGACGGAACCTTATGGCAGGCTTTTTATTTCAATTGGTTGCCGGGGCGGGTGGCTGGTTTTTTAGCCAAAAGACATACGCCGGAAATTTGTCTGGAAGCCGTCGGCATGAAACTGATCGCCGGCCCCAAATTAGAAATGGTGAATGTTCACGGGGTTAATTTGCCGATCCGTTGCTATACTTTTGAGGACGCTCAAAAAAATCTCATCCAAGTTTTCCATTGCCGCTGGGAGGCCGGAGCGGAAAATAATACCTATGTTGAAAATGAATCGGCGCGCTTTAATTTGGTGCGTGCCGTCTGGACTGGCCGCGGCAATAAAGGACAAAAGGTTTTAGAGTTTGCCATTTACGGACAAGACGACTTGGAGACCGCTAAACAAGCCCTCATCCAGCACTTGGAAAATTTGATTACTGTAGCAAAACCTTCCGTCACGCCTTAAGCAGTTTCCCTTGCGTTTTGAGCCCAATACCAGGAGTGTCTCAATTGAGAACACGCATGTCCCAATAGCGGATAGCGACGCCCATCAAAAGGCGTCATACTTTTCATAGTTAAAGTTCAAAGACATACAATATGAAAAAACAAATATCTTTCGCCGCGGTTCTGGGATTACTGACCGTTGGCACGACATTATCAACCCACGCCGCCGTTTACGGTGTGCACACAAACCCGGATCGCGCGCTGATCGAACCCGTCCCTGAAGCTTCGCCAATCATTGCCGGTGCGCTTTTATTATTGCCGTTTGGCTTTTGCGCCTTGAAGTCCATCCGCAAACCACGCGCTTGAATTAACGCCATGCCTTTAGCCCGGTAACCTTACCGCACGGAAGGATCAAACGTTTAACGTTTATCCACGGGCAAGCCATTAAATTGGCCGGGGTTCCGATGCGGTTTCTTACCGGGCTAAAGGCATGGCGTTAACGAGCGCCTGCCCTTGAAAATAAGCCCTTCAGTTAGTGGTTACCCCAACCGTCCGATAGAAGCGTTGTTTAAAGCTACTGGCATTGGTATCGACAAAAGTAAAAGGAGTCGTATTCGTCTGCACCGGAATCCAGTCCACCAAATTCGTGGAAGCTTGGATCACACATTGCACCCCCGCAAGGTTAGTCACCGAAAAGCTGAATTGCTTGCCAACTTGGACCGCCGAGAGAGATAACTTTGGGGTGATCACCGGGGCGACTACGGGCGTGGACGACGACGTATTGGTTGATGCCCCAACCGTCCGATAATAGCGTTGTTTAAAGTTGGCCGCATTGGTATCCACAAAAACAAAGGGCGTCGTATTCGTCTGCAAGGGGACCCAATTCACCAAATTCGTGGAAGCTTCGACCACCAATTGCAAACCGGCAATATTTGTCACCGAAAAACTGAATTGCTTGCCAACTTGGACCGCCGGAGTGGATAACTTCGGGGCCAGCACCGGTGCGACCGCCGGCCCATTGGTGGATACTCCAACCGTCCGATAATAGCGTTGTTTAAAGTTGGCCGCATTGGTATCCACAAAAACAAAGGGCGTTGTATTTGTCTGCAAGGGAACCCAGTTCACCAAATTCGTGGAAGCTTCGACCACGCATTGCACCCCGGAGACATTGGCGATCGAGAAACTGAACTGCTTGCCCGTTTGATTCGCTGAGCTAGATAGCTTCGGCGCGACCACCGGTGCTGCGTAAGAAATTTCGGAAGAAAAGGCACTCTCAACTCCGGCCGCGTTATAGGTCGTGGCCGCGATATAATACGATATCCCACCCACGATATTGGGAATGACCGCATTCGTCATGTTACCGACAACCACGTTCACATATTTGTGGCTGACCGTCCCGTAATAAACTTTATAGCCGACGACATTCGTATTTGCGCTGGGAGCCCAAGCAATAGTTAAGTTAGAAGCCGCCTGAGCCGACCCAAGATTCAATCCCATCCAAACACTAATAAGCACGAGTCCGCAAACGAACTTTATCCACCAAGAAATTTTCGGTCTATCTGATTCACCCGACATATTTGCTGCTAACGCAACTCAAATGCCAACTTCATCAAATAATTAAAAACGCGCTTCAAAGAATATATTTATGTGTAAAGCGTTGAATTAAAATGTCTTAAAACCAAGCAAAGCTGTCCGCCCCGTCCCAAGAAAGAGCAATTTTAAGGCAGAAATTACCCCCATTCCATTCCCGCGTTCCGGCAATTACCCAGTCTGCGCACGGCGACAAGATTATGTATCACAGTCTTAAAAAAGTTAAAGCGTTGCAGCGATTCACACGCTCCAACGCTTCAACTTAGCCCACTGCCCTGCCCTGTTTTACGAGCAACCAAGGCTTTCGCCGCAGTTCAAACACTTATAGCACGCACCATTACGAACCACCACGTTACCGCAGTTCGGACACGTCGGGGCATCCTGTTGATTTGTGATCATCGAGGTCAAAGTTAGCGCACGACGCGCGTGAACTGGCGCGGATTTCATTTCGATCACATCCGTGTCCTCAGCGATCGGCAACTCAGGCACGGGCCGGTTTATCGTTTTTTTTAAAGCTTCTTCGAGGCCTGGAATCACGAGCTCCGGTTGCGTGCGCGCGGCGTTGATCCCTTCGCGGTAGCCGGGAATGAACTGGAACGCCATCCAGCGGAACACGTAATCGGTGATGGACGACGCGTTGCGGATCTCCGCATTTTTCGTGAAGCCACTCGGTTCAAAACGTTGGTGCGCGAATTTACGGACGAGCGCTTCGAGCGGCACGCCATATTGAAACGCCATGCTCGACAGCGTGCCGATGCTATCCATCAAACCGCCGATGGTAGAACCTTCTTTCGCCATCGTGATGAACAATTCGCCCGGCTGACCGTCGTCGAACAAACCGACCGTGAGATAACCTTCGTGACCGGCGATATCGAATTTGTGCGTGAGCGCCTGACGCGTGTCGGTCAAACGACGACGCAACGGCTTGCCGGCTTCATCGCGCAATTTCGTCACGATGCCGTCGAGTTCTTTGATGCGCAGTTCGAGGGCCGCAGTGTTGTCGGCGACCGTTGTTTTCACCCCGCCATCATTGGTCTTTTTCGTGTTCAGCGGCTGCGAACGTTTGGAACCGTCGCGATAAATGGCGACGCATTTCAAACCCATTTTCCACGCTTGCACGTAGGTGTCACGAATTTCCGCCACGGTGCAGGCGCTCGGCATGTTGACCGTTTTGGAAATTGCGCCGCTGATGAATGGCTGCGCGGCCGCCATCATTTTCAAGTGCGCCATATAACCAATGCTGCGCTGACCGCGCGAGGCTTTGAACGCGCAATCGAACACCGGCAAATGTTCCACTTTCAAGCCGCTGGAAATGCGGGCGCCGTTTTCTTCGACGTCTTCGATCGTGTCAAATTTTTCAATGTGACCGATGATGTTTTTGATTTCCGTTTCGTTGTAGCTCAAACGGCGCAACGCATCCGCGACGCCACGGTTGACGATCTTCAACATACCGCCGCCCGCGAGCAATTTGTATTTCACCAACGCGATGTCGGGTTCAACGCCGGTCGTGTCGCAATCCATCAAGAACGCGATCGTTCCCGTCGGCGCGAGCACCGTGACCTGCGCATTGCGATAGCCGTGTTGCTTGCCTTTGGCGAGCGCAC
Organism: Methylacidimicrobium fagopyrum; assembly: GCA_026225255.1. Lineage (GTDB taxonomy): Bacteria > Verrucomicrobiota > Verrucomicrobiia > Limisphaerales > UBA11358 > UBA11358. The sequence goes on along the minus strand of JAMFSJ010000015.1, from coordinate 50,102 downwards.
CGTCCCACGTTTTGCGCGCTTCGTCTTTGAGATAATTAAATTCGCGGCTCGGCTGGATTTGTTCCACGGCCGCGCGATGCAATTTGATGACCCCGAGCATGGATTCCACATTGTCCTTCGTGACCGGATTCGGCACGCCGGAACAACGCGCATCGTGATAACCTTTGAAGGCACCGATATTCGCAGAAATTTCCGCGCTTTGTTCGTAAGCGTGCCCGGTCATGATCGAGGTGATCGCACCGGCGAGCGCACGGCCTTCATCGGAATCATAAGGCAAACCGTAGCTCATGCAGAGCGAACCGAGGTTCGCAAAACCAAGTCCGAGCGTGCGGAAAATGTGCGAATTTTCGGCGATATCCTTCGTCGGATAACTCGCGTTGTCCACGAGAATTTCCTGCGCGGTGATGAAAATGCGCACGGCGGCTTTGAAGCGTTCCACGTCGAACGTGCTGTCTTCGCGCTTGAACTTCATCAAGTTAAGCGACGCGAGATTACACGCGGTATTATTGACAAAAACGTATTCGCTGCACGGATTCGTGGAGTGAATCGGCTCGGTGCCTTTGCACGTATGCCATTTCTGGATCGCCCCGTCGTATTGGATGCCAGGGTCGCCGCAGATGTGCGTGCCTTCGGCGATTTTTTCCAGCAATTTGCTTGCGTCCTTTTTCTGGAGCGGCTGCTGGCTTTTGACCGTGCGCGTCCACCATTCTTTGCCGGACAACGCGGCTTCAAAAAATTCGTCACTTGCGCGGACGGACAGATTTTCGTTCTGATACATCACGCTGCCGTAAGCATCGCCATTGTAAGAACCGTCGTAGCCCTGCTCGATCAAAGCCCACGCTTTCTTTTCTTCCTTCTGCTTCGCGTCAATAAACTCTTCGATGTCGCCATGCCAATCGCGCAACGTGTTCATCTTGGCCGCGCGACGCGTTTTGCCGCCGGATTTCACGACGTTCGCAACTTGATCGTAAACTTTCAAGAAGCTCATCGGACCGCTCGGACGACCGCCACCGCTCAATTTTTCGCGGCTCGAACGGATCGGCGAGAGATCCGTGCCCGTGCCGGAACCATACTTAAACAACATCGCTTCGCTATAGGCGAGGTGCATGATGTTTTCCATGTTGTCCTCGACCGACTGGATGAAGCACGCGCTGCCCTGCGGATATTCATATTGCGTCGCGGCGCGTTCGGCTTCGTTCGTGTCACGATTATAAAACCAATTGCCTTTGCCGGAATTTTTGCCGACGCCGTATTGGTGATACAGACCGACGTTGAACCACACCGGCGAATTAAACGCGCCAAATTGGTTCAAGCAGAGCCAGGTCAATTCTTCGTAGAAAATTTCGCCATCCGTCTTGCTGAAATAACCATCCTTGATACCCCAATCCGCAATGGTGCGCGAAATGCGGTTGATGAGCTGGCGCACGGAGGTTTCGCGCTCGGACGTATTCTGTTCACCGTAAAAATACTTGGAAACGACAACTTTCGTGGCGAGCACCGACCATGACTTCGGCACTTCGACGTTTTCCTGTTTGAAAATGACTTTGCCGGCGTCGTCGGTGATTTCCGCCGTGCGGCGATCCCATTCGATCTGGTCGAACGGCTTGATTTTGGCGTCGCTAAAAATGCGCTCAATGCGCAACGCTTTTTTGGCCGCAGCCTTTTTAGCGACCGGTTTTACCGAGCGCGCAGCGGACATTTTTCCGTTACGGCGGTGAGCGGCTTTGGGGGCCGACGATGAAAGTTCCTCGCGTGCGTCAATCATGGCATTTTTAATTTGATTTTAATCTGATAACCCGTGCTTCAAAGCGAAGCGAATCCCGCCCCTAAGATGCAAAATTATTGTGTTTATTAAGAAAAATGAGCTTTTCTTCAAAAACCCATATCCCCCAACTAATTGGGGAGCGACAAAGACTCTACCACCACCCCTTGTGGCTTTCAATAAAATTTTGAAAAAAAGTTACGCGAACGTTATTCCCAAACAAATTCAATTGTTTTTCGCGAAATCAGCTGAAAAACAATGACTTATTCCCCGCTGTGAATAAGCTAAATCATAGCTTAATTGCCCGCCGCAAAAGCCATTTCCAAGGTGCAAACGCGCTCAAGGTATCCCTTCTAAATGCTCATAAATAGGCGCTGCCATTTTATCCGTGCCACCGAGGAGCTTGATGCTCTAACGTGTCCACCATGAAACTGACGGAAAAGATGCATCACTGGTTTCGCGTGCCGCAACCATTGACCCGCAAGCGCATGCTCTTCGCGCTCGTCATCGCGGTGGGTGCGGACGGCTTGCAATTATTATTAACGACGATCGGCTGGCTCGGCCCCAACCAAATCATTGATGTGGTGACGATGGTTATTGTCAGCCGGTTAATCGGATTTCATTGGCTATTATTACCGACCTTCGCGCTCGAACTCGTTCCCTTCGTCGACGATTTGCCGACTTGGACGGCCTGCGCCATCGCCGTTATCACCCTCCGCAAACGTGAGCAACGCAACCGGCCGCCGACCCCGCCGTTGCCCTCGCCCAAGCCAACGATTGAAATCTGATTGAAAATCTCGTCCGCACGCGGCACATTAGAGACGTTATGCAAACTGTTTTTACCGGCCCGGTTTATGTCGTGCGCGACAACATTGACACCGATCAAATCATCTCGGCGCAATTTTTGAATCTCGTCCCGACGATTCCGGACGAATATGAAAAGCTTGGCAGCTACGCGCTCGCCGGCTTGCCCGAATCGCTTTATCCCATTCGCTACGTTAAGGAAGGTCAACTCGACAGCGATTATCCGATCGTCGTCGCCGGCAAAAATTTCGGCTGTGGCAGTTCCCGTGAACACGCGCCCATCGCGCTCGGTTCCGCGAAAGGCCGGATCATTCTCGCGGAAAGTTTTGCGCGCATTTTCTTCCGCAATTCCGTCGCCACCGGCGAATTGTATCCCTGCGAAGTTGCCGACCGTCTTTGCGACGTTTTAAAAACCGGCGACGTCGTCACCGTCGATCTCGATGCGGCCACCGTCACCGTGCAAGCCACCGGCAAAGTGTTTCATTTCAAACCCCTCGGCGACGTCCGCCCCGTTGTGGATGCCGGTGGTTTGTTCAATTATGCGCGTAAAAGCGGCATGATTGCGGCGCAGCCATAATTTCGCGCGAAAACTCTTCGGCGCGAACGCAATGCAATTGCACAGTGATCGGAAAACATTTATTTTCCGGTCATGCAAGGTGTCATTGATTATTTAAAACAAAACCAAACTCGTTTTCTCGCGGAATTCTGCGAATACCTGCGCTTTCCCAGCGTCTCGGCCCAACCCCAACATAAAAAATATTTGTCCGCGTGCGCCGACTGGCTCGTCGCCCATTGCCGCCAAATTGGACTCACCGCCGAAGTTCGCCAAACGAACGGCCATCCCATCGTCGTCGCCAAAACGCCGCGCACGAAAAACTCCCACCTGCCGCACTACATGGTCTATGGCCATTACGACGTGCAACCGCCGGAGCCGCTCGATTTGTGGAAAACGCCGCCGTTCGAGCCGCGCATTGTCGGTCGCGAAATTTTCGCGCGCGGTTCGACCGATAACAAAGGTCAAAATTTTGCGCACCTCAAAGCTGTTGAAGCCTATTTGAAAACCGGCACGCCGCTGCCCTGCGATTTGACGTTCGTGATCGAAGGCGAAGAAGAAGTTGGCAGCGAAAATCTTGCCACCTTTCTCAAGACCAACAAGCGCGAACTCGATTGCGAAGCCGTCGTTATTTCCGACACCGGCATGCCCAGCCCGAAACATCCCGCGCTCGGTTACGCGCTGCGCGGCATTATCGCGTTTGAAATCACCTTGCACGGCCCGGCGCGCGATCTGCATTCCGGGCTTTTTGGCGGCGCGATTGAAAACCCGGCGATGGCGCTCGCCACTCTGCTCGCGCAAGTCCGCGATAAAAACGGACGCATCAAAATTCCCGGCTTTTACGACGGCATCGAAAAATTCACCAAATTTGAACGGGCCCAATCCGCGCTCTATCCGATGACGGATGCGCAGCTCAAAAAACTGGTCGGCTCGCCCGCGCTCTTCGGCGAACGCGGTTTTACCGCCACCGAACAACGCAGCGCGCGCCCGACGTTTGAGATCAACGGCCTGACCAGCGGTTATCAAGGCGAAGGCAGTAAAACGATTGTGCCCGCTTGGGCGCGGGCAAAAATCACCTGTCGGCTCGTGCCGCATCAAAAACCGGAACACGTCCGCAAAAAAGTCCTCGCGTATCTTAAGAAAATTTGTCCGCCGACCGTGCGGATGGAAATCACCGCTGGCCACGGCGCGGAAGCGTATCTGGTTTCGCCCACGGGCGCGCCCGCGCAAGCCGCCTTGCGGGCGTTGGAAAAAGCCTTCAAGAGCAAACCGATTCTGATGCGCGAAGGCGGTTCAATTCCGATCGTTAACCAGTTCAAAAAAATCCTCGGTGCCGATTCGCTGCTGCTGGGCCTCGGTTTGCCGGATGACAACCCGCATTCGCCGAACGAAAAATTCAACTTGGATTGTTTTGAAAAAGGCCAGTTGATGAGCGCGCATCTGTGGCAGGAATTGGGACCTTGCCAATGCTGCTGAACCCGTAGCCGGACCGGTCGTCGGCCGGTCCCCATCCATTTTGAAGCCCAATTCGCCATCCGTTTTTCTGACCGCCGAATGGCGTCATTTGGCGATGGTGAATTACGCGGTTGACCCCAAAATTCTCGCGCCGTTTGTTCCCGCCGGAACCGAACTGGATTTTTGGAATGGTAAAACGTTCGTGAGCGTGGTCGGTTTTTTGTTTCAGAAAACCCGCGTGCGCGGCATCGCTTTTCCGTTTCATCAGAATTTTGAGGAAATCAACCTCCGCTTTTATGTCCGTCGCCCAGCCGAAGACGGTTGGCGGCGGGCCGTTGTTTTCATCAAGGAAATTGTTCCACGCTGGGCCATCGCCACCATCGCCCGCGTCGTTTATAACGAACCTTACCTCGCCTTACCAACCTCGCATCGGATTGAAAAATCGCCGGGTGGATCGGACAATATAAAAGCCGTCACTTATGCGTGGCGTTTCAACGGCGCGGAAAATTTTCTAAAACTCACCACGCGCGGCGAAGCGCAGCCGTTGATCGAAGGTTCCGAACCGGAATTTATCACCGAACATTATTGGGGTTATACCCGACAACGCGATGGCTCAACTTTAGAATATCGCGTGGAACATCCGCGTTGGCGATTTTGGGATTCAGCCGCGACCGAACTGCGCAGCGACATCGCCGGACTTTACGGTGAAGTATTTCAAGCTGTTTTGCGCGGCCAACCGTCCTCCGCTTTTCTGGCGGAAGGTTCGGACGTGAAAGTTTATTCGGGCGTCCGCATAAAAATCTGACGGCCTTCCCAATTAAAAAACTATGAACTTAAAAAGAGTGGTAAAAAAACTGACCGTGATCAGCGCATTGCTTTTGGGCTCATTTTTGACTGCCCATTTAAGTCTTTCCGCCGCTGATGAAACAAACTCAGCCATTCGCTCTGGCAACCCCATTTTCCCCGGCTGGTATGCGGATCCGGAAGCGAAAGTCTTTGGTAAAGAATATTGGGTTTATCCGACTTACTCGGCGCGTTACGAGGAGCAAACTTTCTTTGATGCCTTTTCTTCGCCCGACTTGGTGCATTGGACAAAACATAGTCACATCATGGACACCAATACCGTCAGGTGGGCGCACCGCGCGATTTGGGCTCCCGCCGTCGCGGAAAATAACGGATGCTATTTTATTTTCTTCGGCGCGAACGACATTCAAAACAATCAACAAACCGGCGGCCTCGGTGTGGCCGTGGCGGATAAACCAGCCGGTCCGTTCAAAGATTATCTCGGCCAGCCGTTGATTGATCATTTTTATAACGGCGCGCAGCCGATTGATCCCTTCGTCTTTCATGATCTGGATGGGCAATATTATTTGCTCTACGGCGGCTGGAGGCATTGCAATATTTGCCGGCTGAAAAATGATTTTACCGGTCTCGAACCTTTCGCCGACGGCACGATGTTCAAGGAGATCACCCCTACAGGCTACGTCGAAGGGTCAGTCATGTTCCGGCGTGGCGATAAATATTATTTCATGTGGTCGGAAGGCGGCTGGACGGGACCCGATTATTCCGTGGCGTATGCGATGGCAGATTCACCGCTGGGTCCCTTCAAGCGCATCGGAAAAATTCTACAGCAGGATCCGAAAGTTGCGACCGGTGCGGGCCATCATTCCGTGATCAAAGTGCCGGGCCAGGAGATTTACTACATCGTCTATCACCGCCGCCCGTTAGGTGAAACCGACGGCAACCATCGCGTGACGTGCCTTGATAAAATGGAGTTCGACCCGCAAGGTTTTATTAAGCCGGTGAAGCTCACATTTGAAGGCGTCGCACCCATGCCGGTTCCCTGATGCTTCAATGGCCAATCAAGGCCTACACGTTTCCGGAGGCTTCGCCCGAACCTTTCCGGCCTTGCACTGAATACAGCGCGACCAATCGGGCGATTAATACCGCGAGGCATAACACCCCCGTCGTGGATTCCACCATCAACAACATCCGTGCGGGTTTGGATAAAGGCGTGATGTCATTGCAGCCCACACAGGTCAGCGTCACAAAACTTAGATACAACGAATCGAACCGACTCAAGTTGTGATCTGCAATCAAATGCGCCCCGGAAAATGAATTCGGATCTAATTGCGAAACCATCAAATAAGCGGGCGTGAAAAAAATGGCCACCATCAGATACGCCGCGACGCCCGCGCACAACACCTCCGCGTTCACCTGCGTTTCCTTCAAGATATAGCGCAATAATTGAAAGATCACAAAACCGACGAAAACCATGTGCATACCCGTGATGATCCAACCAGGCACCAGACCGCGTTTATATTCATCGAGGAAGGAACCGACCAATGCCGGGATAACCAGTAAGATTGTCCATGCCCGGCTGCGTCCGCCCACGGCCAACGCGGCGGAAATCAGCAGGACCATCATCAATCCGTTCTCAATCAAATCTCCGTTGGACAATTCCAGGATGAAGGGATACGTCACCACCAAAACGATCAGGGCGATGAGAAACTGGCGCATGGAAAAGCGGAACAAATTCTTTTCTGCCGGCGTTTTTTCCAAAGTTTGTTTATTCACCCCAATTCACCCCATTTTTCCCATTAAAAATTAATCAGCCGTTGAATCAACAATTTCGGCGGCAGCCGTTTTGGGGCGATGTAGCACCATCACGTTGCCGACGCGCATGATTAAATGGCTGGCGGTTTTTTCCGCGAGTTGCGGCGCGAGTTCTTTTTTCTGCTCTTTGAACTCAACAAATTTGATCTTCACCAATTCGTGTATTGCCAATGCGCCTTCCACTTCTTTGATAAAACCATCGCTCAGGCCAGCTTTGCCGATCTTGAGCTGCGGGTTCATCAATTGCGCGGCGGCTTTGAATTTACGGAGCTGTGAATTGTTCAGTGGTTCAAGCATTGAAGCCGTAGTTTAAATCGTTTTTGGCAAAATGCCAGAGGCAATCTTACGGTGCCAGCCCGTCCTACCGATCAAATCAAGCTTGCTGCAAACGATATTCCTGAAGTGTCCGTGCCGTTACCGCCGAAGCATACCAATCGCTCCAAACTAATTGGATGCGGTCAACAGTGGTTTCGCCAAAATCCGTTTCGCGATTTTCTGCCAGCAACGACGCCAGCTTTTTCCAATCGGTAAACGCCTGACTAAAACGTATGATCGTGATGTGCGCGGTGCTGATTTTATAACGACGATCCAGCTGGCCGATCAACCCATTTTGCGCAAAGGCCGTGCGCAGTTCATCCCGCAATTTATTCAAGGCGTCGCGGGCCGGAAATCCTTGAATCATCACGGCACTCGGCGAAGCGGTCACTCCGCGAAACCGAATCGTGAAAGCAGGTTGCCGCGCTAACACTTCGTTGATGAGGGCGCGGCCCGCGGCTAATTGACCCATTTCTTGGCGCCATAATTCCGTTCCCGAAATAATGGAGAGCACGGTGACATGAAATTCTTCCGGTTGATAAAAATATTGTCCCGGCGCAATCGCCGCCAGTTCACTTACAAGCTGACTCACCTTAGCCTGCACCCCGACGGACGGACGCAACGCCAAAGTCACACTGCGCCGCAAGTCTTTCGACTTATCCAGCAAAGACAAATCAATCTGCGGACAACCGCGTTCAAACGCCGCACTGGCTTCGGTCCAAAGTTGTTGGTAGATCTCCACGCCTTCAACGAGTCTCCCACGCATCCAGTTCCGCCTTCAACCGTTCAAGTGGCAAACCGACAACGTTGCTGTAGGAGCCGGAAATTTTTTCAACGATCAATTCACCGTGATCTTGAATCGCGTAAGCGCCGGCCTTATCGAGCGGTTTGATTTTGGAAAGATAGTCGCCGATTTGAGTTTCCGTGAGCGAGCGGAAAGTCACGTCGGTGCTGATCGCAAAAATGCGTTCGTGATGCTGGCGCAAGTGCATCAGGCAAACGCCGGTGATGACTTGATGCGTGCGACCTTGCAAACGCAGCAACATCCGGTGCGCGTCCGCCAGATCGCGTGGCTTGCCAAAAATTTCGCGCTCCAGAAAAACCAGCGTGTCCGCACCAAGCACGAGTGAATCGGGATGTTTTTTGGCAATGGCGCGGGTTTTGCGATGCGCATTCAACTGACACAATTCGTGCGGCGACAATTGGCCGTCATAAACTTCCGTCGCATCGCTGGGCAGAATGGGAAAATCAATTTCCAATTGCCGCAACAATTCCGCGCGGCGCGGCGACGCAGAAGCCAGAATGAATGGCGGCAATTTCACGAGCTTGATTTTAACAGGAAATGAAATTGTGTCGAGCGGGACGCGGAACGGGGGTTGGCGTTCCAAAATTGAAACGTGCGTTGCGGCGGAAAATCCGCTAATTCATGCGGATGCAAAACGGTCGCCACCTCGTTAATCTTGCGCTCATCGGTTTCATGGGCACGGGCAAGACTTCCGTGGGCCGGCTCGTCGCCGATCAGTTGCACTTCGATTATCTCGACACGGACGATTTGATCCAATCTTCCGTCGGCCGCTCGATTGCTGACATTTTCAAAACCGATGGCGAAGCCGCTTTTCGCGCGCTGGAAAAAAAGGTCGTGGCCGAACTCGCCAACCGCACCAAAACCGTGATCTCGACCGGCGGCGGTTTACCGGCCAATACGGAAAATCTGGCCAGCCTGAAAACCCACGCGTTGACCGTTTGCCTCTGGGCGTCGCCGGAAAAAATCTGGGAACGCGTGCGCAACCAGTCGCATCGCCCGCTCTTGCACGATGCCGATCCGCAGAAAAAAATCCGCGAGCTGCTCGCGCTGCGCGAACCCTTTTACAAACAAGCCGACGTCTTGATGAACACGGAAATCCGCACCGTCCGCGAAATGGCGCAGCAAGTGACGCATCAATTCCGCCTTGCGATTGCCGGGCAAAAATGAAAGCGGCCATCCGCCAACGCGCGTTGGAATTGGGCTTTGACGATTGCCGTTTCACTTCCGCCGCCGCCCCGGTGAGCGCCGAAAAATTTCGCGCTTGGATCGCTGAAAAAAAGCACGGCGAAATGGCGTGGCTCGAACGCAACGCCGAAAAACGCGTCGCACCACAACTCGTTTTAGCCGGGGCAAAAAGCGTCATCGTGCTCGCAGTGAGCTATGACATTTCTAATCTCAAACCACCCATTTCAAACCCGCAAACCGGCGTCATTGCCCGTTACGCGCAGTTTGATGATTACCACGATATTCTCGGCGAACGTCTGAAATCGCTGACGGAATTTGCGAATCAACTCGGCGGCGCGGAAACGCGTTCGCTCTGGTATGTGGACACCGGGCCGTTGCTCGAACGCGATCTCGCGCAACGCGCGGGGCTCGGCTTTGTCGGCAAACACACGAATCTCATCAGCCGTAAACTCGGCAATTGGATTTTTCTTTCCGAGATCATCACCACGTTGGAATTGGAACCGGACGCGGCGGAGAAAAACCGTTGCGGCACGTGCACGCGTTGTCTGGCAGCGTGTCCGACGAATGCCATTCCCGCGCCGTTTCAATTGGACGCGCGCAAATGTATTTCCTACCTCACGATCGAATTGAAAGGTTCGATTCCCGTCGAATTACGTCCGCTCATCGGCAATCGCATTTATGGCTGCGACGATTGCCTGGCCGCGTGTCCATGGAATAAATTTGCGCGCGCCGGCAATTTGATGAAGTCGCACGCCCACGAAAATTTAGCCGCGCCGGATTTGCTCGCGCTGCTCCAACTCGACGTCGCCAGCTTCAAATCACGTTTTGCTAACAGCCCGATTTTGCGCACGAAACGACGCGGCTTATTGCGCAACGTCTGCGTCGCACTGGGAAATATCGGCGACGCCTCCGCCCTGCCCCAGCTGCAACGCGCCACCCTTGATGCCGAACCACTGATCGTCGAACACGCGCGCTGGGCGATAGAACAGATTGCGGCCCGGCAGAAATAATTAGGCGGGGCGAAGCCGGCTGGTTTGAAGAAAAACTGGAACACGCTAGTTTTATCCGCCAGCGGCGGTTACGGCGTTTCTTCAAACCGATGTTCCACCACATTTTTACGGCTGTGGTCGGGATTAAAAATGCGCCCGTTCATCGCGATGTAAACTCCCGCCGGCAACGTCTGCGCCGCGGCCACCGCGGCGCCGAGATTGAATGCCGCATCGGTCACGCGCATCCGCGCCGGTTGCATCGCGCCGGTCAGCACGATGGTTTTTCCAGGAATATCTTTCAATCCGCGCGCCGTCTGGATCATCGTGTCCGTGCCGTGCGTGATGATGATATGCGTCGCCGTTTCCGCCGCCACGCGTTCGCGGATGAGCGCGCGATCGGCATCCGTCAGCTCCAAACTATCTTTTCGCAACAACGATTCGATGGCGAACTCGAAACCGACATTCGCATCGGCCAGCAACGTGGCAACTTGCGGTTCGCCAATGGCGTATTCCCCTTTCGCGTCGAAATAAATTTTATCAATCGTGCCGCCCGTGGTGAAAAATTTCAGTTTCATGGTAATCCATTTTAATTCGACCGCGCGCCGGCCCCCAAGCTATTCAAACCGTCCGCCCGCCTTGATGGGAAACCCGGCGAGAAAATGTTCCGCGCTCAAACGTTTGCCGCCTTCACGTTGTAATTCCAAAATCCGCAAAGCATTTTTGCCACAGCCGACGACGATGCCCGTTTTGTCAGCGGAGAGAACTTCCCCGACGCCACCGGATTGTTCGAGCACGGCCACTTGCCAAATTTTCAGCAACTGCGGTTTGGGTTCAGTTTGAAAAAAAGCGAACGCACCCGGCCACGGTGTGAAGGCGCGGAGCCGATGCCAAATCTTTTCCGCGGGCAGATTCCAATCAATGCGTCCGTCTTCCTTTTTGATTTTTGAGGCGTAAGTCGAACCGGTCGCCGGCTGGGGCGACGGCGAAATTTTTCCGCTGACGAAATCGGGAATCGTTTCGACGAGCAATTCCGCGCCGAGTTGCGCCAGGCGGTCGTGGAGCCTTTGCGAATCGTCCGTCGGCAAAATCGGCGTGCGCCGCGTGGACAAAATCGGGCCGGTATCGAGCCCCGCGTCCATCTGCATGATCGTCACGCCGGTTTCCGGTTCGCCCTCGGCAATCGCCCACTGGATCGGCGCGGCACCGCGATATTTCGGCAGCAGCGACGTATGCACATTGAGGCAGCCAAACGGTGGGAGATCCAAAATTGCAGGCGGCAAAATCTGACCGTAAGCGACGACCACCATCAAGTCGGGTTTCAATTCGCGCAGTTGCGAAATAAAATTTTCCGCGCGCGCTTTGAGCGGTTGCAGCACGGGCAGATTTAATTTCTCCGCGAGAATTTTTACCGGCGACGGCTGCAGTTTGAGGTCACGCCCTTTGGGTTTATCCGGTTGCGTGACCACGGCGACGATTTGAAATTGGGGATCGCCAAAAAGTTTTTCTAGGCTGGCACAGGAAAGTTCCGCCGTGCCCATGAAAATGATCCGCAACGGAATCATGTCGTCATTTTTTTGTAGCGTGGCGCAAAATATCCGCGAGCACTTTGGCGGGTTCTTGATCAGCGTTGATGCGGTGAACCAAGTGGCGACCGTAAAATTTCAGCACCGGCTTGGTCTCTTTATCATAGACGCTCAAGCGATCGCGAATGACGGAAAGGTTCGCGTCATCGAGCCGGTTTTCTTTGACGGCGCGACGCTGGATGCGGGCGATGAGTTTTTCTTCATCGTTCGACTTCATGTAGAAAACCGCGGTGACGTTCAGCGTGTCGCGCAAAATTTCCGCCTGCCGCACATTGCGCGGAATGCCGTCGAGCACGAGCGTGTCCGTGTCCGGATGAAAACGGCCCACCTTGGTATTGTTCTCAATGAAATGACGCCAGAGTTCGATGGTCGGTTCGTCGGGCACGAGCTGGCCGCGACCGGAATATTGAATGAACGTGCGTCCGAGCGGACTGTCGGCGCGCAGGTTGCGAAAAACGTCACCGCAGGCGCAGTGAAAAAAGTTAGGAATCACGCCCAGAATTTTTCCCTGTGTGCCTTTGCCAACGCCGGGCGCGCCGAACAAAAGAATGCTACGATACTTCATGTCGTTGGAGTCGGTTTAGGATTGAGTTTTACTTCCTGAATGTCAGCGAGCAGCACGGTGACTTGACCGGGCGGCGTGGTTTCCAAAATCAATTCGGTCGGCGAAATTTGCATGATCCGTTCCACGGTGAACGTGGCTTTTGTCGTGCGCAATTCCAACGTGTAAATTTTGGCGTCGCCTTTCGTTTCACCGAAATAGCCCGCGAATTTTGTTTCGACAAAACGTTTGTTGAAAGTGAATTTTCCGCGCGCGAAAATTTGCGGTTCCAATTTTTTCTCTTCCACCTTGTTGGCGGCCGCGATGATTTCCACTTCGGCGGCGGCATCTTCCAAGCTGCCGCTGGGAGCCATGACGGCTTCCATGGGGACTTCTTCCACTTTTTTCGAGTAGATCGGCAGCCAAAGAAAAACTATGGGTGAAATGACGGGGATAATGGCGGCCAGACCGATCATTTGCAACGGGGAGCGGGCACGGATGAGCCCGACTTCATACGCGGCCAATAAATTCGCCACGTAAAGCACCAACAAAACAAACAGCCCGACGGGCGACGATAACAGGCCGAGAATGATCGAGGGATGCGCGGGGTGCTCCAAACGCGTCACGGGTTTGACGGTGATTTCCGCTTTCGGGGGATGTTCCGGGGCGGTGGGTTCGATGAACGGTTCAGCGTAGGCCGTGATTTTCGGATTTTGCGAAAGCTGTTTGAGCGAATCCTGCGAGAGTTTGCCCCACGACACATTGGTATAAACGCCGTCCCCGATGCGCACCATGATGCCGTTGGCGTCGGACTTCAAAATATCACCCGTAAAGGCGGCGCCGTCGGACAAGGTTATATTATCGGCATGAACGGCGAACGTCGCGACCAGCAAAAACAAACTAAAAAAGATTTTACGCACGACATTTTTTTAACAGACCGCGCTGGAGGGCGAAAGCAAATTTCACCAATAACCATGGAGAAAAACCATTTTCAATCACCCTGACCGACTCATTTTCTGAAAAATAAAAAAGCGACTTTCGGGAAAAATCGAAAGTCGCCGTTATTTTACGGATTAAATTGGTGCCCCGGCACGGACTTGAACCGTGAACAAACAGATTAAGAGTCTGCTGCTCTACCATTGAGCTACCGAGGCAATCGCATGGGTTGGCAAAGCTTTTGCGGGTTCTCTCGTTTTCACGATTTACCACTGCAGCTGCGGTTGCCAGACAAGCGACGCTCAAACTATCAGAAAGTTTTTACCTAACGCAAGTGTCGAGTTGGTGTCAGACGGGCGCGGCGGTCGTTTTATGGCATCGCCAGGCGATAAAATATCGCACCGGTGGTCATGGAGTTCGTCATCCGGTTAGAGACGCCAACGCGCACGGGAGATTTGACTATCTTCGTCCACGTCGCTCCGGCCGAAAAATTGGTGGCGGAATACAACGTGTAGCCGGTCCAGTTGGTGCCCCATGTCAGCACCAGATTTTTTCCACTCGTGAAGGACGTCAGCGTCGGCGCGTCAAAAATATGGATGAGGTGTCGCACCGCTTTGGAGGCCGAACCTTGATACCAGGTGTTGGCGGAAACATCCAAGCTGGACGCGGAATGCGAGGCGAGCAGGCCGTTCCCCAAATAAAACGTGACGTGATCAAGATTCGCAATATTGGTGTCACCTTCCCAATTCCAACCGACGACATCGCCCGGCGACATGTCATTCAAGGAAAACACTTCGGTGGCACAGCCGGGAGCGATCAGGCAAGTATTCACCAAATGAGCCGCGCCCGGTTCGCCGTAGGTCGGCGGCACGCGACTGGGAATTTTCAAACCGCCGCCCCATTGCGCCGGCTGACTGCCGATACAACTCGAAACAAAATGCGCGCAGTCATCACCCAAACCGCTGGCGGGCGCGGCCGAAAGCGGCGTGAACGTTCCGTAGCTGGCACTGTTCGTCCAGAAATAACCGTCGCTGTTCACGAAGCCGGAATAATTATTAGCGTAGGAAACCGCGCGGGCACGGTCGTATTGATTGGTCGAACCGACGGGCAGAACGACGATTTGAATCGTATTCGTCGGCCCGAAAAAAACGCTATCGGCATTATTCAAACAAAACCGGTCGGTGACGGACCCGCTGGTTTCCGGCACAATGAAAGACATGGAAAACGTCGCCGAGGCACCGGGCGCGATGGCCACACCGCTATTATTGATCGCGGAAAGTGTATGCGAGGAAAACGGCTTGGCGGTCAGCGGCACGGCGCCCAGACTATCGGCGCCGATAAGATTCATCGTGAAACCGCTGTAAGTCGGCGACCACGTTGTCGTCCCGGTATTTTTCATCGTCCACGTCTGGGTGAAAATCGTTCGCGGCAACATCGGCGTGCCGTTCGTGATCGAGACGGAAATCAACTGCGCGGCGTCGCCCGCCCGCGCGAGCGGATGTCCGCACCATAAAATCAAACCAAAAATGAGGGCATAGCCATGCCCGCGAAATCCGTTTGCCTGACGATTCATATTTGCGTGAATATCGTATCGGCGAATGCCATCACGATTATTTATTCCTTGCCACCGACGTTAACGGAATCGTCTTTGAAAGAAAGAAAAATCCAGCGTGCTATTATGGATACAACTCGATTTCGCTCAGTTGCGCCGCGTTGGGATAGGTTGAATTAGCGGAGGCGCGGATCGTTAACCGGAAAGTATCCGTCGTCACCGGCTTGATTTGCGCGCGATAAATTTGTGACTCATGGTTGTCGGTCACATGCATGACTTCAAGTTCCTGACCGCCGACCCGCATCGTGCCGGTGAAGCTCACCGGATAACCGTTCGGGTCCGCGAAGTGAATCACCACCGTGGAAATCTTCGACGGTTTTGCTAAATGCACTTCGACCCAATGTGGATGCGGCTGGTCGAGCGCTGAATGCCAGCGATTCGAAAAATCTTCCGGCGTCGCGATCACGCCATCAATCAGCTTCGCCGTGCCGCCCGGTTCGTTGGCGTATTCGCTATCCGCCGTAGCCGACGCTCCATTCGCAGCCAACGCCAGATCGGTGGCGCGATTTTCCACGTGCGGGCGTGGCTTGGGCGGATTCGTCCACGTCGGCGCGTGCGTCAACGTTTGCCACGTTTGACCCGTTTGGTAAACCGTCGCCAGATTCAGCGGCTGCGGCAACCAGGTGCGAAAAATATTTTGTTCACTAAAACCATTGCCCGCCGAGGCGTAATCGCAAAACGTCAGGCCGCCCACATCGAACGCCAGCCACGCGCCAATTTTTTCCGCCGCGGCGGGATTCGGTTTTAATTTCGGATTCCGGTCGAGTGTGATTTGGTTAGTGGCGGCGGGCGTGAGGCGATTGTCGAGCGACAATACAATCGGTCCCCGTTGAAGCGCAACTTGGCCATTGAGTTCAACGACTTTGGCGCGCAGGTCGAAGGTCATGGTCACGCGATCGCCAGTGTGCCAAAGGCGGTGAATCTTTGCATAGCCGGGAGTCACCAACAGCGGCTCGCCATTTATTTTCAACTGCGTCCGTTCACTCCAAGCGGGAATCCGCAACGTTAGGGTGAACGTCTCGGGCTTCGCCGGGGACACTTTTATTTCAACGCGATCGCTCACGGGATAGTCGCCGTTGATTTCCAATGTCACGTCGCCGACTTGCGCCCGGCCGGGCGCGTAAAGATTGATGACCGGGCCGTCGGCGTTTTGCATGAAGGCCCAAAACGGCGTGAGCATCAGCGCGCGCGGCCCGTTGACCACGCAGCAACTCAAACCGACATCGGCGTGTTGGACATAGCTCGGCACGCGCACGCCCATCAAGCCGTCAAAGTAAGCCCACCATTGCCCCTCCGGCATCATGGCGCCGAGCAAACCGTTGTAGAGATTTTTTTCCAACTCATCGGCGTAACGCACGTCGCCCGTCAGGCGCAAAAGTTGATCGCACAGTTTCATCCACGTCACCGTGACGCATGTTTCCATCGGCTTTTCAATCACGCCTGTCTGCTCCTTCGCGCCGCCATACCAAACTTCATTGTGCGTGCCGACCCCGACCAAGGTTGTCTCCTCGCGAAAAATCCCATCGGCGAGTTTCACCGTCGCCGTGAGATATTCCCGTTTGCCCGTGACGCGATAGAGTTCACACAAACCCTCGAAGCACGACATCATTTCGTAAGCTTTCGGAGCGCACATCTGATCCGGATTTTTTCCCGCGAGCGAATCTTCCACCAACCGCATCCCCTTCGGCAAACGTTTGGACGGAGCGCTCCAATCAGCCACGATGTGTTCGGCAAACTCTAAATATTTTTTATCGGCGGTTCGTTCGTAAAGCAACACCACCGGCTCTAACACCGACGAAGCCGGCAAGCCATTCCATTCGCCCACGTCCGCGATGTCCGTTTTTCCCGGACCGAGTTCGGCGATCAACACATCCGTTTCGCGACTCGCAGCCACGAGTGCCGCCGCGTCGTGCGTGCGATCATAATCGGCGATCAATCCGAGCAAGGCATATTTGCAACCCCAAACATCCCAACCTTCCAACCGATGCGCCGGCACGCGCGTGCCGAGATAACCGTCCGGGGCGGCCGTCGCGATCAAGGCTTGCGCCGCCGCATCCCGCTTCGCACGGGTGGCCGCCGTCGTTTGATAAGCATCCGCCAGCGTCAGCGACGTAAACCATTTACCCCAATATTCACAACGCCAATCGGCGCCGCCGGTTTCGGTTTTCATGCCATAGGGAGCGACCATCGAATCAATATCCTGCGCGAGAATTCGATTAGAAATACACAGGTTCAGTTTGTCGCCGAGCCGTCCGCCAATCAAAACCGATTCCGGCACGGCGGGCGTGAAGACATCTTTTACGCCAATGGTTTCCGCCCGCACGTTCGCGCCAACGAATAAATGCGCCACCATCAAAATCAAAATAATCTTCCAGCCTGGGCTTGGCTCACGGCCTGAGTATTCAGTCATAAATGCGGTTTTGATTTAAGGTTAATGATTTATTAAGGCGCGCACTTCAATTGGCACAATTAATGGCTGAGCGGCTGGTCCGCGACCCCGCCACACTCCGTCATTTCTATGCGGCGGGCGAGACGATCACCACGTCTTGGGCTCGGGCTTCGGGAGTTACTTTCAAGTTAGTTACCTTGCCATTTTCGACGTGGCCTTCGACGGTAGTTTGATACGGCGCGTGGAGTTTGAAATCCGCCGTCCAATCTTTCGGCCACGCCGGCAGAAGCTGAATACGTTTGCCATCGCACTGCAGCAACATCAATTGCAACGTGATCATCCCCGTGCCACCATTGTCGAAATCAGGAATCCAATCGTGCCCCCCGTTCCAGAACCATGGGAAACGTTGATCGCCGTAATCGCTGAATTCGGCAACCGCCGCTTTTTTTGCCAGCTCAATCAGACCCAGCACGGCGGCTTGCGGACCATCTTGACCCCAGCAGGTGTCCTGCGGAAACCGGCGCGCGGCAAACGTATTTTGCGCGAGCATCAAATCCGGTTTGCCCACGCCAAAAAGCCGATACGGAAACGCGACATAAAGTTCCGGGTTTTCGCCGTTCTTGGTTTTGCCATATGCTTCAGCGGGCAGAATAATCGTCTTGCCGTCGGCGTCACCCGAACCAAAATCCGCCAATTTTCCGTGAACGGTTTTGCCGGTGGGCAACGGTGGCAGAGCGGCGAGAATTTTATTCCACGTGTCGCGTTGGGCGGGTGAAGTCAAATCTTCCGGCAACGCGAGCAAGCGCGGCAAAACACTTTTCAAGCCGGCGATATCTGGCGTGGGATTCACGGCATCGCGTTGATAGGTTTCCAGCGACTGCGACGGCGACATGCGGATTTTTCCAGCGGCATCACGCGGCCAGTGTTGGCCAAAATAAGTCACGATGGCGTCCGCGAACGGCACGATTTTTTCCCGCGCAAAATCAGCGTCTTGCGTGACTTCATATTGATCCAACATTTGCGCGATGATTTCGAGCGTGCCTTGAATGTGATAACGCTGCCAATCGCTTTTCAATTCGGTCGTCGGATTATTCCAGCCAAAATCGTTCAAATTTGGCAGTCCCCAGAACAACATGGTTTCAGGATAACTTGCGCCGGCGTGATGAAAATAAATCTGCGTGCGCTCTTTCGCGAGCGGCAGCGCGTTCAGATACAGCGCGAACCACGGCTGGAGCAAATCGAAATCGCCCGTCGCGAGCAACGGCCAGTAGAGCAGCCGATTATTCTGGTTCCAATACGAATTGCCCCACGCCCGATAATCCGGACTGTGGTTTTCATTTTTGGATGCTTGACCGGGCGGCAAATCGTGGCCGACCGTGAACAGTCCGCCGTTGAATTTCACCGGCAATGAGCCACGCGACGATGACGCGATCTGGTAACGTTGCAGTGCGTAACCTTGCGAAACCTTTTCCGCGTTGGGCGTGCCGGAAACGTGCAACCAACTGCGGTTCCAAAAAGCCGTCCACCATTCATTATGCGCCGCGCGCAACCGGCGCAGGTGTTCGCGACTGTTTTGCAGCACCAGCGCATTGAGATCGTTTTGCCAGATCGCGGTGGAGGCGACATTGGTTTCGGTCAATGCCGTCAAATCAAGCCGTAGATATTTGGCGGACTGGGAAGATTTCAACGTGTGATCATCGCTGCTAACCGAATCTAATCCCGTCAACGCCGCGCCAAAACAACGGTGCAGCAACGGATCAGGATATTTTTGCGCGAGCGATTCCAGATGTTCTTGCGACAGCACAAGCGGATAAACGCTGCTCGGGTTGAAGTGGCACCAAGTAAGTTGATTGGCGTGGGCGGGAAAAACGGTGTCCGCCGCTGTTTCAATCGCCGGATTGCCGGCGAGTTCAAACATGCCGCCGTGGTCCGGTTTCGTCGTGCGCCACAATTCCAATTTCGCCGATAATTCCGCGGGATGTTCCAACCGCGCTTCGATGTGGATCACGGGATGATTCGCGTCCGCCCAGACTTGCAAGCGATTCGCGCCGCTTTGGATTTCGACGCTGCCATCTTCCAAATGCAGTGTTTGCGTAAAATTCGTCGCGCCGATAAATGGATTCGGCGAAAGTTGCACGCGCACACGGCCCAGTTTTACGAGCTGCCCCCATTCGGTAAGCGCATCCGCTTTTGCCACGAGCAAGACGAGGTCGCCATTTTGTTCCGTCCAGACATTCGCGGCCAGATCGCCGTTACCAATTGGCATGGAATCGTTTTCATTCGTGCCGGGCGAATTCCACGTCACGTTGTTGGCGATAATAAATGGATCTTTCGTAACGGGAGAGTCTTGCGCGACGAGCTGGTTTGAAAACGCGACCAGCGACAAAAGCGGGAACAATATTTTTTTCATGGAAACGCGCCCATTTCATCCGGCTTAAAATCGAATGTCAAAACTATAGTCATCCGCATAGCATCAATTCCCCGCCGCGGACGGATGATTTTGAGGATTATTCTCACATCGTATTTTTCAGTCCAGATTTACGATGGGCGCGTTTTATCATTTTTAAGCCATCCGCCAGAAATTATTTAGACTCGTAAATCACGAATCGCAAACCGTAAATTGTCCCCGTGAGTTGGCTGCATAAAAACATCATCCGTCCCCTGCTCTTTCAACAAGAGTCCGAACCGGCGCATAATTTTGCGCTCCAAATACTAGCGCGCCTCAGTCAGGACGAACTCCTGTCGAATGCGGCGGGGGAAATTTTTGGCGCCCCGGAATTACCGGTGAAATTGTTCGGCTTAAAATTTCCCAATCCCGTCGGTCTCGCGGCGGGCATGGATAAACACGCCGCCGCCGTGCCGATCTGGGAAAAGCTCGGCTTCGGCTTTTGTGAACTCGGGGGCGTGACGTGGCACGCGCAGCCCGGCAATCCGCAACCGCGCATGTTCCGCGCGCTCGCCGACGAGGCCATCGTCAACCGCATGGGTTTTAACAATTCCGGCGCGGAAGCCCTAGCGCAAAAGCTGGCCGATTGGAAAAAAAACGGTCGCTGGCCGCAGCATCCGGTAGGCATCAATCTCGGCAAATCCAAAATCACGCCGCTCGAAAAGGCGGCGGAAGATTACGCCAATTCCTTTCGCAGCCTGCGCGAACTCGCGGATTTTTTTGTCGTCAACGTCAGTTCGCCCAATACACCCGGACTCCGCGCGTTGCAGGACAAAAGTGCGCTGGATGAAATTTTCGCCGCGTTGCAGGAACTCAATCAAGGTCAGAATTCAGCAGCTGGAATTCAGAAGCCGATCCTCGTGAAAGTCGCGCCGGATTTATCGTTCGAAGCGTTGGATGAAATTTTAGAACTCGTCACGCCGCGAAACATTGCGGGCATCGTCGCGACCAACACGACCATTACGCGTCCGCCAACGAATGACGCGGTGGGGCAAAAAATATACGCCGAAACCGGCGGCTTGAGCGGACGTCCTTTGCGCGCCCGCAGCACGGAAGTCATCCGCCATCTGCATCGCCAGACGAAAGGCAAGGTGCCGATCATCGGCGTCGGCGGCATTTTCAACGCGGACGATGCGTGGGAAAAAATCACGGCCGGCGCGAGCTTGATCCAAATTTATTCCGGCTTGGTTTACGAAGGTCCGGGCATTGCCAAAAACGTCGTCAACGGTTTGCGCAAAAAACTGGCGCAGTCGGGTTTGAAACAATTATCCGTCGCCGTTGGTTCTGCGAATTAAACCTTATGTATGAACATCACACTAAGCCGTTGTTGCCGCGCAAAGAATATTTCCGACGCCTGCGGCATCACGCCGGGATGGGACTGGCCGTCATCGGCGCTTCGCTGGGCATCGGCATGTTGGGTTATCACAGCTTGGAAAAATTGCCGTGGATCGACGCCTTCGTGAATGCAGCGATGATTCTTTCCGGCATGGGCCCGGTCGCCACGCTGAACACGGCCGCCGGAAAAATTTTCGCGGGTTGTTACGCGCTTTATAGCGGCATCGCCTTGATCAGCATCGTCGGCATTATTTTCGCCCCCGCCATCCATCGCTTCCTGCACAAATTTCATTTGGAAGATGAAGGCAACAACGAGCAATAAAAAATAGTTAACTCAGAAGGCATTCATGGTTAAAAACCTTTCGGCTTACCAGAAGCATTTGACGCCTTCTCAATTTTACCCTATGCAACGGACGTGAATTTTGATGAGACGCAAAAAAACTGGACGGCGCTCGGCGAGGACGACGCGATGTGGGTCGTCCTGACCGATCCGGACAAAAAGGGGAATCGCTGGAAACGCGAAGACTTTTTTGCCACCGGCCAGCGCGAGATCGCGGACGTTTTTATCAAGCTGCAAAAAGCGGGGGTCACTCACCTGCCCGGTTGCGCGTTGGACTTCGGCTGCGGGCTCGGCCGTTTGTCGCAAGCGTTGGCGGCGCGGTTTGAGACCGTGGATGGCGTGGATATTTCTTCTTCAATGATCCGGCAGGCGATGGAATTTAATCAGTTTCCCGACCGCGTAAAATATCACGTCAACGCGCGGGCTGATCTCGCGGATTTTCCGACGGCGAGTTACGACTTCGTTGGCTCGCTGATCGTGCTGCAACATATTCCGCCGCGCTTTCAGGAAAAATATATCCGTGATTTTTTACGGCTCCTAAAGCCGGGCGGCGTGGCGTATTTTCAAACCGTTCACGCGCGCGGCTGGCGGCGGTTCATTCCGCATTTCGTCGCTGATTTTATTCGCCAACGACGTAGTCATGGGCAACCGTTCATTCCGCTTTACGGCGTGCCGACGGAACAGGTGCGGCGGCTCATCGCGGCGGCGGGCGGTGAGTTGAAGCACTATGAAAACTGCGGCCACGGCGAATGGGGCGCACGTTATTTCAACGATTATTTCATCGTCACCAAACCGGGTGCGAAAATTTAAACTGTGCTGATCGCTTTCCACAAACCTTACGGCGTGCTGTCGCAATTCACGAGTGACGGTTCGCCGAATCGTCCACTCGCGGAATTTGGTTTTCCGAAAAATGTTTACGCCATTGGCCGGCTCGACGCAGATTCCGAAGGCTTGTTGCTATTGAGCGATGAACCGGCATGGAACGAAAAATTATTGCATCCGCGCCACGCGCATGAACGCGAATACTGGGCGCAGGTGGAAAAAATTCCGACGCGTGAATCGCTGGATCAACTGCAACGCGGCTTAGTGATTCAAGGTCATAAAACGTTGCCCTGCCGGGCGTGGTTACTAGCCCCGCAACCGGTCCTTGCGGATGGCCACCAGGCTGATTTAGTCCGCTCGTGCGAGACTTCGTCGAGCCCGATCCTCATTGCTCCGCGCGTGCCGCCGATTCGTTTTCGCAAAAGCGTTCCTGATAGTTGGATCGGCTTGGAATTGATCGAAGGCAAAAACCGCCAAGTTCGGCGCATGACGGCGGCCATTGGCCATCCGACCTTACGCTTGATACGGGTGCGGATCGGCAATTTTCGGCTCGGTGATTTGCCCGCGGGACAGTGGCGGGCATTGACAACGGCGGAACAATTATTGGTGGCAGGCCGATAACAATTTCGACCAAAATTGCCGAGTAGAAGCCAATTCGAAAGCAGCCGTCATTTTAGATAGATACCTTGCGCCCGACGGATTAGATACGAGCTCACTACACTTCGGAAAACGAGGGATTTCTGACCACTCCCGGTCGTAGGCTTAATGGCTTCTTTCTTATAGGCTGGAGATTGTCCTGATATTCTCTTCAATGATGCCAATCGTTGGACGAAAGTAGTTTGCACGATCTACGACAAACCTTGGGTGCACCGACACCTAATTGATACATCCACTTCTATTATAACAACATACATTCAATTTAAGGATCGAGTTACAAACCTACTCAAAACGGCAGTAAAGAAAACCCCACGGCTTACCCGTTCCGAAGGCTTACTTATCAAACCATATTTATTTGGAAACCGTTTTACAAAAGTGCCTTGTAGCTTGCAGATGCGATTAGAGGCTACTACTCTTTGAAAAATTCCTGACATATTTATGTCACAGGTTTAATGGCTTCATTCCTTCATATTTGGCGAACGGCCGGCCTGCTTATTTTGGCAGCTGGGCTGGGTGCCTCGGTTGTTGCCCAAGAAGCTTATAACCCTTCGGCGGCGCCCTTTGTCTTTCGCAATTGGCAAGGTCAGCAAGGTTTACCCAATATCACCGTCAAGGCGATCACCCAGACCCGCGACGGCTATCTTTGGTTAGGCACGGCCGAAGGATTGGCGCGGTTTGATGGGTTGCGTTGTCAAGTATTTGGCACGCGGAATGGTCTGAAAAATCTACAAATCACGGCGTTGGCAGAAGATAGTCAGGGCGCGTTATGGATTGGCACGGACGGCGGCGGCGTCAGCCGGATGTTTCAAGGCGAAATCAAAACTTATACGACGGAGAATGGTCTGGCCGGCGATTCCATCAACACGTTGCAAGCGGACACGAATGGCACGGTTTGGATCGGCACGACGAAGGGTTTAAACTGTTGGCGCAATGGCGATTTTCAGCCGGTCGATAAAATTCTGGCTTCCTCGGCTTTTATTTTCAGCCTGGCCCTCGACCACGCGGGCGATCTCTGGATTGCCACGCTGTCGAAAGGATTATTTCGTCTGCATCAAGAAAAATTATCCTCCGTCCCTTGGGCTGGCCAAAATGCGCATGAGCCGGTGATCAACGCTCGCCGACTGATGGTTGACCACGAGAATAGGTTGTGGCTGGGGATGCGCGACCGGTCGGTATTAAGCCTGAATTTGACGAATGGTAACTGGCAAGGTTACGGACGCAGTGAAGGGTTGCCGTTGGATTATCCGAGCTGTCTCGCCGAGACGCCGGACGGCATCATTTGGGTCGGGTTTCAGGGCCGAGGCTTGTGTTACCTACGCCCCAATGCCAACAGTTTTACCGCCGTGCGGACTCGGGATGGCTTGCCGGATAACGCTGTTTTATCGCTGTATGCCAACCAAAATCAGCGGCTTTGGATCGGCTCGGTGGCAGGCGGGCTGTGCCGGATCAGTCCGAAAAAAATTTCCGTTTATCATGTGCTGGAATATGTCTCCCCGACCACGCAAACGACCAATACGACCGACCCCGCCGAGGGCAGCCAGCTGTCGCTCACCCAAACGACGAATGGTGATTTGTGGGTGGGCTCTTACGGCCAAGGGATTTATCAATGGAGATCAAATGCGTTTACGCCCTATTTGCCCGTCTTAGGCAATTTAGTGACCTTTCATGTAGCCGTGGATGCCGTCTTAGGAGCGTCCGATGGCAGTTTGTGGTGGGGCGCCGGACCGGCGGTGTTTCAATCAAAAGAAAATGTTCTCCTTTCCAGCACCAACTACGATGGGGTGCCGTGGCTGAACCGAAGGCGGGTCTTGAGCCTATGCGAAAGCCGCGCTGGCGGCATGTGGGTCGGCACGGATGACGGACAAGTGCGCTTGATCAAACAAGGCGTGGTCGGTCCGGACCTAGGCGGCCGCACCAATAAACCCATCACCGATCTGGCGGAGGAACCGGATGGCACTTTGTGGATTGCCACCCTCGGGGCCGGGTTGGCACGGTTGCAAAACGGCCAGTTGACGTTCTTCACGACCCGCGAAGGATTGACCAGCGATTTGGTCCGCACGTTGCTGTTGGATCCAGATGGGGACTTGTGGATTGGCACCGAGGGTGGCGGCTTGAACCTTTGGTCGCAGGGTCGCATAACCGGATTCACCACGAAGAATGGTTTGCCGGATGACATCGTTTTACAAATTCTGGAGGATAACGAAGGCAGCCAAGAAGCCGGCCTGTGGTTGGGTTGCAACCACGGCATCTGCCGCCTCAATAAACGCGTGCTGCTGGATATGGCCGAGGGCAAACCCAATTATTTGCGACCGTTGGTTTTTGATACGGCGGATGGGTTGGTCTCGGATCAATGTGTCGGCAGTTTCAATGCCGCCTTGAAGACGCATTCAGGGCTGCTTTGTTTTTCGACCGTGAAAGGCATCGTGGTCATCAACCCGCATCAGATCAGTCAGAATGAGACTATGCCCACGGTGTTGCTGGAAAATGTGCTGGTGGACAAAAATATTCTCGAAACGCATTCCTGGTCATCCCCCACCGATTTCAACCAGAATGAAGAGGATCCGCCCGGCCCGGTGCCGGTCATTCCACCGGGCCGGCACAGCTTTGATTTCAATTACGTGGGCATTGAATTTGACGCGCCGGAAAAAGTCCAGTTCCGCTACTGGCTGGTCGGGATCGATGCCATTTGGAATGACGTCGGCGATGTGCGCCAAGCTCGGTATGCGTATATCCCGCCGGGCAGCTATCACTTTCGGGTGCAAGCGCGTAACCTCAATGGCCGGTGGAGCGAGCCCGGCGTGGTCATGACCTTCGTCGTGCTGCCGCATTTCTGGCAGGAAGCTTGGTTCCAAGTTTTCGCCGGCATCATCCTGACTTACATGGTGGCGTTAAACATCCGCGCGTTGGAACGTCGGCGCTACCGTCTGCGACTGGAAAAAATCGAACACGAGCAAGCGATGGAACGGGAACGGATCCGCATCGCCAGCGATCTGCATGACGAATTGGGCGCGAACCTGACGCATATTTCCATGTTGAGCAACCTCGGCCAATCCGAGGCTTTCACCCAGGCGGATAAGTTAAAAAAGCGGATGCGAACCATTTCCTCGGCCTCCGTGCGGACGGTGCGCTCTTTGGACGAAATCGTGTGGGCGGTCAATCCCCGCAACGATTCCCTCCGCAGCCTGATTTTGTATCTCACGCAATTCACGCGTGAACTTTATGAAGACTCGGACATCCACTGCCGTTTCCACACCGGCGAAAGTTTGCCGGAACTGCCGTTGCCGCCGGAAATGCGCCATAACCTCTTTTTGGTGGTCAAAGAAGCGTTGAACAACGCGCTGAAATATTCAAAAGCCACCGAAATTTCCTTGAGTGCAACCACCTCTGAAGGGCAAATTAAGATTTGCGTCCAGGACAACGGTTCTGGATTCTGTCTCACGACCGTTCAGTCAACGAGTAAACGCAATGGCTTGGGGAATATGCGGCAACGCATTGAAGCTTTGGGAGGCCAGTTCGTAGTCGAAGCCCATCCCGGCAAAGGCACAGCGATCAGATTGACCGTGAATTACCCGAACATCGCCCAGAACCAAAATAAAAAATGAGCACCACCATTAAAGTTGCCATCGTCGAAGACAACACTGACATCCGCAATAACTTGGTTGAATTGATCAAACTCACCAACAATTTGGAATTGGTCGGCGCGTTTGAAGATGGCGTGGCAGCCGTCAACGGCATTCCCAAAGTGAAGCCCGATGTGGTCGTCATGGACATCCAACTGCCCGGCTTGGACGGCGTGGAATGTGTCCGCCGCCTGAAAGCCCAGATGCCCGAAGTGAATTTTCTCATGCTCACCGTGTATGAAGATAGCGAACGCCTCTTTGAATCCATCAAAGCCGGTGCCGGCGGCTATCTCCTGAAACGCACCTCTTCGAACCGTTTAAAACAGGCCATCGAAGAATTGCACGAAGGCGGTTCGCCCATGACCCCGCAACTCGCCCGGCAAGTCGTGGAATTTATTTCCGGCCAGACCAAAAAACCCGCGGCCGGTTCCGGTTCCGAATTGGACACCCTTTCCAACGCCCAAAGACGGACGCTCGATGAATTGGCCCAAGGTTATGCCTACAAAGAAATTGCCGACCATCTGGGCATTTCCGTGGACGGCGTGCGCAATCACATCCGCAAAATTTACGAAAAACTGCAAGTCCACTCCCGCACCGAAGCGGTCGTTAAATATTTGAAATAATTCGCCGGTAGCGCCATTCAAATCCCCTTTCACGCCCACTTTCAGCGCCGCCGCCCGCTGAAAGCGGAAAAATTTTCCCCTTCACCAGCCCTTCACCCTAGCGATCAATCATCCCGCAAGCATATTTATGTATCTACAAAAAGTGCTTATTGCTGATAGATTCTAGCTTAGCAGTCAGATTTTTCAGGCGTTCAGAAACGCAGGTTCGTTCTCGGGGCATTACTTTATGGGGTTACCGTTTTAACATGAGAAAACATTCGCGCCAATCCATTCGATTGGCTTCCTCTGTTTCAGCTTTTAGTTTAGTTGAATTAGTGGTCGTCATCGGCATTGTGCTGATCCTGGCCGCCATTTTGTTGCTCACTTTGAAACATGCCAAAAGCAACGCGGCCTTGACCGGATGCATGGCTAATCAACGGAAAATCCATGTGGCCTTGCAATTATTCATGGACGACCACTTGGATTGGTTGCCTCCGGGTTCCGATGACGCCGCCCCCAAAACAACCATTGGCGATGATGACCGGGACGTCGGCCAACCTTACGGTTTCTGGCACAACCAAAAGTGCGGCTACAACCAAAGCCAAACGAATTATCTCATTTATAGCCTGGCTACCTATTTAGGATACGCCAAACCGGATACGACCACGCGCCTGGCCAAAGCCATGCTTTGCCCCGGGTTTGAAAACCTTGGCCGAAAAGCGGATAGCAACACGGTCAGTTACTACTTGAACGGCCTGACCACCGACGATACGAATGCCCTCAACCTCGGCTTTTTTCCGTTTGGTTATCCGACTGCCGTTTCCGGCTATAGCACCATTGACCTGCAACCACACAAGATCAGCCAAGTGCAAGCCAAAGGTTCGCTCAGTCAAATCTGGTATCTTTCCGATGCCGATACGCTCGCCGTCGCGGCGACCGGCGCGGACAATCTGGCCCTCACGCCCGTGCACGAATCCATCCGGGTTCACCTCTATTTCGATGGCCACATCGGAACTGTGAAGGTCAATCCTGCCGGGGGTTTTTCAGCTCGCTAAAAAAACCACCTCGCTTTGCCGCGGCCTGATTGCGGTCGCCGGTTTCCGGCAGCGGCTTTTGAAAAAGGTGATTTTCAAAAACTTTTCTACCGCGCGTGGCCCGAATCAAATTATTATTGCCGCTGACATGGGCTTGTGTAGTCTGCCCACGCAGTATGCCAAACGAAACGGAACGCGACCACGACCGGCCTCGCCACGCAAAGCATTTGAACCAATGACATCCAGGCTGACATATAAGACTTGGTTCATTGCCGTCGGACTTTTGTTACCGAACCTGGTCAGGGCGCAATTGTCGCCGGGGATCCAGAATCAACTCAACGATGTCGTGGGCCAGCGCGTGGAAGCCACCGCCGTGCTCGGCACGCAAAACATCGCGACCCGCAGCGGTCTCGGTTGGAAGTTGAACGGCGCGGACGGTTCTATTTTCAAAATCCCGTGGAAATTTGAAGTGCTCGATCCCAGTCCCATCGGCGATAGCGAAATCCAATGGACGCCCGTCTTTGAAGGCGGCCTCGGCTTCGGCGAATTTAATAATCATTTCGACGACAACATTCTCGCCGGCAACGAATCGGACTATGACACCACGGCATTATCGCTCGGGGCCGGCCCGCGGTTTTATTTTGGCGACAGCGGTTTTAGCGTCTTGCCAGCTTTTGATTTTCTGTTTGCCTACACCGAAAATCATTTCACCGCCAATCCCGATTCCCTCGCCGGCTTGGCCGTGCAAGCCAATGGTCGCTATGTTAACTGGCGCACGTGGACGGTTTCATTCGTGCCGTCCCTTGAGTTTCGCTACAAAAAAAACTTTGGCCGCTGGACGCCGGATATCTCCATCGCCTACGCCGATTTCAATACGATTCCCATGCACAGCACCACCGATGCGCTGACGTTTAGCAGTTATTCCATGGTGCTGGCCAACAAGGCGGATCTCGACTATCTGACCCACTGGAATTTATTTAAATGTCCGATCCACTTCGGCGGCGATTTTAGTCGGACAGATTTATTCGGCGGCCTGCGCCAATCCATGAACACCAGCCATTATTATCAGACAGATCTGCGCGTGACGTTTGATACGAAAGGTAGATTATGGACGGTCGCCACGGTGGGTTTGAGCAGCGGTTATTTTTGGTCCGGCGCCTTCAACGGTTATTCGATCGGCTTGGAAGGCAGCTTGAAATTTTGAAGGCGCGTCACGAACATTGACGCGCTCTAATTCCCTCTGCAATAATCAAGCGATGAGTCAACTCGCATGGTATGCGGCCCATACAAGGCCCAGGCGGGAAAAGAAATTGAAGGCCTACTGCGAGAAAGAAAATTTTATCGCGGTATTGCCCTGCTTTCGTAGTGCTCATAAATATCGGGGCAAAACCGTCGTCTTCGACAAACCGCTTTTTCCCGGCTATTTATTTGTCCAAATCGCGCCGTCCCAATCGCAATCCCTCGCGCAAAATGAACACGTCGCACGCGTTTTGACGATTTTCGACCAGGCTATATTTGCCCAGCAATTACAGAACATCCTCATCGCCTTGGAAACGGGTCTGGAAATCCAAGTGGCCCCGGAAATCGGTCCCGGCCAGCGCGTTCGGATCAAACAAGGACCGTTGCAAGGAATGGAAGCGTGGGTGGAAACGCGTCAAGGCATGAGCACCGTTTATCTTCGCCTCGATTTCATCGGTCAGGCCGCCGCCGTCGAATTGCCGGCGGATCATTTGGAATTAGTGTGACGCTTTCCCGCGCGCGTTTTCCGCTTTGCGCTTTCTCATTTCCGCTTTAATTTTAATTTGTGTCCGTCAAATTCACTATTCTCGGCAGCGGTTCCGCCGGCAATTGCGCTTACCTTGAGACCGCCGAAACGCGCGTGCTCGTGGACGCCGGATTTTCGCCGCGCCAGATCCGCCTGCGCCTCGCCGAGATCGGGCGCACGCCGGAAAATTTGACCGCCATTCTCATCACGCACGAACACAGTGATCACATCAGCGGTTTGCTCGGCCTCGCGGATAAATTGCAGATCCCCGTCTATTGTAATCGCGATACGCAGGACGCCACGATTTGGGCACTCAAATCCCGGCTCGCGGCTAAAAAGAAAACCGGCAGCGACGTCGAAAATGCGGATTACCTGAAAGCGAAAATTGACTGGCGCTTATTCCAAACTGGCGATCGTTTTGAATTGAACGATCTGCTGATCGAAACGTTTTCCATTCCGCACGACGCGTCGGATCCCGTGGGGTTCTTGCTCCGCACACCGCGCGGCAATATTGGTTTCGCCACCGACCTCGGCCACACGACGAAGCTCGTGCTCGAACGTATCCGCGCCGCGAACGTGCTGGTGCTCGAATCGAATCATGACGTAAAGATGTTGCAAGAATGTCCCCGCCGTTCGTGGAGTCTCAAGCAACGTATTCTCGGTCGCCACGGCCATCTCTCCAACGTCGCCGCCGCCGAAACCGCCGCGCAAATCATGTCCGCCGGATTACGCCAAATTTACCTCGCGCATTTGAGCGGCGAATGTAACAAGCCCGAAATCGCAGAACACGTCATGGCCGAACAGTTGCATCACATCGGGGCCTCGCACGTCCAACTCGCCATCGCCGCCCAAGATGTGGCGTGTCAAACATTTGAATTGTAAGTCGTTGCCCGCCAACATGCTTTTGAATCAAAGCTGGACTTTGAAAGCGGGCTACCCTTGAATTGAGTTCTTATCTTTCAATAACCATGAAAAAACATTTCTCTCTGCTCATCCTTTTATCGCTCCTCACGTTCACATCCGCCCAAGCGCAGTTTGGCGCGCAAGGCGGCGGTTCGCCGATGGACGAGACGTTGTCCAAAGTTTTTGGAACAAACCTGAATTTTTCGGCGGATATGAAAACCGTGGTGCAGATGACGGCGCAGGACAAAACGATTTCCATCACCGGCAAAATTTATTTCGCCAATGGTGATTCGCGCACGGAAATGGACATGACCAAAATAGGCGGCACGGCGATTCCGCCGGATGCCATCGCGCAGATGAAAGCGATGGGCATGGATCAAATGGTTTCCATTTCGCAGATGACGAAGAAAACGGTTTACATGATCTATCCCGGCTTGGCGGCTTACGCAAAATTTCAATTAGCCTCCGGAAAACCCGACGACACGAATGACGCCAAAGTCGTCACAACCGAGCTCGGCAAAGAAACGTTGGACGGCCATCCGTGCGTGAAAAAAGAATACACCATCCCGAACACCAAGAGCGGCCAACCCTTGACGATGACCACGTGGAACGCGACGGATTTGAAAGATACGCCGATCAAGATCACGCAAACTTCCGGCGGCAACACCACGACCATGCAATTCACGGACATCAATCTGACTAAGCCAGCGGACAGCCTGTTCGTCCCGCCGACGAATTATAAAGCTTACGATAATATCCAAACCATGATGCAAACCGAGATGATGAAGAAAATGGGTGGCGCCACTGGCGGCGGGCTTTAAGGTTCCTCTAGAAAAATTCAAAGAGCCGACCTTCGTCGGCTCTTTTTTTATAGTCATTGCCGGCCTGAAAAGTGGTCGCGGCGGTTTCCAACTGGCTTTGAACAACTTCCCTCAGCGGAACTGTTCGTAAGCGCGACTCCCGTCGTGGCGCAAGGTTCCGTTCTTCGTGGTGATGAAGAGACGCGTGGCTTCAACCTTGCCATTTTGCAGTAGATAATCTTTCACCGCTTTGGCGCGAGCCGTGGCGAGGGCGGCCAAATCATTTTCGCCGATCGCGTAAGTAGAAAGCAAAACCGCTTCGGTCGGGCTGGGCGGCGGAACGAGCTTCGTCTGGTAAACCGGCGGGCCGTTGGTCGTGGTAGGTTTGGGCGCAGAGTCGCGTTTCATTAAAAGTGCGGCCCCTTTTTCCATGTTCGCCGGTTGCGGCAAAACTGACGCGGCATAGACGGCGAGATTGGTGTTGGCGGCGATCAGGGCGTTATTAATTTTACCCGCGGCCACCGCTTCGGCATATATTTTACCCAGCCAACGCGCGCGGTCTTCCGGCGTCAAAACGGTTTGATCGACCGAATTGGTAGCGCGTTCCGATGCGTGTAATTGCGACCAGATCCGGGCGCGGATTTCGTGATCCAGCGCGGCGCGTTGCAGTCCCTCACGATCCGCGTCGGACGCAACGCTGCCGGAAATTTCCAATTGCAACGCCGGGCGGGCGAACAATCCTTTGCCGAGCGAATCCAATTTCTTTTGATCAGCGGCCGAAAGTTCCGCGCTGCCGGGCGCAAAATCTTGATAGCCGAGTTCTTCGCCGCCGCCGCCAAACGCCGCGCTGAGCAAGGAGAACGGCGAGGTCGCGGCTTTTTCAAGAATGTTCACAATGGCGCGCAGGACGACTTTGCCGATGCGAAATTTCGGGTCATCCAGATTGCCTTCAATCGGCACGTCCAAAACAATCTTACCCGCGCGGTCTTTCAAAATCGCAATCGCCAGACGCACGGGCAAATGCGTGGCCTCAGGACTGGCCACGGCTTGACCGAACGTAAATTGATCAAGCGTGACGAGATTTTTGGACGACAATTTTCGGCCAACGATTTCATACGTCAGCTCCAAATCCAATTTCCCTTCGGCCAAACGGTAGCCCGCAAATTTTCCCACATACGGACTGGTCGGCGTCAGATCCATGTCGCGTAGAGAAATCTGGATGTCATTCGTAGATTGCGGGCTGAACGGATTGATCTGGCCGGTGATGTGCGCGGGGCCGACGCCTTCCACTTTCGCGCTCAAATCCAAATCCGCGTGTTGCAATTCGGCCGATGAAAGTCCGGCCAATGTGCCGTTCACCTGCTCGACGGCGAGATTAACATTCGGCTCCAGCGAACGGTCGGTAAAACTCGCGGTCGTGTTCGTGAGGCTCAATTCACCGAGCGTGATTTGCGGCAGCAGCGAATCGGGCGCGACGGGATTTTTTCTCACCACGGCGACTTTCACCGTATTCGGCGTGACGCCATTCGTGACCGTCAAACGCAGCACGTTGAGCAGATTGATGGTGTGATTGGTTTCGATGATGAGCCGGGCGTAAGCTTGATTGACGGCAATTTTTTGGATGGCGACGGTCAGCGGATTTAAATTCGCCTGGATGGCGTCAACCTTGACGGAATCCCACTTCAATAAATCGTCGCCGGAAAATCCGTCCACGGTGTGCAGCCCATCAAGGCTCGCATCGCCGCTAAAAGTCACGGCGGGTAATTCGCCGCGCGGCGTGACCAAATGCGCTTGTCCGTGCAAACCGAGTTTGCCGCCGAGCACAAGCAGATCCAATTTCACATACGGACTCAATGGACTGAGATCAACCTGATCGAGATCGAGCGCGACTTCAAACGTCGGCGGCGCGAGCGAGGCGACGGTTTTGGTTTTAATGGAACCGTCTTGATTCCAGCGCAACGAAAGCGCCGAGGTAAAATTAGTGCCCCGCAGATTAGAAACATTTTCGGCCGTGAACGTGATGTCCGTCAACGCCACTTTCACGGGCCGCGCATTGGCGTTGTCCGCCACGAAGATCGAGCCGTTGGTCGAAGTCACGGAGCGAAGCGTGGCGCTCCAGGCGTTGGTGCTATTCAACAACTGCGCCACCACGTTGGTCACCGAATGGAGCAGAAACAAAACGCCGCCGGGCAGATTCGTCGCCGCGTCCGCCGGTTTGGAAAGCTCCACTACATTGATATTTTTATCCTGGTCGCGCGTCAGAAAAAGTTTTGAGCCATCGGCGTAAATGGCATTCACCGTGGCTTGATTTTTTCCCAGATCCACGCTCGCGCCGGTGACGCTGAAAAACGGCACTTCGACGATGTTATTCGTCGCGCCCACGGGCGCCACTTTGAGATCGCGCAGCGCGAACGACGCATCGTTCACCAGCGCGACACAATTGTTACTGGTCAATTCAAACTGATAATTGAGGTGAAAACCAACCGTGCCATCGCGAATTTCAAAGCGCACCAAATCCTGATAGAGCGGCGCGTATTGGTTCAACGTCAAATTATCCAACGTTAATTCGCCTTGGGAACTCAAGGGGTTCAAATAAAAAAATCCTGTCCACGCGATCCGTTCGCCCGCGGGGGTCAGGCCGGAAAAGGCGTAAGGATTTTTATTGGCCGGGTCCGTGCGAAAATCTTCCAGCGTTATTTCAAACGGACCGGCGGTGCGCTGGAACGGTTCGCGCGGAGTAAAATCCGCCAGCGCCGCCGTGGCGCCGCCAATGTGCAAATGTTCGATGCGCAATGCCAGCGGCGCGGATTTCTTCCCGGCCGGTGCGGCGTTCGTGGAAAATTTCGCGATTAAATCGGAAAAATTAAACGTGCCATCCCGATTCATTTGCGCGTGCACAAACGGCTTAGTGACGTTGATTTCTTTGAACACCCAGGCGTGGCCGAAAAACGAGGAGAGTTGAAAATTCACATAAACTTCGTCCCATGAAACGAACGGTTGCCCGTCTTTTTCCTGGATCAGCAAACCGTCCACCGTGGCCGAAAGCGTGAACGGATCGATTTTTATTTTCTTTATCGAAACCTCGCGATTTAGTTGTTGGGAAAGAATTTTCACCGCCGCGTAGCGGATAATTGGCGGCAAAATGAGCAAGCCGACAATGGCATAAAAAGCCAGTAGCCCTAAAAACCAGAGTGCAAGTTTACGTTTACCCAGCGAGATAGAACCCCAAACGTTCATAATTTGCTGCCGTCAGCTTCGGTTGAAAAACCGGCGGCGTCAACCTTTTCGCGCTTTTTGGATTTGCTGAACGTGGCCGAAATTATCGGGCATCGCCCACGGACACGCTACCCGCGTCACTACCATGGCAAACCCAATTTTGTCTCAGCTTAGGGCGAGGTGACGCGATAATAATTTTGCGCGTTGGTGGCGTTGTTGTCATCGAATTCAATTGCGTCCGCGCCAAACACACCGTTCGTCAACACCAGCCAATTGGTCAGCGGCAAGGTAAGGTCCGGGCTGGATAATACTTCGTAAGGTTGTCCGCTCGGGCCGCTGAAAATCAACGCGAGCGTGCCGGCGGAATACGTTGGCACGCCGCTCAAGATCGGGGCTATCAACGGCACGGGCGTATAAACCAAAACCAGCGAATTGCCACTGTTCGTCAGGCTAAATGTGCCGGTGAAGGCGTTTAGGAAGTTGTTCGTAGCGATCGTAAACAGCGCCGGATCAAAATTTTGCACCCCGCCGCTGGTCGTTGCCAGCGTCCAATTATAAGTGCCGTAATCTACAAATCCCGGCAGTGCGCCAGGCGTATTATTCGCCTGGAGTGAAACCAATTGAATCACAAACGGATTCGCGCTGGCTTGGAGATTGATCACCCCGTTGACATTTAACAAGTCTTGGCCGGAAACGTTGGTGGCGTTATTCAAACCAAAGATATAAGTGCCTCCACCATTCCAGGTCTCGCTACCAGTCGTCAACGTGCCCACGGAATTAGTCGTCGCCGGCGATATCGTGCCCGCCAGTTTCACCGCGCCGTTCACCGTGCCCACGCCACCTAAAACCGCGCCGGATTGCACGGTGACCAAGTTAGTCCCCAGGGAACCATTGACCAGCAAAACACCGCTATTAACCGTAGTCGGTCCAGTATAAGTATTCGCACTACTTAGGGTCACCGTGCCGTTGCCGTTCTTGATGATCGCGGTCGAGCCGGTGATGCCAATCGCGCCACTGATATTTTGAATAGTATAATTCACTGAGTTATTAATGAAGGTCACCCAGTTAAAAAATTCACCGGCGGCTTGAACAGTGATGAGATTGTTGTTCACGGGATTGCCCAAGATATTCGTGTCGGCAAAATAGAGATTGGTGTAGATGGCATTTGTAAAATAAGTCTTAACTAAGTTGAAAGCCTGGCCGCTACCCCAGTTAGTGGTGGCGTCGTCCCAGTTACCATTCACGAAGCCGCCCCAGTAAGGTGAGGGCGGCGGCAGGGCATAACTGGTGCCGGTGACGTCGCGCAACTGCAAGGCATTGATCTGGGACGAACCGGCACCGAGCATCGTAAAAGTCTGGTTGGTAGCACTGGCCATGAACAGGCCAATGGAAAATTGTCCTACGCCGCCGCCCGCTTGCTGAACATTGTAGGCCAAAGTCACGCTGCTGCCGACGACTTCATTACGCGTCGCCGTGGAACCAGATCGCGAATCATTGACCCAAACTTGCACCGCGTAAGACCGACCGACGACCAAGTTGCGCAACGTCACGGTAAAAGTAGCGTTGGCGGATGAAGCATAATCAGCTCCCACCAAAATATTTTCGTAGGCGACCGATAAACCCGCGAATGGCGAGGCGGTGCCCCCGGTAAACGTTGAAGAATTATTAGCGATCGAACCGGTAGAAGTTGTGAAACTCACATCCGTGTTCGCCCCACTCGGGCTGCTCGCCCCGACGAAATTAACCCCGTTGACCGCCTGATTGTATTGGCCCAATCATACGCATAAGTGGATGTGCCCATCGTCCACACATCGGTATCCGCCGCCAGGGTGGTCGCGACGCCCCAACCAATCTGTCCCGGGCTGGGTATTTGCACGGTCATATATAATTCGCCGTTGATGATTTGCAAATGGGCGATTTCACCCAAGACTAATCCTTTACCGGTGACCATCACTTTGGAAGTGCTAACGCTGCCTGCCACGGTGCCGCTCGTTTGTTTGGATATCAACTTATAAGTGCCGACGCCCAAAACGCTGCTGGATGCGACGGTCGTGGGACCATTATTCATCGTCAAAGTTCCGTTGGTGATGGTCAACGGCGGCTGACTGCCGTTGTAATTCAAGACCAAGGTTCCCGAACTCAGGCTGATATTGCCGTTGATCGTTCCGGTGACCCCGCTGGCCGTCACAGTTTGGCTCGACCCCAAGGTTAAAGGCCCGGTCTTAGCATGAACATCCAGCATCGCACCCGCGTTGATGGTAATGTTGGGCGAACTGGCAAAACTACCGTTGCCGACTAACGCCAGCACGCCATTGCTGATGACCGTATTAGCGGTGTAAGTATTGGCCACACTTAGCGCCAGCGTGCCGGAGCCACGCTTGATCAAAGTGCCGGGGCCCGTCATCACGGTTCCATTTGTCAAAGTGACACTCGCATTCGTGATATTAATCACGCTGGAACCGCCTTGAAAAACGGACGTCCCCAATTTACCCGTCGTCAAGGCGCTCGGGCCGGCATAAATCAAAGTGCCACCGGCGGCGTTAAAAGTAATATTACCACTGCCCGCTTTGGCAAAAGAATCCAACTGCAACGCGCCGAGCGCAGAACTCGCCAACATTGTGCCGCCGCTATAACTATTCGCCGTGTTACTCAAAATAAGTGTGCCCGGCCCGTTCACCCAAAGTTGTCCGCTGCCAGAAATAACTCCCGATAGAGTGGCCGTTTGGCCGGCAGTCACATAGGTCCCTTGATTGCCCGCGATCAACGTTACCGCATTAGAAAAAATCGGCCCACCGGTTTCATTGACTGCCAGTCCACTGTTAAAATTATCCGCGCCCGCACTCCCGCGCGCCAATGTGATACCGCCCGTGCCCGCATTGCCGGTAGCGCTGCCATTCCCTAATTGCAACGTGCCGTTACTGACCGTGATACCGCCGGTGAAAGTATTCGCCCCCGCCAAGGCCAACGTCCCGCTGCCCCCACTGAGCGTTAATGCTTGATCGCCGCTGATCACGCCGCCGACCGCCAAAGTCTGATTAATTGTCACCGGCCAGGTCTGGTCATTCGCTAGCGCGATCGGCACATTAATATTCGCCGAGTCGTTCGCCAAAATGCCGTTACTGATGGTCAATGATCCACTGCCGGATAAAGTGTAGGCACCACTCACCGGATTAAACGTGATCCAGATATTCGTATGCGCGCCCGTCACAGTGACCGTTCCGCCGGTGCCGCCATTACCAAAAACGGCATTAACCGGAGCGGCGTCATTCCAAACCGTATCCGCGCCATTCCACCAATTAGCACTGGTATTATTCCAAGTGCTGCTGCCATCTTGCGCGCCGGCGGTAATAGTGTTCGCATCCCACAATAATGGACCACCGGTCAGCGGATAAGTGATCAAGATCGGGGCGGAGCTATTACCGTTAGCCACGACCACGAGCGAATAAGTTCCGGCGGGGAAATTCGTCGGGAAGGCCATTTCTGTGGTCACAATATTAGTGCCCGTCATCACGCTCGTGCTGCTCCAATTATAAGTGCGTCCGTAAAAAATCTGACCGACGGCATTCGTCATCCGCACCAGCGGATAGTTGCTGGCCATCTGCAAGTCATCGCCGTAAGCCGCGCCTTCCGAGATACCATTAAACAACGTGCCCGTCAGATGCAACGAACCGTCGGCATTGACATTCACACTATCAATGGTTGGCTGACCTGCGGCCAGCGGCGAACCATCCGGCGTGTAGATATAAAGCTGGCTGGTCTGGCGCGATAACAACACGCTGCCATCCGGTAAATCTAGCATCGCATTAACAAACGGCGCCGGACTGAAACTCGCACCGGGCGTCGTGCTGGTCGGACTTGGCGCCGCTGTGAACGCATTCGCCACGTAGTCGTATTCGTAAAAATAACTCGGTCCGGAGTAACTCGCATTGGTTCCCAGACAGCAAAGGATTTTGCTATTAGACATCATCGCCGCGGGGCCATCAATCACGCCATAACTATTCGGCAGGGTCGGCCCGGCGACCCAGGAACCCGGGCTCGCCGTGCCGCTGGGGGTGTAGATCGCCGTGTTGTTGCTGCCACTCAAATAAAAGGCATTGCCGTTCGGCAGTAGAAAACCGGCCCCCATTTCGCCGCCCCAAGCATACATTTTCACCGGCACAGTGGCATCGTTAACCCATTGGTTCAAAGACGGAATATAACGCTCGCAATTCTGGCCGAAGGGATCAATCGTCAATAAGCTATCATCCGGTAACTTGACCCAACACGCTTCATCCTGATCACTGCCGCGATACAACGTTGGACCGATGGTCCAGGTATTATTCGCCGCGTTCCAGATCAAGGTTTCGCCATAAGTCCCCGGGCTGACGGGCGAGACCAGCACATTTCCGTTCGGCAAAATTTCCGAACAGGAATCCAGAAAATTGTTAGCATTCGACGTCGCGGGCGCCATCGTCCACTTATTGGCAATGGGATCGTAGTATTCGCCGTTGGTTCCGCCATTTCCATATTCACCACCGCAGACAAATACCCGTCCGTCCGTCAGCACTTGCGAAGAATAATATTCCCGCGAATAATTCATTGAAGCCACCGAAGTCCAAGTGCCTTTGATATAACTGCCCGTGCTATCCGGCGTCAGCTTATACCAATGGGTGGCACTGTTCACATCATGCGCCAACACCGTGCCATCGGGCATCAACAACATGTTATTGATTTGCGGCCCCGGCGAAGTGTGGGTCAACGGCGTCCACGTGCCCACCGCCAACGCGGATAGCGCCGATGCCAGTAGCAGGCCAACGAACAGGCCGGACGCCCGTGCCCGCTTAACCATCGAACGACGTAATGTATGCTGAGTCATATAAGTCTTATCTGACCTGGGTTTGGTATTAAAAGGTATCATTGCGGCGGTGGCACCGGTTGTGGATCGCAGGGACAAGGAGCATCGACATATTCCGATTCGTTCAACGCGCGCAAAAATGCGGCCAGCGGCGCGACCGCTGAAGCATCCAAATAAATGCCGCTCAATTGCGGATCGCCATTGCGAATGCCGCCCGCCCGGGCTTGCGCTGAGGCATTGATATAAAACTGCAGCACGTCCTCAATCGTATCTAACTGTCCGGTGTGCAGATAAGGTTCGGAGCTGACTAAATCGCGAACGGTCGGCGTCTTAAACAAAGCCAGCGTTCCCGGCAATGCGGCGGCGGGCGAAATATTGCCTAAGAGCAGTCCATAAAATTGTTGCGGCGCATTGGCCGTGAGCACATTGGTAAAATATAATTGTCCGCTGCCAGCGAAGTTATTCGTAGCCACCACCGTCCAATTCGCCAGCGGACTCAGTAAGTTCGTTGATGTGATGAGATAGTAAGTCCAATCCGTTGAAACATTGGTCGCGCTCAAAACCAGATTCGTGCCCACCACCGTCACGCGCCCGATCTGCGGTGACGCCACCGAGAGCAGTTGCGGTAATACCGATTGCAAACCGGCTTGCGGCGCTGGAAAATCAGGATTGGCATAGACATTCCATAATCCCAAATCCACTTGCGCCGGATGGTTGGTGGTTGGCGGCGTCTCGAAAATTCCCAACGCGTTCGGATGATTCGCCGTCGGCGGCAAATACGCATCATAGTTCGTAGCGCGCTCCGCCCAGCTCGGCACGGCCAACGCCATGAACGCGCCTGCGCCGTGAATCTGGTCGTATTCCGCTTGCGCCGCGCCGTTGTTATGAAAGAGCGAATCCGTGAACGTCGGCGGCGCGTGACAGGTGATGCAATTTCCTACGGCGATGCGCGTCGTGACACCTTGTAGTTGCAGATTGGTGGCGACCGTCAGATTCGATTGATCCGTCAAAAAGATTTCTAATCCGGCCAATTCATTCGTGCCGAATTGAAATTGTTGCCCCTGCGCATTCGTCACAAAGAAGCCGGCATCCGGGTCCGTCACCCATTGCGGATTCGTCAAGCCCGCGAGCAGTTGCAACAAGCGCCGGCCATATTGCAGCTGCGTTTCGCCCGGGTCCGGTTGTTGCGGCAAGCCATTCTTGATCAGGAAAGCGTCATACGGCGAGCCATCGAAATTACCCGCCACATCTTGCGAAAAAACGAGGGTCAACATGTAATCCTTCATCAATTCCGCGATGTTCTGCACAATCTGCTCATCGGTCACATAGTTAGGGCTGTTCGTATCCGTGACTAATACGTTCATGCGATTCTTGGAGGGAATCAAATACTGGCTCTCAATGCCCGCCAACCCGGCAAACGCTTCCGCATACGATGACCCGCCGTATTGCCCCGCCAGAAAACCACTGCCGTCGTCGTCGCGAATGATGTGCGCGATGTGATGAATCGCCGCTTCATATTCCGTCGGCTGCCAACCGTAATTTCGCCCGGTCAACGTGCCCACCACCAAGTCATCCACCGCCGCGAATTGCCCGTCGTGATGGAGAAATAACGGAACCTGGCGCGGCAGCAACGCATCCACCAACGTCAGCGCATTACGCGGCGTGGTAACGCGACCATCACCAATCTCAGGAACCGGGCTGCGCCGCGCAAAATCGCAATACGTCCGATTCCCGATCCCTTCGTGTTCTTCAACCAAATGACATGCGCGACAATTCATGGACTGCCCCGCAAACGGCCCCGGCTGCGGCCCGTAAATCGTCACCGTGTTGTCCATCACCGGATCGCTGTTCGTCAAAACCGCGTTCGCATCGCCCGCGGAGTTGGTGAAGAAAAATTGCGCGAACCGCGTTTCCAGAAATAAGCGTTCGCCGATGTTCGCGCCCCCGAAAGCGTCCGCGTCATCCGCCTGCGCGCGCGCGGCCAACGCGAACCAGCCAACCCAAACCAATAAAATGATAACGCCCTGCTTCATCAAACTAATTTTAAATATCTACGCCCGGAGACCTAACAACATACTGACTGTAAATAAAATGAGCATACCACATTTGGGTGGTGACCAGCGGTAGTTTGACCCAGAACCCTGACTTTAATCAAGATTGCGAAAACCGCCGCCGATGCGTTACAGTGACGTCACGATTTTGATGAACACTTTTCAAATCATTTTCACGCCGACGAGCGCGGTCGAACTGGCGCGCATGCCCAAGGAATTGCAATTGCAAATTCTCGGCGATTTTCGCGGCCTGCCGCAGCACGTCATCACCAGTGAACTGGAAGCTTTCGGCAAATTGGAAAGCGACGGCCACATCCTGCACCGTTTTCGGCTGGGCGATTACCGCATCTATTTTGAACGGCACAACCTCGGCGTCCTCATCCACCGCATCTTGAGCCGTCACACGCTGAAAGATTTCTTTTTCCGTTCCGGCATCAAAGCGGGCGAAGACGAAGCCTTGCAGGAAAACCCGAAATTCTGGGAACTCATCGAAGCCGCCAAAACTTCGGAGAAGAATTAATTAGTGGCCGGTCCGATTATCGGGTGGATGACCATTATGCGTTTATCCTGCCACTCGGAACCTCTTGTTTCGCCGGCGGCAGCTTCACCCATTGCGCCATCACGGCGGCGAGCAGCATGAAAAATCCCCCGGCCATCACGGCCTGAACCAGATTGCCGCCCAGATAATTTTTCACTAGCGGCCCAAATGTCAGCGCCGCGATGATCTCCGGTAACACAATAAAAAAATTGAAGATCCCCATGTAGACCCCCATGCGCGCGGCAGGCAACGCGCCGGATAACATTGCGTAAGGCATGGAAAGAATGGACGCCCACGCCACGCCGCCCAACGCCAGCGCGACCAGCAACCAGTCC
The DNA here is from genome assembly GCA_026225255.1 of Methylacidimicrobium fagopyrum. GTDB lineage: Bacteria > Verrucomicrobiota > Verrucomicrobiia > Limisphaerales > UBA11358 > UBA11358. The sequence goes on along the minus strand of JAMFSJ010000015.1, from coordinate 7,259 downwards.
TTATGCGCCTCGCCGTGAATAAAACCGGTGGCGATCAAACCCAGGCCGCCGAGCGCGAGGCACACGCCGTGGATGCGGCGGCGGTCAAATTTTCGCGCGGCAAACATCAAGCCGAACGCCGCGATAAATGTCACCGCGTCCTTGACCGAATAACAAACGCCTGCCCATTCCGCGCCGCGTTTGAATAGTTCTGAATCCTTATCATCCGTGCCAAAAATAATCGGCACCGCGTTGGAAAAATGCAACCACATGCAGAACAAACCGAGCCACGTAAAAAATTGCACGAGCGCGAGCTGTTTCATCGTGGCGGGCATTTCGCGCAACGCGGAAAAAATTTCGGCGACCAACTGGCCAAATCCAGCGCGGGTCTTTTTCGCGCGGTAAAATTCCTCGAGGTTTTCCGGGGGATATTCTTTCGTGGAAAAAATCGTCCACAGCACCGCGCCTAAAAATGCCGCCGCGCCCGCGTAAAAGGAAATTCTCACATTCAGCGGAATCACGTTGCCCGCGCTGGTTTCGCTGCTGACGTGAAACCAGTTCTTTAAAATGTAAGGCAACATTCCCGCCACGACTGCGCCGACGCCGATGAAAAAACTTTGCATCGCGAAACCCGTGCCGCGCTGGCGTTCGGGCAATTTATCCGCCACAAACGCGCGGAACGGTTCCATGGAGACATTAATGCTCGCATCGAGGATCCATAACAAGCCGGCCGCCATCCACAACGTGCTGCAATTCGGCATCGCGATGAGCGCGAGCGAACTTAAAATTGCGCCCACCAAAAAATATGGACGCCGCCGTCCCAACGCGCCCCAAGTGCGGTCGCTCAACGCGCCGATGAGTGGTTGCACGAGCAGACCCGTCAACGGCGCGGCCAGCCAGAGCAGCGGAATCTGGGCGTCGGAGGCGCCGAGATATTTGTAGATGGGACTCATGTTCGCCATCTGCAAGCCCCAGCCAAACTGGATGCCGAGAAAGCCGAAGCTCATGTTCCAGATTTGCCAGAAAGACAATTGCGGTTTTTGCATGGGATTTTGAAGGCGAGATTTTGCCGCCGCCGCCGCGTAAGCACAACCGCACAACCATGCGGGTAGAACGCAAAGCTTAAACCACGATCGTTAGTGGAACCAAAATGGATCAAACCGCCAGCGGAAACAGTTAAAGCGAAATTTTCCGAAAATGGTTTTGACTTGCCGCGCAAAAAACATAAATTATCAATCCGTTTCGGATGGGGTCTTAGCTCAGTTGGTAGAGCACCACAATGGCATTGTGGGGGTCGCAGGTTCGAATCCTGTAGGCTCCACCATTCCGAAAGCGGGGTCGGCGGTTCGGTTCCGTCTTTTGCCGAAACCACTTCATTTATAATCAGCGCCGATTCGCGGCTTAAAAATCCCCTGCTTTTGCATTGGTTTTTCGCAGCTCCACACCTATTTTGTCACGGACATGGAAAATGTTTCGGCCTTTTTAGAACTCGCTTTTTTGGGTTTTGTGGCGTTGTTTCCGCTGGTCAATCCGGTCGGCACGGCGTTGGTGTTGGATCCTTTTTTGCATCGGTTGACGCTGGCGGAACGCCGGGTGGCGGCGGGCAAAATTGCGTTCTACTGTTTTCTCGTCTGCACGGTGGCGCTGCTGGCGGGAAGCTGGATCTTCAAAATGTTCGGTATTTCCCTGCCCGTCGTCCAAATCGCGGGTGGCATCTTGATTTGCCGCACGGGTTGGCAATTACTTTCGCCCGGCAACGATTCGTCGGACGACGCGGAAACTTCCAGTCCCAGCCATTCTAAAAACGTGGAGGACATTCTTTTTTATCCGCTCGCGTTTCCGATGACGACCGGCGCGGGCACCATTTCGGTGATCCTCACCTTAAGCGCGCACACCAGCGAAGAAGCGTTAAAATCGCATCTCATGAATCTGTCCGCCATCTTTGTGGCCATCGTCGCCATGAGCATTTTGATCTATATCTGCTACGCATTCACGCCGGCGGTGTTGAATCGGCTCGGCGCCCGCGGCCAACAAGTCGTCAATCGCTTGAGTGCGTTCATCGTTTTTTGCGTGGGCCTTCAGATCGCGGCGACGGGTTTGAAACATTTGTTGAAGGATATGTGACACGATGACGGAGGATGCGAAAATCAATTTTGTGGCCACGGCCAAACGGCGGGCGCGGATATTTCGCATCGTGGGTCTGAGCGTGTTAATCCTCGGTCTGGCGGGCGCGGGATTAGTTTATTGGCTCGGCACGCGCGCAGCGAATATGGCGGATGATCTTTCGATGACCGGTTTTGACCGCGCCACGACGCGGCAAATGGGAATTCTCTACGGCCAACAAGGCGAACTCGCAGACGACTGGCTGAACGATCTGAAACAACCGCGCACGCAGGCGATCCTCCTCGCCAGCGCATCGGCACTCGCGACGTTCGTTTGTTTTAAGTTTGCCCGCTGGTCGGATCGCGATGCGGAAGCAACGTAGGCCAAGCGACCGCTTGGCCCTGGATTACCAACGACCATAGTCATAAAAAAAAGGCGGAACGGCAGCTCCGCCCTACCCTTTGTCATCATGCCCGACGACTCATTCAAATCTTTTGTGCTCGATCAATTAAGCGCGTTGCCAGAACTGCGGGCGCGGGCGATGTTCGGCGCGCACGGACTTTACTGCGGCGAAAAATTCTTCGGTATCCTCGACGAAGGTCGTCTCTTTTTCAAAACCGATGCGGCGTCGCAAAAAGATTATATGGAACGTGGCATGAAACCTTTCACTTACGAAATGAAAGGTAAAACCATGACGATGGCCTATCACGAAGTTCCGCCGGACGTTTTGGAAACCGCGCCCGAACTCGTCGCGTGGGCGCAACGCGCGATCAAAATCGCGGCGGCGGCGAAACCGAAAAAGAAAGCGCGCTAGGGTTTTGATATATTAAGTTTTGCGCCGACGAAAAATATTTTACTCTCGCCCCAATGAATCAAGATAAATGGACCTCCGTTGATCATTATATCAACGACTTATTTACCGCGGCCGATCCGATTTTTGAAGCGGTGCTGGAAACCAGTCGCGCGGCCGGTTTACCGGAAATCAACGTCGCGCCGAACCAAGGCAAATTGCTCCAACTCCTCGCCCAAGCGCACGGGACGCGTTCCATTTTGGAAATTGGCACGCTCGGCGGTTACAGCACGATCTGGCTGGCGCGGGCGTTGCCCGCTGACGGCAAACTGGTCACCCTGGAATTTGAACCGAAGCACGCCGAGGTCGCCCGCGCCAATTTCGTTCGGGCCGGAGTGTCAGATAAGATTGAACTGCGCGTCGGCAAAGCGTCCGATTCGCTCGCGCAACTTGTGATGGAAAAAACCGGGCCGTTCGATTTTATTTTTATCGATGCGGATAAAGAATCTTATCCCGATTACCTCGCGTGGGCATTGAAGCTGTCGCGTCCCGGCACCGTGATCATCGCCGATAACGTGGTGCGCAAAGGTGAAGTGATTGATGCGAACAATGAAGATTCCCGCGTGCAAGGTGCGCATAAATTCAATGCGCTGCTCGCCGCTGAACCGCGCGTCAATGCGACTATTTTACAAACCGTCGGCAGCAAAGGTTACGATGGTTTTGCCCTGGCGATTGTGTTGGAATAACTGATGACGGATGACGCAGGGACCGGCGTCACCCAATTTTAACATGGGTCCACTTGACTTCCACCCGCGCCGCCGGAGCATTGTCTGCATGAAGTTTCTGCTCATTCTGACCACGGCTTTGACATTTTTAATTTCAGTCCACGCCGAAGAACCGGACGATCAACGTATCATCCACCAAATTCTCTCGACGCGTGCTGCCATCCTCCAAAATACGGGCGACACGAACGCCATTTTTCTCGCATTCTGGGATTTTGACGGCACGACCATGAAGGGTGATTGTTCTGAAGGTTTGCACGAAAACGGCCAACTGATTTTTCCCGGCCTGGCCCAAGTCGCCATCGAACACGATTTGTCGAAAATTTATCCGCGCGCCGGCGGCTTTGAAAAATTTTGGAACGATTACACGAACATGGACACGCACATCGGTCATTGGCTCGCGTATCCGTTCATCCCGCAAATGTTGCGCGGCGCGAAAGCAGCGGACGTCTTGCAGTTAAGCCGTGATTATTTTTCAACCACGTTGAGCAATTACTTACGCGCATCATCCGTCCACATCATCCGTGCGATCGAAAAAAGCGGCGTGCAATCCCACATCGTCTCGGCCAGTGCCGAACTGTTGGTGCAAGGTGCCGCCGCCAGCCTCGGAATTCCCGAAAAGCATATCCACGGTATCGAATTAAAAATCCACGCTGGCTTGATCACGGAACAAATTATTTATCCCCTGACGTGGAGCGATGGCAAACGGGAGAAAATTCAACAAATCGTCACGCAGACGGAACGCGAACAGCCGGGCAAAAAAGTTTACGTCCTGGCCGGTTTTGGCGACAGCTATCACACCGACGGCCCGTTCCTGAAATTCATTGCCACGCAGAAATTGCCCGGCGGCCAGCCCATCAGCGTTTTCTACGATGACACCAATGCGCCGACGGAATATCGCGGCTTATTTTATCAAGCCAGCCACTTCGCCACTGTCAGCGATCCAACGGCACTAAAGAATTAAAGCTAAATAGCCGGAGCGCAGAGCATTGCTCAACGCTCCGTTCACTGAAAACCACGCGGACGGAGCGGCGGTGGCAACGGCACTTTCGCCGGACGCAACGGCGGCAACGGTGACTTAATCACCGGTGGCGCGGGCGGTTTTGCCACGGGCACGGGTTCCAGAGCTAACGGTTTTCCCGGCAACGCGACGGCGCCGATCTTCAGCTCGGGAAATTTCATTTCGCCCATGTCGAAATCCTTGAATGAACCTAAGGCGCCAATCGCCGCGAAATCCATTTTCGGTTGCGTCGGTGGCACTTGCGTTAGCAACGTCTCGTAGCCGTTCACGACCCAGTCCAATTTTCCTGTCGCGATATCAATCATCAATCCGTGCACGGGAATCTTCGGGCCGATGAGCGGACTGTGCCGCGCAAAGTCACAGGCTTTAATGACGTTTTGTCGTTCACTGCTGAAGGTGCCGAAGAATTCCGCGAGATTATCCGGCAAGCGATTGCGTTCGATACCGAGGGCCGAGAACTTATCCAGCAGCAACGCCATCGGCGTCCGCGCAACCTGACAATCCGTGTGGCCGATGATGGCGATTTCCTGTCCCCCCTTCACCGCGCACGCGAGCGCGAGCGACCGCATGGTGCTGGACAGCGGCTCGGTGATGATGTTGCCCGCGTTGCGCAGCCAGATGAATTGATCTTCGGGCAACGCCAGCGCGTTGGGAAAAAACGCATTCAATCGCGGATCAATGCACGTCAACGCGATGACCGGTAACGCGTCCGCGAATTCGTCGGGATGCAAACCCGCCGTCGCATCACCGGCAACCGCGCGGTGATTTGCATCAATGATAGCTTCGAAAAGTCGCATAAAATTATTTTGAAAAATAAAGGTGGCCGTTAACGGAATACAATATAAATCCCGCGACACCGATGAGAATTACTCCGCCAAGCCTTTCACAAAACAGCCAAAACGCGGAAGGCTCCACGGAACCATCGAATTGCCAACCGTATTTCAACCACCAACCAACGCGCGGATAAAACAAATGAACCAAACCTGCCAGTAAAAAAATCAACGGTATGATATAAGGCAACCAGCCAGGCGGCTGATTGCCGAAAACTTGGCTGGGTGGCGTGCTTCCGTGACCGGTGACAATGAGATTGTCCACCGCCAGTGCTGCTGGCAATGCGGTCGCCCAACCCAACAATATCCCGAGTCCTTTTTTCATAGATCCTTTACGAGGGCTTTTCCATCGCCGCACTCGTGGCGGTTCAAAGCCGGGGCGAAGCCGGCGTGGTTTGAGCAAACGACCCGCGCTACGCTTGTTTGGAGCGACCAATAAAAAAGTAAAGCGCTGCACCGATGAAATGCAGGAACACAATCGCCAGAACCCAGCCAATCTTTTCGCCATCGGTCAGCCTTTTGTTTTGGATGGCGTCAATGAGCATCCAAACCCAGAAGATGGTTAAAGCCAAAGCCAAGCTGCCGAAAAATAAAATCAAAAATAGTGCGATCATTCCGCCAATCATAATTTGTCCTTTGTTTGGGATGGTTTATTGCCTTCTGCTTTGCCCGAAGTGGTTTCTACGTGACCAGCGGCCATGCCTTCGACTACACCTTTGGCAGCCGCTTTAGCAATCGTTTCAATCGAACCCTTGGTTTCTTCAGCCAGGTAATTGACCGTATCGGCCGCCACCGGGGCAGATTCACCGGCCAAAAAACGGGCCACGGCACCGAGAAATCCAAATTGGCACAACACACCGCCCACGAACATCAGCGGCAGGCCCACGAACCCGAGCCAAAAATAATGCGGCCTTTCAAAACTTCCCGCACTGGAAACCATACTGGCGAATGAGATGATGACGCATAATAGGCCAACCAGAACAAGGATCGGTCCAATCAGACATAACCATTTGCGGATGGCGTTTTGCGCCGGCAGTTGCAGACGTTCCAATTGCGGCGATACCGGATTTTTTGAATTATCGGGCGGCATAACTTTAGATCACGATGGGCGGCGCATTGCGCTTCGGATAGCCGATGAAAAGATAAAGCAACGCGCCGATAAAATGCAGCAGCGCAATGGCGATCACCCAGCCGACCTTTTCGCCATCGGCGAGGCCTTTATTGGTGATCGCGGAAACGAGCATCCAAATCCAGAATCCGGATATCGCCAGAAATAGGGGCAATACAATCAGGATCAATAACACTTCAAATCCACCCAGTTCAAATGCAGCTATCATAATTTAACCTTTAGTTTTAATTAAATATCTTCCGGCCCCAACCGCGTGAACTGCGTTTCTCCCCGGAACATTGTTTTGCACGGGCTTATTTTCAGATTGGGCAGAGCGACCGCTCTGCCCGACCGGATTTTATTTACGACATTTTTTCGCTGTCATCTTTGCCCATCGCTTTTCGCAGCGCCGGAACTTGTTGAAGCAAGGTCTCGAACTTCACGCCGGTCAAACTTTCGATGATGGGGGGCAACTGACTGATGATGGTGGTCACGTCGCCGGTGAGCTTGCTGGCGCCACCGCCGGGACCGTTGCCGGAATTGATGATGACCATCTTCTCGGTCTTGGCGAGCGGTTCGCTGATCTTGCCCGCAATCTCCGGCAGCACGCGCATGATCATTTCGATGACCGCGGCTTCGTTGTATT
>JAMFSJ010000014.1 GCA_026225255.1 Methylacidimicrobium fagopyrum | reverse complement strand
CTCCCTTTTTGTCCGAAGATTCAGCAGTGGTTTTGACGGTTACGGCAGTAGCTCAATTGGTAGAGTAGTGGTCTCCAAAACCATTGGTTACAGGTTCAAGTCCTGTCTGCCGTGCCAGTCTGCTAAAATGGAGAGGTGGCAGAGTGGTCTATTGCGGCGGTCTTGAAAACCGCTGTGGGTGAAAGCCCACCGGGGGTTCGAATCCCTCCCTCTCCGCCAGTTTTGCGAAGAGAAGTTGCCGCGCCAAAGTGTCGCTTGGGCGAGCTGAAGCGAGATTGGTAAAAGTTTCGGTAAACCATGCAAGCTTGGCTTGCGAGTAGTCATTAAAATTTGTGAATAGTTGGATACATATTGCGATTTGGGCGGTAGTGATTGGAACTGTCTTTGGTCTGCTTTGGTGGCAGGGACAAATCCAACGCTTTTCCGTTTATGTGCAGGAAACCCGCGAAGAACTTCGCAAATGTTCCTGGCCAACTTGGCCGGAATTGTGGAATTCGACCTGGTTGATCATGTTCACCGTGGCCTTGCTCGGTTTGTTCGTGGTTGTTGTTGACGCAGTATTGTTTAAAGTTTTCATCCGCTAACCATCATGCCTAACCAATGGTTCATCATTCAGACGCTTTCCGGCCAGGAGCATAAGGTCAAAGAAAGTATTGAAAAACGCATCAAGCCGGACGAAATGCAGGACTATATCAAAGAAGTCCTCGTGCCGATGGAAAAAGTCGTTGAAGTGCGCAACCAGAAAAAAACCGTGTCCAACCGTAAGTTGTGGCCGGGTTATGTTTTCGTGGAAATGCTGCTGCTGGACGATGACCGTCGCTTGATCGAAAAACCGTGGTATTTCATCCGTGAAACGCAAGGCGTCATCGGCTTTTTGAGTGATCCGCCACAACCGACGCCGACGGAAGAAGTCGAAGCGATTAAGAGCCAGATTTCGGCAGCGGAAGAAACGGAAAAACCGAAGGTTAATTTTGCCGTGGGCGAAACGATCAAGATCAATAACGGTCCATTCTTGAATTTCAGCGGCGTGATCGAAGAAATTGATCCCGAACGCGGCAAGTTGAAAGTGACCGTGAATATTTTCGGTCGTAACACGCCGGTGGATTTGGAATACTGGCAGGTCGAAAAAGCTTAAGGCCTTTTTACCGCTAGTCTGCGCTAATTTTTCGCTACTCAAAACTGCTAAAGATTAATCTAGATTAGTTGTCGTAAAAAATATACTTTGGATACCCGCAATAAATCGGGTGAGCTGTTTAACTCGAATTTACGTTGCGCTTGCGGTCTAAAAAATCAGCGAAAAATGAGCGCAGATTAGCGGTGAAAAATTTTTAGCGGTTGTAACAATAAATTTATATGGCGAAGAAAATTACTGGACAGATCAAATTGCAGATTGCCGCCGGACAGGCGAATCCCGCGCCGCCCGTCGGCCCGGCGCTCGGTCAGCACGGCGTGAACATCATGGGTTTCTGCAAAGAATTCAATGTAGTCACCAAGAATGACGCGGGTCTGATTATTCCCGTGGTCATCACGGTTTATCAAGATAAGTCGTTTACTTTTATCACCAAGTCGCCGCCCGCGTCTGTGCTTTTGAAGAAAGCCGCTGGCATCACCGCTGGTTCGAAAACGCCGAACAAAGATAAAGTCGGCAAAGTGACGCGCAAACAAGTTTTGGACATCATCAAAACGAAGTCCAAAGACATCAATGCGACCAGCGAAGAAGCGGCATTCCGTGTCATTTCTGGCACCGCGCGCAGCATGGGCATCGAAGTGGTCGGCTAATTAAAGCCGGTCGCGGGAACACGGGAAACAAACGAAATAAACTATGAAAACGACGATTAAATATCTGTTGGTGATTGGTTTTGCTTCGATGACTTTCCTTGGTTGTGCGACGAAACCAGCGACGACTGAGAGCACGTCTAAGTGGGAATATCACACCGAAATGTTCCATTTGTCCGATAATCAAACGGCGACGCGCTTGAACCAATTGAACGTTGAAGGTTGGATCATCGTTTCAATCGTCCCCAAAGATGGGGTTTCATCTTATACTTTTAAACGTCCGAAACAGTAACCAAAAACCGCGGGAGAGCTAACGCTCGCATGCACCGCACCTAGTAAAATGCCCAGTAAACGATACAAAAAAGCCCTCGAAGTTGTGGATGCCAAAAAAGCGCATTCACTGAAAGAAGCCGTTGGCGTGCTCGCCAAATTCCCGAAAGCGAAATTCAACGAAACCGTTGACCTGGCTTTTCACCTCGGCGTCGATCCGAAACAATCTGACCAGATGGTTCGCGGCACGGTTCCCTTGCCTCACGGCAGCGGTAAGACCGTTCGCGTTTTGGTATTTGCCAAAGGTAACGCTGCCGAAGCCGCAACCGCTGCGGGCGCAGAAAACGTTGGCTTTGAAGACATGATCGCCAAGTGCGTCAGTGGCTGGAATGATTTCGACGTGGCGATCGCAACGCCCGAAGCGATGGTGGAAGTGCGTAAATTGGGTAAAGTTCTCGGGCCGCGGGGTTTGATGCCGAATCCGAAAACGGGCACGGTGACCGAAGACACGGCCAAAGCTGTGAAAGAAGTCAAAGCCGGTCGCGTTGAGTTCAAAACGGACAAAGCGGGTAACGTTCACGTCATCGTGGGCAAAGCTTCGTTCGCGGCGGAACAACTCGAAGAAAATGCGCGCGCAGTGATCGAAGCCGTGGCGAAAGCCCGTCCGGTCAGCGTGAAAGGCACTTATATCAGCTCCTGCACGCTTTCGGCGACGATGAGTCCAGCCGTCCGCGTGGACATCCGTGAATTCGTTAAATAACCAACTAAATTTTTCCCATGCGTGCTGAAAAACAATTACTGACGAAAGAATACGCTACGCGGTTGAACGGTTCGCCGTTCTTCATCGTGGCCGGTTATCAAGGTCTCAAAGTTGAGCATCTGACCGAACTGCGCAAACGCCTCCGGGCAGCCGGTGCCGAAATCCACATCGTGAAAAACACGGTGTTCCGCATCGCGGCCAAAGAAAGCGGCGTCGCGGATTTGAACGGTTCACTCACGGGCCAGCTCGCGGTTGTGACTGGTCAAAAAGACGTTTCCGTCGCGGCGAAGGTTTTGAAAAACTTCGCGGCCGAATTCGACAAGCTGAAAATCAAGTTCGGTTACTTGAATAGCCAGCGCCTCGAAGTCGCCTCCATCGTTGCCTTGGCGGATTTGCCGAGCCTCGACGTGTTGCGTGCCAAGTTGCTCGGTTTGTTCAACGCCCCGGCGACGAAGCTGGCGGTCTTGATCAATACGCCGGCAAAACAACTCGCGCAGGTCATCAAAGCGAAGTCCGAAAAGACCGAAGCTTAAGCCACTGTTTTAATCATCAAGCCGGAGCTGAAAAGCTCCGGCTTTTTTTATTTTTTAGATTTCAACTTATTGGTAGGAGGAGCTGCCACTTTTCGGCAGTCCCAGACAACGGTAGCTTTGCCATTCATCACAACGTCACAAATTCACGCTGCCGGTTTTTGAAGCGACACTGTTGCGTGTAACCGACGCTGCGGGCGAGCGCGATGGCATCAGCAAAATTCAATCCCACTTCGCCCGGCGCGTGCGCATCGGAACCGAACGTGATCGGCACGTTTTTTTGAAACGCGAGTTGGAGCAGGTCGCGGCTGGGATAAATTTCCTGGCAATCTTTCCGCAAGCCGGCGGTATTCAATTCAATGGCGACACCGGTCTTGGCGGCGGCGTTGAGAAATTTTTCGTAGAGCGGCGTGCAATCTTGCGGCGGGCGGATGCCAAACTTTTTCGGCAAATCCGCGTGGCCGATGATCTCGAATAATTTTGATTCCGCCGCGAGCGTGAGACGGTCGAAGTAGATTTGCCAGACTTCAAACGCGTCGCGTTTTTTCCATTCCGAAAGTTTGGCGGGATTATCAATGTCCCACGACTCGGAAACGTAATGCACGGAGCCGATGAGATAATCCCACAGATGACGCGCGGTGAGCTCGCGGATCCACGTTTCGTGGCCGGGCAGGTAATCCACTTCGAGTGCGAGGCGGATGGTCAGTTGCGGAAATTCCTTTTGCGCGAGTTGAACTTTGGCGACGTATTCATCCAGCTGATCATTACGCATCCGCCAATTATCAAAATCATCGCGCCGCATTGGCGAATGATCGGAAAAACCGATTTCGCTAAAACCAAGCTCAACGGCGCGGCGGGCGTAATCCACGGGTTCGCCAACGGCGTGACGACACAACGGCGTGTGCATGTGATAATCGGCAGGTAGCGACATGCAGGGAGTTTCGAGTTTCAGGTTTAAAGTTTCAAGGCTGATTTCAGCGGGCAACGCTAACGGAAAGTTTTTAGACCCCGAAACAGACGCCAGAAAAGGACGGAAAACAATCTTGTTGCGCATCCCTGCTTCCGTTTTCTCGCTTTCCGCTTTTTTCCTTTGCCATCGTCAGGTTTTATCTGCCAAGCTTCGCCGAGTTAATTTCCATCGGCAGTAGTAACCAAAACAATTCTAACCCAATATGAAATGGTATTACGTTGAACAAGGACAGCAAACCGGCCCGGTCACCGACGAGCAACTCGCAGAACTCGTCCGCAGCGGCAAAATTACTTCCACCACGTTAGTCTGGCGCGAAGGCTTGGCCGAATGGCAACCTTACGCGCAAGCCACCGGTTCCAGCGGCTCGGTTCCGCCGCTGATGTCAGCGGGCGCCACTGCCGAGGCGGTCTGCGCGGAATGTAAAAATGTTTTTCCGACGGGTGAAATGATCCGGCATGGCAACGCCTACATCTGCGCCAATTGCAAACCCATCTTCATGCAAAAACTGGCCGAAGGTGCGCCCGTCATGGCGGTCGGTGAATTGAATTACGCGCGGGTGTTGACCCGATTTGCCGCCTTGATTGTGGATGGCGTGCTGCTCTACGCAATCAACATGGGCATCAGTTTGCTCGCTGGCTTGACCGCCGCGCAAGCGGTCGGTGTGCAACCCAAGGGTTTAGGCGTGCTGCCGATTGTTTTATTTATAATCCAATTCGGATTGGGGATCGGTTATGAAGTGTTTATGATTGGTAAATACGGGGCGACGTTGGGCAAGATGGCGTGCAAAATAAAAGTGGTCACCGCCGATGGCGGAAGCGTTTCTTATGGTCGTGCTTTGGGGAGATATTTTGCAAAAATATTAAGCGGTTTAACCTGCTTGATCGGCTACATCATCGCCATTTTTGATAACCCGCAAAAACGCGCCCTGCACGATCACATTTGCAACACCCGCGTTATCAATGTTGAGAAATAACCACCGATGAAGCCGCTGGTTCAATGCCCTCAATGTCGCGCGTGGCTGTTGGAGGGGATTTTCAATCAGCCGCAATTGTCGCCGTGCCCGGCGTGTGGCGTGCCGTTGACGGTGGAAATTTTTCCGGCGCTGTTCCGTAAAATCAATCCGGGCCCAAGCGCCGAGACGATCATGGTT
>JAMFSJ010000013.1 GCA_026225255.1 Methylacidimicrobium fagopyrum | reverse complement strand
TTCATCGCGCTGGCTATCGGCCTGATGGTTTTCGCGTGGATGTTTTATCTGCAACGCCGGGCGCAACGGGATTTTATTTCACATTCAGCGGCCCGAAAAATTTCCGCCACCGCCGCCGCTTCCCCCACTCTGCAACGTCCAACCTGCTGGCTCGCGGTGCGTTCGGTGTCGCCCGAATCGGTCAAGGATGCGCTCGGCCTCGACCGCGCCGCGCCGTGTTCGTGGACGGAAGGACTCACGGGCGGCCACGAATTTTTCATCAGCCCGCGCGTTCACGGCTGGGTCATTATCACCGGCGTCGCCCTGCCCAATCCGTCGGATGACGTAGATGCGACCTTTCTTTTTCTTCAAGCGTTGAGCCGCAAGCTCGGTCATGTTCAGTATTTTTATGCGGAATGCTTTTCGCATCATCATGCGTGGGCACGCTTGGACGACGGCTGCGTGACCCGCGCTTACGCGTGGGCGGGCGAAACGGTCTGGAGCCAAGGCGTTGAGACATTGCCGGAAATTGAGATCGGCGTGAAAACTTCCAGTTACGGCGAACCCACCACAAGCCTCCGCGATGCGGAAACTAATTTCGACCGCGTGCCCCAACTCGCCGCGCGCTGGAGCCTGGATCCGGCGGAGGTGAAATTAAATTCCATCCGCCAAGCCACTGGCATCGCAGGCGAATCCGCGTGGATCTGATCGAAGAAAAGCGGAAAAGTAAAACGAGGGAAACGGTTTGACGCAAATGGTAGCGAATTTAATTTGCCGACCTTAATTCGTGAAAACTGTGGAATCCTTTCCAAAGCTTTTTTCCGTCGGCGGCCATCGGCGTCAAATTTTAAAAATAAAAAAGCCATGGAAATTTCTTTCCACGGCTTTCTGAAAAATTTCGCTGCGAAATTATTTGGTTTTCGCGGCTTTCGGAGCGGCTTCGGCCGTTTCGGTGCGCTTGCCGCGTTTTTCCGTTTTCACTTCGGAAACGGGAGCCGCTTCGGGCGCGGGAGCCAACGGGGTGAGGCTTTCGACGCGCACTTTAAGGGTGCTCTTCACTTCGGCGTGCAAACGCAATTCCGCTTCGTGGTCGCCCAACGATTTGATCGGCGCTTCGAGATGGATTTTCTTTTTGTCGAGCGTGATGTCGAATTGATGTTTCAATTCGTCCGCGATCATGCCGGCGGTGACCGTGCCGAACAGCTTGCCGTCTTCGCCGGTTTTGACTTTGATCACGCAGATCAATTTGGAAACACCCTTGCCGAGTTCGCTCATGGTGTTGAACTCGTGCGCTTCGCGTTCGGCGCGGCGCTGTTTGAGCGCTTCGAGACGACGCTTGTTCGCGCCCGTCACGGGAATCGCAAAACCTTGCGGGAGCAAGTAATTGCGGGCGTAGCCGGCGGCGACTTTGACCTGGTCGGATTCACCACCAAGGCCGACGATGTTATGAGTAAGAATGACTTCAGTTTTTGCCATACGAAAATTTAGTTGATAGTTAAAAAAATTATTAAATCAGAACGGGACGTCATCGCTTTCGGGCGGACCGTCGCCTTCAATCGGTTCAGCCATCGGCGCACTCGCGCTGGGAGCGGGACGTGAAACACGCGGAGCGGCTGGCGCACTGCCACCGCCGGGGTTACCGCCACCCTCGTTTGCGCTGCCGAGAAATTGGACCGTATCGGCGATCACGCCGAGTTTGCTGCGCTTTTGACCCGATTGTTTGTCGTCCCACTGATCGAGCTTGAGACGGCCTTCGATCATGATCGGACGGCCTTTGCGCATGTATTGGCCGACGTTTTCCGCCGTCCGGCCAAAAATGTCGACGTCCACAAACGTCACTTCTTCTTTCTTCTCACCGGCTTCATTCGTCCAAACGCGGTTCACCGCGAGGCCAATTTTGGCGATCGCCGTGCCTTTGGGCGTGTAGCGCAACTCGGGGTCGCGCGTCAAGTTGCCCATCAGAATGACTTTGTTGAAGCTGGCCATGAGGAAATTACTTCGCGGGCTTGATTTCCGGCGAGAGCGTAAACAACACGCGGAACACTTCTTCGTTCAGCGAGAATTTGTTCTGCAACTGAGTGATGATCGTGGGCGTGCCGTTGAAAATGATGTTGGCGTAGAAGCCGGCAGTAAACTTTTTGTCCGCGATGCGGGAAAAAGATTTCTTATCCATTTTCTGAACCGTTTCGACTTTGCCGCCCGCCGCCGTGATGTCAGCGGAGACTTTGTCGAGCGTATCTTTCACGCCGTCTTCTTTGCCTGAAATATTCAGGATGAACAAACCTTCGTATCGTTTCATGTCTTAATTAAAATTCGTTAACTGTTTTGAACCGGTGATGCGTCGAAGGGTTATTTCACCACTTCTACCGCACCGTTAAATTGGCTCATCGCTTTTTGCAAACCAAATTGCAACCAGCATTCTACCTGACTGCTCGCCCGTTCCAAAACTTTTTCCAGCAATATCGTCTCGGATGCTTCAAATTTTCCGAGCACGTAATTCGAGATCTGCCGAACGCTATCTTTACGCCCGATCCCGATCCGCAACCGCGCGAACTCGCGCGAACTCACATGCTGTTCGATGGACTCCAAACCGTGATGCCCACCGCTGCTGCCGCTCGGACGCAACCGAATTTCGCCAAACGGCAAATCCGCATCGTCCACTGCGACAATCAATTGCGTCAACGGCAAGTGATAAAAACCCGTTAACTCTCCAACCGTCTCGCCGCTCAAATTCATGAACGTCTGCGGCTGGCAGAGCAAAACCCGTTTGCCACTGCGTTCGGACTTGGCCATGAGCGCCTTGAACTTGCGCTCTTTGTTCCAGCCCGCCTTCCACTGCGCCGCCAGTTTTTCGACCAGCAAAAAACCGGCATTGTGCCGCGTCTTGGCATATTCCGCGCCCGGATTGCCCAATCCCACGATGAGATACATTGGCTCCATGCGCGGACGAAGCGGCTTGCGCCGCTAAAATTATTTCTTCTTTGCTTCCGGCTTGGCTTCGGCTTTCGCGTCCTTGGCCGGAGCAGCACCTTTGGCCGGAGCCGCGCCTGCTTCATCCTTCTTTTCCTTCGTCATTTCGACGTCGCCAGCACCGGAGCCGCAGTCGCCGTAGTGGCTTCTTCTTCGGCGCGAGGAGCCTTGACCGCGATGGCAGAAATGTGCTTGTCGCCGAGAATCTCAACGCCTTCCGGCGCTTGGATGTCGCCCAAGTGAAAGGACTTGCCAATTTCGAGGGAGGAAACATCCACCACGATCTGTTCCGGCAAATTCTTCGGCAAAGAACGAACTTTGAGCTTGTGCAAAATGTGTTCCAACACGCCGCCGCCGTTCTTCACGCCGGCTGCTTCGCCCGACGTTTCGAGCGGGACATAGACGGTGACTTTTTCGTCTTCAGCAACTTCATGGAAATCAACGTGCAAGATTTTGCCGTCGAGCGGGTGATGTTGAATTTCCTGCACGAGCGCGAGGCGCTTGGCGCGGGAGTCGCTTTCGACCGCGAGATCGACGAGGACGTTTTCAGAAACGGAATGGTGCAGCAAATCGGCAAATTCCTTGGAATTCAATTCCAAATTCTGCGGCTTGGTCTGGCGGCCGTAGATGGTTGCGGGCACGCGGCCACTGGCGCGGAGTTTTTTTACTTCGGCGCGTTGCACTTGTGAACGCGGATAGGCTTTCAAGGCTACAGATTTCATTTTCTTTAAATTCTAAAATTTCAAAATTGATCTTTGACGACGGCAAACAACCCGCTCGGTTTGAATCAAAGGGCGAGAACAATATCATTTATGCGGAATCCGTCAATCACTGTTTTTTGATTCTTTTCTTGACGTCGCCAAGCACCACTTCTTTTCGCGCATTTGGGGTTTTTTTGGCAAAAAAGACCGCCAACCCGGTAGTTTCGTGCCCGGGCGTAGAATTTTTATTCCTGCGCCGCGGCCTCCCGCATCGCGGCGAAAAGATTTTTGGTCGATTCCGGCGCGACGGGGGCTTTGGTTTTTGAATCCGAATGCTCCACCAATTCTTCCGGCAATTCTTTCAGAAATGGCGAGGGCTGGCATGGCAGCAACTGGCCGTATTTCTTGCGTCCGCTGCAGTGCGTGATCGCCAGCGTCGTCATCGCCCGCGTCACGGCGACGTAAAATAATCGGCGTTCCTCATCCAGCGTGCCTTCGACTTTCGAGCGCGTGTGCGGCAGCAAGCCATCTTCCAACCCGACGATGAACACGTGCGGAAATTCCAGGCCTTTGCACGAATGCATGGTGATGAGCGTGACGGCGTCGGCCGTGTTTTCTTTATCTTCCTCGCGGTCGCTGTCGAGCGTGACGTTTTCGAGAAAATTTTCGAGCCGTTCGGTGGGCTGGTTGCCGTCGCCATCCATCGTCGTCATCAACTCTTTTAAGTTGCGGATGCGTGCTTCGGAAACTTCCGGGTTCTTTTCGAGCCGCGTCAATTCAGCGAAATAACCGGCTTCGTTCAGAAAATTTTCCGCCCAAGTCGCCAGACGCAGATCGCTCATCGCGATTTTAATTTCATTTTGCGTCCGCTCCACAAACTCGACAAATTCCTCAATACTCTTGCGTGTGTTGGTCAAAAACGACGTCGTCACCAGCGGATTCTTCATCGCGGCAAAAACCGAGCAGCCGCGTTCGTGGCTCGCGCCGAGCAAGCGCTCCATCGTCACATCGCTCAAGCCGCGCGCGGGCACATTCGCGATGCGCAGCAGACTGATGTCGTCGTCGGGATTCAAAAACGTTTTCGTGTAAGCGAGAAAATCTTTGATCTCGCGCCGGTCAAAAAAACTTTGCCCGCCGATCAAATGATATTTCACACCGGCCTTGCGCAACTCCGTTTCAATCGGTCGCGCCTGTTGATTTGTGCGAAACAGGATCGCGCATTCCTTCCACGGAATCCGGTGCGCGAGGCGTTTGAAATCAATCTGGCCGACGACTTCGCGCGCCTCATCTTCGTCGTTCGTGTAAGTCTGCAACTGGATCTTGGTGCCCGCGCCATTGCTCGACCAGAGTGATTTACCGCGCCGCCGGACATTGTTTTTGATGATCGCGTTGGCGGCATTGAGAATCGTCGTCGTGCTGCGATAATTCTGTTCCAGCTTGACGATTTTGACTTCAGGAAAATGTTGTTCGAGATTCAGCAGGTTCGCGATTTCGGCGCCTCGCCAGCCGTAAATGCTCTGGTCATCATCGCCGACGACGCAAAAATTCCGATGCTCTTTCGTGAGCGCGTGGACGAGTTCGAACTGCGCCGCGTTCGTGTCCTGATATTCGTCCACCATGACGTAACGATACTTCGCACGACACGCTTCGAGCGCATCGGGATGTTCGCGAAATAAGCGCAACGTGAGCAAAATCAGATCGTCGAAATCCACCGCGTTGCAAGCGTGCAGCGCGGATTCATAGCGTTTCGCGATATGTTGTGCGAGGGCGCGAACACTCGGATCGCCGAACACAGCGGAGTTTTCACCGCCGTTCTTGAACTTGCTCAACATGCCCAGCACCGCGCCGGGATCGGTTTTTTCGCCCTTCGCAGAAATTGCCGAAAGAATTTTCTTCACCGCCGCGAGCTGTTCCGACTGGTCGTAGATGACAAAGCTTTTTTTGTAGCCAAGTTTCTCGATGTGTTGTCGCAAAATTCGCACACACAACGAATGGAAGGTGCAGATGGTCGGGCGATTTTCTTTGTCGGCTTTGGACTTGCCGCCTTGGACTTTAGACTTCGGTAGCAGTCGCGTGACGCGTTCCTGCATTTCGCGCGCGGCTTTGTTCGTGAACGTGACGCCCAGAATATTCCCCGGTGCCACCCCGCGCTCCACCATGTGCGCGATGCGAAACGTGATGACGCGCGTCTTGCCCGTGCCCGCGCCAGCCAGAATCAACACCGGGCCGCGAATCGTTTCGGCGGCGAGGCGTTGCTGCGGATTGAGCGTGTGCAAATTAACCATCGGGCGCGGAGTTTAATTTGTCACGAAACGAACGCAAGCGTGGAGGGAATAATTTTCCTTTTAGCCACAGATGGGCACAGATGAAACACAGATTCCGAAACTGCAAGGTTTGGTATCACGGGAGTTCAATCTGCTTTTTCCGCCGAATACCTTCCCTGCCATTGTTCTTGAGAGCAAAAACGATATTAATTGTTTTATCTGTGTTTCATCTGTGCTCATCTGTGGCCATAATTCATTTTTTAATGAATTTGATTCAAATAGATGCTATTTGGGATGGCCCCTGCCTCGCCTGCGGTCCGGCGCCAGCAAGCTTTTGCCATTAATTAGTAGGAACGCGTTGCCGATCAGGCTCTTGACAGCGACTCCGGGGTGGTGAAGGGTATGGCCGGAGCAAATTATTGACATAATGACGCCGAATTTTTTAGCAAAAACTGATTGCTTCCGGCTGGCGCATGTGTATAGTTAACTCTCCGTGTCGTTTCGACTTTGATGACTAAATACAAAAATCGCCTTCGCCAGTAATGACGCAGGGCGTTTTATCGTCGGGTCGGGGTGCGCGGAATAAACAACAAACAACAACGTAAATCGTCGGTTCACAGGCCGTGAGCTGAAAATTGTCGAGGCCGAGACAAACGACGAGACGACCGAAAGAAAAATAGTATGGCTGATATCGCAAACTTAGTGGAAGAATTGAGCAAGTTGACCGTCATCGAAGCGGCCGACTTGGTGAAACAACTGGAAACCAAATGGGGCGTTTCTGCCGCTGCACCCGTCGCGGTTGCTGCTGCTGGCGCTGCCGCTGGTGCTGCTGCTCCGGTTGAAGCAAAAGACACTTTTGACCTGATCCTTGCCTCGGTTCCGGCCGACAAGAAGATCGCTGTGATCAAAGTTGTGCGCGAAGTGAAGGCTGGTTTGGGCTTGGCCGAAGCGAAAGCTTTGGTTGAAGGTGCTCCGAAGCCGTTGCTCGAAGGTGCCAACAAGGCTGACACCGATGCCGCCAAGAAAAAGCTTGAAGAAGCTGGCGCTAAAGTCGAAGTCAAGTAATTGCAAGTGTGTTTGGGGCGATGGCGTCCGGCCATCGCCCCATTCCCGTCCTTACGGGAAAATAATTTTATTGAAGTCGGAAACGCAAATGTCGGTTGTTTTGGCAGGTTTGTCGCCGAGGGCGATGGGCTTGCCATGTGTTGTTAAGTAAAATTTTACCGGCGCGGCGCTGTTGCCGTGTCAAACCAGAAAATTAAAATGCCATCGCGAGTCACTGAACGTATCAACTTCGGCAAAATTAAAGAAATCGTGGTTCCGCCGAACATGATTGAGTTGCAGACGAATTCCTATCAGGAATTTCTGCAGGCCGACGCATCGCCTAAAAAGCGGCTGAAGCACACCGGTTTGGAAGCCGTTTTCCAGGAAGTATTCCCCATCGAAAGCTACGATGGCAAATGCAAGCTCGCCTACGATTCGTATGAAGTCGGCGCGCCTAAAATTGACTGGCTTGAATGCTTGCGCGAAGGCTTGACCTACGGCGCACCGCTTTACGTCACCTTTAAGTTAATTGAAGAAGAAAAGGGCGCGAAGGAAGAAAAAGTATTCATGGGCGAACTCCCGCTGATGACGCCGCAAGGCACGTTTGTCATCAATGGCGCCGAACGCGTCGTCGTTTCGCAGTTGCACCGCTCCCCGGGCATCGCGTTTGAAGCGACGCAACATCCGAACGGCAAAACGTTGCACAGCTTCCGCGTCATTCCTGATCGCGGTTCCTGGTATGAAGCGCAGTTCGATACGAGCGATTTGCTCTATGTTTATCTCGACCGCAAAAAACGCCGCCGCAAATTTTTGACGACGACATTGTTCCGCGCTCTGGCGTTTTTGGAACGCGATCCGAAAGACAAGATCAATTCCAAGTCCAAAGATAATCCGCGTTTGACGAGCGGCACGGACGAAGAAATTTTGAAGCTGTTCTACGAAATCGAAGAGCTCTCGGTGAAAGAAGCCGAGAAGATCGAAGATTTGCAGAACCGCGTTTTGGTGCAAGACGCCGTGGACGAAGAGAAAGGTCTCGTCGTGGCGCGTGCGTTTGAACCGTTGTCCAAGGCCGTGGTCAAGCAGATCGCCGAACTCGGCATCAGCAAGATCAAAGTCGTGGATACCTCGGTGGACGAAGGCATCATGATCAAATGCCTTAAGAAAGATCCGGCGAAGAACGAAGAAGAAGGTCTGAAAGATATTTATCGTCGCCTACGCCCTGGCGATCCCCCGACGGCGGCCAACGCCGAATCGCTGATCCGCCGCTTGTTCTTTGACAAGAAGCGTTATGATCTCGGTCGCGTTGGACGTTACAAGATCAGCCAAAAGCTGGGCTTGAAGAATCATGATGGCGAAGATGCGCGCATTTTGAGCAAGGAAGATCTCGTCGCTGCGACGAAATATCTTTTGAAGCTGAAAAAGGGCGAAGGTTCGTTGGATGATATCGATCACTTGGGCAGCCGTCGTATCCGCACAGTGGGCGAATTGCTCGCCAACCAGTGCCGCGTCGGTCTTTCCCGCACGGAACGTTTGGTCAAGGAACGCATGACGTTGTTTGATCAGAGCGTTGAAGCGATGACGCCCCAAAAGCTCATCAATCCGAAAGCTTTGTCGGCTGTGATCCGCGACTTCTTTGGCCGGAGCCAATTGTCGCAGTTCATGGATCAAATTAATCCGCTCGCGGAACTCACGCACAAACGCCGCTTGTCGGCGCTCGGGCCAGGGGGTCTCTCACGTGATCGCGCCGGGTTTGAAGTCCGCGACGTTCATCCGTCGCATTACGGTCGTATTTGTCCGATTGAAACGCCGGAAGGCCCGAACATCGGTTTGATCGCGTCGCTCGCTACGTTTGCACGCATCAACGAATTCGGCTTCCTCGAAACGCCTTATCGCAAAGTCGAGAATGGCCGCGTGACCAATCATATTGATTACCTCACGGCGGATCGTGATGACCTTTTGACGGTCGCTCAGGCGAAGTGCGTGATGGTCGTTAAAGGTCATTTCACGACGGAAGGTGTCGTTTGCCGCCTACGCGGTGAATTCGTTGACGTGGAACCGAAAGATGTTCATTACATGGACATTTCGCCGAAGCAGTTGGTCTCGATCG
>JAMFSJ010000012.1 GCA_026225255.1 Methylacidimicrobium fagopyrum | reverse complement strand
AGAAAACGAATTCCGTTTTGATGCCATACTTGTCGGCGCGCGTCAGAAAATCTTCGATCTCGCTGAGTAACGCCGTTTTCTTCTTCAAATAAATATCAAAATGCAGATAAACGCGGACGCAATTGATCCCGTAAATCGAGGCGTAATGCAGTTCGCGATCGTTGATGGCCGGATCGTATTCGTCCCATTGCTGCGCCTCGTTCACGTCTTTGGTCGGCACGAAAACCGCGCCTTTGACCCAGCGCCAGTCGGCTTTGTAACTCAACGGCGCAGGAATGGCTGCGGTCGGTTCGGCTGGCAAAACTAAAGTTGAAAACAAAAATGCCAGCACGGCGAAAATCATGCCGATGATTTGCCGCAGGGAAAAATAATTGAACATTGAATTCCCGATTTTCAGCATGGGCATCGCGCAGTTTGAGTTTTTTTTCAGTGACATAATTTTTGTGAACGCAGTCTGCAAAAGCATGTTGCAGGCGGCAATGATTAAAACGATTGAAACGCCTTTTCTTGACTCGCCGCGTCTGGCTTTTATCATGCCCGTTCAATTTTTTATGACAAAAATCCAAAATATCGAGGCGCGCGAAATTCTTGATTCGCGCGGAAATCCAACGGTCGAAGTGGACGTCACGCTGGAATCCGGCGCGGCGGGTCGCGCGGCGGTTCCGAGCGGCGCCAGCACCGGCGAACACGAAGCCATCGAATTGCGCGACGGCGACAAAAAACGTTATCTCGGCAAAGGCGTTTCCAAAGCCGTCAAAAATGTCACCGACAAAATTTTTCCGGAATTGCAAGGTCTCGACGCGCTCGATCAATTGACCATTGACCGCACGCTGCTTGAACTCGACGGCACGGAAACAAAATCCAAACTCGGCGCGAACGCGATCCTCGCCGTTTCGCTCGCGAATGCGAAAGCCGCTTCCGCCGCACTCGGCCAGCCGCTGTTCAAATATCTCGGCGGACCGAACGCGAAAGTTTTGCCCGTGCCGATGGCGAACGTCATCAACGGCGGCGCGCATTCGGATGCGCCGATCGATTTTCAGGAATTCATGATCCAGCCGCACGGTTTTGAAACATTCAGCGAAGGTCTGCGCGCGATCACGGAAATTTTTCACGCGCTGAAATCCGTGTTGAAGAAAAAAGGTTTGTCCACCTCCGTCGGCGACGAAGGCGGTTTTGCGCCAAAACTCGACAGCGCCGAAGCCGCGCTCGAAGTGATTTTGCAGGCCGTCAAAGACGCCGGTTACAAAGCGGGCAAGGAAATTTTCCTCGCGCTCGACGTTGCCGCTTCCGAATTTTACACGGGCAACGAAACTTACGTTTTCAAAAAGAGCAGCGGCCAGAAATTGAGCGGCGACGAACTCGTGGAGTTTTACGCGAAGCTCGTGGCGAAATATCCGATCGTCAGCATCGAAGACGGTTGCGCCGAAGGCGATTGGGTGACGTGGAAAAAACTCACCAACAAGCTCGGCAAAAAAATCCAGCTCGTCGGCGACGATCTGTTTGTGACGAACGTGAAGTTCCTGCAAAAAGGCATTGATACCGGCACGGCGAATTCCATTCTCGTGAAAGTGAACCAAATCGGTTCGCTCACAGAAACGCTCGACGCCGTTTCGCTCGCGCAGAACAACGGCTACACCGCCGTCCTCTCGCATCGTTCCGGCGAAACCGAAGATTCCACCATCGCGGACATCGCGGTCGCCACGAACTGCGGCCAGATCAAGACCGGTTCCCTGAGCCGCACCGACCGCACGGCGAAATACAATCAATTGCTCCGCATCGAACAATTGCTCGGCAAGAACGCGATCTACGCCGGCACGAGCGTGCTGCCGAAGAAGCGCTAATTCGCACTGCTAAAAATTCCGCAAACCGGAAGCTGGGCAACCAGCTTCCGGTTTTTTTGTTTTTTTTAACTAGAGAGAACTACGGAAAAGAATAAAATTTTGGCAGGCGATGACATGCAACGGCGGTCACCGGCCCGCCGTAGTTGGATGTTTTTATTCCAAATGGCGGGCAAGCTGACCGAGCCATTAACTATTTTTTAATGTGTGGCGGATGTCTTGCGCTTCGCAGAGATAGACCACTTCTTCCGCGATATTTTTCGCGTGATCGGCGATGCGCTCCAGGCTTTTGCTGGCGACAATCCAGTTCAGGCACCGGGCGATGGTGTCCGGATTTTCCATCATGTGCTGCGCGAGTAACTGGTGAATGTGTTTGTTCAACGCGTCCACTTCTTTGTCGCGCGGAATGATCGTGCGGGCGGCGACGGGATCGCGATGCACAAAGGAATCGAGCGCGTCCTTCACCATGGCGAGCGAAAGTTCGGCCATGTGCGGCAGTTCAAGCGTGATTTTGACGGGCGGTTCTTGCGCGAGATCGTGGGCGCGTTTGGCGATTTTCGTGGCCTCATCGCCAATGCGTTCGAGGTTTTGCGAAATTTTCATCGCCACGGTCACGAGTCGCAGATTGCTGGCGAGCGGCGCTTTGGTCAAAAGCTGGATCGCCATCTCGTCAATCTCGATCTCAAATTGATCAATGATGTCGTCGTCCGCTTTCACGCGCAACGCGAGGTCATGATTGCGTTGCATGAGCGCCTGCACGGATTCATTCACCGCGGTTTCCGAGCGGCTGGCCATGAGTAACAGTTTTTGCCGCAGGGCTTCGAGGCCCAATTCAAAATGGTTTTCCATAAATGATTTAATCTAGTTCAACCAAACCGTCCCGTCACATAATCTTCCGTTTGTTTCTTGGCCGGATTGGTGAAAATTTTTGTCGTCGTGTCGAATTCGATCAATTCGCCGATGTAAAAAAAGGCGGTGTAATCGGAGATGCGCGCGGCCTGTTGCATGTTGTGCGTCACGATGACAATGGTGAAATTCTTTTTCAATTCCAAAATCAATTCTTCGATCCGCGCAGTCGCCAGCGGGTCGAGCGCGGACGCCGGCTCGTCCATCAAAATAATTTCCGGTTTGATGGCGATCGCGCGCGCGATGCAAATCCGTTGTTGTTGGCCGCCGGAAAGTCCGAGCGCGCTGGTGTGCAAACGATCTTTCACTTCGTCCCAGATCGCCGCGCCGCGCAAACTTTGTTCGATGTGTTCGTCGAGCTCGGATTTTTTCTTCATCCCGTGCAGCCGCAAGCCGTAGGCGATGTTTTCGTAAATGGATTTCGGAAACGGATTTGATTTCTGAAACACCATACCGATGCGTTTGCGCAGTTCGATCACATCCACGTCCTTCGCGTAAATATCCTGACCGGCAACCTTCATCGAACCTTCGATGCGCACGTTGTCAATCAGGTCGTTCATGCGATTGATGCAGCGGAGCAGGGTGGATTTGCCGCAGCCGGACGGCCCGATGAACGCGGTGACAATTTTTTCACCGAGATTGACCGAGATGTTTTTCAACGCCTTGCTCGCGCCGTAATAGAGCGAGACCTGGTTGATTTCAATCAACGTTGGGGCGTTGATCGCCGGCGCCGCCGGGGCGTCGGATAAATTTAATTTGGGCAATGTAATTTCCGCCATAAAATTTTAGTGGAGCGAACGCATCTTGCGCCGGACACGGGCGCGGACGATAACTGCGATTAAATTAAGCGCGAATGTCAGCATCAACAACACCAGCACGGTCGCGTAGAGGATCGGCTCGGTCTGTTGGATGTTGGGCGATTGCGTGGACAACACAAAAACGTGATAGCCGAGATCCATGAATTGATCGGTCAAATGCGTGGGCAACGAGGCCATGTAATACGCGACGCCGGTGAATAGAATCGGCGCGACTTCGCCCGCCGCGCGACTCACGGCCAAAATGCCGCCTGTCATGATGCCGGGCAACGCTTGCGGTAAAACAATTTTGATGATCGTCTCCAACTTCGTGGCGCCGAGCGCGAGGCTGGCTTCGCGCAGACCTTGCGGCACGGCTTTGAGCGATTCTTCGGTCGCGACGATGACCACGGGCAAGGTCATCACGGCCAGTGTAAGCGACGCCCAGATTAATGCCGGCTGGCCCCAAACAGCGCTGGGATTATGAAACACGGCATCGAGATTTTTGCCGACAAAATTCACGAAGAAGCCGAGGCCGAACAAACCGAAAACGATGGAAGGCACGCCGGCGAGATTGTTGACGGCGGCGCGAATGACGCGCGTGACAATTGAGCCGCTCGGGGCGTATTCAGTCAGGTAAGTCGCGGTGATGACACCGATGGGAATCACAAAAATGGCCATCACGATAACGCGGATACTCGTGCCGATGATCATCGGCAAAACGCCGGTAGTTTTGACGTCAAAAAAATCTTTCTTCGGAATCGTGGAGACGAAATGCCAGGACAACGTGCGCCAGCCGTAAATCAGGGCGTCGAGCAAAATGACGGCGAGAATGGCCAGAATTAGAAACGTCGCCAGCGCCGTCAGCGTGGTGAAAAACGCGGAGCTGAAGCGGAAACCTTGCTTGTGGAAACGATGTTTCATGATTTCCCTTCCAGGCGTTTTTTCAACCGGTTCATGACGAGTTCGCCCGCCATGTTGGTTAAAAAGGTGACGAGGAATAACAGCGCGCCGATCAGGAATAACAAGCGATAATGGTCGCCGCCAAAAACCGCTTCGGCGAGTTCGGCGGCGATGGTGGCGGTAATGGTGCGCGCGGAATCAAAAATATTCCACGACATGATACTGGCGTTGCCGCTGGCCATGAGGACGATCATGGTTTCGCCGATGGCCCGGCCAAACCCGAGAATGATGGCCGCGGAAACGCCGGGAATCGCCGCCGGTAAAACGACCTGCCACGCGGCTTGCCAACGCGAGGCGCCCAAGGCCAGCGCGGCTTGCGTGTAAGCGCGCGGCACACTCGTCAACGCGTCTTCGGCCAGTGAGAACACCACGGGAATGATCGCAAAACCGAGGGCGATGCCCGCGACGAAGGAGTTGAGGCGCGATTCATAACCAAAAACTTTTTGCAGCACGGTCGCCATGATGATGAGCGCAAAAAAACCGGCGACGACCGAGGGGATGCCGGAAAGCATTTCAATCGCGGGCTTGATAAATTCTTTGGCCCGCGGATTGGCGAGTTGCGAAACATAAATTGCGGCTCCGAGCGCGAGCGGCACGGCGAAGAGCAGGGCGACGATCGTGGTTTTAACGCTGCCGATGATGAGCGGAATAATATTGTATTTCTTGATGTCGGAAATGGGTTGCCAGATGTAAGCGGGTTTGGCGTAGCCGCTCCATTGATGCGGGAAAATCAGATAACGCCATTTGATGGTGTTCAATTTTGCGTCCGGATTGTCGGGCACTTCTTGCGCGCCTTCGACTTTGCTTTCCATCAACATTTTCTTGGTGTCATGGTTTATCTTGGCGAATTGTTCCGGGGTCAATTCGAGATAGGTGCGTAATTCATCCGCGGGAATTTTATCCATGTCGGCCACGGGAATCACGGGTTGGACGGCGGCACTGTCCATTTTGCCGAGGACGACGGGCAACGCTTCGCGCAGGACAAACGCGAAGATGAGAAAGACCATGACGATGGCCGAGAGTGAAACGAGAAAAATAAATTTTTCCGCGAGCCATTCAATCGGATGGGCGTTATGGCCGCGCTGGATGCCCATCCAGCCGGCGGTGCGGTTTGATTTTTTTTCGCGACTCACGTTGAAGAAAGTTAAAGGGGCGGACGAGTAGTCTCAATACCTAAACCCGTCCGCCCTGTGTGAATGATCGTCGGAGGAACCGGGATCAAATTAGTTACTACGGAGATTTTTCGGCAACGGGAAATAGCCCACGTCTTCGACAATCTTCTGGCCGTCGTCGCTACGGATCCAGTTCATGTAAGTGCTGATTTCGCCTTTATCCAACGCCGGATTCACATAGACATACAAGTAGCGCCAGATCGGATAGCTACCGTTGAGCACGTTTTCTTTCGTCGGTTCGATGGCCGGGGAATTTTCATCCGCCTTGATGGAGAGATGTTTCGCACCCGCGCCGTAACCGGCACCGCCGTAACCGATGCCGCCTTTATCTTTGGAAACGGCTTGGATGATCGCCGCCGTGCCGGGCATCGTCTGCGCGCTGGCCGCGAAATCGTGGCCTTTCAAGACGTGTTCCTTGAAGAACTCGTAGCTACCAGAACTGTTTTCGCGGCTGTAAAGCGTGATCGGCGCATCCGGGCCGCCAACGTCTTTCCAGTTTTTGATCTTGCCGGTGAAGATGTCACCCACTTGAGCAAGCGTCAGTTCTTTAAGCGCATTATCGGAGTTCACATAGACAGACAGACCGTCGAGCGCAACTTTGTATTCCGTCGGACGGGTGTTGAAGGCAACGATGCACTTCTGGATTTCTGCCGCTTTGATTTTGCGCGAGGAGTTGCACAAATCCGTGGTTTGATTTTGCAACGCAGCGATGCCGATTCCCGAACCGCCGCCGGTCACTTGGATCTTGGTGTCCGCATGATTGCCCATGTAAACCTCGGCCCATTTTTGCGCGAGGATCAAGAGCGTGTCGGAACCTTTGACGGTGATGTTGCCGGCGAACGCCGAAGCACCGAGGGTGGCGACTGCCGCCGCGACGCAGAGGGATTGAATGATTTTTTTCATATTACTTATTAATTATGTCTGATTTTTTAAATTTTACTCGTTACAATTTGGTGAAGTTTAGAATTTCCACATGACGTCGGCCATGAAGTGCAGGTCGGAACTTTGGGGTTCACCCGTCTTGTTGATCAACTCATTGAGGAAGCAGGTGGCCGTGAACGTGAGCGAATCCGTGAAGGAATAATTCAGCTTGATGAGATGACCCTTGATATTGGTGCCACCAACGTAACCGGTGCCGCCGCCACCGGTCGGAGCGGCTTTATAATAAGCCACGTTATCATCATCCGCCATCTGGTCATACCACGCATTCGCTTCGAGATATTCATAGCGATAAGCAATATCCCAGGTGCCTTTGGTGCCGGATTTGCCGAATTGCACCCCGACCCAGTAAGCGCTGTTCGCATCCGAAGGCGCGCCGGGATTGTTAATGCCTTCCACCTGCAATTTGATCGGGAAAGCGCCGGTATAAAGTGGGAAGCTGGCCAAAGAATAAGTCACGCTCGCGTCCGCGATGATGGGGTTGTAATCATACAGCAACACGCCACCCGCCGAACGGGAATTGCCCTGGTTGATTTCCGTCAAGTTCGCGGTGGAGAGTTGCTTCGGGCTGCCGATACCAAAACCGCCGATGCCCAACACGCTCGACCATTTCGGTGTCCATTTTGCATTCCACAAAACCTGCCCGCCATACATATAGGGATCGTGCGTCGAGCCACTTTCTTCATCCAAGACAAACGCGCCGGTGGTGAACGTAATGGCGTGCTTATCGTTGATCGTGTAACCGCCCTGGATCACCGCGCCTTCGGGCGTCAAGTCCGGGTCAAACACCATCGGCGTATATTGATAGGGGTTTTCCATCTTGCCGACCGTGGTGGAGAATTGCCAATTGGCGTCGTGGATCGGGGACCATTTGCCGTAAGCTTGGTCAATGTAAACGCCCTTCTCGCTGAAATCGTCCTGCATCGTGCTATTCCGTGAGAGTGGATTGCCGACGATATTTTCGCTCGTCAAGCTGCCCCCTTTAGCGTCACCCGAACCGAGGCGGAAACCCGCTTCCAAATCATCCAGCATGTTGACCTTCAGGCCGGCGAGCAAACGATACCGCAAACGCGTGCGGTCAACGGCGGCACTGTTAGGGCTGGAAAATTGTTCAAACCGTCCACGGACGCTGCCGTTGATGCTGTAACTGTTCACCCAATCCGGCATGCCGGTTTTGGCTTGAAACGCCGTCTTGAAATCATTGTCGGAATCCGTGCGTAAATCCTGCGCTTCCTTGGTGGACAAAATACCTTTATCCACGAGCTTATCAATCAGCGCGTCCGAAGATTGCGCGTGCGAAGTAGCGGCCAGTGCCAGCGACGCTGCGCTGGCAAATAGGACTGCTTTTGATGAGGTTTTCCCTAAGTAGTTATTTTTCATGTTGTGGTTGTGTGATTACGACCACAAGATGCCGTCACCTTGTTACAACCAAACGGCGGGATTGTTACAAGCAGGTTACGAATTTGTTAAGCTGTAACAATCAATGCGAAAAACCCTTTAAAACTGCCTGTGATATGAGTTGAAGATTAAACCGGGTTAAAAATTAAGCGGCAATTGTAGAGTGCCGAGTTAAGTCGCTTAACCCCGACTGAATTTGCTTTTTTAACCACCGATAGTTGCCCCTGAAAGTCGGTTATCAAATCTGATTACGCTCGGAGTAATAGCGGTAGCGGTTAACGCGATAAACCCACGCCAGAATTTCCGCGACCGCCGCAAAATAGTTGGCGGGAATTTCACCCCCGACGCGGCCGTGCTTGAAGAGCATGCGCGCGAGCGGTTTGTTTTCCATGATCGGCACCTGATGTTTCTCGGCGATCTCGCGGATTTTTTGCGCGTTCAAGCGGATGCCTTTCGCGACGATCTTCGGCGCTTTCATGGTCTTGCGATCGTAGCGCAGCGCGATGGCGATGTGGGTCGGGTTGGTGACGATGACGTCGGCGGTCGGCACTTCGGCGAGCGATTTGGCTTTGCTGATGACGCGGCGTTTCCGCCGTTGCGCCTTGACGCGCGAGTTCGCTTCGGAGCTTTTCGATTCATCCTTCAACTCCTGTTTCGTCATCATCAAATCACGTTGCATCCGCCAGAATTGATACCCGTAATCCGCCGCCGCGATCACAATCAAACCGAGGCTGACGCGCATCAGCAGCCGCAGACACGTGTTGCCAAGAAATTCCGCCATGCGCGCGGTGCTGACGGCCGAAGTGAAAATGGGATCGCTCAAAATGCTGCGGATCTCATTGAAAGTCACGGCGCTGATGAACGAGAATTTTACGCCGCCCACGAGCGTCGGCACCAGCATACGCGTGGAAAAAATCCGGTGGAAGCCTTCCACGGGATTGAGGCGGTTCCAATTGGGCGTGAGCACTTCGGAAGCCGTGTTGAAACGATTCTGAATCCCGCCCGCCACCAAGCCCGCGAGCATCGTGGTGCCGACGATCGGCCCGAGGCATTTCATTAAAATGATGACACTGGAAACGCCGTAGCCTTGCAACGAATCATTCGTGAGGACGGTGTCGTTCAGATGCGTGAAGGTGAGCACGATGGCACTGACGAATTGTTGCCAGATTTCTTTGCCCGCAAACGTCAGCGCGGCGAGTCCGCCTAAAAGCACGAACACCGTTTGCACTTCGGCGCTGTGGGCAATCTGGCCTTGTTTGAGCGCGTCCTCCAGCTTGCGGGCTGTGGGTTGCTCAGTCTTCTCGCCCGCGGCTTCTTCCGCCATATTAACCGCCTCCCATCATGTGCGCGACGACGAGCAAATCGTCCGGCAAGCGGTTCAGATAATTGGCGACGTATTGGGCGGTGAGTTGCAGCGTGAACCCAAAAACGATCATACCGCCCACGACGCGAAAACCATACATTTCAGAGAAAATATTCATTTCCGGCACGGCGCGGCTCAACACGGCGAAAACCAACGTGATGGAAAAAGAACCAGAGATGACGGGCGCGGAAATTTGCAGCGCGAGCAGAAAAACGCGGCTGGTTTGCGTGACGACATTTTGAAAGAGCGCGCTGCTCAAGTGCGCGGTGCCAATGGGCAACACGGTGTAAGTGTTTTCAAATCCAAGCAGCATCCAATGATGCAGGTTCAACGAGAACATCGTAACGGTCGCGAGAAACATCAGCATCGTGCCGGCGATTTGTGACGATTGCTGCGTCATCGGGTCGAGGATCGTGGCCATATTCAAACCCATCTCCGTGGAAATGATACTGCCCGCGATGTCCACCGCGTAGAAAATCATGCGCGAGACAAACCCGAGCAGCAGGCCGACACTGACTTCCTGCACCATGACGCCGAGCACGGGGATGAACTGCATTTTATCCAATGGAAATACGGGTAAAATGGGCGCGATCAATAACGCGATGATCGCTCCGACCGCCACGCGCATCATGATGGGAAAGTTGCTCATCGTAAAAAACGGCAGCACCAGCAGGAACGCACTGACGCGTAAGAACACGAGCATCCAATTGTAGAATTCAAAATCCATCGTGTTTCATTCCCTTCTCACCCTCATCCTCCTCGTCATGCTCATCCTCATGCTCAACCCAATTTCGAGGACGAGGATGACGAGGAGCATGAGCATGACGAGGAGGTGGTGGCGGATTAGAAACCTAATTCACCATTTGCGGCATTTTTTGGATGACGCTGATGGTAAATTCGGTGAGCGAACGCACAATCCACGGCATTAACACGAGCAGGACGCTGATGACGGCGAGCGCTTTAGGCACGAAGGCCAGCGTCTGTTCGTGGATTGTGGTAACGGCTTGAAATAAACTGATCGCGAGGCCGATGGCCATCGCCGTCATCAAGATCGGTGTGGCGATGGTGAGCGCCTGATAGATCATGTCGCGCAATAATTCGATGGAAAATTCAGCATTCATAAATAATTAAAACTACGTTCCAAAACTGCGGACGAGGGATTGCACGACGAGCGACCAGCCGTCCACGAGCACGAACAACAATAATTTCAACGGCAACGAAATGGTCATCGGCGGCATCATCATCATGCCCATGCTCATCAAGACGGTGGCGACGACGATATCAATCAAGATGAACGGGACGTAAATCAGGAAGCCCATTTGAAACGACGTGCGCAGTTCGCTGATGATGAACGCGGGGATCACGACGCGCAACGGCAACAGCGCCGGCGCCGTGGGCGGCATGTGGGCCATGGTGACGAACAGGTTCACGTCCTTGGCCCGGGTCTGTTTGAGCATGAAAGTGCGGATGTGGTCCGTCGCGCGATCGAGTGCTTGCTGGTCGCTGATCTGATGCGCTTCATAGGGAACGATGGCGTCGCGGTTAATGTTGTCCCACACGGGCGCCATGACGAAGTAAGTGATGAACAACGACAGTCCAATAATAATTTGGCTCGCCGGCGAACCTTGCAATTGCAACGCACTGCGCACAAACGAAAGCACAATGACCACGCGCGTAAAGCAAGTCATCAACAGCAGAATTGAAGGCGCGAGCGAGAGCAGTGTGAGGGAGAAAAGAATTTTGATGCCCATGTCCACGTTCTGCGTGCCGTTGTTGCCGCCGAGATTGATGGAGACCGGACCGAATGACGTAGGATTAGCCGTTTGCGCGGAAGCGGCGAAGACGCCCAGTATCAAAAAAAATAAAAGCGTGAGGAATAAATGCCGAACGGAGCGCCGAGCATGGCTCGGCTTGATCGAACGAGCATGATTTCCTGGCCGGGCAATGTTCGGCGCTTCCGTTGCGTGCTGGGCAGTCATTGTTTACCGCCTTTCAAAACCTGCGTCAACGCTTGGGCAAACGAGGGCGGAGCCGGATTTTTTGGCACGGTTTCCGTTTCGCTTTCCGCCGCGGCGGGCAAATGGCTCAACAGATTTACACCGCTCGGTGAGGAGGCGATGAGAAAACGTTCACGCTCGTAACCGACGACGGAAATCGCATGCCGACCGCCCAGTGAACGGGTTTCGATCACGCTCAGTTTCGGCGTACGACCGCGCGGGCCACCGACACGTTGCCAATTTTTGAACAGCCAGATCGCGCCGAGAAATAGTCCAAGAACAAAGATCAACGCCCCGATGACGCGAAAGAATGAAGGCGCCGGGTCGGGCAAGGCGGGCGATATTAATGGCGCGGTGACGGAATTGCTTTGAGCCAAAACCGAATTAAGAAAACAGCCGGCAGAAATAAAAAAGGCTGCCTTGACTGCGAAATTCTGCCTTTTGCAGACTCCATTCTTCATTTTCTTTTTCACGCTGATAAAGTCGTGCTGCCGATGACTTCAGTGATCTTCACGCCAAAACGTTCTTCGATGACCACCACTTCGCCGCGCGCGATGAGTTTGCCGTTGATGCTTAATTCGACCGGCGCGTCGGCCGCCTTGTCGAGTTGGATGACGGAACCAATGGTGAGTTGCAGCACTTCGCGCATCGGCAATTGGCAACCGCCCAATTCGATGGTGAGGCTCACCGGCACGTCGAGCACGATGTTCAAATTGGAATGATTTTCAGCAGTAGCGTTCATGTCAGATGGTTGT
This sequence comes from Methylacidimicrobium fagopyrum, assembly GCA_026225255.1. Classification (GTDB taxonomy): domain Bacteria; phylum Verrucomicrobiota; class Verrucomicrobiia; order Limisphaerales; family UBA11358; genus UBA11358. The sequence goes on along the minus strand of JAMFSJ010000012.1, from coordinate 14,478 downwards.
TGTTCACGGAACCGGTCAGTTGCACGGCCCATTTGCCCACAGTCGTGCCGGGGCGTCCGGTAAATTTCGGAACGTGGTTTAAAAGAATTTGCACCTGGGCCGCGCACGCGGGATCGAGCATCAAAAGATCGCCCGCTTTCAAACGGGTGATGTCGCCGGCGGACATTTTTAAGCCCTGCCATTCCGCGATGACGGGAACTTTCACTTCGTCAAATTGCGGATTCCATTTCGGCGTCGCGGCCCGCGCGGTGGCGGCGTCGGAAACCGGCAACGTCGGCGACAGCAAACGCATGAGCGGCTCGACGGTGGTGTAAGGAAAAACAATTTGAATCGCTTCGGCTTGTTCGCCGATGCCGCCACTCAACGTCAAAATCAACATCGCCGTGTCCGGCGTGGCCGTTTGCAAAAAGCGGCTATTGTTTTCGTGGCCGAGCAAGGACGGTTGCAGCCCGCGCATTTCCGGCCAGTGATTGCACCATTCGGTGATGATAAGCATCACGACTTGATCAATCAACACGACTTCAATCTCACTCAAGTCGTGGCCTTCCGCCGGCATCTGTCCCGGCCCGCCGAGCAGGCGGTCGACAAACGTCAAACCGAGCCGCGGTGGCATCACGAGCAGGCCGACGCCTTTGAGCGGTTCGGTTTTGAACAACGTGATGTGCGTGGGACTCGGCAGGCTTTCAATAAATTTCTGGTAGCCAACGATGTGAACTTTGGCGAGTTGCAGACTGAATTCCAGCCGCAAAAACATGGCCAGGCGCGCGGTCAAGGCGCGGATGAATTGTTCGTGCCGCTGACGGATGCGCCGCAATTCGCTCGGCGCGAGAAAACCGGATTGGCGAAAATCGTAACCGCGGATGGATTCCGCCTTATGCGATTCGCGCACGCCTTTCGCCGTCAGGACGGAAACGAGACTCGCGTCTAACAGCGCTAAGGAAGAACCGGTTTCGCTCATGGTTTTATTGGATGGCAAATTCCGTGAGATAAATTTCCTGCACGACCGAATCGCCCAGAACGTTATTAAAACCGGTGATCAATTCGGTGCGGATCAAATTACGTTCGCCAGGTTTTTCCAGATCGGCCAGCGTTTTGGCCGCCAACGCGCTGCACGCCGCGTCGCGCAACTGCGCATCGTGCGCCAACATTTTTTCTTTGAAATCCGTGCTGCTACCGACCACGGAAAGGCTGACCAGCAAATAACGCGCGCCCATCGTATCCGCTACGTTGACGAGCAATTTGCTCATCACCACGGATTGTTGCTTGGCGTTCGCGTCATCCTTTTTTTCGCTGCCGCTGGTGCCTGCCGCGCTGCTTTTGATGCCTAAACCTTTTTGCAACTGGGGCAGGATGATGAACTGCGCCATGCCAAACGCCAATGCGGGCATGATCAAAATGGTGAGCAGCAGCGGCAACCATGCCTTAAAACCGCCCGTCGCCGCGACCGCTTTGGGCGCGGCGGCTTCCTCGGAATCTTCGGCGCTTTTTTTGTCGTCGGCCATAAACTTAGCGACCCAAATTGACTAGATCTTGCAAAATTTGATCACTGGTGGTGATGACCTTGGCGTTCGCTTCATACGCGCGTTGCGTGGTGATGAGCGACGTGAGTTGTCCGGCCAAATCCACGTTCGACATTTCGAGCGAACCCGAAATGACGTTGCCGAGACCGGTCGTTCCCGGCGAACCTGCGGTTGACGGACCCGCGTTCGCCATGCCGGTGTAAAGATTGCTGCCCACGCTCACCAACTGCGTCGGCGAAGTGAAATTCTGCAACTGGATCTGACCGCTCGTATATTGCGTGCCGTCCGCGAGCAAGATGTTCACATTGCCGCCGGAATCAAACGAATAGCTCTGCACCGCCGAAGTGTCACCGCCCGGCGCACCCGCGTTGCTGATCTGGATATCGCCCGTTGTGGTATGGCTGGAATCGGTGTAACCCTGCACGCGCATGCCCGTGCTCGTCACCAGATAACCGCTGGAATCCACCGTGAAATTACCATCGCGCGTGACGTAGTTCTGGCCGCTGACCGTATCTTTCACGAGAAAAAATCCGTTGCCATTCACCGCGAGATTCGTGCCCACGCCCGTGCTCGTGAGCGAGCCTTGCGTGAATTGATTGGTGATGGAACTCGTCGTCACGCCCGTGCCAATTTGTTCCGTGCCCGCCGCGTTTGAGCCGATATTCTGGCTCAAGGCGTTGGCGAATTCGACATCAGCGGATTTGAAACCCACCGTGTTCACGTTCGCGATGTTGTTGCCGATAACGTTTAATTGTTGCTGAAACTGGTTGAGGGCACTGACGCCCGAATCCATGGATAGAAGCATAATTTTATTTTTTTAATTGGTGGTTGGATTGGTGTTGGACGTGGTTTGACTCGCTGTCGTTGGGGTGATGGACAAAACCTGACTCACATTATAAGCCGTGCCGTTGACGATGATTTGCGGAACCCCGCTCGTTGAAGACGCGCCGGCTTGAACCGATTGCACCACGCCGCTCGTCGTATCGCCTTGCGAATCCGTCTGGAGCGTCACCGTGCTGCCGATCAAGCTGTTCGCCTGCAACATGGAAAGTGAGGACGACATATTGGTCGCCTGCGTCAGCGACGTGAACTGCGCCATCTGCGACGCCATGTCGGTATCCGACTGCGGATTCATGGGATCTTGATTTTGCATCTGCGCGACGAGGAGTTGGAGAAAATCATTTTGCGTCAACGCCTGTTGCGCGCCCGCAGACACCGAGTCGGTCGCCGCGGTTCCGGCTGCCACCGTTTTTGCGGCGCCAATGATTGGAGATGTAGCTGACATATTTTTAATTATTAATTACGCCCAAGTTTCCCAGCCCTCATGTGTTATCACGCGCGTTCTCGTGGGCGCGAAAGTTCCGGCGACTGCCCCGGCTGACGCATATCCGGCGACTGCTTCCACGGATTGATTTGATTTTTGTTCAAACCTGCCCGTGCCGTTGCCGCTGTTTTGGTTGGTGATCCCGTCATCGGTCAACGCCGCCAACTTGATCCCGCGCTGTTCCAACCGTTGCTGCAACTCCGGCCAATGCTGGTTCAAGTGTTTAAAATCACCTTGCTGCAACACCGCCTGCGCCTCGATCCCGTCCCCGCGCTGGCGCAATTCCAAAGACAACTGAGTGCCGCCGCCCGGCTTGATCACCACTTGAACTGCGCTCGTGCCCACGTCGCTCAACCGCATTGCGTGCAACGCCACCAACTCATGCGTGCGTTCCATCGCCTGCAAACGTAAATCGTCCACCGCTAAATTTCCGACCGGTTCTGCCGCTGCAGTTGTCGTCGTGGCGGGATTCTCCTGAGTCGCGGTAATTGCGGTAGCCGTTGCTATCAATGATTCTGCTCGCACCGGCAAATCATTCCCGCGCATTGCTGACGAGCCGCTGCCCGGCAAAATTTTCCCACTCGAAACCCCGTTTTCATTGGATTTTACGCCATCGCCCACTAAACCATCCTGATTAGCAGTAGGCGTGCCATCAACGATAGATTGTAGTGGGGCGGCAATTTTCGCGTCGGCATTGGGCGTTGCGGGTGCGGCAAAAAGGGTTGGTTGCGAAAACTGAGTTGTGGTTTTGTCATCCGCCGTTTTGCCCACGAGCGGCAAATTTTTTGAATCATCGTCACCGCTGGCCGCCACGACATTGGTCGCATTGGCCTTAGATGTCGGATCGGTCGTATTCGGCTTTACCGCCTCCGTAGCGTTGGCTTTTACCGCACTCACAACTGCACTGGTGGCCGGGCTTTTTTCCGGCGTGCTGGCGACAACTTTAGAAATTATTTTTCCAACCGATTGATTCGGAGCGGCTGGACTCACCGGGGCGACGATCACCGGCAAAGTTTCTGCAACCGTGCTCACAACGCTGGCCGCACTCGCGATACTGATAAGGTTGGCCGTAATTTCCGGTAATAGAACCGACACCTGGCCAATCCCATCAGTATTATTGTCTGAGGGACTCGTCAAATTTGAACTTGGTTCCTCGACATTTTGCGAACCGTCCGAACTCAAAGCTTTTGCCGCTGCGATAGAAATATCATTTGCCGTGGATGGCGTTGGCGTCAGTAAAATGGTGGTCACGACGCCCGTAGTGTCCGGCGCAGAGTTTTCGCTGGCAACCGGCGTGGAAACGTTTGCGGTTGGCAGCGATGCGAAAATTTTACCGGTCGCTTTGATATTTTCTGTTGTGGCAACGGGCAGGCTGGCCGGCGGCACCCCTACGTTTTGAGCAACATCTGGAGTTGAAATTTTTACCGGCGTCGCCGAAATGTTTTTCGCTGCCGGTAAGGCTGACGTCGGTAAAGTTTTTGCAACCACTCCGGCAACGTTGGCTGCCACGGCCGTCACGGGCAGCGTGGTAGTTGCCTGGCTCGTCGGGACGATGTTTTTGCCGGCGTTAACATTGGCTGCCGCCGCCGCATTCACTAGCGGCGGAATTATTTCGACGGGCAGGGGAACCACCGCGTGGCCGCTGACATCCGTCGTTTCCTTGGCGTGATCGGTTGAGGATTTTTGTGGAGTCGTTTTTAAAGTATTTAGTTGCGGCAAAAAATCCGCTGCCGTTGCCGCGGCGGCTTCTTGATTTGCCAGCGTGCTTGCATTCGCCACCGGAGTTTTCACGAGCGGATTCGCGGGCGTCCGTAAATCCGTTTTCGACTCAGTCGTCGTCGTTGGTGCCAACGCGCGATTCATCACCTGATCAAACGCTTCGCTGGAATGGGGGGACGTAGAAAACTCGGCCGATCCGTTATTTTGAAACGTTGCCCCGTTGATCGTCGGCAAAATGTTGGGCAGCGCTTGCATCAGGGCGTTGAAGTGGCGGGCGTGGCGGGCAAAACTTCGTGCAATTGTTCCGTCAAAGCCGCGGCGCGTTTCGCCTGCGTTTTGCCGGCCTTGCTCATCGTGTCCAAGATGGCGCTGGCGACGTCGTTCTTCATCGTGAAAAGAATTTTCACCGCCACGTCATCCGGCATTTCATTCATCATCGCAATCACGCCTTCCGGCGACATCGCCGACATCAATTTCACCTGATGCTTGATGTTGTCTACTTCCTGCGCTTTGAAATGAATCACGTTCTGGTCGAAATTAGACTGAAGCTGGCTGACGGTTTGCGTCACCGTCGAAACTTCCTGCATCTCAACGTTCAAACGCGTTTGCAACTCGTTCAAATTTTCTTCGCGCGCGTCGAGCATTTCTTTTTCGTTTTTGATTTGCGCGACCCATTGGTCAAATTCGGGATTGCGAAATTTCCACGACGGATCGTTATCCGCGGAATAATCCGGGTCCGTTTTTTTGTAGGCGGCGAATTTGGACGGGCTCAAGATGACGACCGTCGTGCCCAAATACAGCAGGCAGCCGAAGCCGGCCACAAACCAGGGAGATTGAAAAATACGGATCATGTTCAAAAAATTTTAATATCCGGCCAGTTGCAAAAGACCGTTGCCGCCGCCCGCTTGCGCAGCCATTTCGTCAAAAACTTTTTGTTCGGCGCGACGCACTTCCAGTTGATAACTTTGTTTTGCGCGGTCGTGGAATTGATCCAAACCCTCGCGTTCACGCATGGCCAAGGTCATTTCGCGCAGCAGCAAACCGGCCACGCGCCGCGCTTCCGCCAACGCCGCTTGCCGCTCGCGCCACCGGATTTCCAGCACAAGACAGCCGTTGCGCAAACTCGCGAGCCGCCCGGCGACAATGCCATGGGCGAGTTCGCGTTCGAGCAGCGTTCGCCCCGTTTCCAATTCCACTGCGGCTTCCGTTAATTGCAGTTCGGCTTTTTTGCAGGCTTCGAGCGTCTTCGCATAACGTTGCTGCGCGGCGCTCTCTTTTTGTTTGCGTAGGATCCGCAATGACTCGAGGGGAAACGTAAATTCTTTCATAGTTCGAATTTATTTTTTCACAACCACGGGTTTTTCCGCGAGCGGCGGAGGGGTTAAAATTTTCGACAACAGCGACCAACTTTGCGCGGCGGTAAAACCTTCCTCCACGCCTTGCCGCAAAAATTTGATCAACGGTTCGCGCAACGCGATCGCCAGGTCAATCGCCGGATTGCTGCCCGCCGGATACGCGCCGATATTGATCAAATCCTGGTTGCGCCGGTAAATCGCCAGATGTTCGCGCGCGGCGGCGGCAAAATCTAATTGCTCCGGTTTCAGCAAATCGCGGTTCAAACGGCTCACGCTTTCCAAAACGTCAATCGCCGGATAATGATTCTGCGTCGCCAGTTCACGCGTGAGCACGATGTGGCCATCGAGAATCGAACGCACCGAATCCGCGATCGGATCGTTCATATCATCCGCCTCCACCAACACGGTGAACAGCCCCGTGATCGCGCCTTGTTCGCCCGTGCCGGCGCGTTCGAGCAACTGCGGCAACAGCGAAAAAACCGACGGCGTATAACCGCGCGTCGTCGGCGGCTCGCCCACGGCCAGGCCGATCTCGCGTTGCGCCATCGCGAAGCGCGTGACGGAATCCATCATCAATAAAACATTTTTGCCCGTGTCCCGAAAATGTTCCGCGATGGCCATCGCGAGGAACGCGCCTTTCACGCGGTTCAACGCCGGTTCGTTCGACGTGGCGACGATGACCACGGATTTCTTGCGGCCGGCTTCATCCAAATCCCGTTCCAAAAATTCCCGCACTTCGCGACCGCGTTCGCCGATCAGCGCAATCACGTTCACGTCCGCTTCCGCCTGCGACGCCATCATGCCGAGCAAAGTGGATTTACCGACGCCGCTTCCGGAAAAAATTCCCAGCCGTTGCCCGCGTCCGCACGGCGTGAACGTATCAATGGATTTGATGCCTGTTTGAAAAACGTCGGTGATACGTTGCCGTTTGAGCGGATGCGGCGGACGCAAATTTAACCCGACGGAATGATCCGTGAGAATCGGTCCAAGATCGTCAATCGGATTGCCGAGGCCGTCAATGACGCGGCCTTGCAGCCCGTTGCCGACGCCCACGCGCAACGGACTTCCCGTCGCAATCACTTCGCTGCCGGGATGGATGCCATGAATTTCACCCAATGGCATCAAGAGCAAATGATGATTCCGAAAACCGACGACTTCCGCGAGCGTCACTTCATCGTGGCGCGAGGACTGGATGCGGCACACTTCGCCCATCGCCGCCGAAGGCCCTTCGGATTCGATGACGAGGCCGATGAGCTGCACCACGCGACCGCACGTTTCCGTCACGCGCGCCGCGCGCACGCGATGCGCAGCGTTTTGCAACCGGCTCGCTGGAAATGGCGTGGTGGGGATCATGCGTCCAAAGTTTTGCGCAATTGTTCGAGCTTCGTTTCGCGGCGCGCATCAATCATCCCGAACCGCGTTTGCGCGAGGCAACCGCCGCGCGTTACTTCGGGTGAACTGGTGAAACGAACCTGCCCGATGCCCGGCAAATCATTCATCAAAGTGGGTTCATGTTTGCGCAATAACGCGAGATCGTCCGGGTGTAATTGAATTAAAATCTCCGCCGAACCTTCCGCCTGCCGCAACGTATCGCGCACGACGGCCTCAACGAGGGCGGCATTCACCGGCATGCCGGCAACAATTTTTTGCGCGGCTTCCAATGCGAGATTAATCAACGCCGATTCCGAATCGCGGATCAATTGCGGCAGAATGTTTTGCAACGTCTCCAGCACGCCGTTTTGCAACTGCGTCATTTCGTTGCGCTGCTTGGTCAACTGTTCGCTCGCGGTGCGTTCGCCTTCACGACGACCTTTTTGGTAAGCGGAGTTTTCGTGTTCGCGGAGATGCGTCACCCAATCTTGCGCGGGGACGTGCGTGAGCAGACGCACATCGCGGAGTGCTGTGCTGAACTTGATGGTCTCAAGCCATTTCATATTCGGCTTCCGCCGGATTACCGCCGTCGAGTTCGATTTCGCCTTCCGCTTCCAATTTGCGAACCGTGTCAATGATGCGGAATTGCGCGGCCTCGATGTCGCGCAGTTTCACCTGACCGAGAAAATCCATTTCTTCCTGCACGGATTCCGCCGCGCGGCGCGAAATGCTGGACAACAATAATTTCTTGAGCGGTTCGCTGACTTTTTTGAGCGCGACGGTGAGGTCGCGTGTTTCGATTTCCCGCATGATGCGCTGGATGTAAGGGGCGTCGAGCAGCAACAAATCTTCGAAGGTGAACATTTTTTTGCGGATGGATTGAAACAGTTCCGGGTTGCGTTCTTCCATGTTCGTGAGCAATCCGCGGCTGACGGTTTTATCCATCGCGTTCAACAAATCCGCCACGCTCGTGATACCGCCGGTCTGCGTCAACGCGCGCGTCTGTTTCACGCCGAGTTTGGCGTTCAAGACTTCCATCACTTTTTCGCCGACTTCCACCGGCGTCGGCGCAAGGATCGCGAGCCGTTCGATCACTTGATCGCGCTGTTCGGCACGGAGCAGATTCAAAACTTGGGCGGCTTTTTCAGCTGAAAGATGGCTGACGATGAACGTGATCGCTTGCACATGTTCATCCCGCAGCAAATTGAAAATACTGCGCGAATCCATGTCGGCGATGACTTGCATCGCGCCGATCGGCGCGCGCGTGTTCGTGACACGGCTCATCATATCGCTCGCCTTAAAACTGCCGAACGCGCGTTCCAACGTGTTGCGCGTCGCTTCCACGCCAGCCGAAACCGACGTGCTCGCGGCGACCGCAACGTTGGAAAATTCCATCAAAATATCCTGCTGCTGCTCGCGCGTGATGAGATTGAACCGCGCCATTTCACGTGAGATGGATTCGACTTCGCGCGGCGCAAATTGTTTCAAGATCACGGCGGCGCTATCCGGCCCGAGCATGACAAGCAACGCCGCGAGCTTCTGCGTTTTGGTCAACGGCCCGTCTCCGAGCGTGAGATTTTCCGGGGCTTCAAGGGTGGCTGCCATAATATTAATTTTGTTCGGTCGTCCGTCCTTTGTTCATCCAATCGCGGATAGCTTGCGTCATGTTCGCCGGATTTTCTTTGATCAAGCGGTTGAGCACTTCCACCGTCACCACGCCGGGCGCATCATACGGATCGCCCAAACGGCCGCCATGATGTCCGTTGCCATTTCCATTTCCATTCCCGTTACCGTTGCCATTCGCGTGGCCGTTCAGCAAACGTCCGACCGGCACGCCGAGCGGAATTTCCTGCACCGGGGTGCGCTTGAGCAATCGCAATAGCATGATGAAAATACCGACTCCCAACGCCGGATAAACCGCGTTACGCGCGAGGGTCCACCAGAAATCCGACTTCTGTTGTTGATCCAGGTCATGCGTCACTTCCGTCGCGAAATCATTGTTGAATGGCATTTCTTCCAACGAAATCGTGTCGCCGCGCGTCGTGCTCACGCCCACGGCGCTCGCCACGAGGCTGCGCAATTTTTCCAATTCTTGCGGCGTGCGCGGAACCATTTTGCGCGCCTCGCCCGTGCCTTGCATTTGCGACGCAATGGTGACGGACGCGGTCAAACGTTTGATGCTGCCGGCGTTTTGCACGAGCGTGCTTTTGGTGCTGCCAATTTCGTATTCAACGGTCGAAGTGGTGGTGTGATTTTGCGTGGTATTGACCGGCGACGAAGCGACTTGATTCGTGCCACCGGGGCTGGTCGGCGGCGCCGGCGCGGGCGTGTTGCCCGAAACCCCGGCGGGCGTCGGCGTGGTCGAGGTCGTGGCGGTATCCGTGTTTTGATCGTTCTTCGTTTGCGTGCGAATGACCTGGCCATCCGGATCAAATTTTTCGTCCGTGCGCGTGAGCGAATCGTAGTCAATGTCCGCCGAAACCCGCACGATCGCCTGACCCGGACCCACGACTTTATCCATCATGTCCTGCGCTTTTTTAGCGAGATATTGTTCGAGATTGCGCCGCGCAACGAGTTGGGTGCTGGTCAAACCGGCCGCCGTATCGTCGTCCGAATTTTCCGAAAGCACGTTACCCAGATTATCCACCACGCTGACGTGATTCGGTTTCAAACCTTCCACGGCGTTGGCCACGAGAAAGCGAATGGAGTTGATTGACTGCGGTTGCAATTGCGAATTGCCGCGCACATGCACAAAAACGGACGCGGTGGGATACGTATTTTTATCGAGCAACATCCGGTTCTCCGGCATCACGATCATCACACGGGCGGATTGCACTTCATCAATCTGGCTGATGGTGCGCGCGAGTTCGCCTTGAATGGCGCGTGTGTAATTCGCGTGTTGCACGAAATCCGAAATGCCGAAGTTCGCCTTGTCAAAAATTTCATAACCCACGCCGTCGCCACTCGGAATGCCGCGCCCCGCGAGTTGCATCCGCGTCTGATAAACCTTGTCCGAGGGAATCAAAATGGAACCGCCGCCCGTGCCGGTTTTGTAAGGCACTTTTTCGTCGTCCAACGCGGCGATGACCTTCGCCGATTCCGCATCGGATAATCCGCCGTAAAGCAAACCGTAATCAGCGCGCGACGACCAAAACGCCAACGCCCCCAACCCGGCCACTAAAACAAATGTAGCGGCGGCAACGTTGATCCGTTGCGTGGCGCCGAGCTGGCCCCAGATATCGCGGAGTTGCGTCAATAATTTGGAAAGATTTTGATTCATTTAATTCACACCTGCATCCGCATGATTTCCTGATAGGAATCGAGCAACCGATTGCGCACTTCCACCATCAACTGAAAAGAAACATTCGCCTCTTCCATAGCGATCACCGCTTTGTGCAAGGGAACCGTTTGGCCGCTCTGTAACGCATTCACGGCCGCCCCCGCCTCGGTCTGTTTCGTGTTCACGTCCGAAACAAACTGATTCAGCATCGCGCCGAAAGAATTGCCGACCGGCTGCGTAAAATGCGACGGCGTTATGGCCGGCGCATTCGCCAATTCCGCCGGCATCTGAATCCCACTCGTCGCGCCCGTTGCGCCCATGCCCGGCATTGACGCCGTGGCATCCGGCGACATAATGCTGTCCAAAGACGGCATACTGGACATCGCGTTGGGATTGATCGCCGGGATGGGTGACATTATTTAATCAATTTCCAATCAGTGTTTGCCCATGGCCAAAGTTTCCATCGCCATCGAACGGGAATTTTTCACCACGGCCAGATTCGCTTCATACGCGCGCGACGCCGAAATCAAATCCGCCATTTCTTCGTGGATGTTGATATTCGGCATCGAGACGAGCCCGTTATCGTCGGCATCGGGATTGCCCGGATCATAAACTTGGATCGGCGGGCTGGGATCTTTCGTGATCTGCGCGACTTCGACCGGCGGCAAAGGCGTGCTGCCATCGCCGTTCATCGCTTGTTGCAACGCGGCGGCAAACACGACCGTCTGACGTTGGTAAGGTTTGCCATCCGCACCGTGCGCGGTGTTGACGTTGGCGATGTTTTGGGAAATCACGTCCAGCCGCGTCTGTTCGGCATCGAGTGCCGCCGCGCTATTTTGAATACCGGAAATGATTTGGATCATAAACGTCAGGCGTTTTTACCCGTGATGGCCATCTGTAATTTAGCCAACGTGCCGCTGATGAGCTGCGTTTCCAGCGAGTGCGTCATGCTGTTTTGATTCATCTGCATCAACTCATTTTCGAGATGAACCGTGTTGCCATCCATGCTGCTGGCGGTCGCGGTTGTGTCCACGGCCAGCGAAGGGGTGACGGAATTAATCTGCTGCGGATCGCCGGCGGCGGTCGCGCGCTCCAATTCGGATTGAAACGAAGACGCGAGATCGACGCGCTTGTAACCCGGCGTTTCTAGATTCGCGATGTTGTTCGAAATGGCGCCTTCCCGCAGCACCACGGCGTCCAGCGCCTTGTTGGCCGCGAGATAGTTCGGTTGATTAAAAAGCGCCTCAATCATGTTATAGATTCCCACGCCCGCTAAGCAGCGATGATGCCAAGTGAAAAAACGCCAATAAAAACGGCCCTTTCGAAAAACCGAAGCGGTGCGGTAGGAAAAAATTACCGGGTGAACCGGCGATTGGCGGCAACTCTTATCAGGCATGCCACCGTCACTCTCTGAGCGCCTGATTGAAAAATGTGCGCGGTTACCGCGGGCGCAATTTTGTTTTATTGTGCCCGCGCATCGGGGGTGATTTAATTTTTCGAACGAACCTTAAATTATGACCTTAAAAGAAACCGAACACGTTGATCTCCCAACTCCCAACGGGCCGATGCGGACGTTTATTTTTCGTCCCGCCGCGGCGGGGAAATATCCTGGGCTCGTTTTGTTCTCGGAAATTTTTCAAGTCACCGCGCCGATTCGGCGGACGGCGGCGTTGCTCGCCGGTCATGGCTTTATAGTGGCGGTGCCGGAGATTTATCACGAGTTTCTGCCCGCTGGCACGGTGCTGGCCTACGATCAGGCCGGCGCCGACAAAGGCAACGAGTTGAAGACGGCGAAAGAACTCGCCAGCTACGACGACGATGCGCGGGCGGTGTTGGATTATCTTAAATCGCATCCAGCCGGCACGGGCAAGCTGGGGGCGATCGGTATTTGCATCGGCGGACATTTATCGTTCCGCGCGGCGATGAATCCCGACGTGCTCGCAGCGGTGTGTTTTTACGCGACGGACATCCACAAGGGCAGTCTCGCCAAAGGGATGAACGACGATTCGTTGGCGCGCATCAAGGAACTCAAAGGCGAAATGCTGATGATCTGGGGGCGCCAAGATCCGCACGTGCCGCGCGAGGGCAGGGCAATTGTTTACAACGCACTGGCCGATGCGGGCGTGAATTTCACCTGGCACGAATTCAACGGTCAACACGCTTTTTTGCGCGACGAAGGTTTGCGCTACGATCCCGAATTGGCGTTGAAGTCTTACGGTCTCGCGCTGGAATTATTCAAACGCAAACTGGGCGAAGGTGATTTGCCCGCGCCCGAATCCAGCGGGCTTAAAGAAACGAAGCATTGAATTAAAACTGATGCTTAGTTCGCGCACGGCGATGGTTCCGCCAACGCTTTTTCCAACATCGCCGCCGCCGTGGGTAGCGTCGGGGACAGCACATCCAACCGATCGTTGATTTGTTTGACGACGGCGTGGGCGCGCAGCGCAATTAAACGTTGATACCATTTGATAAACGCACGGCTGGTCGCCGGTTCATCCACGGTTTTATCCGGCGCATGCTTGGTTTTCGCGGCCAACCCTTCGCACAAAATCAGCGCGGCCAAAATATCCGGCTGCCGTTCACTGTTCCACAGCCGTTCCCACAATTCCGCCGCCGCGGCCAGGTCGCCGCTCAACAGCAATACTTCCGCGCGCTGGCGGCTGATGATAAAATCTTCCGCCGCGTGCTGCATGGCTTCGCCGGTCCAATCGCGGGCGAACTCCAAAAATTCTGCGCGCGTCAAAGCGATTTCTCCGCCAAGCCGCCAAGCCGCGAGCTGACGCGGATTCGCTGTGACCAATTCGTGTAACGGTTGAAACGCTTCAACCGGACGATCCTGCGCCGCCAGAAATTTGGCATAATCCAACTTCAATTCGTCGCGCTGGCCGGGCTCGGTGAGCGCAATTTGAAACGCTTTTTCCGCGCCCGCCGCGTCGCCCGTTTTCGCGAGGCTCAACGCGAGACAATGATTCGGTGCCGCCGTGAGAATATCCGTATTGATTGGCGAAAGCACCGGCCGTTGCCGTTGGCCAATGCAGTGGCGCAGCGCTTCCGCCGCCGCCGCGAATTGTTTCAATTCAAACAGTGCCAAGCCGAGCGCAAAATGGTGGGACGCCATCAAGCCGCCATTTTTTGCAAGCGACGATTGGAACACGCGCACGATCTCGTCATACGCGCGAATTTTGTAAAGGTGACTGGTGAATTGCGTCAGCAAAACTTCGCGCAATTCCGGTGCTACCTCGTCCGGCTTTTGCGCGGACATGAGTTGAAACGCGGTGCGATATTTTTCGATGCCGCCAGCGAGGTCCTCGGAGCGGACCAATTCTAAACCGAAGTTCATCATCAGATTCGCATCCTCTGGATTTTCCACGACGGCGCGGCGCAACAAATTCAGATTGCGTTCGATCTTATTCCGATCCCGCATCAGTTCCTTCGTGTAGCCGTGATGCAACAATTCCGCCGTGCCGAAACCGAGCTTCAAGCCCCACGTCTTGGCGTGCGGGATGAAGCTTGGAAAAATTTGTTCATGAATCCGGCCCGTGTAAAAAATACCCGGCACATTGCGGAACAAGCGCGGCACAAAACTATTACCGTTCGCTTCGCTCCCCTCATTTACCAGCGGCAAACGCGCCGCCAGCACGTTCGGCTTTTTCATGTCCGCGAGGAGATTTGCGTGTTGCGCGGCGGGCAATTCTTCATCGGCATCCAGCATCAAAATCCAGTCGCCCGTCGCGTGTTCCAGCGCGATGTTGCGGGCAGCGGAAAAATCTTCCGTCCACGCGAACGAAAAAATCTCTGCCCCCAATTCCTTGGCAATGGCGACCGTGCGATCTGTCGAGCCGGTGTCCACCACGATGATCTGTTGCGCGAGTCCGTGAATGGACTTCAAACATTGCGCGAGAAATCTTT
>JAMFSJ010000004.1 GCA_026225255.1 Methylacidimicrobium fagopyrum | reverse complement strand
GGAAATCAAAAACCATTCACGCTTACCAACGGTTCCGGGCGGGACGCCCGCAACAACGGGCCAGAGGCCCGTGCCACCCAGCGCACTTCAAACCCGCGCGGCTCGAAGATTGAGACACGCCATCAGAAGGGTGGCACAGTCGTCTCGCCTGTAAAATCCGGCGTCTCGCCGGAATTCGATTTAGATGGCGATAGGTTTAGGGAGAGCGGAAATCAAAAATCATCCACGCTTACCAACGGTTCCGGGCGGGACGCCCGCAACAACGGGCCAGAGGCCCGTGCCACCGCCTGTGCCACCTAGCGCATCTTGAAAACACGCCCAGAGAAATCATCGCCGCTAGGAATATTCCTGCCCGCGCTATTGCTCTTTGCCTCCGGCTGCGCGTCGCTGGTGTTTCAAGTTCTGTGGGTGAAACAATTATCGCTGGTCGTCGGCGCCGAAGTTTACGCCGTCACCATTGCCGTCAGCGCTTTTTTTGCCGGTCTCGCAATTGGGAGTCATGTCTTCGGTCGGCGCGCCGATCAACTCGCCCGCCCGCTTTTTTTCTACGCTTTTCTCGAAGTCGGTATCGCCGTTTCCAGCCTCATCGCCACGCTGCTGCTTGCGCATTCCGCGCCGTGGTTCGTCTGGCTCGAAACGCACGCTGGCCCGCTGGCCTGGGTGTTGCCATTTTTGCTCGTTGGTCTTCCGGCTATTTTCATGGGCGGAACTCTGCCCGTTTTGATGCGCTCACTCGCCCCAACGGCAAGCCAGCTCGCCGCTACGGGTGGACGTCTCTACGCTGCTAACACGACGGGCGCAATTCTCGGCGCCTTACTCGCGCCTTTTCTTTTTATTCCCGCTTTCGGCGTGCGCGGCGCCGGTTTTGCCGCCGCGACTATCAACTTGATTGCCGCCATCATCGCTTTCGCCTTCGCCCGTTCTCAAAAATCCGTCGCACCGATTCCCTCCGTTCCACGCCCAGCCACTACGCCCTCAAAAAATCGGCTGGCACTCATTCTATACGCCGTCGCCGGCGGACTCGCCTTGGGTTACGAAGTCGTCTGGTCGCAAGCTGTCGTGCAATGGACCAGCACGCGCAGCTTCGCTTTCGCCGTCGTGCTCGCGACCTATCTTGCCGGACTCGTTTTAGGCAGCGCGTGGTTTTCGCGTCGCGCGGATAAATCCATTGATCCGTGGGGCAACTTCGGTTTGTTGATCACCGCCGCCGGACTCTGCGCGTTGCTGGGAATTATTTTTACCGGCGATTGGTTGCCCGCCTTGCAAGTGAAAGCCGCGACGTTGGCGTTTGCTTTAACCCATCACGAACCCGTTGCCATGGCCACACGCTTTGTCGTCGCCGCCGTGTGCATCGTGCTCGTGCCGACGTTTCTACTCGGAGCCGCTTTTCCCGCCGCATTGCGCTTGACCACCAACGCCGCTCATCCCGGCCGCGACACTGGTCGGTTGCTCGCGTGGAATACTTTTGGCGGCATCGCCGGCACGGTGCTGGCCGGATTTTTTCTCGTGCCGAATCTTGGCCTCGAACGCAGTTTGTCCGCGCTGGCCATTCTCGCCGCCGTCGTGGGCGCAATCGCCGTGATGCGCGGAACCGCCGTGCGACCGCGTTTGCGTCACGCGACTTTGGGCTGCGGCGGGCTGATTCTTTTCGCCGCGGTTCTGCTCAAGCCCGATCATCTCGCGCAACTGCTCGCCACCGCGCGGGGCGGCCAATTGATTTATTATCAGCCGAGCGCTGGCGGCACGGTGGCGATCATCGAACAAACTTCCGGCAGTAATCATTTTCGCCGTTTGTATATCCAAGGCGTTTCCAATTCCGGCGATGCCATGACGTCGCAACGTTACATGCGCTTGCAAGCGCTGCTGCCGCTGCTCATTCATCGCGGTGAACCCCACTCCGCTTTGGTCATCGGCCTCGGCACCGGCATCACTGCGGGCAGTTTGTTGTTTTATCCCGAGTTGACACAGCGCGTGTGCGCGGAACTTTTACCCGCGGTGAAGCAAGGCGCAGCGTTGTTTGCCGGGAATCACTCGGTCACCACGGATTCGCACATGGAAATTCGCCTTGATGATGGCCGTCGCGAGTTGCTGCGCAGTCAGGAAACTTACGATCTCATCACGCTCGAACCACCGCCGCCGTCCGCTGCCGGCGTGGTCAATCTTTACTCGAGCGATTTCTATCAACTCGCCGCTGCGCGCTTAAATCCCAACGGCCTCGTCGCGCAATGGCTGCCGCTACCGACACAAAATAACGACGACACCCGCTCGCTCGTGCGCAGTTTTCTCGACGTGTTTCCGCACGCGACCTTGTGGACAACCGAGCTGCACGAGATGTTGCTGATCGGTTCGCGTGAACCGATTGAACTCGATGTCGCGCGCATCACCGCGCGTTTCAATCAGCCGGAAGTTGCCGCGGCCTTGCGTGAAGTGGGCGTCGCCTCGCCCGCCGCCTTGTTGGCGACGTGGATCACGGATCGCGCCGGACTCGAACGTTATGCCGGCAACGCGTTGCCGACCACCGATGATGATCCGCGCATCGAATACGGCAGTTGGGTTTTGCCCGGCGAATTTCCGCAAACGCTGCTCGACCTCATGGATCAGCGCACCGAGCCACCGTTGATCGGCATCGACGCTGCGCTGCACGCCGCGATCATCCGCGAGCGCGAGGTGTTAGGCGCTTTTTATAATGCCGGACTTTACGCCTATCGCGGCGATCACACGCAATGGGCGCAGACGATGGATTCCGTGCTGCAAGCCGATGGGGGAAATCCCTACTATCGCTGGTTCGTCAACTCTGCTGTCATTCATTAAAAAACTTTTAACCCGTATCCACCCATGAGCCATCGCGACCAAATCCTCGACCTGAAAAAACGCATCGCCAGCTCGGTCATCGGGCAGGACGACGTCATTGATCAACTCCTCATCGCGCTGCTGGCCAACGGCCACGTGCTGATGGAAGGTCTGCCCGGCTTGGCGAAAACGCGCACCATCAAAACGCTCGCCAAGAATCTGGAGAGCGAATTTCGCCGCATCCAATTCACGCCCGATCTCTTGCCCAGCGACATCACCGGCGCGGAGATTTACATCGGCGAAGGCACCGGCGGAAAATTTGAATTTCAACCGGGCCCGGTTTTCGGGAACCTGATTCTCGCCGATGAAATCAATCGCGCGCCCGCCAAGGCACAGGCCGCGTTGCTCGAGGCGATGGAAGAACGTCAGGTCACCATCGCCGGCAAAACGCACCCGTTGCCGGAACTGTTTCTCGTGATGGCCACGCAGAATCCCATCGAGCAGGAAGGCACGTATCCGTTGCCGGAAGCGCAGATGGATCGTTTCCTGATGCACATTTTTATCGGCTACTCGAACGATGAAGATGAGCAGAAAATTCTTCGGCTCGTCCGCGGCGAAGATGCTGGCACCGGCGAAAAGACCGACCGCAAAATTTCCGCGCAAACTGTTTTCGATGCGCGCAAGGAAGTGCTCGCCGTGCAAGTTTCCGAAGCAATTGAAAAATATATCGTCGCGCTCATCGCGGCCACGCGGCGGCCCGCTGATTTTAAATCGTCCAAACTGGCGGCGCAGATCAAGGTCGGTGCCAGTCCGCGCGGCACGCTCGCGTTGGATCGCGGCGCGCGTGCGCATGCGTGGCTGGACGGACGCGACACCGTCACGCCCGACGATGTCAAAGCCGTCGTGCACGCCAGCCTGCGTCATCGCCTCATTTTGAGTTACGAAGCCGAGGCGGAAGGCATCACCAAAGATGCCGTGCTCGACGAAATCATCAAACTGGTCGCCGTGGTCTAACCCGTATTTATCATGAAGAATGGCCCGCTCATTCTCGTTCTGAACACCGGCTCCTCGAGCCTGAAGTTCTCGCTGTTTCGTGTGGCGTCGGGCGTTGGCGGTTCGTTTGATTTAAAGCTGTCCGGTCGGATTGAAAAAAACGGATCGCGCGCCACGTTGGAAGTATCCGACGCCGCTGGAAATTCGGTGGCGAAAAATCCCGTCGCCGGCACGTCAGCGCATTGGATAAAAATCGCGCTGCGTTTCATCGAAGAGTGGATGCTTAAAAATTCTTTAGCCGAACGTTTAATAGTCGGTCATCGCGTGGTTCACGGCGGAACAGTTTTTCAGAAGTCAGTCAAGATCACGGCTTCCGTGCTTCAGCAATTGCAAAAACTTGTGCCTTTGGATCCGTTGCATCTGCCGATTAGTCTCGCGGCCATTGAAGCGGTGAAGCAGCACAATCCATCCGTCGCGCAAGTGGCTTGCTTCGACACGGCGTTTCATCAGACGCATTCGCCGCTGGCTAAACTCACGGCCATCCCGTGGAAATATTACCAACAAGGCGTGCAACGTTACGGCTTTCACGGTTTGTCTTACGAATACATCGCCTCGGTCTTGCCCGCGATCGCTTCGCGACTGGCACGCGGTCGCGTCGTGGTCGCGCACCTCGGCAGCGGTGCGAGTTTGTGCGCTTTGAAAAATGGGCGCAGCGTCGACTCTTCGATGGGCTTTTCCGTTCTCGACGGCGTGCCGATGGGCACGCGTCCAGGAAAAATTGATCCGGGAATTTTGTTATACCTGCTGCGTCATCGCGGCCTGACGACGGACGCCTTGGAATCAATGTTGTATCACGAATCCGGTCTCCTCGGTTTGTCCGGGATCAGTGCGGATATCCGGCAATTGCTCGCGAGCCGCGAACCGCGCGCAAAGTTGGCCGTGGATTTTTTTATCTATCAGGTCGCACAGGAAATCGCTGCGCTCGCCGCCACCTTGCAAGGATTGGACGGCTTGGTATTTACCGGCGGCATCGGCGAACATTCGACGGACGTTCGCGGTCGCATCGTGCAAGCCTGCGCGTGGCTGGGCGTTCAATTAGATGCGAAAGCCAATCGCACCAACACTTCCCGCATTTCGACGGCGACCAGTCGGGTTTCCGCTTGGGTCATTCCCACCAACGAGGAACTCATGATCGCCCGTCACGTCTGGGCACTTTTTCGGTCCACAACCAAATCCAAAACGTAAGCATTTTTATGAAAACAAAATCTTTGAGTCGGGCAGGGCGGGACGGGAAATCAGGCATCACACCAGATCTGTTGCGCCGCATGGACGCGTGGTGGCGCGCGGCGAATTATCTTTCGATCGGACAAATTTATTTGTTCGCCAACGCGCTCTTAAAAAAGCCGCTCAAGCGCGAGCACATCAAGCCACGGTTGCTCGGACATTGGGGCACGACCCCCGGGCTTAATTTTATTTATGTCCACTTGAATCGCATCATCAAGCAGCACGACTTAAACATGATTCTCGTCACCGGCCCCGGCCACGGCGGACCGGGCATCGTGGCGAATACCTATCTCGAAGGCACCTACAGCGAAGTTTATCCGGACATTTCGTCGGACGAAATCGGACTGCAAAAACTCTTCAAACAATTTTCATTTCCCGGTGGCATTCCCAGTCACGTCGCACCGGAAACGCCCGGCTCGATCCACGAGGGCGGCGAACTCGGCTACTCGCTCTCGCACGCTTTTGGCGCCGCGTTTGATAATCCCGATCTAATCGTCACGACCATTGTCGGCGATGGCGAAGCTGAGACCGGCCCGCTCGCTACCGGCTGGCATGGTAACAAATTTCTCAATCCCGTTCGCGATGGTGCGGTGCTGCCGATTCTGCATCTCAATGGTTACAAGATCGCGAATCCCTGTTTTCTCGCGCGCATTCCGCATGACGAACTCACGAAATTATTTGAAGGTCTTGGTTACAAACCGTGGTTCGTCGAAGGGCACGATCCGAAAAAGATGCATCGTTTGATGGCGGAAACATTGGAGGAAGTTACGGCGGAAATCCGACGCATCCAAAAAGTTGCGCGCACGCGTGGCTTTCAAGGTCGTCCCGCGTGGCCGATGATTATTATGCGCACGCCCAAAGGCTGGACGTGTCCGAAGACCATTGACGGTTTGAAATGCGAAGGTTATTGGCGCTCGCATCAAGTGCCGATGGGCGACATGGACAAACCGAGTCACATCAAGGTGCTGGAGAAATGGTTGCAGAGTTATCGGCCGGCGGAATTATTTGATGCCGCGGGAAAATTAAAGCCGGAGATTGCCGAACTCGCGCCCATTGGTCATCGTCGCCTGAGCGATAATCCGCACGCCAACGGCGGCTTGTTGTTGCAGGATTTGCGCTTGCCGGATTTCCGGAATTACGCCGTCAAAACCACCGCGCCGGGGCAGGCGGATGTGGAAGCCACGCGCGTGATGGGAATGTTTCTGCGCGACGTGATGAAGCAGAATCTGGATCGGAAAAACTTCCGGCTCTTCAGCCCGGACGAAAATAGTTCCAACCGTTGGCAGGATGTTTTGTCCGTCACCAACCGCGCCTACGCTGCGGAAATTTTCTCCGACGACGATCATCTTTCGCCCGATGGCCGCGTGATGGAAGTGTTATCCGAACATCAATGCCAAGGCTGGCTCGAAGGTTATCTGCTGACCGGACGGCACGGTTTTTTCAGCTGTTACGAAGCCTTCATCCACATCATCGACTCGATGTTCAACCAGCACGCGAAGTGGTTGAAAGTTTGCCGCGACATTCCGTGGCGTCGCCCGGTCGCGTCGCTAAATTATCTGCTGAGCTCGCACGTGTGGCGGCAGGATCACAACGGTTTTAGCCATCAAGACCCCGGATTCATTGATCATGTCATCAATAAAAAAGCCGAGGTCGTCCGCGTTTATTTGCCGCCGGATGCGAACTGTCTCTTGAGCGTCACCGATCATTGTCTGCGCAGTCGTAATTACGTGAACGTGGTCATCGCCGGCAAACAACCCGCGCCCGTGTGGCTCACGATGGACGAAGCCGTCCGTCATTGCGCCGCCGGTCTTGGCATCTGGGAATGGGCCGGCTCGGACCGCGGCGGCGATCCAGATGTTGTCATGGCCTGCTGCGGCGATGTGCCCACGCTGGAAACGTTGGCGGCAGTGGATTTTCTTCGTCAGGAAATGCCGGAGGTAAAAGTGCGAGTGGTCAATGTGGTTGACCTGATGAAACTCCAACCCGCCAGCGAACATCCGCACGGCCTGACCGACATGCAATTCGACGCGATCTTCACCGTGGATAAACCGGTCATCTTCGCCTTTCACGGTTACCCGTGGTTGATCCACCGGCTCACGTATCGCCGCACCAATCATGACAATATTCACGTGCGCGGTTACAAGGAAGAAGGCACGACGACCACGCCGTTCGACATGTGCGTGCTGAATCAACTCGATCGTTTCACGCTCGCCGGCGATGCCCTCGGACGCATTGCGCGCCTCGCGGATCGCATCGGTTACGCGCAACAACTATTGCGCGATAAATTGCTGGAACATCGCGCTTACGTGAATCGTTTTGGTGACGATATGCCCGAGATTGTTGATTGGAAATGGCGCGCGGCGAAAGCTGATAAACTGAAACCAGCGCGTCGTAAGAAAGATACTTCCGCGGATAATCTCTAAAACTGCGGCATGACTGATTCGAAAAATTCAACCGCCACGCCGACCGATTCGCCCGGCGTGTATGCTGACTTGCCGGAACTGATTCAACTTCAGTTCCAGGCACGCGGTTTTAGTTTTTTGCCGCGTCAACCGATTCAGTCTTTGCTGTCTGGCCGGCATGCTTCACGCCTGCGCGGACGCGGTTTGAACTTTGAAGAGATTCGTCATTACCAATCCGGCGATGACATCCGGCAGATTGATTGGAAAGTCACCGCCCGCACGCGCAAGACGCACACCCGCGTCTTCACCGAGGAACGCGAACGCAGCACGTTGCTCCTCGTGGATCAGCGACTCAGCATGTTTTTCGGCAGCGTGAAAAACTTAAAATCCGTCACCGCCGCCGAAGCCGCCGCGCTCGCTGCGTGGCGGGTTCTGCTGCAAAAAGATCGTGTGGGCGCGCTCGTTTTTAACGATTCATCCATCAAAGAAATTCGTCCACAACGCAGTCACAGCACGGTCATGCGCATCTTGCAAACCGTGGTCGAACAAAATCACGCGCTCTCGCTCGCCTCGGGTGCGCGCGCGAATCCCGCGATGTTCAATCAAGTTCTGCGCCACGCCGAACGACTGGCGACGCATGATTTTTTGGTGTGCGTCATCAGCGACGGTTCTGGTCACGATGAAGAATCGCGTCGTCTGCTCAGCCGCATCGCGCAGCACAACGACGTGTTGTTCATTTTCATTTACGATCCGCTCGAAGCCGAACTGCCCGCCGCCGGTCCGCTTGTGTTCGGTGATGGCGCACGCCAGCTCGAAGCCGACACTGGCAACCGTCGTTTGCGCGAACGCTTTCGCGAAACCTTCGCCGAGATCCGCGCCGCCGGTCGGAAATTCCTGCAACAACGCGAGACGCCGGTATTGCCGTTGAGCGCGGCGGAAGGCGTGCGAGAACAATTGCGTCATCAACTAGGAGCGCGCCTGCGATGAATCCGGATCCGACAAGTCTGGATCGTTTGCACGACGTCATCGCGCCGCCGCCGGTCCCGTGGTGGCCACCCGCGCCCGGCTGGTATTGGCTAATCAGCTTCGCTTTCATCCTCATCCTCGTCCTCATCCTCAAAACCATTATCCATTGGCAACGCAACCGCTACCGTCGCGAAGCCCTAACCGAACTCGCCCGCCACGAACTTGCCTTACGCGATCCACAACAACGCGCCTCCGCCTTGGCCGCCGTGGCTGAATTATTAAAACGCGCCGCGCTCTCGACTTTTCCCCGCACCCAAGTCGCCACGTTAACCGGCAACGATTGGTTTCAATTTCTCGACCGCACCGGACGCACATCCGCCTTCACGCAAGGCCACGGCGCAATGCTAGAGAACGTCGCGTATGATCCCCGCACCGCGGGTTCCGTGAACGAAATACAAGCCGCAGAACTAGCATCGCACATCCGTCATTGGCTCACGCATCATCGCATCGAGAATACTGAGATACGCCATCCGAGTGGTGGCACAGGCGTCTCGCCTGTAAAATCCGGCGTCTCGCCGGATTTCGTTTGTGACGTTGATAAGTCATCGGCCGACGCAAATCAAAAACCATCCACACTTGCCAACGGTTCCGGGCGGGACGCCCGCAACAACGGGCCAGAGGCCCGTGCCACCCCGCACACTTCAAATCCGCACGCCATTCCGAGTGGTGGCACAGGCGTCCCGCCTGTAAAATCGGGCGTCTCGCCGGATTTCGTTTGTGACGTTGATAAGTCAGCGGCTGGCGCAAATCAAAAACCATCCACACTTACCAACGGTTCCGGGCGGGACGCCCGCAACAACGGGCCAGAGGCCCGTGCCACCCCCGACACTTCGAACCCGCGCAACGCGCAAGGAGACCCGCCATGCTGATGCTCGCTTATCCGTGGCTGCTGGCGCTGCTCCCATTGCCGTTGCTTGTGCGTTGGCTGTTGCCGCCACATCGCGAATCCCGTTCCGCGCTCGTCGTGCCCTTTCTCGAACGACTCGCCCACGACAGTGGCCAAACGCCCTTGCCGGGAGCCGTCGTCATGCGCGGCGGTTGGCTGCGCATGGCAAGTCTGGTCATTACTTGGTGCGCCGTTGTAGTTGCACTGGCACGTCCGCAAATCATCGAGCCGCCCATCACGAAAGAAATTCCCACGCGCGACATGTTACTGGCCGTGGATCTTTCCGGTTCGATGGCGACGAAAGATTTTAAGGATGCCACCGGTCATATAGTTGACCGGCTCACCGCAGTGAAAAGTGTGCTCGACGATTTTCTGTCCCGCCGCCAGGGCGATCGCGTCGGCTTGATTTTTTTCGGCAGCGCGCCCTTCGTGCAAGCCCCGTTCACTGAAGATCTGAAAGTCTGCCGTGAACTCCTCGACGAAGCGCAGGTGAATCTGGCCGGACCGCAAACCGCTTTGGGCGACGCGCTCGGTCTCGCGATCAACCAATTCGAACGCAGTCCGGTGAAGGAACGCGTGTTGATCGTGTTGACCGATGGCAACGATACTGCCAGCCGGATGCCGCCCGCGAAAGCCGCGCAAGTTGCGAAAGACAAAGGCATCGTTGTCCACACCATTTCCGTCGGCGACCCGCGCGCGGCGGGTGAAGACGCGCTGGATGTGGACGCGTTGAAAAATATTTCCACCACGACCGGTGGTCTCTATTCCCATGCCGACGATCTAAAACATCTCGCCGCGATCTATCATCAGCTCGATCAATTGGAAACGCGCAAAGTCCAAACCGTCACGCATCATCCGCGACGTGACGTGTTCTGGTGGTCGCTGGCGATTGGTTTTGTCGTTTCGCTGTTGCAACAAGTGATTCAACTCCTGCTAAACCGTTCGCGTCCCGTGCCAGCGGAGCAGGGCGGGGTCAGTCGTGAATCCCTTGCTAAAAAACACGAGGAGGCGATGCCAGTATGATCGGAGAATTTTACCAAGGCATCGTTCAAGTAGTGGGACAGGCTTCCAGCCTGTCCAGTTTAGC
>JAMFSJ010000011.1 GCA_026225255.1 Methylacidimicrobium fagopyrum | reverse complement strand
GCGCGCAAAATTCATCCACATGGCCGATGGCATACGCGTAAATTTCTTTGGCTATCTCCAGTCCGTCGCCGCCTGCTTCCGCCAGACCGATCAATTCTTCCAGCCACGTTGTGCCCGCCGTTTTGATATGCACGCCCGCGTTGAATTTCTTCAACGCTTTCCGCATCGGTTCGTAGATCGAAAATTTATCACTGCCGGAATGCACGCTCAATTTCAGCGCGGACGGCAAACCATATTTGCCGATGGCGAACGCGATAACGGCGAGATCTTCGTTGAATTCTTTTTCAAACTGTTGCACGTCGCCGACGTAATCCACACCCTTATTAAAACGACCGGTGAATTTTGGCGCGATGGTTTGCAGCGGGATTTTTTCATCCGCGAGCATGGCCAGAATGATCAATAATTCATGCGGCGTTTGCGGGCTGTCCGTTTCATCCATCGAAACTTCCGTGATGAAATTCGCCGCACCTTTGGTTTGCGCGATGTGACGGTAAATCTTCCCGGCATCCTGCACTGCGAGTAAAAATTTATTGGCGACGCGTTCCACTTCCGCACGCGCGATGTTCAACGGATGGTCAATGTCCGGCACGGAAACGTTGCCGATCAACTCGGGATGCCGTTCGATAAACGCTTTGACGCTTGCGGCGTCGGCCGGTTTGCCAATGGAATCCGCCACGTCAATCGTGAAGAAATCCGACGGCGCGATAAAACGATCCACGGTTTCCAAGCGGATATGATCAGCATCCACATGGTAGGATTTTTTCCAATTAAGCGCCTTCACCGCCGCGTCGGCTTCGGCGCGCAGGCTCGCCGGTTCGGTGCCGATAAAACTGTGTTCGCGATTGGATTTATTCCAGACCGGCACCACGTCCGCGCCGAGTTCGGTCGCGAGCACACAGGCTTGTAACTGCGCCTTGCCTTGATGGCCAAAGCGGTCGCCCATACCAAACGAAAATTTTCCTAACGACAAATAATGATTCATAAAAAGGTTTTAAATAGTAATTGAAATTTAATCATTCAAGTCTGAGTTCACCGACAGATTTTAAATCGGCTCACAAATTAACGACCACGAAGAAAATTAATCTAGCCGAGATAGTTTCCATAAAATTAATTCAAATCGTTCGATTTGTTTTTTGCCGTCGTGAGGGTCGGCTCGAAGTGGAGATAAATCGTGCCGTGATAGGGCGCCGTGACGAGTGGCGTGCTGGCTTGCGGACCGCTCTGGGCAGCCGTTGAGAATTTACTGCCGATCGGCGGAAGATCGCGCACTACTGCGAGATTACCCGCTGGAAATTTCACCACGGTTTTTCCCGCCAGGCTTGCCGGCGGAAATTTCGGTGTGCCGACGCGCACAAATGTTTGGTCGTCGGGAATCACCAACGTCAGCGTGCCCTCGGTCGTCGCCAGTTTCAACCAACGCACGTTTTCAAAATAACCGGCGAATTCAGGATAGACCCAATCTTTGTAGCCGGTTTCGGTCGTGTTATAAGCCGTCGTCCAAACTCCCAGCGTCGGGCCTTTCAAGCGATTGCGCCAGACGCGATAGGGGCCATCGCCCAGCCACGTTTTCGAGAGCATTTTTTCTTCCGGATAATCAAAGGCCACCCCGACGACATTGGTTTGCACCGCTGGATCAACAGCGTAATCCAATTTTAACCAACCTGAATCCAGTAGTGTCCACTGCGCTTGCGAAAGCGGCCCGCTCGTCAGGGAAAAATCTTTACCGCCAACTTTGACGCCGAGCAATTGACCAGTTGTCGCCGAGATCCGCGCTTCGACGTCGCCAGCTTTCAATTCCTTTTCTTCGTCCGTCAATGTGGCCGCGACCGATGAACCTGCGGGCGTGTATTTATTTTGTGACGACACCGGATAAACCCACGTCCACAGTTCACGTCCGTTCGGATCGCGCACCGTCACGGCGAGCGCATCGGAGTTTTTCCAATCCCTTGGCAAATCCAATTTTATATTTCCAGAATTTGCTGGTGCGACCGTTGGACTCGAGATGACGCCTTCAGCCATCGTTTCAAAATTGGTAGTTCCAGTGAATCGCCGCAATTGCCAAGCGAAGTGACATTGAGCGAGGTCCGTGAATTCATAGCGATTTTCCACCGGCAACGTGCCGTCAAAATTTTTGGGCAAGGCATCAGGCAGTTGCACCGGCGACCAGATTTGTTTGATCGTATAGAAGCTTGCTTCCTTTTCGCGGAATGGCCCCAGGATACCGTCCGGCGCCCAGTTACCTTTCACGTCCATCCTGTTCGTTAAATCATTCCGCACGACACCTTCATCGGCGAATACCCAGAGAAATCCGCCGGCGGAAACTTTGCTGCCGCGCATCGCGTTCCAATAATCATCCAGCCCCGCGCCCAAGCCGCCGTCGTAAAGGCCATGGAGAAATTCTGTCGGCATGTAAACCAGATTGCCCGCTAGCCCGCGCTGCAGTGACTGATAATCGGGATAGTGCGGATCATTAATGTTGCCAAACTTTGCCCACGGATGATCGACGGCACGATGTTGCGGATCCAACTGCGCATAATCCGCGTCCAAGTTGGTATTCCAACCACCTTCGTTGCCGTTGTCCCAGATGATGATGCTCGGGTGATTCACGTCGCGCGAAATCATTTCTTTGACGTGTTGGCGGCCAACTTCCGTATCGTATCGATGTTGCCAGCCGGTAAGTTCATCCAATACGTAAAGGCCTTTTTCATCGCACAGCTCCAGAAACTTTTCGTCCGGCGGATAATGCGAACAGCGCACGGCATTCATGTTCATCGCCTGCAGTAAATCAACGTCGAGTTCCGCAATCCGGTCGGATGACGAACGCCCCAACGTCGGCCACGCAACATGGTGACAAACGCCCTTGAGCAAGATGTGCTGGCCATTCACAAACAGTCCTTCACCGAGGCGCATTTCAATCGTGCGAAATCCGAAACGCTGTTTCAGTTCGTGCAAAATGGTTGCGCCTTGTTTAAGTCGAACGACGGCGGTGTAAAGCGCAGGCGTCTCGGCCGTCCATAAGTTTGGCGCGGAAATTTTTGTGGCAATGTGCCCGGTCGCGATGGAAGTGGTAACCGGTTCACCGACCGTTTTACCCAGTGCATCCTGTAAAGTGACTTCTACGGCATCGGCGTTGCCGGCACCGCCCAGATAATAATCCAGCGCGAACGTGCCGTCGGCGCGGGCGTCAATCGCCACGCGATCTACGAATTGCACGGGTTCGGCCTGCAACCAGACGGGCCGGAAGATTCCGCCGAAGACCCAATAATCAGCATCGCGCTCGGCGTGATTGACGGAAGCGTTGGCAGACTTATCGCTGACGGAAACTTCGAGGAGATTTCCTTCGCCAAATTTAAGCAGTTCTGTGACGTCATATTTGAACCGATAAAATGCGCCTTGATGCACCGGCCCCGCTTCGGTGCCGTTGATCTTCACGGAGGCATCGGTCATCACGCCTTCAAACACGATGAAAATCCGCTTGCCGCGCCAGTCGGCGGGCACCTCAAAGCGATGGCGATAGTCACCGCGAATGGGTGTATAATTTTTGTCTTCGTGGCCGTAACGAAATTTTCCAAAGCCTGACAACTCCCAGCACGAAGGCACGGCGATATTTGTCCAGACACCACTATGATTGCCATCGGCACAGAAAAAATCCCACGGCACCGTATGCTCGCCGTCAGTGCCGGAAAGATATTGCCGGAGAGTGTCCTGCGCCGGTGCCGGAACAAGGCTGGCGAGCAGTCCGAAGGAGCACAAAGCGACAAATAAAATGTGCCGACCGGGAATCAAATTGCTTTTCATATTTTTCGGGAGCGCGGTATTGAATACTTTGAAATTATCTTATCGAAGTCCTTCAAAATACCACGCAAACAAATTCTCAGTGATGTTCAATATGCGTAATTAATTTGGCTGAACTTTCTGTGAATCCAGCCGTAGATCGCGACAAAAATGTTGGTTACTATTCAATGTTCCGACTGGCCGGGGATTTCGGGGATGCCGGGATCGTCGAGGATTTGCACGGCGGTGCCGTCGCCGATGTGCTTCCAGTCTTGCAACACCCAGACGATTTTCTTATCGGGCGTAACTTCGATGAGCTGTGGTCCGGCGCTATTTTTCCCACGCGAGGTGAAGATCGTATTGCCGTTGGCCAGGCGCGTGCAACTTTGCGGCGCGGAGGTGAATTGATATTCCGGCGGTAGATCCGTTTTGCAATCGAATTCCCAAATCGTTTTACCCTTCGCGTTCACTTCACGCGTGAGGCTATCCCTTTCGTCAGTGATCAGCGTATTACCGTTCTTCAACCGGAGTGCCGCCCAAGGTTGATTGATTTTATAACTCCAGACTTCGTTGAAATGCTGATCGTATTCCACGACTTTGCCCAAGGTCATGTAAGACACGAGATAGGTTCCCTGCGCGGTATAACGCGCGCGGCGAAATTGTCCGTGAATGCCGCTGGGATCCGGCGGTTGTTGGAAGTCGAGTTCATGATCCACTTCAACCTTGCCAGTCTTGATGTTGATGACCTTCAAATGGGGCGGCAAACCGTTTTCAACGAACATGACTTTATCCAGGCCAATGGGCTGGCAGGCGTGAATTTCCGTATGATTCGTGCCTTTGGGAACATGACAATCGTAACGCCACACTACTTGCTTGTCCGGCGTGATTTCGGCGATGTAAGCCATGCGACTGAATAGAATGTTGCCGTTGGACAACATCCACACATCGTCGAACTCCGGACCGGAACCGGTCGAATAGGTCCAGATTATTTTACCATCGTTGACGAGGAACATTTTGTTGCAGTTCTCGCCCACGTAGAGCATCGGATGCTGCGCCAGCCCGTTACCGGGCAAGCCGGAACGTGTGATCCCATTTGTATATTTTTCTGAACAGACAATTTCACTGGGCGCAAAAGCCGGCACATCCGCAGCCGTAAAGCGCGGGAGAACATCCATGCAGGGCGTTGCGGAAGACGATTCAGTTGCGGGCGTGCGACAGCCGGTCAAGATCGCGAGCGAGCCGGCGGCTAAAAAAGTCGTCCACGCAGAATGAAATTTATTTTTCATATTTATGAATCACGGTTTGAGCATGGGCGAGTTGCGGATGACGGCGTTGGAAACATTTTCAAACTGTGATGCGGCCACGCCTTCAGCCAACTGCGCCTTAAAATTATCGATCTCCAAACCGTTCACGTCCACGCAGGCGACCGCCGGACGGAAATCCTCTTTGGCAAAACTGAAGTTGAGGTTCGCCAGTTCCAAATCCTTCACGTGGCGCGCAAATAAGCCGTAGGCCGGCGTCACATCTTTGGTCCTCGGTTCCGGATAACCCGTGCCGAGTTCTTTAAGCGCCTTGCCGGCCTGCTCTTTCGTGCCGCCGCCTTTGTAAATGAGCCGGATGTTTTCCAGGCGCACACCTTCAATCGGATGTTCCGGCAAACCGTTGATCTGGATGCCGCTGGCCGCGTCAACGCCAGTCGCCACCACATTGGAGATCAAAATGTTTTTCATCTGGCTGACCGCCGTGGCGAAGCCGGGTGCGCGGTTACGCTTACCCGTCGTGATGTAAATGGGATAGTTCACGACATCCATCATCGAGATATTGTTGATGGTGATATTTTCCATGATGCCGCCGTCCACTTCTTCCAGCGCGAGCCCTTTGCACGCGCGAAACGTGCAGTTTGCCACCGTGCAGTTACGAAAACCGCCGCTCGATTCCGTGCCGAACTTGATGCGTCCGTTCCCGCCGGGCCGCGGGATCATCGTGCCATCCAGCAACGTGCCTTCTTTGAAACCTGAAACCTGACAGTTCACGATCGTCAGGTTTTCCGTGATAACGGAACGGCCTAACGCATAGGTGCTCTTGGGACAAAGGCCATCATCGCCGGGCGAATTGATGCGACAGTTGGAAACCATCGTGTTGCGGCAGCAATCAATATCAATGCCGTCGCGGTCGGTGTCCATCGTCACATTATCCACCGTCAGATTGTCGCAACCCGTGACGAGGATCGCAAAATGGCCGCCGTGAAAAATCGTAACGTCGCGGATCAAAACATTTTTGCACAGTTTCAGCGCGATCGCTTTATTGCCCAGACGCACCGGCGGATAGTTGTTGGTCTGCGGCGACTCAAAATGATCGTAACCGCACATCTTGTCGAGGAGACCGGAATCCCGCGTCATGCCGCCGCCATTGATCATGCCGTTGCCGCTGATGAAAACGTTCGTGAGATTTTCGCCCCAGATCAGGCTGTTGTGAAAATAGCAATGTCCACCGTCTTGATACGCAATGCCCGGAAACACTTCCGTTTCGTCATAGGCATTTAACTTCAGCGGGGCACCGAGAATGGTTGCCCCCGCATCAATGAGCAGATGAATGTTGCTCTGCAAATGGATCGAGCCGCTCAAATAAGTTCCCGCCGAAACTAATACCGTGCCGCCGCCGGCCGCGACCGCTGCGTCAATCGCGTGGTTGATCGCCGGACTGTCAAGATGATC
>JAMFSJ010000010.1 GCA_026225255.1 Methylacidimicrobium fagopyrum | reverse complement strand
GCTTCAATTCAGGATTGCAATTTGCACGGCAATTTTGTCTGGGCAGATTTGGCAAAGGGTCAAAAGCCCTGAATTTTCTTTGATTTACGAATGTTTGAACTTCGGCACAGTGTCAGCTAAGAAAGGGCATCCGTTGATGGGGCAGGGTGATCGGATCGGGAAAAGCTGTGAAATTGCTTATCGGTCAACCCCATCGGCGGGTGGATTTAGTCGGAAACTTTAGGGAACTTAGGGAAACTCAGGGAAAAATTCGTCAGCAGAATCAGGAACGTTGCTTAGCTGATTTCAAAAAAATTACGGGGTGCAAAATGCCGGTGGCGGCACAAAGGGATTTTATGGATTTTTTGGTAATTGATGACGACAAGACATTTCGCGATGCGACGAGCTTCCTGATTGATGAAGCCGGGCATTACGCCGAAGGTGTGGCCTCGGGCCAGATGGGTTTGAGCACGTTGAAGGAAGACAAATTTGATGCGGTGCTGTTGGATGTGAATCTGGGCAGCGAAAACGGGCTCGATCTGCTGTTGGAAATTCAAAAGCAATTCCCCCAATTGCCCGTTGTCATGTTCACGGCGCAAGGGAGCGTGAAAGTGGCCGTCGAAGCGATGCGGCGCGGCGCGGTGGATTTTCTGGAGAAACCGTTTCAACGCGGACAATTCATCACCGTGCTCGCGCGTTTGCAGCGGCTCAATCAGATGACCCGTCGCATTGAGCGGCTCGAGGAACAAGTCATTGAAACGAAGTCGCAAAGTCTGGAGCCGATCTTTGATTTCGCCACGCCGACCATGCAGGGCGTGATGGACGTTTTATTCCGGGCGGCCAAAACCCCGGCGAGCATTTTGATTTTGGGCGAAAGCGGCACGGGCAAAAGTGTCGCGGCGCGGGCGGTGCATGGCGAAAGTCATCTCGCGGACAAACCTTTTGTGACCGTGAGTTGTCCGAGTCTTTCCAAAGAATTGCTGGAGAGCGAATTGTTTGGCCACGTCAAAGGTTCCTTCACCGGCGCCATCAAAGATCATTGGGGCAAGGTGAAAGCGGCCGAAGGCGGCACCCTGTTCCTCGACGAAATCGGCGATCTGCCGATGGAGATTCAACCCAAACTTCTACGCTTACTGCAAGAACGCGAATACGAGCGGCTCGGTGAAAATGTCACGCGCCAGGCAAATTTGCGGATTATCGCCGCGACGAATCGCAATCTGAAAAAGCGCGTGGCCGAAGGATTATTTCGCGAAGATCTTTATTTCCGGTTGAATGTCATCACGGTAGAAATGCCCCCGTTGCGCGCGCGCGACGGTGACTTGATCCGCTTCGCCGAATATTACGAAAAGTTTTTTGCCCAGCAATGTGGACGCAGCCTGAATGGGCTTTCCACCGAAGCGATCGCGTATATCCGGGCGTATCCGTGGCCGGGAAATTTGCGTGAATTGCGGAACGCCATCGAACGGGCGGTGATTTTGACCAAGGGCGAAAGTTTGTCGCCGGAAGATTTTCCGGTGGAACTGCGCGGTCTAACGGAGGTGAGTAATGGCGACGGGGAATTATTGCCGCAAATCGGATCGCGCATGTCGTTGGAAACCTTGGAGGATGCGCATCTGCGTAAAATTCTCGAACTCACGCCCAGTCTGTCGGAAGCGGCGGAAATTCTCGGCATTGATCAGGCAACCCTCTATCGCAAACGCAAAAAGATAGGATTGAAATGAGTGGGCCGACGGAGTTGAACCAGGTTCGTGAAATGTCGCGCGCCGAATTGCTGCGCGAAAATGCGCAACTGCGGGGTGATCTCCTAACGGTGGCGCGTCGCGTCAGCCATGACCTGCGGACGCCGCTGGGCGGCATCACGATTGGCGGTGAGATGATCAAAGAAATTTTGGAAGAAAAAGGCGAGTCCGGAGCGGTTATCATGGCGCCGATTTTTGATTCGACGGAAAGCATGTCCAAAATGCTCGAGCGGGTAAGTTTCATCTTGAAAGCTTCGGCCAGTCATCAGCCGATGACGCCGGTGAAAATGGATAACGTCGTTTTTAATACGCTTCAGCGCTTGGAATGTCAGATCATAAAAAGCGGCGTGCCGATAATCGAACCCGCGGCCTGGCCGGAAGTGTCCGGGGTCGCGTCCTGGCTGGAAGTGATCTGGTGGAATTTATTGGCCAACGCTTTGCAGCACGGGAAAAAAACGTCGAAGATCGAATTAGGCTGGCGGAAAAATGAACATGAATTTCGCTTTTGGACCAAAGATGATGGTGGCGGCGTGGCGGCAGATAAAATCAGCACGTTATTTCAACCCTTTCATTTATTGCATGAGTCCAACGCCCGGCAAGGCTTGGGCTTGTCCATCGTGCAGCGCTTAGTGGAATTGCAAGCGGGACATTGTGGTTATGAATCAAACGCAGCGGGTGGTTCTATTTTTTATTTTACGCTGCCAGTCGGGGCGGAATAGTCAGAGTGGGAAAATTGTATCAACGTCCGGGAGAAATGTTTTATCAGTCAGAGTGGTTAAAAATAATTGGGAATTTTTACGTCATTTACTATGAAGAACGTGATCAATCTGGGCCGGGCCAAAAAGGTTAAGAAAACTTCAACCGACACCCTCGTCACTCAAAAAACGCGGGCCGTCAAACCCAAAGCCAACGACGTCAATTCCAATAATGACGCGGTGATGCGCGAATTGCTGACGACGCTGGGTAAATTGAGCGAAGGCGATTTTTCCGCGCGCCTGCCGTTGGATTGGGCGGGCTTGGAAGGCGGCGTGGCGAGCCGGATCAATCAAATCGCCAGCCGCATGGAAAATTTTAACACGAATCTGCTGCGGCTCCGCAGGCAGGTCGGCGAAGAAGGGAAGATTAGCGAACGTCTAGCTTTGGGTGATGCGGTTGGCAATTGGGCGGAACGAATCGAAGCCATCAACGATCTCGTGGATGGATTATCGCAGCCGACCGTCGAAGTCGGACGCGTGATCGGGGCCGTGGCGAAAGGTGATTTGTCGCAGGCGATGCCGTTGGAATTGGGCGGTCGTCCACTCAAGGGCGAATATCTGCGCACGGCCAAATTGGTGAACGGCATGGTCGGCCAGCTCGGCGCGTTTTCCGTGGAAGTGATCCGCGTGGCGCGCGAAGTTGGCACGGAAGGCAAACTCGGCGGTCAGGCGAAAGTCAAAGGCGTTTCCGGCGTGTGGAAAGAATTGACCGAAGGCGTCAATCAGATGGCCGGCAATCTTACGGCGCAAGTGCGTAACATCGCCGACGTGACCATCGCGGTGGCGAACGGTGACTTATCCAAAAAAATCACCGTGGACGTGCGCGGGGAAATTTTGCAGCTCAAGGAAGCGATCAACGTCATGGTGGATCAGTTGCGTTCGTTCGCGGCGGAAGTGACGCGTGTGGCGCGCGAAGTCGGAACGGAAGGCAAACTCGGTGGTCAAGCCGTGGTGCCGGGCGCCGGTGGCACGTGGAAAGATTTGACGGATTCCGTAAACGCGATGGCGTCCAACTTGACCGCGCAAGTGCGTAACATCGCTGGGGTGACGACCGCCGTGGCGCGTGGTGACTTATCGCGCAAAATCACGGTGGACGTCAAAGGCGAAATTCTCGAGCTCAAGGAAACGATCAACACGATGGTGGATCGTTTAAATTCCTTTGCCTCCGAAGTGAGTCGTGTGGCGCGCGAAGTCGGCACGGACGGAAAACTTGGCGGTCAGGCCGTCGTGCCTGGGGTCGCCGGCACATGGAAAGATTTGACGGATAACGTCAATTCCATGGCGGATAACTTGACGGGGCAAGTGCGTAACATTGCGGAAGTGACGACGGCGGTGGCGAAAGGCGATTTGTCGCGCAAGATCACGGTGGACGTGCGCGGGGAAATTTTGGAATTGAAGAACACCATTAACACGATGGTGGATCAATTGAACGCGTTTGCTTCCGAAGTGACGCGCGTAGCGCGCGAAGTCGGGACGGAAGGCAAGCTCGGCGGTCAAGCGGCGGTGCCCGGTGTGGCGGGGACGTGGAAAGATTTGACGGACAACGTCAACTCAATGGCAAACAACCTGACTGGTCAGG
>JAMFSJ010000009.1 GCA_026225255.1 Methylacidimicrobium fagopyrum | reverse complement strand
GCGCGCAAAATTCATCCACATGGCCGATGGCATACGCGTAAATTTCTTTGGCTATCTCCAGTCCGTCGCCGCCTGCTTCCGCCAGACCGATCAATTCTTCCAGCCACGTTGTGCCCGCCGTTTTGATGTGCACGCCCGCGTTGAATTTCTTTAACGCCTGCCGCATCGGTTCGTAGATGGAGAATTTATCGCTGCCGGAATGCACGCTCAATTTCAACGTCGCCGGCAAGCCATATTTGCCGATGGCGAACGCAATGACGGCGAGATCTTCGTTGAATTCCTTTTCAAACTGTTGCACGTCGCCGACGTAATCCACGCCTTTGTTAAAACGGCCGGTGAATTTTGGCGCGATGGTTTGCAGCGGAATTTTTTCATCGGCGAGCGCGGCGAGAATGATCAATAATTCGGGCGGCGTCTGCGGGCTGTCCGTTTCATCCATCGAAACTTCCGTGATGAAATTCGCCGCACCTTTGGTTTGCGCGATGTGCCGGTAAATCTTCCCGGCATCCTGAACTGCGAGTAAAAATTTATTGGCGACGCGTTCCACTTCCGCACGCGAAATGTTCAACGGATGGTCAATGGCCGGCACGGAAACGTTGCCGATCAACTCGGGATGCCGTTCGATAAACGCTTTGACGTTCGCGGCGTCCGCCGGTTTGCCAATGGAATCCGCCACGTCAATCGTGAAGAAATCTGACGGCGCAATAAAGCGATCCACCGTTTCCAAGCGGATATGATCAGCGTCTACATGATATGATTTTTTCCAATTGAGAGCCTTCACCGCCGCATCCGCCTCGGCGCGCAAGCTGGCGGGTTCTGTGCCGATAAAGCTGTGTTCACGATTGGATTTATTCCAAACCGGCACCACCTCCGCGCCGAGTTCGGTCGCGAGCACACAGGCTTGCAACTGCGCCTTGCCTTGATGGCCAAAGCGGTCGCCCATACCAAACGAAAATTTTCCTAACGACAAATAATGATTCATAAAAAGGTCGGTTGATTGAATACAAGATAACAAAATTCACGTGATCCGGGCCATGTGAGTTCTGCAAATTTATTTGATAAAATTGCACCTGTATAATCACCAAAACTGACGAGGCGGCAATTGGCCGTTTGTTCGATGGCTGACAAAAACGCCGGAGCGCCGATCTCCTGATCGGCTCGGAACGCTGGACAACGAGCTGCTGGCCGATCAGGAGATCGGCACTCCGCTACAATAAAAAACCCACGGCGAGCCGTGGGTTTTAAAGATGATCGATCAGCCTTGCGGGCGGATCTTTTTCAGCAGCCAGCCGAACGGATCGTAGAATTCATCCACGACGCGTTCTTTCAATGGAATGATCGCGTTATCGGTGATCGTGATGTGTTCCGGGCAGACTTTCGTGCAGCACTTGGTGATGTTGCAAAAACCGATGCCTTGCGTTTGCTTCAATTCCGGCAGGCGATCTTCCGTGTCGAGCGGATGCATTTCCAGCGCGGCGGTGTAAACGAGAAAGCGCGGGCCGATGAATTCATCGTGCTTGTGATGGTCGCGCAAAACGTGGCAGACGTCCTGGCAGAGAAAACATTCGATGCACTTGCGGAATTCCTGCACGCGATCCACGTCTTCTTGTTGCATGCGCCACGTGCCGTCCGGCGCGTCGGGCGTGCGCGGCTTGAATTTTTTGATCTTCTGTTTGACGCGGTAATTCCACGAAACATCGGTGACCAAATCGCGGATGCTCGGAAATGCGCGCATCGGCTCGATGGTGATTGGCTTATCAATATTCAACGTGTCCATGCGCGTCATGCACATGAGCTTCGGGATGCCGTTGATTTCCGCCGAACAGGAACCACATTTGCCGGCTTTGCAATTCCAGCGGCACGCCATGTCGTTGGCCTGCGTCGCCTGGATCTTGTGGACCACATCCAGCACCACCAAACCTTCGGTGATCTCGGTTTTGTATTCGACGAAATTGCCGCCGTTCGCGTCGCCGCGCCAGATTTTGAAAGTGACAGTTTTGTTCATCGCGTGAAATTGGTTAGTTCTTCATCTCCTCGATGACTTGTTTCAATTCCTCGGGCATCGCCGGAATCGGTTCGCGGCGCAGTTTCATTGAGCCGTCCGCCTGTTTAGAAATGACATTGTTGTATTTCTGCGCTTCGGGATCTTTGTCCGGAAAATCTTCGCGGAAATGGCCGCCGCGGCTTTCTTTGCGGTCCAGCGCCCCCAGCGTGATGGCCTCGGAAATCGTGAGCAAATGCTTCAAGTCAATTGCCGTGTGCCAGCCGGGATTGTATTCAAGGTGACCCTGCACGGCGACTTTCGCGGCGCGTGCCCGAAGCTTGCTGATACCCGCGAGCGCAAATTCCATTTCGTTCTGGAGCCGCACGATGCCGACGTTGTCCTGCATCATGTTTTGCAAATCGTATTGCACTTGATACGGGCCTTCGCTCGCGCCGCCCGCTGCGCGTTCAAACGGTTCGACCGCTTCTTTGTAGGCCGCTTCGATCTGCGCATCATTGACGGCGCCGGCTCCATTTTCCTTCGCAAATTTCGCGGCGTGTTCGCCCGCACGTTTGCCGAAGACGATGAGATCGGAAAGCGAATTGCCACCGAGACGATTTGCCCCGTGCAAACCGGCGGCGCATTCGCCCGCCGCGAACAGGCCGGGAACATTCGTCGCCTGCGTATCGCCGTTCACGCGGACGCCGCCCATCGCGTAATGCGTGGTCGGACCGACTTCCATCGGTTCCTTCGTGATGTCGAGATTCGCGAGTTGCATGAACTGATGATACATCGAGGGCAGCTTGCGCTTGATGTGTTCAGGCGCGTTCGACATTTTTTCTTTGATCCAAGAAATATCGAGGAACACACCGCCGTGCGGGCTGCCGCGACCGGCCTTCACTTCGCGATTGATGCAGCGGGCGACGTGATCGCGCGTGAGCAATTCCGGCGGACGTTTCGCATTCTTGTCGTTCTGCGTGTAGCGCCAGCCTTCCTCGGGATCCATCGAGGTCTGCGATTTGTAATTGTCCGGAATATCGTCATACATGAAGCGCTTGCCTTCTTTGTTGCGCAACACACCGCCTTCACCGCGCACACTTTCCGTGACGAGAATGCCTTGCACGCTCGGCGGCCAGATCATGCCGGTCGGATGAAATTGAATGAACTCCATGTCGAGCAATTCCGCGCCCGCGTGATACGCAAGGGAAACGCCATCGCCGGTGCCTTCCCAGGAATTGCTGGTCACGCGATAGGCGCGGCCCAAACCGCCGGTGCAAACGACCACGGCCTTCGCCTTGAAAATACGGAAACGTCCGCGTTCGCGATCATAACCAAACGCACCGACCACGCGTGCGCCGTCTTTCAACAGCGAAACGATGGTGTATTCCATGTGCACCGAGATGCCTTGATGAATACCGTGATCCTGCAAGGTGCGAATGAGTTCGAGCCCCGTGCGGTCACCGACGTGGGCGAGGCGAGGATAACGATGACCGCCGAAATTGCGTTGCGAAATTTTGCCTTCCTTCGTGCGATCAAACACCGCGCCCCACGCTTCGAGTTCGTGCACGCGTGTCGGGGCTTCCTTGGCGTGGAGTTCAGCCATGCGCCAGTTATTGACGTATTGGCCGCCGCGCATTGTGTCAGCGAAGTGGACCTTCCAACTATCGCGATCATCCACGTTGCCCATCGCCGCCGCCATGCCGCCTTCGGCCATGACCGTATGCGCCTTGCCGAGCAGCGATTTGCAGATCAGACCGACTTTGACGCCCGACGCCGAGGCTTCGATGGCCGCGCGCAAGCCTGCGCCGCCCGCACCGATGACCAGCACGTCGTATTCGTGAGTTTCGTAATTAGTAGCCACAGGAAATTATTTGGGTTGAGATTAAAAAATCCGCACGTCATGCCAGATGCCCATTGAGCACAGGCGAATATAAAGATCGGTGAAGCCGACCGAGAACAAGCTGAACCATGCCCACATCATATGACGTTTGTTAAGGCAACTGACGCAATTGTAAGTCTTCGCGCAGCTTGGCGCTTTGGTTTTGGAATCCAGAAATCCGCCGACCAAATGGCGCAATGAATGGCAACCCAACGTATAGCTGCTCAACAGAAAGACGTTCGCGCACATGATCAACGTGCCGACGCCGATGCCGAAATGTTTGCCGCCAGTGGGATCGGTGAAAATCATGGCTTTGATCGCGTCGTAACCGAGCAACACAATGAACGCGAGCGCGAGATAAAGAAAATAGCGGTGGAAATTTTGGATGATCAACGGGAAATAACGTTCGCCCAGGAACTTCTTGCGCGGTTCGCCGACGGCGCAGTTGATCGGGTCGGCCCAAAACGCTTTATAATAGGCACCGCGATAATAATAGCAGGTGAAACGGAATCCGCCCGGCGCCCACAAGATCAACAGGGCGGGTGAGAACGGCAGAAAGCTGGGCCAAAAACCCGGCTTGCCGTGGAAAATCGCGTGGGGTGAATTGCCCCAGATTTCCGGCGAATAAAAAGGCGACAGATAATTGGCACCGCCGGCGTCGAGCCAGTAGTGATTTCCCTGAAACGCCGCCCAAGTCGAATAGACGATGAACGCGGCAAAGCCGAGAAAAACAAAGAGGGGTTGAACCCACCAAGAATCCGGGCGCGTGGTCTGCCCGAACTTGCGTTGTGGTGGAAGGGTGTCTGCGTAGGCCATATTCTTATTAAAGCTACTAATCCATCTGCCCAGCGTCAACGCCCGAACGAAAGTATAAGCCAGACTTGGACGCAACTTGCCGAAGCCTTATCGCGATAAAGCAAGGTAGGGACATCGTGCTACGAGGTCTCCGTCGCCGGGCGCAGCGTCAGGCGAAGGAAATGAACGGACAAAGTTATGTGAACTTTTGATTATTCGTTGCGCCGTTAACCGGCGCGGACGGCGCAGCGCGCCTGTCCCTACCATCGTCACTACGTTTTAGAAGTCCACTCATTCAAAGCACGTTCACCGACATTCGTTGGTGAAAACCCGAGTAGTTCCAACGCCTCGCCGACCAAATATAATGAACCAGTGATGACAATCAGCCCGTGATGCTGGTGGGGCGAGCGTCCCCGCGAGCCGCTCTTTTCCAACGCCTCATTTAACGTCTCACACGCCAAAACTTCCGCGGTTGGATTCGCCGAACGAAAGGCCGCCGCTACTTCCTGCTTGTCTGCCGTCCGATTGCTGGCCACTGGCACAGTGAAAACTTGCGCCGCCAGCGGCGCCAATGTCCGGCAAATCTCCGGCCATTGCTTGTCCGCCAGCGCGCCAAAAATGAAAGTCAGTTTTTCGCCCGTGAAATAGTGTTCCAAGGCCGTGCGTAAAACTTTGGCCCCATCGGCGTTGTGCGCACCATCGAGCAGAATTTTTTGGCCGCCGACATTTTGGATCAATTGCAAACGCCCAGGCCAGTTCACAGTTTCCAAGCCCCGCCGGATTTGGTCTTCGCTGACAGGAATCTGCTTTTGCAAAACATCAATGGTGGCCAACGCGAGCGCGGCGTTGGTTTTTTGATGTTCGCCGAGAAGCGATAGTTGCGATGCTGGATGCTGGATACTGGATGCTGGATTTTTTACGCGTGCGAGTGACGAACCGTTTGCGTGCGCGATCCTTTCAATGACTGTCAAAGCTTCCGGCGCCTCGGTCGCGGTGATGACGGGAATTTCCGGCTTGATTATGCCAGCTTTTTCCGCCGCGATTTTCTCCAGCGTATCGCCCAAATATTGCTGATGATCAAATCCGATATTGGTGATGACACTGGCCAGCGGCGTGACGATGTTGGTTGCATCCAAACGCCCACCGAGGCCGGTTTCCCAGATGACAAGATCACATTTCTGCTCGGCGAAATATTTCAGGGCCATTACCGTGGCGAATTCAAACAAAGTCGGTTGAACCATCGGAGCGCCGATCTCATGATCGGCTCGTTGTAGTTGGTTTACGTTGAGCCGATCAGGAGATCGGCGCTCCATCAATTCGCCGACAAGCCGCCCGAGATCCGCCTCGCTGATAAGCTGGCGATTAACTTGAATCCGTTCGCGAAACGAAACCAGATGCGGCGAGGTGAATAATCCAACGCGCAAGCCAGCCGCGCGATAAATGCTTTCCAGAATGGCGCACGTCGAGCCTTTGCCATTCGTGCCCGCGACGTGGATGAAGTGGAGTTGGCTCTGTGGATTGCCAACCCGCTCAGCGAGCTTAAACGTGTTTTCCAGCCCGAAATTTGCGCCGAATAAATTCAGGCCGTAAAGAAATTGAATGGCTTCGGCGTAGGTCACACCAATTCAGAGCACGAATTCAACGGGGATTTTTTCTGCAAGTCGCCGTTCAGATTCGCCCGGGCGGGCATTGCGCCAAGGCATGGTTTCT
Organism: Methylacidimicrobium fagopyrum; assembly: GCA_026225255.1. Classification (GTDB taxonomy): domain Bacteria; phylum Verrucomicrobiota; class Verrucomicrobiia; order Limisphaerales; family UBA11358; genus UBA11358. Next base: position 1,474 of record JAMFSJ010000009.1, on the reverse strand, counting down.
GCGATTCGTTGAAACATTATTTGGGGATCAATTCGTGGTGGGCGGGAAATAAAATCCGGCGCAACTGGAAATTCTAAAATATCCAGAGTTTCCTGCAACGCGTCATTCGCTGGCGAGTGAATGGGATACTTTTTCATACACTTCCATAGTGCCATATTTTTGAAATAATTGGCGAATGTTTTCTGACTTCAGGTCGAGCTTATTGATCCGGATCAAATTTTCCACATCTAAAAAATCCTTCAAAAAGCGATCCAGGCGCGTGTTTTTCAGTGCATGCAATTTTAATGATAGCAAGTGTTCCAACGAAGGCATGCGAACCGTGGTTCCATAAAGATTCACTTTCATGCTGGCAGTAAACATTGGAGTAAACGTTTTTTCCTGGACCAACATCAAGTCCACTGGCCACGCACTCTGGCTGGGAGCTGTAAATTGAATAAAATTTCCACCATCATTATAAATTACGTAGCCAAGCTGGGAGAATAGCTCCAACCATTTTACGCGGCCGTTTTGGCACACGAGGATATCTAAATCCGCTGTGTCGCGCGAATAGCCATATTGATTCACTGCCAATCCGCCAATGACCAGAAACTGCAAATGATGCTTGCGCGTTTCTTGATCAATGGTTTTAAAAAGACTCACAACGGCTTGTGATGAATAAACTGGTGCGCCGCGGCGATGAAGCCTTTGAACAACGGATGCGGCTGATGTGGCTTGCTCAAAAATTCCGGATGAAACTGGCTCGCGATATAGAACGGATGATCTTTCAACTCGATCACTTCGACGAGTTTGCCATCCGGTGACAGGCCGCTGAACACGAAGCCGGCTTTCTCGAATTTATCGCGATAGGCGTTGTTGAATTCGTAGCGATGACGATGGCGTTCATGGATGACAAACGCACCATAAAGTTTTCCCGCCAGCGAGCCGACCGCCAGTTGACAGTCTTGCGCACCGAGCCGCATCGTGCCGCCTTTTTTGGTCACTTTTTTTTGCGCGTCCAGCAAGGCGATGACCGGATACGGGGTGTTTTCATCGAACTCCGTAGAATGCGCTTTTTCCAGTTTCAACACGTCGCGGGCGAATTCAATGGTCGCGATTTGCATGCCGAGGCACAGGCCAAGATAGGGAATTTTATTTTCGCGCGCATATTTCGCCGCGAGAATTTTGCCTTCGATCCCGCGTTCGCCGAAGCCGCCGGGCACGCAGATGCCGCCGAGGCCGTTCAACATTTTATCCGCGCCAAATTTCTCGATTTCTTCCGAGTCCACCTGCACGAGTTCGACGCCGCAATCGTTGCCGATGCCGCCGTGGATGATCGCTTCGTAAACCGATTTATAGGCGTCCTGCAAGCCGATGTATTTGCCGACGACGCCGACGCGCACGCGATGTTGCGGCGCGATGAGTTTGCGAATGATTTCCTGCCAATGCGCCATGTTCGGCGCGGGCGTGGTGAGGTGCAGAATGCGGCAGACGAGGT
>JAMFSJ010000001.1 GCA_026225255.1 Methylacidimicrobium fagopyrum | reverse complement strand
ATATCGCGCAAGGACGTTTCGCTGATGGCCATCGTTCCACTTAATGAGTGGAGCACGCCAACCTTGACGGTATCTTGAGTCTTTAATTCCGCTTCCGTGACGCGCTTCCGGCAGAGTTTCAATAAGGTTGATTCAGTCATGTTGAGCGGACGGCTTCGGGAATAGACGAAGCCCCACGTCCGTTCGAAAACGCTGCGCCCATAGGGCAAGGCAACCACCGAATGATTTTCTAATTCGGCGGCGATGCTCCAGCCGGGCAAGAAACTCATCGCCAGCGTGCGCTTCACCAATTCCTTGATAATTCCCAGATCTTCAATTTCTCCCAGGATGTTCAAGTTGATTTTTTGCTTTAGCATAAAATCCTCCACTTGTTTCCGTTGTTGATGAGAGCCCTTTATCAAGAAGCAGGGATATTTGCCGACTTCATCTCGCAGGGCGCCAGTTTTGACCACGAGCGGATGTCCGGGTTTAACGATCAGGTAAAACCGGTCGGCTACGAGTGGGAAAAAATCGACGTTATCATTGATCGCCGGTTTTTCGGTCAAGATCATATCAACCTGATTATTCTCTAGTTGGCTGAACGATTCATTGGCATCGAACGATTCGACCTGCAGTAAGATGCTGGGAAATTCCTTATGAAACCGCAACAAGACCGGCGCTAGAAAAGTAGAAAGAAAAATCGTATCGGCCGCCACTCGCAATCGTCGGGTCCCCCATTTATTCAAATTGGTGAGTGTCCGGCGAGCTTGATCCAGTTCTTCGAGGGCGCGAAGGGCGTGTGATAATAAAGCTTCACCCGCCTCGGTCAGTGCGGTTTTTTTGCCCATCTTGGTAAAAAGGCGACACCCCACATCCGCTTCGAGCTCGCGCATGGCATGGCAAATAGCCGAATGCGTGACGAATAGTTCTTTCGCGGTTTGGGTATAACTCCCTGTTTTGGCCAGCGCTACAAACGCTTTCAACTTTCTGCTGTCGAGTGATTCATTCATATGTGAATTTTATTCACAGTAATTCCACAATTATTTCAACTGGTTTAATTTCCCGGACGCTCGCCTCTGGCATCGTGACTGCTAAACACCATTCCGAAGAGACACAATCTAGAAAAAAACCATCGGCGCGAATTTCAACCAAGCATTTAAGACGCCAAGTAATTGTCCGTTGCAGCCAGTGAAAATCTTTAAATATTAAAAGATATATTAAGTCAAAAACAAACCAACCTAATCACTACCTCATCACGATCATGAACAAACTGTATAAAAAGAAAAAATCCTTATCTCGCCGCTGGTGTGCCGGCGGTATTCTTCTCGGCAGCGCGGCGGCGGTGTTCGCGCAAGACACGAATACGTTAGAGCAACAAAATATGGATCTGAAAGCCCGGGTTTCGGCGCTGGAAGACATGGCGCAAAAAGAGGGTTTAATGCCCAGCGCCACGGCCCCGAAACTGGTGACGGGCATGGGGCCCATGACAGTCAGCGGTTTTGTTCAGGCCTCTTACTTTTACAACACCCGGCATCCGGCATCCGGCCTGTCCGACGGATATCTTTGGAACACCAAGGATAATTCATTTTCGCTGAATAAACTCAAGCTGACAGTTGCCGGCGCGCCGGTGGCGACGGATAAATGGGATGCCACTTACCGGGCTTCGCTGATGTTTGGTGACGATGCGCCTGCGCTCAATTCTGGGGGTATTAATGGTAATGGGACTGGGCCAACCGGCAGTAACACCAGCTTCAACGATTTGCGCGAAGCTTATGTGGAATTAAATGTGCCCATCGGCACTGGTTTGGACATCAAAGCAGGCGAAATGATTTCGCTATTGAACTGGGAATCGGGCGACGGTGGCGCGGCCAATCCGAATTTTTCGCAAGGCAATCAATGGTGGCTTACTGGCAACGGGCCTTCTGCTGGTATTCAAGGCAGCTATAATTTCACCGATAAGATTGGATTGACGGTGCGCGTGGACAACGGATTATTCCAAGGCCCGGTGGATAATAATCAAGGCAAGGACTTCAGCGGTTCGCTAAGCATTAAGCCGACCGATAAACTGTGGGTCAATTTGATTGGCTGGTTTGATTACGAACCAGGCGATACGCAAGTGTCCGGCATTTCCAGCATCGGCGGCTATCAGTTCACCAAAAAACTGGGTAGCGGCTACGAAGTGGATTATTTTCACACCGATACGGCCACTACCAGCAGCGATTTGTGGTCGGTGGGCGGCTGGCTCTGGTATGACTTCACGGACAAATTGGATCTCGCGTTGCGCGCCGATTATGTCAGCAGCGATACGCCCCTCGGACCGCCGGTTCGTCCGGGTGCCGGACTTGATGAAACGGGCGGCTTCGGCGGCGACGTGGGCAGTGTGACCTTGACCCTCAATTTCAAGCCGGTGGCTAACATCAAAATCCAGCCGGAAATCCGCTATGACTACACCTCGTATGAAAACGGATTCAACGGTGAAAAGTCCCGCGTCATCATTGGTGCTGGCGTCACTTATCTGTTCTAAACGTATTGCTCTAACTGGTTAAACAAATTTATTTCTGAAACTTAAAACAATTATGAAATCGTATCTTTTTAAAAGTCTGGCTTTAGTCGCCGCGTTGACCTTGACGCCGCGTGGCTATGCCGATGACACGGTCAAAGTTGGGGTTCTGCATTCCTTGTCCGGCACGATGGCCATCAGCGAAACGTCCCTGCGCGATGTGTTGTTATATGCGTTTGACGAAATCAACACCGCCGGCGGCATCAAGGTTGGCGATAAGTCGTATAAGATCGAGCCCGTCGTGGTGGACGGCGCTTCTAACTGGCCGCTCTTCGCCGAAAAAGCGAAGCAACTGCTCGAAGTCGATAAGGTGGCCGTTACGTTCGGTTGCTGGACGTCGGTCAGTCGTAAATCAGTGCTGCCGGTATTTGAACAAGACAAAGGCTTGTTGTTCTATCCCGTGCAATACGAAGGTGAAGAATTGTCCAAGAATATTTTCTACACCGCTGAAGCCGTGAATCAACAGGCGACGCCCGCCGTGGATTACATGCTCAAGCAAGGTAAGAAAAAATTCTATCTGATCGGCACCGACTACGTTTATCCGCAGACGACCGATTTGATTCTCTACAAATACCTTTTGCTCCACGGCATTCCGGCGGAAAACATCGGCGGCGGCTTCCGTAAAGACGATTCCGGCAAAGTTATTTCCGCTGGCAAATACGTTCCGTTCGGTCACACCGACTTCCAACAGATCGTGGCCGACATCAAGCAGTTTGCCGCCAGCGGTGACGCTTGCGTGCTGAACACCGTCAACGGCGATTCCAACGTGCCGCTCTTCAAAGAAATCGCCGCCGCCGGTTTGACCGCCGCCGATTGTCCGGTGGTTTCCTTCAGCTTGGCGGAAGACGAATTGCGCGCCTTGCCCACGAAAGATTTGGTCGGCGAACTCGGTTGCTGGACCTACTTTATGTCCCTTAATACGCCTGCCAACAAAATGTTCCTGAAAAGCTGGAACACCTGGGTCAAATCACAGGATCATCCCGGCGTCGTGAAAGAAAAACGCGTGGTAGACAGCCCGATGGTGCTCTCCTACGACGGCGTTTACCTCTGGAAAGCGGCCGTGGAAAAAGCGGGTTCCTTCGACGTGGATAAAGTGACGGCGGCGCTCGAATCCGGCGACATCAGTTTCGAAGGTCCCGGCGGCCTGATCACCATGCAGAAAAATCATCATGCCACGAAGAACGTTTACATCGGCGAAACCAAAGCCAACGGCCAGTTCAAAATCCTCGAAACCTTCCCGCAAGTTTATGGCGAACCATTCTTGCTGAAAGATCTCGATGCGAAGCTGACGGCGGCCACCAAATAATTAACGTTGGATCAGAAACGCGGGCTGTGTGTCCATTCAGTCAGCGTTCAAACCCGACGTGGAGAACAGGGGCGGGGGCCAAAAACCTCCGCTCCTTTTTACAAGGAACCCATCTTGAAATTTCTTTCCATCCTGCTGTGCGGAATCCTATCAGTTTTGGCCGCGCAGGCCCAAGACGAGAGTGCTGTCCGCGAAAAATTGGCGCACGCCGTTTTGTCCGGGAGCGCGGATCAACCCAAGCTCGTCGGCGAACTGGCAGACACGGGTTCAAAAATTGTCCACGATGTTCTGATCGCCTGGACGCGTGATGGGGTTTTTATCTTTGAAACTAACAACGTAAGAATCCCGGTGCTGTTGGAAGAACAGACCGACGCGAATGGCAACGCCCGCGCCATCCGCATTGACGATGGCAAATTTCTAGTGGACGACCAAAAAAAGGAATTACATTTCGCCGCGACCGATTTGAATGCCCTTGATACCGATGCCCGCTTACGCACGGTCATTCAGCAAACTCTTGATTCGCTCGCGCTTTCTGATCCGGATCCCGATGCCCGCGAGAACGCCATTTTGAAACTCGGCAATTCTCACAAGTTAAACAATATTTCCGTCTTACAAGCGCGACTGGCCAAGGAAAAAAATCCCGCCGTCGTGCGCGCGATCAACGAAGCCATCGCCATGTTGCAACTCGGTGATGCCGACCCGCAAGTCCAGATCACCGCGGCGCAACAACTGGCCGCGCTTAAATCCATTGGCAGCCTCGACATGCTAAAAGCACTGGCTGAAAATAAATCCAGTCCGCCCGCCGTGGTTCAAGCGGCCAAGATCGCCACGAGCAGAATTAACGAACATGTTGTCGCCGTCAATTTCTTCGGCACCATTTTCCGCGGTTTAAGCCTCGGCTCGATTCTGCTCATCGTTACGCTCGGTCTCGCGATCACCTTCGGTTTGATGGGCATCATCAACATGGCGCACGGCGAAATGATCGCCATCGGCGCTTACACCACTTATGTCGTGCAAAATCTTTTCGGCAGTGGTTTCGCTTTTTCCATCAATCTACCTTTTCACTTCTTCGGTCATCCGGTTGGTTTCGGTCTCAGCCTGCCGGGCATGAACGCGACCGGCTGGTGGTATGAAAGTTATTTTCTCTTCGCGTTGCCGTTGAGTTTTCTCATGGCCGCACTCGCGGGCCTGGCGTTGGAACGTTCCGTCATCCGTTTTCTTTATCGTCGCCCGCTGGAATCGTTGCTCGCGACCTGGGGCGTTTCGCTCGTGATGCAACAACTCTTCCGCATGGTTTTCGGCGCGAACAATGTGCAAGTCAGTTCCCCGAGCTGGTTGCTGGGGCACTTCACGTTGAACGATGTTTCGATGGGCTACAACCGCGTGTTCGTCATTGTTTTCGCCGTGCTGATTGTCATCGGCACTTGGATGTTACTGACGAAAACGCCGCTCGGTTTATTGATCCGCGCCGTGATGCAAAATCGCGACATGGCCTCGTGCATGGGCGTGCGCACGGCGCGCGTGAACATGATGACGTTCGCCTTCGGCTCGGGCCTCGCGGGATTGGCGGGCGCCTTTCTTTCGCAGATCGGCAACGTCGGTCCCAGCCTCGGCCAAAGTTACATCGTGGATAGTTTTATGACCGTCGTGGTGGGCGGCGTGGGCAGCATCGTGGGCACCGTCTATGCCGCCGTGGGGATTGGCACGAGCGATCAAGTATTGCAACAAGTCACGGGTTCGCCGGTCACCGGCAAGATTGTGGTGCTCGTCTGCATCATCTTATTTTTGCAATGGAAACCCGGTGGATTATTTTCCATCCGCAGCCGCAGCCTTGATTAAAATTTCATGCAACGCAAATCTTCGAACCTTGAGATCTGGGTGGTGCTGGCGGTGGCATTATTTGTCATCATCGTCTTTCCGAGCCTCAACGCTTTTACGGCGGATGGAAGCTGGCTGCACGTCAGTAATTTTACCATCACCCTTTACGGAAAATATCTCTGCTACGCCATGCTCGCCATCAGCGTGGATTTGCTGTGGGGTTATACGGGCTTATTGAGCCTCGGCCAGGCGCTGTTTTTCTCGTTGGGCGGTTACATGATGGGCATGTATCTGATGCGCATGATCGGCGATCTGGGCCAATATCATCAACCCATTCCTGACTTTCTCGTCTTTCTCGGTTGGAGCACTTTGCCGACTTTTTGGAAACCGTTTGCCAGCTTTCCGTTCGCGTTGTTGACGGCCGTTTTACTGCCCGGCGTGTTGTCGGGAATCTTCGGTTACCTCGCCTTTCGTTCGCGGATTCGCGGCGTCTATTTTGCCATTCTCACGCAGGCATTGACCTACGCCGCGTGCCTGCTTTTTTTCCGCAACAGCCTGCTGCTCGGCGGCAACAACGGTTTCACGGATTTCAAATTCATTCTGGGCTACGACATTCGTGAAGCTTCCACCAAACGCGGACTGTTCATCGCTACGGGAATCGCGCTGCTGCTGGTTTACCTGCTTTGCAAATGGCTGACGAAAACTAAATTCGGCAAAGTCCAGCGCGCCATCCGCGACAGCGAAAACCGCGTGATGTTCTCCGGTTATTCGACGGCGAATTTCAAGCTCTTCATCTTCGTGCTCGCGTCGCTCATCGCGTCGCTGGCCGGCGTGTTGTATGTGCCGCAAGTCGGCATCATCAATCCCAGCGAAATGTCGCCGGATAAATCGCTCGAAGCCGTCGTTTGGGTTTCGGTTGGTGGACGCGGCACGCTCATCGGCCCGATCATTGGCGCGTTCGCTGTCAACGGCATGAAGAGCTGGGCCACACGCTCGTATCCCGACATGTGGCTGTTGCTGCTCGGCACGATGTTCATTCTCGTCACCGTTTTTATGCCGAAAGGAATCGTCGGTTTGCCCGCGCAATTACAAGGCGTTTACCAAAAGTTCACCGCCAAAAAAATGAAGGCGGAGCCGGTATCGGTCACGCCGGACGCCGCCGTTCAACCTGTCAAACCTGAATGAATCCGCCCGCCAAACAATTTGTATTAATGCTCGAAGGCGTGAACAAAACCTTCGATGGATTCAAGGCGATCACCGACTTGAATTTCTACATGGACGAAGGTGAATTGCGCACGATCATCGGGCCGAACGGCGCGGGTAAAAGCACGATGATGGACATTATCACCGGTCGCACCAAACCGGATACCGGCAAAGTGGAATTCGGCATCAACACGGATTTGACTTCGATGAATGTGCCGGAAATCAACCGGCTGGGCATCGGCCGGAAATTTCAAACGCCATCGGTTTATATCCACCATACCGTTTTTGAAAATCTCTTACTCTCGCTCAAAGGCCCGCGCGGCGTGTTCAATTCACTCTTTGCACGGACCACTTCCGAGCAACGCGACCGCATCGAAGCGGTTCTGAAAACCATCGGTTTAGCCGCGAAAGCCGATGACCTCGCCGGCCTGCTTTCGCACGGGCAAAAACAGTGGCTCGAGATCGGTATGTTGCTCGCGCAGCAACCGAAACTGTTGCTCGTGGACGAACCTGCCGCCGGCATGAGCGACGAAGAAACGCACAAAACTGGCGAACTGCTTTTGAGCCTCGAAGGCAAACACAGCATCATCGTCATCGAACATGACATGACCTTCGTGCGTCAGATCGCGCGTAAAGTTACCGTGCTACATCAGGGCCACGTGTTGTGCGAAGGCACGGTGGATGACGTGCAAAACGACGAGCGCGTCAAAGAAGTTTATCTCGGTCGCAAGAAAAAGAATTAAGCCGCCATGCTTTCACTTTCCAACATCAATGTCAGTTACGACGGTTCGCGGATTTTGCGCGGCGTGAATCTTACCGTTCCCGACCGCAGCCTGGTTTGCCTCATGGGCCGCAACGGCGTCGGCAAAACCACTACGCTCAAATCCATCGTCGGTCTGGTGCGTCCAGAATTGGGCACCGTAAAACTCGATGCCGTCGATCTGTCCGCGATGAAGCCGGACCAACGCGCCCGCGAAGGCATCGGTTTTGTGCCGCAAGGGCGCGATATTTTTCCGCATCTCACCGTTTGGGAAAATTTGAAGGTCAGCCTCGTCGTTCACGGCACCAAGGCCGATCAAGTCGATCGCGTGCTGGAATTGTTTCCCATCCTTAAAGAATTTCTGCAACGCAAAGGCGGGGTGTTGAGCGGCGGCCAGCAACAGCAGCTCGCCATCGCGCGGGCATTGCTCACCGATCCGAAAATATTAATTCTCGACGAACCGACGGAAGGCATTCAACCCAATATCATTGATCTCATTGGCGACACGCTGTTGAAGATCAAAAAGGAAGGCAAGATCAGCATCCTGCTCGTCGAACAATATCTCGATTTCTGCCTCGCCGTCGGTGACAGCTTTTACATCATGGATCGCGGAGCCGTAGTCGCCGAAGGTCCGATTGCCCAGCTGAACGATGACATCGTGAAAAAGCATCTGACCGTATGAGCGCAACCACCCGCCATTTGAATTTTCGCTTTAATGGAATAACCAATAACCAACGAAAGGGATGATATGTTTCTCTCACCACACGAAGTTGATAAGTTAACTTTACATAATGTCGGGCTGATTGCCCAACGCCGGCTGGCTCGCGGCGTCCGGTTGAACTATCCCGAAGCCATTGCGCTGATCGCCACCGTGACCCTCGAATTGATCCGGGACGGAAAACATTCGGTGACTGATTTGATGGAAATTGGAAAAACTTTCCTCGGTCGAAATCAAGTCATGTCCGGCGTTGCTGATTTGGTTACTGAAGTGCAGGTCGAAGGGACTTTCCCCGATGGCACCAAACTTGTTTCCGTCCACCATCCCATTGTGCAAGCCAACGGTGATTTAAAAATGGCTCTTTATGGCAGCTTTTTGCCGATTCCCGAGGTTTCCGTTTTTGCCGGCCCAGCTGATTCTACCGCCGCGCCGGGGCGTTGTATTTTGGCGAGTGAAGAATTGACGATCAATCAAGGGCGTAAAGCGACGGTGCTGACCGTGACCAATCTGGGCAATCGTCCCATCCAAGTGGGCAGTCATTTTCACTTCATTGAAACGAATCGCCCGCTCCAATTCGATCGCGCGGCCGCCTATGGGAAGAGATTAGACATCCCGGCGGGCGCGGCCATTCGTTTTGAACCGGGCCAAACCAAAAAAGTTTCGCTCGTGGACATTGATGGCAACCGGGTCATTCGCGGTGGGAATCGTCTGGCTAGCGGATTGGTGAATGCGGAGAACAAAGCCGCCGCTCTGGAAAAAATCAAGGTCGGTAAATATAAAAACAAACCGGAGGTAAAATAGTATGGCAACAAAAATAAAACGTGCCGTTTATGTCGATATGTTTGGTCCGACGACGGGCGATAAATTGGTTTTGGGAGATACGTCGCTGGTGCTTGAAGTGGAGAAAGATTTCACCGTCTATGGCGATGAGTGCAAGTTTGGTGCGGGCAAGGTTCTGCGCGATGGCATGGGCATGGCGAGCGGGGTTTCGGACGCGGAGGCGCTGGATTGCGTTATCACCAACGCGCTGGTCGTGGATTACACCGGTATCTTCAAAGCGGATATTGGCATTAAAAACGGGATGATTGCGGGCGTGGGCAAGGCCGGCAATCCCGACGTCATGCGCGGGGTCACCCCGAATATGATCGTGGGAGTGACGACGGAAGTTATTTCCGGCGAAGGATTGATCATAACGGCTGGTGGTTTTGACAGCCATTTTCATTACATTTGTCCGCAGCAACCTTTGGTCTCCATTGCCAGCGGCATCACCACGCTTTTGGGCGGCGGGACCGGACCCGCGACCGGTTCGCTCGCCACGACTTGCACGCCCAATACAAATTATCTCAAAGCGATGTTGCAGGCGACGGATTCATTGCCGGTCAATTTTGCTTTTACCTGCCGTGGCAGCAGTTCCATGACGCAAGGATTGCCCGAACAAATTCTGGCCGGTGCCGCCGGCTTGAAAATGCACGAAGATTGGGGCACGACGCCCTCCGTCATCGACACCTGCTTAGGCGTGGCTGATGAGTATGACGTGCAAGTAACGATCCACACAGATTCGATTAATGAATCGTGCTTTGTCGAAGATTCCATTGCGGCCTTCAAGGGGCGCACGATCCACACTTACCACAGCGAAGGTGCGGGCGGCGGTCATGCCCCAGACTTGATCCGCGTGGTGGGCGAACCAAACGTGCTGCCAAGTTCGACCAGCCCAACCAATCCTTACACCATCAATACCGTAGCTGAACACTTGGATATGTTGATGGTCTGCCACCACTTGGATCCAAAAATTCCCGAAGACGTGGCGTTTGCCTCCAGTCGCATCCGGGCGCAGACGATTGCTGCCGAAGGTATTTTGCACGACCTGGGAGCCATCAGCATGATGACCAGCGATTCGCAAGCCATGGGCCGAGCCGGCGAAGTTATCATGCGCACCTGGCAAATTGCCGATAAGATGAAACGTGATCGCGGCGCGCTCAAAGGCGACCGTGGCAATGACAATAACCGCATCAAACGCTACATCGCGAAATACACGATCAACCCGGCGATCGCGCATGGCATGTCGCATTTAATTGGTTCAGTGGAGCAGGGGAAGCTGGCGGATCTCGTATTGTGGCGTCCGGGTTTCTTTGGCGCCAAACCGGATATGGTTATGAAAGGCGGGATTATCGCCTGGGCGCAAATCGGCGACCCGAATGCCACCATCCCGACCCCGCAACCCGTTTTGAGTCGACCCATGTTTGGCAGCCTCGGCCGGGCCATCGGGACGGCGTGCGTCACCTTTGTGAGCGGCGTGTCTTTGGAAAAGGGCAACGTGCAAAGTTACGACCTCAAAAAGAAACTGGAACCGGTCCGGAAATGCCGCGGAATCGGCAAGAAAGACATGAAACTGAATGACGCGCTTCCGAAAATTTTGGTTGATCCCAAGACCTATCTGGTGACCGCTGATGGCGAAGAATTGATGTGCCAACCGTCCACCCACGTTCCGCTGGCACAAAAATATTTTCTATTTTAGGGCGGAACCCAAAAGTCCCCTTTTTTCAGCGCGGATATTAGCCGCCTTAACGCCGCAAATATCCGCGCTTCATCTGCCACGCGCTGGCGGGTAAATGCGGCGCGCACTTTTGGTAGCTGAAGCCGACCCGCGCGATGGAATTGCCGTTCAAAATTGGCAACCTTCTCCGCTCTTTAAATTCCTATGGGCGCGCTGAAAAGGGTCATTGTCACCTCTCTTGGCCGCGATACAATCACCTGACTTGCATGATTTCAAAAAAATCAAATCCGCTCGGTCAGCTAAAAAAAATTCTGCCCGGCGAAATATTTCTCGAGCCCGCCACGCTCGCCAAATACGCGGGCGACAAATGGTTCGCTGTCCATCAGCCCGATGCCGTCGCCTTGCCGCGTTCGGCGAAATCGGTTTCCACAATTTTACGGTATGCGAACCAGCATAAAATCCCCGTCACGCCGCGCGGCGCGGGGCATGGTTACGTGGGTGGTTGCGTGCCGATGCACGGCGGCATCGCGCTTTCGCTCGAGCGGATGAATAAAATTCGCGAAATCAACGCGCAGGATTTTGTCGCCGTCGTCCAACCATTCGTCAACACGGCGGAATTTCAGGCGGCGGTGGAGCGGCAAAAACTTTTTTATCCGCCTGATCCCGCGAGTCGCGCGAACAATTCGCTCGGCGGCAATATCGCCACCAACGCCGGGGGCCCGCGCTGTTTGAAATACGGCGTCACCCGCGATTACGTGCTCGGCCTCGAAGTTGTTTTGACCAACGGCGACATCGTCAAACTCGGCGGTCGCACGCATAAAAACAAAACCGGCTTTGATCTGCACCGGTTGTTCGTCGGCTCGGAAGGGCTGCTCGGCGTCATCACCGAAGCGACGTTGAAACTGATTCCGCTCCCGCCATTCCGCGCAAATCTCGCCATCGGTTTTGATTCGATGAGTGCCGCCGTGCGCGCGTTGCAATCCATTTTCGCCGCCGGATATTTGCCGTGCGCGCTGGAATTAGCGGATGAATTTACGCTCGCCGCCGCCGCCAAACGCACTAAAAGCAAACGCCTGCTCGGCTGTAAGGCGCATCTGATTTGTGAATTGGACGGCCAGGAAAAGTCCGTGCGCAGCGAAATTGCCGCCGTCGAAAAAATTGTGCGCCAGCAAAAAACGTTGTTCGTCGAACGCGGTTTTGGCAATGAACAATGCGAAGCGGTGTGGCAGATTCGCCGCGAATTTTCCTACGCGTTACGTGACACGGGGTTGACGAAATTGAATCAAGACATTGTCGTGCCGCGCGGGAAACTGGAACAACTTTTCAAGTTCGCCGCGCAGTTGCAAAAGAAGCACGGACTGCAACTCGCTTGTTTCGGTCACGCTGGCGACGGCAATATCCATACGAATGTCATGGTGGATTACGCGCAACCCGGCGCGCAGGCGCGCGCGGAAAAATGTCTCGACGAATTATTCCGCTGGGTGCTGGCGTCGGGCGGCGCAATCACCGGCGAACACGGCATCGGTCTCGCGAAGAAACGTTGGTGGCCGCTGGCGGTTTCGGAAGAAGCGCAAGCGTTGCATCGCACAGTGAAAGCGGCGTTAGACCCGAACGGGATTTTAAATCCGGGGAAATTTATTTAACGGCGAGAATTTTTTCGGCAGCGGCGCGGACAGATTCCACCAGTTCGCGCGGCTTCAAAACTTTCGCGTCACCGCCCCAGCTCAAAACCCAGCGCTCCACTTCTGCCAAGCTGGAAAGTTTTAGCGTCAGTTCCGCGCCCCCATCTTTTAGTTCGCGCAATTCTTGCGAGGGATGCCATTTCTTCTCGCGAATGTAATCCGCGGCGCGCGGCGTGAAACGGATGACGACTTCAAATTTTCCTTCACCTGAATGAACGCCGAAGCTGTCGCGTAAACGCTTTTCGAGGGAAAAGTTTTCCGTGCGCGCGAAGATTTCTCCCGTGGGTTGCACGGATTGGATGCGCGACGGCGCAAACGTGCGCATGTCTTTGCGCGCGTGATCGTGCGCGAACAAAAACCATTCGCCGTTAATATTCGCCAAGTGATACGGGTCAACGATGCGTTTTTCGGCGGCGTGACCGGGTTTGCGATATTGCAATTCCAATTGCTGACGCTGCGAAACCGCCTTGGCGAGCACGTCGAAGGTTTTCAGATCGAGAATCGGCTCGGCGCGCGTGCGGAAGGAAATCGTCTGCTCGATGTCGGCGAGATTGAGCGAAATCGTGTCGGGCAACGATTGCTCCATTTTACGGATCGCGCTCAACAACGGTTTTTCAAAACTGGTGCCGCGATATTGTTGCAACGCTTTTTCTGCGACGACGAGCGCGAAAATTTCGCCCTCGGTGATCTGCATCGTGGGAAAACCGCTGACTTCGCCGTTGTAGAAATAGCCATTGCGACTAGAGTCGAATTCGATCGGCATATTCAATCGGTCACGCATGAATTCGATGTCGCGATGGATGGTCTTGGTGGAAACTTCGACTTCACGCGCGAGTTTGCTGGCGTTGGGAAATTTGCCGGCCTGCAGCGCTTGATGGATACGCAACATCCGCTCCAATGGCGGACGCGATTGCGGCATGGCAGATTCTGATTTCATCACCGCAAGCCTAGTCGTTTGACCACCCATTGTAAAAGGGCTATATTCAGCCCATGAAAGAAGTCCGGGTGCCCAAGGCCAAATTCAAATACAACATGAACCCGTTTGTGCGCGAAGCGCGGGCGGGGAAAATCGTGATTGTCACCAATGATGGCAAGGATGAATTCAAGGTCGTT
>JAMFSJ010000079.1 GCA_026225255.1 Methylacidimicrobium fagopyrum | reverse complement strand
GGGCTTTTTCTCTTTGAGAAACTTCACCAGGATGTCGAAGCGGGAATAATCGATCTCCTTGCGTGAAAACGGCAGGAAAGGTTGTCCGCGCCGCGTCAATTCGCGCGCGAACGCTTCGCCGATATAACCAGTGGCACCCAGAAGAAGGATCATAAAATTGTTATTTAACTAAAGCTGAAAAAACGCCGAAGTGCGGCGACCCGAAAGAGTTGCCGAGATTGGTTGCCTCTGCGTTTTGTTTTTTATCCGCGCTCATCAGCGATTTATTTTTCCAGCCGTTTCGCTTCCGCCACGACTTCATGTTCGAGATACGCGCGATATTCACAGTTCGGCATTTTGGCCATCTGTTCCTCGAGCTGACTAAGCGAGAGAATACCATTGCGAAACGCCGCTTCTTCGGGGCAACCGATCTTGACGCCCGCGCGTTTTTCAATCGTCTGCACATACGCGCTCGCCTCGTGCAAGCTGCTGCTCGTGCCCGCATCAAGCCACGCAAATCCGCGCGGCAACCGATGCACCCGCAGTTCGTTGCGGCGCATATATTCCACGTTCACCGCCGTGATTTCCAATTCCCCGCGCGCGGACGGCTTCAGGTTTTTGGTGATGCGGATAACTTCGTTGTCGAAAATATAAAGCCCCGGAACCGCGTAATTGCTCTTGGGCGACTTTGGTTTTTCCTCAATGGAAACGGCCTTGCCATGCGCGTCAAATTCCACCACGCCGTAACGTTCCGGATCATTGACGTGATAACCAAAAATCGTCGCGCCAGATTTGAATTCGGCAAACGCGCGTTGAAAAGTATCGCCGCCGTAAAAAATATTGTCACCCAGGGCCAGCGTCACCGCGTCCTGGCCAATAAAATCTTCCGCGATGAGAAATGCCTGGGCGATTCCTTCCGGCTGGGCCTGTTCGCGATAATCAATCGTCAAACCAAAGCGCGAGCCGTCGCCGAGCAACTGTTGAAAACGCGGCAGATCATGCGGGGTGGAAATCAGGCACAACTCGCGAATGCCGCCTTCGATCAGTGTCGTGAGGGGATAATAAACCATCGGTTTATCATAAACCGGTTGCAGCTGCTTGCTCGCAACGAGCGTGAGCGGATATAGCCGTGAACCCGCGCCGCCAGCGAGGATAATGCCTTTCATTTCGAGCAAAATAACCAATCCAGATAAAAATAGAAACGCGAAACGTCAATCCGAAGTCCAATGACACAGTTGGCCAGCCAACCCGGCCAGAATGGCGTAGTGATTTTTCTTTACCGTCCGCCAATTGACACCGCCAGCGCGCACCTTTAGCCTGTGCGGCCATGTCAAAATTGCCGTTTGAATTGTTGCTGGCGCTGCGTTATCTGCGGCCCAAACGGACATTCGTTGCCATCATCACCCTGATCTCCATCATCGGTGTCGCGCTGGGCGTGGCGGTTTTGATCATTGTCATCAGTGTGATGAGCGGGTTCGATCACGACTTGCGCGAAAAAATTATCGGCTTCAGTCCGCACCTCCAAGTCATGCAAGCCGATCCGTTGACGGGCACCAGCACGACGATGCAAAATTATCAGACGACTGCCGATCGGATTATCACTAACCCAAATGTCGCCGGCGTTTCACCCTTTGTGATGGGACCGGTGTTGTTGGAAACCGAAGGTGGCACGAACCAAGGATCGTTCCAAGACACGCCGCTTCTGCGCGGCATGGATCCGAAGAATGAGGCGAAGACCAGCCGGTTGCCCAATCAACTTATCGGCGGTGAATTTAATTTGAGCGGGCGGGGATTGGTGGTCGGCGGAGATTTTGCGAGAAATTTGCATTTGCAAGTTGGCGATCACGTATCCATTTATTCTGCGAATGAAATCAGAAAAATGAAGGCGGCGTATGATCGCAAAGAATTTGTCGCCATCATGCCAACCGATTATGAAGTGCGTGGGGTTTTTGACACGGGCTATTATGATTTTGATGCCCACGTGGTGATCGCCTCGCTGGATAATGCTCAAGATTTATATGACCTCGGAGACTCGGATTCGGTGCACGGCCTGGTCGTGACGCTCAAAGATCCGTATCAAGCTAATTTGGTAGCCAACCAGTTAAGTAAATCCTTGGGAAATGGCTTTAATTTCAAGGCATGGATGGATGACAATCCCTTGCTCAGTGCGGTCGTGGTGGAAAAAGGCATGATGTATTACTTGATGTTTTTCATCGTGATCGTCGCGTCGTTCGGGATCACTTGCACGCTGATCACGTTTGTCATTTTGAAAACGCGCGATATCGGTATTATGAAAGCCGTCGGCGCGACGAATTTTCAAGTGATGTCGGTGTTCGTGATCCAAAGCGTGGTCATCAGCATTCTGGGCATTGTTATCGGGCTGGCACTGGGATTATTTGCGCTGCATGTCCGCAATGATTTTCTGCACTTCATCAACCGGCTGACCGGCGCCCAACTGTTTTCTCCCATGGTTTATGGTTTCGGCGGTTTGCCCGCGCTGATCAGCCCGTCGGACATCGCGATCATCTGTGGCGGCTCGCTGGTGATCTGTCTGGCGGCGGCCATTTTGCCGGCGCATTATGCCAGCCGTTTGAAACCCGTGGAGGCACTGCGTTATGAGTGAAATTTTATTATCCGCGACCGGTCTCAAAAAAACCTATGTGATGGGCAGTCGCACGCTCGAAGTGTTGCGCGGCGTGGATGTTGAAATTGCGCGTGGCGATTTCGTGGCGTTACGCGGCGCATCCGGCACGGGCAAAAGCACGTTGCTCCATCTCATCGGTGGACTCGACACGCCGAACGCGGGTGAAATCATTTTCCGCGGTCAGAAATTTTCCAGCTATTCCGAAAACGAATTGACGCATTTTCGCAACCGTCGCGTCGGTTTTGTGTTTCAAGCGTATCATTTGTTGCCGGAATTAACGGCGCTGGAAAACGTCTGCCTCACCGCGCGCATCGCCCGAATTCCTGCGAGCGAAGCCGAGCAGCGCGCCCGTAAATTACTCGCGCTCGTCGGCCTGAACGCGCGCGAAGATCACAAGCCATCCGAGCTTTCCGGCGGCGAGCAACAACGCGTCGCCATCGCCCGCGCGCTTGTGAACGAACCCGAATTATTGCTCGCCGATGAACCGACGGGCAACCTCGATTCCAAGACCGGCATGGAAATCATTGAACTGTTGAAGCGTTTACGTGTCGAAAAGCAGACGACGCTGGTCATCGCCACGCACGACGAAAAAGTCGCCGCGCACGCGCAACGGGTCATTGAACTCGTGGATGGCCGCCTCGCCGATAAATAATATGCTCGAAGATCGCGATTATATGCGCCAGCCGGAATATCACGCCCCGCGTGTTTCTTGGACGATTGTGCTGTTGGTGGTCAATTTTGTCGTGTTTCTCGTGCAATTGGCCTCGCAGCAAAACCCGCACAATTTGTTGATTCAGGATAAATATTTCGCCTTAAGCCTCGCTGGCATCAAGACCGGCTACCTCTGGCAATTATTGACCTTCCAATTCATGCACGAAGGTTGGATGCACATTCTTTTCAACTCGCTGGCGATTTTTTGTTTTGGCCGTTCGGTTGAAACCATTCTTGGGGCTCGCCGTTTTTTGGGAATTTATTTTGTCAGCGGCGTTATGGGCGGCGTGGTGCAAATGTTGTTTGCCCTCTCAATCCATTCATTTGATTCAGCGGTGGTCGGCGCGTCGGCCGGTGCGGCGGGATTGATCGGCGCGTTTACGATCATCAATTGGCGGGAAAGTTTTACGCTCATTTTATATTTCATTCCCGTCACGATGACGGGTCGGACATTTTTCTGGATCAGTGTTGGCTTGTCGATGCTTGGCATTTTGACGCCGAATAGTAAAATTGCCAACGCCGCGCATTTGGGCGGTATTTTGACTGGATTCCTTTACGCCCGCCAAATCCTGCACGGCAGTTGGCCGCAATGGACTGGCTTTCGCCGTCGCGAAGAACGTCCGCGTGAAACCGTTACCACGCGCGCGGGTGAAAAGAAATTCTGGCGTTCGGCGCCGGTTGAGGAAGAAGTCTCCACCGATGAATTCGTGCAGAGCAAAGTGGATCCCATCCTCGAAAAAGTCTTCGCCCACGGCATGGAAAGCCTGACCGCCCGGGAACGTGAAATCCTCGAATCTGCTCGCAAGAAAATGACGCGCCCATAAACTGCGCCGTCATGTCCGCTGAAATTAAAAAGGCGAAAGCCATCCGCACCCTCTTGTTTTGCACCACGCTCTGGGGCTTGAGTTTTCCCGTGATGAAGGCACTCGCGCTCGCACAGCAAAATCTTTTGCCCGGGGCCGACAGTTGGTTTTTGACGGCGCTCGGCGTGATGTATCGTTTCGGTGTCGCGGGGCTGATTCTGTGCGTGATTTTTTTCTCCACGTTGAAAAAAATTTCCCGGCGAGAAATCGAGCAGGGGATCGTGCTCGGACTTTTCGGCGGTTGCGGCATTTTTTTTCAGATGGATGGTATTGGTTACACCGCTGCGTCCACCTGTGCCTTTCTCACGCAGGGTTACTGCGTTTTCATTCCGCTGTGGGTCGCGCTGACGCATCGTCGCTGGCCGCCATTGAAAATATTTTTGAGCACCGTGTTAGTCGTCGTTGGCGTGGCGATATTGGCGAAATTAAATTTTAACGGCTTTAAACTCGGACGCGGTGAACTGGAAACCCTCATCGCGTCGCTGCTGTTCACCGGTCAAATTCTTAGCCTTGAACATCCACGTTATGCCACGAACCGGCCCGGTAATTTTTCCGCTGTGATGTTTCTCGTGATGGCGTTGCTATGCGTGCCGCTGGTTTGCGCGATGGCTCCGAGCGCGGCGGCCTGCGTGCAGGCATACGCCTCGCTGCCCGCCTGCGGATTTTTAGCGATCTTGGTCGTGTTCTGCACGCTCTTCGCTTACGTGCTGATGAATCATTGGCAAAAATATGTCACGGCGACGGAAGCGGGTCTGATCTATTGCATCGAACCGGTTATCGCCAGTTTGCTCTCCCTCTTTTTGCCCGCGATCTTTTCCGTTTGGGCGCACATCCATTATCCCAACGAACAACTGACCGCGCGCTTGTTCCTCGGCGGCGGCCTGATCACGGCGGCGAATCTTTTGCTGCAATCCAAATGGCTGGAACCTGGGACAAAAATCGTTAAGTGAGTCGTTGCATCAGCTTCCGGCTCATGAAGTAACAGTTCCACGATCCGCGATTTATGATTCCAACGATTCAACGATTCACTTATCCTTAAACTATGATTACGCGCTATTCGCGCCCCGAAATGCGGGCGATATGGACCGACGAAAATAAATTGAAGATCTGGCTGCAGATCGAACTGCTCGCCAGCGAGGCCTTGGTGAAAGAGAAGATTGTCCCCGCCAAAGATTTCGCGAAGATCAAGGCCGGTGCCGACAAATGGTTTGCCGATCTGCCTGGTTTGGTTGCCCGCCAGCGTGAATTGGAAAAAACGCTCAATCACGACGTCATCGGTTTCACCACCGCCGTCGCCGAGGCGATCAATGACGATGCCAGCCGCTGGTTTCATTTCGGACTCACGAGCAGCGATATTGGCGACACTTGCTACGCCGTGCAGATGACGCAGAGCGCGGACCTTTTGATCGCCGATGTGAAAAAACTTTTGCCGGTCATCGCCCGCCGCGCGCTCGAACATAAATTCACGCCTTGCATCGGCCGCAGTCACGGCATTCACGGCGAACCGACGACGTTCGGTCTGAAAATGGCGCTCATGCACGATGAGTTTTCGCGCGCACTGCGCCGCTTGGAAACCGTTCGCGACGTGGTCGCCATCGGCAAGCTTTCTGGCGCCGTTGGCACCAGCGCGCATCTCTCGCCGCGCGTCGAAGGTTTTGTCTGCAAGAAACTCGGCTTAACGCCCGCGCCGATCGCCACGCAAGTCGTCCAACGCGACATCCACGCCGAATTTCAACTCACGCTCGCGCTCGTCGGCGCGAGCATCGAACGTTGGGCCGTTGAGTTTCGTCATCTGCAACGCACGGAAGTTTTGGAAGCCGAAGAGCCGTTCACAAAAGGTCAAAAAGGTTCCAGCGCGATGCCGCACAAACGCAATCCGATCACGTGGGAACGGCTAACTGGTCTCGCGCGCGTCCTGCGCGGCAATGCCGTCGCCGCGCTGGAGAATGTTGCACTCTGGCACGAACGCGATATTTCCCACTCATCCGTCGAGCGGATTATTTTTCCCGATTCCTGCACGTTGCTCGATTACATGTTCGGCCTGCTGACGCGCTTGATGGACGGCATCATCGTTTATCCGGCGAACATGAAGAAGAATCTCGGCTTGAGCCTGGGCATGTGGAATTCGCAAACCGTCCTGCTTGCACTCATTAAAAAAGGCCTGACGCGCGAAGCCGCTTACAAGCTGGTTCAAGACAACGCGATGAAAACCTGGGAAGTGAAACACGCCGGCCGCGACGACGCGGATTTCCTGGAAGTGTTGAAAGCCGATCCCGAAGTCGCCAAGCATTTCAAGTCGGGCGAACTGGAAAAACTCTGCTCGCTGGATTTTCATTTCAAAGAAGTGAACAACCGGTTCAAGAAACTGGGATTGTGAAGGTAAATAAAGAAAGCAGGAACTTCCTGCTTTCCTGCTTTCCTTATTAAAATCCAAACTTGAAAACCCCTGGTGAAGCGAGTTGTGAAAAATGAATTGGGAATGCCTCTCAATTCACGGTGAAGATGCCGATTCCAAATCGTGCAAGGTTGGACCCACCACGTCGCCGAGGCGATTGCCAACGACGTTGATGACCACGGCAAAACCAATCAGCGCGACCACCAGGATGAGGAACGACCAGAGATGCCTTTTCTCAAAGCGCCGCAACGTGCGTGCGAAAGCTACCAGTCCGAACAGTGCCGACACGACGATCACGGCGTCCACGCTTACGCGTTGCCAATAGCTGCCGCCGAGGTGCAGCCACATGCCAAATTCATCGAACGTCAAGCCCATCGCCACGCCATACAACAGCGCCGTGATTTCCGCTTTGCGACCTGTTGGCCGACGGAACACGCTGTAACCGCCGACGCTCGCCAGCAGAAAAATTCCATAGTTCAAATGATGCACGTGCGTGCCGCCCACGAAGCAATAAAGATTCGGCATCGAGTCTGCCATAATCAAAAAGACAAACACGCGCGCCAAAATGAACGTTATAATGAAACTGAACAACGCATAACGCGCCAGCTTGTGGGCGGTTTCGCGAGTGAGATGATGTTCGGAGTTCATGATTTTGGTATATATGGAATTGAGTGAATGGGCGGAACTTCGCTCTGTTTTACACAATTCCGTAATTCTGCCTGATTTGCTTTGTAACTCATCTACTAAATTGATCGAGCGCAAATTCTTTGAATAATTTGTATATCAATCGACAGTTGAAATAGTCTGTCTAAAACTTGAATTTATCTTTCGCTGCGCGTTCGAGCATTTGGCAGATTATTCCACCATGTGAGCAATAAACGCCTCTTTCAAGTCGAGGTAGGCCGCCCTCATGGACACTTTCTTGAAACATTACTGATACTTTTCCTGATTCTTCTTTGCCATGTTTTTTAAGATGTTGGACAACTTCCTTGTCGTAATTCAAAACAATACTTTCATATTTTTTTATTAAATTCTTCAAATCACCCACTGTTAAAATCCTAAATTCTTGCAGATCTTGCAAAATTAAGTCATACGATTCTTCCTCTTCGTTTAAATTGCTTTTGGAGGCATGGCCTGGAAAGCTGGAATCCATTACTGCTTTTAAAATGTCTACATTTAATGGAGCCGTATTATCTGTAACATCCAATACATCACGGTATTCCTGTCTTTCCATCAAAACTCGCTCGAATTCCAAATCAACTGTTTCAAGCAAAGCAGATACTCTATTAATAGAACGTAATACTGGAGCAGGAACTGCTTGTTCTTGTTTATATTGTAATACATGTGAAACGGAAGCCCAAATATGTTGGGCTGCTGTTCTGACTTGGACTTCGACCATAAGTCCGGAAAAACTTTTGAACGTTGGAATTTTTAACCATTCTTCCGGAAGGGTTATTTGAAAGTGTGTTGATTGATAACCAAATTGATTAACACCAAGACGTTGCTGTGTGTCTTCAGAGCTTAAAACTCTAAAGGTTGAATGTATTAATCCGCAGACTCGTAAGGCGTCACGTTTGAAGTGTAGAATAATTCGAGCACCAATAAAATCTTCCATTTCACTTACATCATTGAGGTTAAGATTTTTCCTTTCGCTTTTATTTTTTATAGAAGCCCAATCTTTCACGCGAACTTCAATTGGAAATGCGAGCGAAACTCTTTCTCTCAACAAAATTTCTTCTATTTGCTCTTTAAGCCTATGTGTAAATTTTTCAGCAATAATTTTTTTGCTTTCGTAACTTAATTCTAATTTGTCCATAGACGAATTATTTCTCAACCCTTCTGCGCTTCTTTCGCCCACGCATCTTTCAACGTGATCGTGCGATTGAACACGGGTTTGCCGGGCGTGCTGTCTTTATCCAACGTGAAATAAGCGAGGCGCTCGAATTGATAGCGCTCGTTCGCGTCGGCGTGGTTCAACGACGGTTCGCACTTGGCAGTGATGACTTCGAGCGAGTTCGGATTGAGCACGGTGCGATAATCGCGTCCGTCTTTTTCCGGTTCGGCTTCGGTGAAGAGGCGGTCGTAAAGGCGCACTTCAGCGTCAATCGCGTGCGCGGCGCTCACCCAATGGATCGTGCCTTTGACTTTGCGCCCAGCGGTCGGTCCGCCCATCTTGCTGTCGAGATCGGCGGTGCAGCGGAGTTCGGTGATATTGCCGGCGGCATCTTTCACGACTTCATCGCACTTGATGATGAAGGCGTATTTCAGACGCACTTCGCCGCCGGGTTTGAGGCGGAAAAATTTCGGTGGCGGCACTTCGGCAAAATCATCGCGCTCGATGAACAGTTCGCGGCTGAACGGAATCTGCCGTTTGCCCGCGTTCAAATCTTCGGGATTGTTGACGGCGTCGAGCTCTTCGACCTTGCCTTCAGGATAATTCGTGATGACGACTTTGATCGGGCGCAACACCGCGAGGCGACGCAGCGAACGTTTGTTCAAATCTTCGCGGATGGCGTGTTCGTAAACGGCGACGTCGGTGAGGCTGATGTATTTCGTGACGCCAACGCCGATGGCAAAATTGCGCAACGCAGTCGCAGTCACGCCGCGGCGACGGATGCCGCTGATGGTGGGCAAACGCGGATCGTCCCAGCCGGTGACGATTTTATCCTGCACGAGCGCGATGAGTTTGCGCTTGGAAACAATGGTGTGGCTGGGAATCAATTTCGCAAATTCGTATTGCTTGGGCAACGCACGCGGCAGATGGAGCGACTCGAGAATCCAATCGTAAAGCGGACGATGCACTTCAAATTCTAATGTGCAGATTGAGTGCGTAACGCCTTCGATATAATCGCTCAAACAATGCGCGAAATCATACATCGGATAGATGCACCACTTCGCGCCAGTGTGGTGATGTTCCGCGTGTTTGATGCGGTAAAGAATCGGATCACGCAGCCAGACATTGGACGATGCCATGTCAATCTTCGCGCGCAACGTGCGGGCGCCGTCGGGAAATTCCCCGGCTTTCATGCGCTGAAACAGATCGAGATTTTCCTCGGCGGAACGATTGCGGAACGGCGAATCCTGTCCGGGACGATCCGGTGCGCCGCGATATAATTCCATGTCCGCCGCCGAAAGATCGCAGACGAAGGCTTTGCCTTTCTCGATCAACTGTTCCGCGTAATCGTAAATCTGATCGAAATAATCGCTGGCATAAAACGGTTCGAACGGCGTCGTGGAATTTTTACGTTCCGCCTCGGAAGTTCCGAAAATGGCCGGCTGAATAAAATCACGTTTGCCGTCGCCGCTGATGGTTTGCGGCGTTTTGCCCTTGGGTTTGAGACCGAGCCGATCTTCGGCCCAATCGCCGATCAGCCAGTTCACATCGGTCTGGATGCTCTCGACGTATTCTATTTCTTCCTTCGTCGGATTCGTGTCGTCCATGCGCAGGTTGCAAATGCCGCCGAATTCGCGCGCAATGCCGAAGTTCAGGCAGATGCTTTTCGCGTGGCCGATGTGCAGATAACCATTGGGCTCCGGCGGAAAACGCGTATGGATGCGCGGATATTTTTCCTCGGCAACATGTTTCGCCACGATGTCGCGGATGAAGTCGGACGGCACGGGTTTTTCTATATTTTCCAAACTCATAAAAATTCTCGTGCAGCGTAACAAACCATGACGGCGATGGCAAACTTGCTGCGGGAGGGAATTCAACGCAATGGCGCAGGGATGTAAAGCAACTCCCTGCCAGAAATGAAGAATATTTCACCTCGCACCGCTGCGTCTCGCGCCTTGGCGTTAAGGCACTGTTTTGAAATCTTGCGGCGAAACCGTTTTGCCGCGATAAAAACTGATGCTGCTATTGTTCCACCGCACCAGCAACGAAGCCCGTTCCGCCCGCGCTACATAATTATAACTCACCTCGCCCGTCTGCCAGCTCGTCAACGTTACGTTGTCCACGCTCCGGATATTGGATTGAAACAATTCGCTGACGATGGCCACGACGCCATCCACGTTCACTAGGTCGTCGATTTTTTGGGCGGCCGATTCGGCGGCGGTCGGCGGCACCAGCGGATTGAGCGGCGTGTAGAACGTCCACGATTTCGTATCCGCATTTTCACCGGTGACGAGCAACGCAAAATGGCCGTCCGTATCAACCAGCGTATATTCATGGCGGTCGTAAATACGTCCGACCGCATCAATTTCCACGACGGCGTGCGCGGTGATTTGAAAATTAGTCCCGTTCCATTTGAGCGTT
Source organism: Methylacidimicrobium fagopyrum (assembly GCA_026225255.1). Taxonomy (GTDB): domain Bacteria; phylum Verrucomicrobiota; class Verrucomicrobiia; order Limisphaerales; family UBA11358; genus UBA11358. The sequence goes on along the minus strand of JAMFSJ010000079.1, from coordinate 36,526 downwards.
GTGCCGCAGGCGAAGGGCGGGGCGGTGACGGAAATTTTTTGCACGGGCGCAGCTTCATTCCGCCCCGAAAATGAATTGCAGCCGTAGCCAAAAAACACGATGGCTATAATCACGCCTATGCCCGCGATCAAAATATAATTCCAAGTATCGCTGCGATTATTAGCGCCGAAAGACGCGCTGCTATTAAAACCGCTGTAACCGCTAAAACTACGACTGCGGGGCGTGGAAATCTCGCGTAAATTAAAAGCCCGTTCCACCGCGCTATTTGAGAGCGTGACGCCGTTGTAATATTCCACTTCATCACCCGTCCAACTGACGACTTGCATGAGGTTATCGGCTTCCGCGTTAAAATAATTCGCCACGCTGCCGACTTTGAGCGTGTCGTCGGGCGGCTGGCCTTCGATGCGATACACCTGCGACGTTTGCACCAACGTCACCCGCACATTTTCGCCGTTGAGGTTGAGCGGATCGCCCACTTGTTTGACGGCGGCGTCAGCGGCGGACATCGGAAATTTCGGTGTGAAATCGGTGAATAAACGCCATTCGCCGCCGTTGTCCGATTCCTCAAAGACCAACGTGGCGGAAGTTTTATTCTCCGCCCACAGATTGAATTCGCTCCAATAATATGTTTCGCCCTCAATGGTCACGCCCATGACGACGCGACCGATGACCCGGAAATTTTTCCCGGCTAGATCGCCGGTTTGGCCGATGCTGAGGCTGGTTGGATTTTCGTAGTTCATCGGAAAAAGTGCGGGACGAAGCGGCTGAGGTTTCCCGTGATGCGGCGCGTATCTTCGCGGATGCCCAGACCGGCGGCCTCGTGATCCACCACCCAAACGCCGAACACCGGATGATTGCCGTCAAATTCCGGCAACGTCGCGGGGGCCTGAAAAATAAAACCATTTTCACCATAGCCGCCGCTGTTTTCTTCCAGCACCACGCCGTTTTCGATCCACGAAACATTGCAACCTTCGCGGCTCAATTTGGGTTTGCGAATAAAATTATTTTGCAGCGGCGCGGACGTTTCATAAGCCGGCAACAGATTGGGATGACCGGGAAACAGTTCCCAAAGAATCGGCAACAGACCTTTGTTGCTCAATAACATCTTCCAGGTTGGCTCAATGAATTGAATCGTATCCTCGGCGAGATGCGCGCTGAATTCATCGCGCCAAAGCCATTCCCACGGATACAATTTGAAACAGCGTTCAATGCGTTCATGATCGAGATCGGTAAAAAACTTTTCCGTGTGATGCCAGCCGATGTCATCGATGAAAACCGATTTCGTTTTCACGCCCGCTTGCTCGCACGTATCGCGCAGATACAGCACAGTCATTTCGTCCTCGGCCAATTCTTTGATGCTGCTGAAGTGGATGGTTTTTCCCGCCCACCGTTTCCACGCGGCCACGAGCCGTTCGTGGATGGAATTAAATTGATCCGCGTCCGGCCGCGTTTCTTGCAACCAAAACCATTGCGCGACGGCGGCTTCGACGAGCGCGGTCGGCGTATCGGCATTGTATTCGAGCAGCTTCGGTGGCGTGACGCCGTCGTAGGCAAAATCGAAACGTCCGTAGAGGCTGAAATCATCGCGTTCCCACGAGCGCAAAATCGCGGGCACAGCGGCTTCGGGAATTTCCAGGCGCGACCACCAATTATTTTTGATGACGATTTCCGCGGCGTCAATGCAGAGGAAATGCAGCGTGTTCGCGGCGGCTTCGAGTTCGTTTACTTCGCCCGTCGTCAATTCGTAAGCGGCGGCTTCATCCCAATAAGGCCCGTCATCGTGCGAATGATATGTGAGGCCGATGCGCTCCACTTTTTCGCGCCAGTCCGGCCGGGGTTGGCAAACGTGACGTTTCATTTTAGGAATGAAATCCCCAACCCCCGCCGCCACCGCCAAAACCGCCGCCCCAATAATGCCCGCCGGAATATCCGTAGCCGCCAAAGCCGCCGCGCGAAATATCCGTGCGCGCCGCTTCCGCCAAGGTCACCGCTTCCGGCGACGGCGAAGAAATATTCGTGATGCTCGCGAATGGTTGCGGATTCCACTGGCCGCCGTAGAAATACAATTGCTTCTGCCCGTCAAAATGATTGTAGGGCAGGGGAAACCAATTGCGGAACGGCGCGTGATAATAGCCCGCGCCCGGAACATAAAAATTATTCGTGTAAAAATTTTGCGTGCTGATGGAGGGCTTTTTTTCGCAGCCCGTCAACGCTGCCGTGGCCAGGCTGCCCAACAGAATCAGGCGGATATTTTTGCTCCGTTTCACGTGCGCGAAAAGAAATTAACCCAGCATCGCCGCCGCAATGATGATGCTGACGCCGATGATCACCGCCGCCGCGACGATGGCCGCCGCGATATTTTTGTGTTCGATGATTTCCCGTTGGAGATCGCCGGGGGTGCATTTATCAAAAACTTTGTAGCCGATGATCGCGGCGGCAATCCCGAGGCCGGCAAAGATCAAAACATTGCCAATCACTTGCAGCAGCGATTGCGGATGCCAGCTCGGAACGGCCGCGGGCAAAGCGTCCGCCGCGAATAACGGCGACGTAGCAGTGAAAAACCAAGTCAGGGCGAGTAGCGGTAGTTTTTTCATGGTGGAATGATTGGCGATGAGAGTGTCGCTGGCGCAAAAAACTTTCAATGAGAATCCTGAAGAAAAATTGGAATTGCCGGGTGAAAATTGTTTAACGCCAAGGCGCAAAGACACGTGGAAAGAACGAACCATCGCGCCCTCCGGGGTTAAATTTTTTACCGTTGCGTTAATTCCCCTGCAAATCGCGGTGGACCCACTTTCAACTTGCGCCGCCGCCGTTGGCTGTTAAATTTTCAGCTGCGTTTTCACCGCCGATTGCGGCGGTTTTTGTTTTTTAACCCGAAATTATTTTATCCGTGAAAGTTTTCTCCGGCACAGCAAACGAACCATTGGCCCGCGCGATCTGCAAATCCGTTGGGATTGACCTCGGCAAAATCACCATCACGCCGTTTCCCGACGGCGAGACGTTTGTGAAGATCGAGGAAAATGTGCGCGGCGAAGATATTTATATCATTCAGCCGACCTCGCCGCCGACGAATCACAACTTGATGGAATTGTTCATCATTATGGATGCGTTGCGGCGCGCCAGTGCGACGCGTATCACGGCGGTCATGCCGTTTTATGGCTATGCGCGGCAAGATCGCAAAGATCAACCGCGGGTGCCGATCACCGCGAAGCTCGTGGCGAATTTGCTCGTGGCGGCGGGTGCCAACCGCATTCTCGCGATGGATTTGCACGCGCAACAGATTCAAGGTTTCTTCGACATTCCCGTGGATCATCTCTACGCCGCGCCGGTGATGTATGAATATCTGAAGAAAAAAAATCTCACGAACCTCGTCGTCGTCAGTCCGGACGCCGGTGGTATCAAAATGGCGCATGCGTATTCGCAGACGTTGAATGCGGAACTGGCCATCGTCGCCAAACGTCGTAAAAGCGCGACGGAAGTCGAGAGCATGGCGGTCATCGGCGAGATCGAAGGAAAAAATATTTTGCTGGTCGACGATTTGACGGAAACGGCGGGCACGTTGACTTCGGCGGCGGCAATTTTGAAAACCAAAGGCGCGAAACAAATTCTCGCCTGCGTTTCCCACGCGTTGCTGAGCGACACCGGCATCGAACGTTTACGCAATTCGGCGATTGATGAATTGATCACCACCGACACCGTGCAACGTCCGGCGATTGAAGGTTTGAAGATCACGACGTTATCCGTCGCCGCCCTGTTGGGCGAAGCGATCAAACGTATCCACAGCAATTCCTCGGTGAACTCACTGTTCGAATTCAAGGGTGGGCGGACGAGCTAAATTAAAGCCCGCGCCAGACGCAAATTGCGTGAATCAAAGCCCGTCAGCTTGATTCACGCAATTCGCTTTTTTTCTTTATGCGGATCCTCCGTGGTTGAAAACCCGCGGCGATGTTGGCACTGTTCAAACGATGCGCATGAAAATTTTGGTAGTGGGCTACTTTCGTTTTAGATTTCCGATTTTAGTTTAACTGCGCTAAGTTTGGGCATGATTAAACCTAAAAAGGCTCGCAAAGGTGATTCAGTCCAAGTGTCCCATAGCGTCTTTGCGGACGTAGTTAAACTGTCAGAGAAGCCAATTAAAGCTCCGGCTAAACAGGTCGCCAAGCCGCTTAAAAAATAAATATCACTGATTAAACTCTTCAGGAGTCATTTTCCCGAGAACATCAGCGATTTTATTCCACCCTGTTCGGCTCACAATATAGGTTCTGGCGGTGATAGTGGTAACGAAACCGGACTTAATGCCATTTGCGATGTCTCTTGGAAAATTTGAAGGCCTAGCATCTTTTGCTTCAATAAAACGGTTTTCAATATCAGCACTCCGCCAATTGTCAGTTTCAACTTTCGATTCGTGAAATGCTCCCATTAACAGGATTTTTTCGGGGTAAGTGTCCCACTTAATTTTATTAAGAATTTCAGCTGCCGAATGTTTTTTCATCCATGCCTTCACAACTACGCTGCGATCGGATGCGGAAGCTAAATTCGCAGGTGACGCTTCCTCAAATGGATTTAGAGCGGGCGTAATAGGAAGTGGCGGCAAAATATCGTCCGACTTGTGTTTTGTTATGAATGTCAGCAGCTCCACTAAGGCGTCGTCATTCAAAACCGCCTGCATTTGAATCGATTGATGCTCAAAGCGCAATTTAATACTCATGCAGGCAGTAAATCATGAAATACATACAGCGTCAAATGATTTCGCCATAAAAAAGAAGTAGAAATTACTTGTATTATTTAATACAAGGCGTATCTTCTATTTAGATGCTCGTATAAAGCATCAGGCCAGCGAGAGCTTGATTGGCGTCGAATCTCGCTGGCCTGTCTGAAACGGTGTGTGTAGCTCAATGGTAGAGCCTCGGCCTAGTAAACTGACGATGCGGGTTCGATTCCCGTCACACACCCCATTCAAGACAAAATTATAGCCGCCAACAGAAAAAAGTCAATAAAAACGCTATGAATAGGCTATCAATTGAAGATCGAGCAAAAGTCATAAATTGCCTGATTGAAGGATGCAGCTTGCGCTCAACGGTGCGCTTGACCGGGGTTGCCAAGAAAACAGTGTCTCGAATCTTGGTTGAAACTGGAAAAGCTTGTGCTGAATACCACGATAAAATCATGCGCAACCTTAACTGCAAGGTGCTTCAGGTAGACGAAGTTTGGAGCTTCACCTACTGCAAGCAGGCAAACATACCAGAGCATTTGCGGGGACAAGATGGCGTTGGCGACACTTGGACATGGATTGCGATTGATGCCGACACAAAACTGATTCCTAGCTGGCATATTGGATTACGGGACGCAACAGCCGCTTATGCCTTTATAAACGATTTAAAAGACCGTTTGGCGAATCGTGTTCAGCTAACAAGCGATGGGCATCGGCCATATTTGCAAGCGGTTGAAGATGCTTTTGGCAGCGAGATTGATTTTTCGATGCTGATAAAAATGTATGGGCGCGAAACTGGCAAGGGCGAAACACGTTATTCTCCGCCAGTTTGCATCGGGGCGCGCCGCCGCAAAGTCATTGGAAACCCAAACCGCGATCTAATTTCCACCAGCTACGTTGAACGTCAAAATTTGACGCTTCGCATGACGAACCGCCGCTTCACGCGTTTAACAAACGCTTTTTCCAAAAAACTAGAAAATCACAAACACATGATGGCAATTTACACAATGAACTATAATTTTTGTCGCATTCATCAAACGTTGCGGGTTACGCCAGCTATTGAATCGGGCGTTGCAAATCACGTCTGGACATTAGAAGAAATAGCCGCTCTAATGCCTGATACCGCGCACCAAAAAACCACATAAAACCCAATAAAAACGTATTTTTGACTATGAAAAAGCCTAATTTACCGCGCACCCAAACCCTTAAGAAAATGGAGGTTCAAACTGTAATGGGCATCAAGCCACTTAAAGAAATTGAGGCTGAGGGCATTGGAATGGGTGTTTTTGAAGATGGTTCGACTTATTTAACAGGCCGTGGACTAGCCAAAATATGCGGAATAGGGGAAACCACACTGCGCGAATTTACCGATAATTGGAACGCGGAGCAGTTCAAGCCAAGAGGTCAAAAAATTGCAAACGCATTGGCTGAGCATGGGCATTTGGGCAAACCTTTGTTCATTCCAATAATCGTAGGCGGGAGCACACATCACGCTTTTCCAGAAGCAGTCTGCATGGCCTTTTTAGAATACTACGCTTTTGAAGTTGAGCCAGTGAGGGAGGCTGCTCTAAGGAATTATCGACTGCTAGCTAGGTCTTCATTAAAAGCATTCATTTATGTTCAAATCGGCTACGATCCAACCAATAGAATTCCCGAATGCTGGAAAAAATTCCATGATCGCGTTTCCTTGGTTCATCATAAGGTTCCCGATGGGTATTTTAGCATATTCAAGGAAATGGCCGATATAATCGTTTCTTTCATTCAAGGTGGCGTTCCGGTTGATGAGCACACGGTTCCTGATGGTAGCGTTGGAATTCATTGGGGAAAGAATTGGGAAGACAATAATTTTGATCAAAAACATGGAGCGAGAATTCGATATGAACATCATTATCCTGATTATTTCCCTCAAGCAAAATCCAACCCGCAACATCCTTGGGCATATCCAGAAGCTGCATTACCGCAATTTCGTCAATGGATGCGCGAAATATATCTGAAAATAAAATTGCCAGTTTATCTTGAAAGCCAAGAAAAGAAGCGTTCTCTTCCACCATCAATCAGGAGCTTTGTGATAGCAGCCGTTACGACGCCTACAATCAGAGATCAAATTGATATTTGAAAAATTAATTTTCAAAGTAGCCCACTACCAAAATTTTCAGCAGCTTGATTTTTTTGTTGAGTGTGACCGTCCCGGCTTTTGCCTTTGACGCCCATGATGCGGATGCGGCCTTCACGGCTTTTAACACCAACTTTTACGTCGTGTCCCACGACTTGGGACATTACAAAAAAAATACCGACGGTGGCCGTTCGGATTTTTGGACGCAGGCCGAGCAGATCGAAATGATCATTGATGCTTACGAACGCACCGGCGACGCGCCCACCAAGCAAATGATCACGGAATCCATCAATGGTTTTACGCATCACTTCGGCCAGGATTGGACCCGCAATAAATTCAATGACGATCTGATCTGGATGACCATCGCCTGTGCGCGCGGTTATTTGGTGACGAGCAACACCGCCTTTCGCAAGCTGGCCAAACATCATTTCGATGCGGTCTATCAACGGGCTTGGAGCAGCAGCCTTGACGGTGGTTTGTGGTGGACGACGGATAATACGAGTAAAAATGCGTGCATTAATGGCCCGGCCGCACTCGCCGCGTGTTTCCTCTCGGACATTTGCGCGGACAAATCTTATCTGACGAAAGCGCAGGCGATTTATGCGTGGGAACGCATGCGCCTTTTTAACCCCAACACCGGTGCCGTGTATGACAATATTCATACGAACGGCAATATCGGACGCTATGTGTTCACCTACAACACGGGCACCTTCATTGGCGCCGCCAACTACCTTTATAAATTAACCGGTGAAACGAATTATCTGAACGACGCTTTCCGGGCGGCGGATTTTACGCGCAATCAATTGGCGCATGGTGGCACTTTGCCCGCGTATGGCTCGGGCGACGTCGCCGGTTTTAACGGAATTTTTCTGCGCTGGATGGTGCGTTTCGTCAACGATCATCAACTCTGGCAGCAGTATTATGACTGGCTGGCGGGGAATGCGGACGCTGCGTGGAAGGTTCGCAGCGCGGGTAGTTTAGCGTGGCAAAATTGGAATTCGCCGACGCCGCAAACAACGCTGGATGCGTGGGGTTGCTCGAGTGCGGTGGTGGCTTTGCAAGTGATTCCATCAAAACGTCCGACGGAAAAGTAAACTCGCCAAAAAGGGCCGGGCGAAGCGGCCGCTTCGCTTCGATTCCAGCCCGCCGCTCACAGCGCGGCCAGCACTTCTGCCGCGTGTTCTTCCGGCTTCACGGTGGGCCAGATTTTTTTGATCTTGCCGTCCGGTCCAACGAGAAACGTGACGCGATAAACCCCGAGATATTTCCGGCCCATGAAACTTTTTTCACCCCAAACGCCGTAAGCTTCGACGATCTTTTTTTCTTCGTCCGCGAGCAAGGTGAACGGTAGCTTGAATTTATCCACGAACTTGTCGTGCGATTTCACGGAGTCCGGGCTGACCCCGAAAACGACCGCGCCCTTTTTCTTGAAGTCGGCAAAATAATCGCGGAAGGCGCAGGCTTCTTTCGTGCAACCCGGCGTGTCGTCTTTTGGGTAAAAATAGAGAATGACGTTCTGACCGAGATAGTCGGCGAGCGAAATTTTTCCGCCGCCACTGGTCGCCACGGAAAATTTTGGAGCGGCGTCGCCGACTTTTAATTTAAGTTCAATTTCTTTGGCCATAATTTATCAGCCACAGAGTTACACAGATGAAACCCGGATAAAAATCAAAAAAGCGGCCTGCCCCATGCTGCTTTAAAATCGAGGTTCATTTGTGGCCATCGGTGACTTTGGGTTTTATCGGCAAACTCGAGGGATGCGCACCGAGTTGTTTCATGCCGTCCCACGTGTAAAACAAGCCGGACAAGCCGGTGAAGATCGCCGCGCCCAACTCGACATATTTCAGCCACAATGCGCCTTGCCCCACATTCCATTTCAGCAAAATAATGATCACGACGGCCATTTGCAGCACGGTCGCGATCTTGCCGCTGTAACGTGGGCGCACGGTGACTTTGCTGACGGTGAAATGGATGACGATCAGTCCGACGAGAATCAGCAGGTCGCGTCCAATAATCGTGCCGATGAGCCACAGTGGGATTTGATCAAGGTGATTACCGTAATTGAAACTCAACGTGACGATGGCCGACACGAGTAATAATTTATCCGCGAGCGGATCCAGGATTTTCCCCAGCTCGCTGATTTGGTGGTAATGCCGCGCGATAAAACCATCGACGCCATCCAAAACTGACGCCAGGGCGAAGGCGAAAATCGCCGCCCACCGATAGCCCTCCACGCCGGTGCGATTGTAGTAAATGAGTTCGACGACAAAAAACGGGATCAGCAAAATGCGCAGGATGGTGATTTTATTCGCCGTCGTCATGGCGAACGAACTCTAACACAGATTAGGCGGAGACGCGCGTCACTTCTTCGGTTTTTTCGGATCTAACTTTTTCCAGCCAACTTCCTGCGCGAGGTCATTGAATTCATCGCGGCTGACGGTTTCGAGTTGTTTGCCGCGCGCTTTGATTTTTTCGTTCAATTTGATGACGCTTTCCGTCATCTGCTCGTGCGTTTCCTGCGTGCCGCCAACGAGCTTGAAATTATCGCCGGTCGTGATGCGCTTATGGCCGTCGGAATCCAGCCCGAGGCCCAGTAGAACGGCTTTGTTTTTCTTTTTGGCGTTTGCCATAAGCAAAACGTAAAGCGCATCTTTGGATGGGTCAAAGGGAAATAATTTATGGCGGTAATCAGTTGCTCGATTCGAGCGCTGCGGAATGGGTTTGGCGGGCGCGGACAGGTCGCGCTTTTCGCCGGCGAGACCGGCCGCGTTGATCAAAGCGGCGACGTGTGGCCGCCCGGCAAATCGGACTCGTTCCGTCGTCCTCCACAAATTAACTTGGGTTCAGCCACGCGCTTCGCTTGACACGTCCGCGTGCAGCCTTCATTTTTATCCGCAGGAAATTACGAACCAATGAGCGCACACAACTTATTCGGAACTCTTCAGAACTTCGAACTCGGCAACGGGTCGCAAGGAAAATTTTATTCACTGCCCGCACTGGAAAAAGCCGGGGTCGGTGCCATCTCCAAACTGCCGGTCTCCATCCGTCTCGTGTTGGAATCTGTCCTGCGCAATTGCGACGGCAAAAAAGTCAGCGAAGCGAACATCAAGGAACTCGCGAACTGGCAAGCGGTAGAAACGCGCACGGCGGAAATTCCGTTCGTGGTCGCGCGCATCGTATTGCAGGATTTTACCGGTGTGCCGTTGCTCGTGGACTTGGCGGCGATGCGCAGCGCGGTGCAAAAGCTCGGCAAAAACCCGAAGATCATCGAGCCGCTGGTGCCGGTGGACTTGGTCGTGGATCACTCGGTGCAGGTAGATTTCGCGGGCGCGGCAGATTCGTTGGCGAAGAACTTGGATTTGGAATTCACGCGCAACCGCGAACGTTATCAATTTTTGAAATGGGGTATGCAGGCGTTTGAGACGTTCAAGGTTGTCCCGCCCGGCATCGGCATCGTGCATCAAGTGAACCTCGAATATCTCGCCAAGGGCGTGTTGAACGCGGGTGAAGTTTATTATCCTGACACGTTGGTCGGCACGGATTCGCACACGACGATGATCAACGGCATTGGCATCGTCGGCTGGGGCGTTGGCGGCATCGAAGCGGAAGCCGGCATGCTCGGCCAACCAGTTTATTTCCTCACGCCGGATGTTGTCGGCGTGCATGTAACCGGCGCGTTGCGCGAAGGCGTTACTGCGACCGATCTCGCGCTTACGGTTACGCAACTGCTGCGCAAGGCAAAGGTCGTCGGCAAGTTCGTGGAATTTTTTGGTCCCGGCGCAACGGCGTTGCCGGTTGTGGATCGCGCGACTATCGCGAACATGGCGCCGGAATATGGCGCGACCATGGGCTTCTTCCCGATCGATGCCGAGTGCGTGAACTATCTCCGCGCCACCGGCCGCAGCGACGAGGCGATCAAGACCTACGAAAATTATTACAAGGCGCAAGGCCTCTGGGGCATTCCGAAGAAGGGCGACATCACGTATTCGCAGGAACTCGAATTGGATCTTGCGTCCGTCGTGCCGAGTGTCGCCGGACCGAAACGTCCGCAAGACCGCATTGAATTGCAGAACCTCAAACGCGATTTCGTTTCCGCGTTTTCCAAGCCCGTGACGGAAAGCGGCTTCGGTATGAAAGCCGAAGAATTGTCCCGTGTCGTGCACGTTTCGGCGGGCGGTGAACTCCACGCAGGCGGTGGCGATCAGGAAAACGGCGGCATTCGCCGCAGCGAACGCGAGATGGTCAATGAACATCCCACGGGCGATCCGGTTCACGGTAACGCGCCGAAACTTGAAGGCGATGTTCGTAATGGTTCCGTGTTGATCGCTGCCATTACGAGCTGCACGAACACGAGTAATCCTTCAGTGATGCTTGCGGCCGGTCTGGTTGCGAAAAAAGCCGTAGAGCGCGGCCTCACTGTCAATAGCACGGTTAAATCGTCACTCGCGCCCGGCTCACGCGTCGTCACGGATTATTTGAATAAGACCGGTCTCACGCAGTATCTCGACAAACTCGGATTCCAAACGGTCGGCTATGGTTGCACCACTTGCATCGGCAATTCCGGTCCGTTGCATCCGGCGATTGAAGATGCCGTGGTGAAAAATAATTTGGTCGCCGCGTCTGTCTTGTCCGGCAATCGTAATTTCGAAGCGCGCGTGCATCAGAACATCAAGGCGAACTTCCTTATGTCGCCGCCGCTCGTCGTCGCGTTCGCGCTCGCGGGCCGCGTGGATATTGATCTGAGCACGGAACCGCTCGGCAAAGATAAAGCCGGCGCGGATGTTTATCTGAAAGATTTGTGGCCCACGTTGCAGGAAGTGCGCGACCAGATGCAAGCCGCGTTGCAACCCGAAGTGTTCCGCAAACTTTACAAGGACTTCGCGGGCCAGAATCCGAAGTGGAACGAAATCCCGTCGTCCGTCGGCAACGTGTATGAGTGGGACGGTCAATCCACTTACATTCAGGAGCCGCCGTTCTTCACCGACTTCGCATTGACGCCCGGCAGCATCAAGCCGATCAATGGCGCGCGCGCGTTGGCGATTTTCGGCGACAGCGTGACGACCGATCACATTTCGCCCGCCGGCGCGATCAAGAAATCGTCGCCTGCCGGAAAATATCTCATCGAGAACGGCGTCACGGCGGAAGATTTTAATAGCTACGGATCGCGTCGCGGCAACGATCGCGTGATGACTCGCGGCACATTTGCCAACGTCCGTATCAAAAACCTGATGCTTGCTGGTCAGGAAGGTGGCGACACGTTGTTGCAACCGGAAGGCACGAAAGTTTCCATCTACGACGCATCGATCAAATATCAAGCGGCGGGCATTCCGCTCGTCATTCTGGCCGGACAAGAATACGGCACCGGTAGCTCGCGCGATTGGGCGGCCAAAGGCACGAACCTGCTCGGCGTGAAAGCTGTCGTCGCACAAAGCTTCGAACGCATCCACCGCAGCAACCTCGTCGGCATGGGTGTGTTGCCGTTGCAATTCAAAGACGGCACGACCGCGCAATCCTTGAAGCTCGACGGCACCGAGAGCTACGACATCGTCGGCCTCGACGCGAATATCAAGCCGCAGCAAGACCTCACGCTAAAAATCACGCGCAAAGATGGCGCAGTGGAAAACGTATCCGTCCGTTGCCGCATTGATACGCCGATCGAAATCGATTACTACCAGCATGGCGGCATTCTGCCGTTCGTGTTGCGTCAACTAATCGCGCAAGCGTAAGCCCCGGAGCGCTGATTTCCTGATCGGCACGTTGGACGTCTCAATCAAAGACCGGTCTCTGCAAAGAGTCCGGTCTTTTTATTTTAACCACTGATCACGCAAGAATAATTCCTAGCTGCTTCGATTGAGGAAATGTTCTGGATGAGGAATCGGAAACCGGTGGAGCGCCGGTCTCCTGATCGGCTCGGCGGTAATATCATCAACGAGCCGATCAGGAGATCGGCGCTCCAATAAGGGTTGCGACCTTTGGCCGCTCGGACGTAAATTCCCTTCGTGTCTATGAATCCTAAATCCACGGTTGCACAAATTCGGGAACGCTTTGACCAGGATGTCGAACGGTTCTCGAATCTGGCGACCGGCCAGTCCGCTACGATTGATGCGCCGTTGGCGTTGGAACTCATCACCAGCACCGCGGCGGGTTTGAATCCGCATGCGACGTCGGTTTTGGACATCGGCTGTGGTGCGGGCAATTACACGCTCAAGTTGCTGTCGAAATTTCCGGCGTCCCCCGGTCAGCCGAAAATGGATGCGACGCTGATGGATCTCAGTCGGCCGATGCTGGATCGCGCCGTGGCGCGCGTGAGTCAGGCGACGGCCGGGCAGGTGACCGCGTGGCAGGGCGACATCCGCGAACTGAATCTCGGCGACGCTTCGTTTGATATTATTTTAGCGGCGGCAGTCCTGCATCATCTGCGCGATGAAGCGGAATGGCGCGCGGTCTTCACCAAGATTTTTCGCGCGCTCAAGCCGGGTGGTTCCTTTTGGATTTCCGATCTAATCGAACATTCGGATCCGCAGGTGCAAGCGCTGATGTGGGAACGCTACGGTGATTATCTGAAAACCTTCAAGGACGAGACGTATCGCGACGGCGTGTTTGCCTACATCGCGCAGGAAGATTCGCCGCGTCCGTTGTTGTTTCAAATTGATCTGCTACGCGCGGTGGGTTTTCAAAGCGTGGAAATCCTGCACAAGAATAGTTGTTTCGCAGCGTTTGGTGGGATCAAGGCGAAGGCATAATTAACCAGCGAACGTTGCGATCGACATGTTACCCGTAACCGCCAGTGTATTGATCATCACCGCTGTGGTGACTTTTCTAGCTTTCAAGCGGCCAGACCTCAAAGAGCGGCTGATGTTCAAGCCGACGGAAATTCTCCGGGATCATCAATATGACCGGCTGTTCACGTCCGGATTGATCCATGCGGACTGGATGCATTTCCTCTTCAACGCTTACAGCTTTTATAATTTCGGGCAGAACATCGAATTGATCTATGGGGCGAAGACTTTGCTGCTGATTTATTTGTCGTCCATTTTGGGTGGTTCGCTCTTGTCGTTGTTGATTCACCGGCATCATGAATATAAGGCGCGGGGTGCTTCGGGCGGAGTTTGCGGGGTTATATTTGCATCAATCTTTCTGTTGCCCGGCAGTTCGATCATGATGTTTCCACTGCCGATTGGGATTCCAGCGTATCTCTATGCCATCGGGTTTTTGGTGTTTTCGTATATCAGCCATCGTCGCCAGAAGGACAACATCGGTCACGATGCGCATCTGGGCGGTGCGATCATTGGATTGCTGGTGGCTACAGCGTTATATCCTGAATTGATTTTTGCCGCGCCATGGATGTTCACCAGCGTGCTGGTTTTGTCGGTCGTTTTTCTGGTTTTATTGATTCGCGATCCCCTTCATTTATTGGCATCTGGATTTGAATTTGGGGAACGGCACAAAGGGAACGTGCGCTATCAGGGCTACGACGAGACGAATGCACGAAATCAGAAGATTAAAGAAATCGACCGGTTACTTGATAAGGTCGCAAAGGGTGGAATGAAAAGTCTTTCAAATTCGGAACGCAAAAAACTCGAGCAGCTTTCCAGGGAAATTCATCCGAAAAAGTAAACCGGTGGGAGCGCCGAGCATTGCTCGGCCAGTAGCTAACGTTGCGACCGCCAAGCCAAGCAATGCTCGGCGCTCCATTACGTCTCCGTTGTGTTAGCCCTGCCTAATCGCGTATGCTGCGGCCTGTGATTCATAAAGTTCACCAAATTGCGGCCGAAGTGATCCGCAGCACCGGCAAAGACAAGCCCGCAGACGCGGCCTTGCGCGAAGTGCTCAAGCAAGTCAAAGATCTCGCGCCGTTCGACGCCACCGAGATCGCCAAGACGGTTTTTATTTATTATCGCTGGCACGTCTGGTTGCGCGACGAACGCGGCGTGGAGGCCAAGATGCGGCTCGCATTGCGCCTGGACGAACGTTTTCGGGCGGATGAATCGTTCGTGCCCTTCGCGGAGCTGCGCGAAAAAGCCGTGCCTGCGTGGACCGCTGAACAGATGGAAGTCACCGACGATTGGTTGTGCTCCTTGCAACGCGAACCGAAGCTCTGGTTGCGTCTCAAACGTGGCACGGCGGGAAATTTTGCGCGCAATTTTTCGGGCGCACTAGTGAATCAAACTTTTCCCGATGCCGTTCATTACGCAGGCGAAGTGGATCTGTTCAAGACGCCGGAATTTCACGCGGGCGAATTTGAGATTCAAGACATCGCGTCACAAGTCGTCAGCCTGCTGTGCGATCCGAAGCCGGGCGAAACGTGGTGGGACACGTGCGCAGGCGAGGGCGGCAAGACGTTGCACTTATCCGACTTGATGCAGAATAAAGGGCTGCTGTGGGCGAGCGATCGCGCAGAATGGCGTTTACTGAAACTCAAGCGTCGCACGGGTCGCGCGAAAGTTTTTAATTATCGTTCAGTGCATTGGGATGGCGGTAAAAAATTGCCGATGAAAACCAAGTTCGATGGCGTGCTGGTTGATGCACCGTGCAGCGGCATTGGGACGTGGCAACGCAATCCGCAGGCGCGCTGGACCACTTCGGCGAATGACGTGAGCGAACTTTCAGCGATTCAAAAGAATTTGCTGACGCACGTTGCCCCGAGCATCAAGCCGGGTGGAAAATTAATCTTCTCGGTTTGCACGCTGACACGCGCGGAGTCGACGGATGTAGTGGATGCATTCAACGCCAGTCAGCCGGATTTCGAGCCGATGATTTTCCCCGACATTCAATTAGGTGAGCGCAGAGTTAGCGGCGTGTCAAACATCACGCTTTGGCCGCAGGATTTGGGCGGGAATGGAATGTTCATCGCCGGTTGGCGGCGGAAGAAGAGCTGATCATTCATGGGCGCCGATCTCCTGATCGGCCCGGTGGAACGATGATTATCAAGCCGATCAGGAGATCGGCGCTCCGGCCCTTTACGGCTTTGCCGTCTCTGCCAGAATCTTACCCAAAATCTGCTGCATATCGGCGTTGTGCTGTTGCGAGGCCATGCCGAAGGCGTGAATGATATCCAATATCAGTTCAGCGTTCCCTTTTGTGAAATCGTAATAAACGGTTTCCTTGGATTTCGCTTTGCCGACCGGGCGCGGCGAGCCGTCCATCGTCAATACTTTGTTGAGCGGCAGACAGACGTAGATCATGGATTGAAAACCGACGGCGCGCTGTTTTTGTTTGAGTTGGATTTGCACCGAGCCATCAGGCGTCACCAGACTGAATTGTGGCACGAGTTGGATTTCGCGTTGAAATCCGTCCGTCGCACGGTTCGTATCTTTTTCGAGCTGCATCGCCTCATCTTTTTCCAAGTCGAACGTGCCAATCTTTTTCAGCGAACGAAGTTCATTCGCCAGCTTGTTCGTGGAAATTAAACCCAGACGGACGGCATCGAAAATAATTTTCGAAAATTCGTGCCCGTATTTTGTTTCACCATTGCGCTGAAACTGGATGGCGGGAACCACGGAGGGACTGTTCGTATTCGGCGTGTCATAGCCGATCTGCCATTCGAGATAAAAGTTTTGATCGAGCGCAACTTTCAACGGCGCGACCGGCTGGCCAAAACCGTTGGTCGATAATTCCTTTACGCGAACCTTGCCCGTCACATCCGTCAACGGCAGTCGCACGCGGATGGCATTGGTGGTGGAGGAAATGAGGACCTCTTTGTAACTCGCATCGACGCAAAACGCGGGGCTTGCAAACGACAAAAATATCAAAACAACAACGATAATTTTTTGCATACTCCATTCTCAGGCAGAATTCACATAATTCACAGAACTATTTTCGGCACGGGGCAACGCGTTCGCAGAGTGACGTTTAGTTCCGTCACCTGATTTTGAATTGTATTTATTCTGTAAATTCGGTCGAACAATCACTCCGGTTTCACGATCGAAACCACATACGCATCGGCCTTTAGATATTTTTGCGCGATGGCTTTGGTCTGCTCGAGCGTGACGGCTTCGTATTTTGCGTCGTCTAATTCCGTGCGTTGCCAGCCGAGATTGTAAAGTTCATCGAGTGCAGTCGTGGTCGCCAGGTGGCCGAGATCCTGACGGGCGATTTTTTTCTGGCCGACCATTTTGGCTTTCGCACGTTTCAGTTCTTCGGCGGTCAAACCTTCGGTGCGGAGCAACTCGGCTTCGGCGAGCAATTCCTTTTCCACTTGCGCGGCCTTCGCGGGTTCGGTGCCGGTGTAGAATGCAAAATATCCCGGCGCGAGGCCGACGAAGTTTTGTGCGCCGACATAATACGCCAGCCCCAGCTGTTCGCGAACGCGCAGGAACAGGCGCGAGCCGAGATCGCTGCAACATTCTTGAATGAGATCGAGCGCGTATTTGTCTTCGCTGGCGATCGTGGTGCCGGGAAAACCGATGACGAGCACGGCTTGCTTTTTATCGCGCGTTTCTTCCGTGCGCTTCGGAGCGTTGAAGGTTGAAGGTTGAAGGTTGAAAGTTGTTACCCCGGAATTCTTTTTCCAATTTCCAAAAGCTTTTTCAACGGCGGCTTTCACGTCTGCGATTTTTACATCGCCAAAGATTGCGAGCACGCAGTTGTTCGGGGCGACGAGTTTTTGGTGGAACGCTTTGATGCCCGCCACGGAAGTTTGCGCCACGGATTCTTCGCTGCCGAGCGAGTCGAGTCCGTAGCCAGTTTCGCCGAACATCGCGCGGCGCATCGCCAGACTTGCGCTCTTGAGCAATTCATCTTTGCGCGAGCGGATGCCCGCGATTTGAACTTCTTTTTCGCGTTCCAATTCGTCGGCGGGAAAAATTGGATTTAACAAAACATCGGCCAATAATCCGAGGCCGGTCGCGAAATCGCTGCTCAAGACTTCGGTGTTCACGCCGAAACTATTATTACCGCCGTAGCTGTCAATGTGGCCGCCTACGGATTCGATTTCGGTTGCGATCTTTTCCGCGTCGCGTGTCGTCGTGCCCTTGAGCAACATTTTGGCGAGCAATACCGTCGTGCCATTGTTCTCAATATTTTCCGCAAGGACGCCACCTTGGAACACGCTGCGAAATTCCACGAAGGGCAGACGCGAATCTTCTTTGACCAATAATCTCAAACCGTTCGGTAATTCAATCTTTTGGATCGGATGATCAGTGTTGGTTTCCGTTTCCGTTTTGGTTTTCGGCGTGCAACCGCTCGGTAACAGCGCGTAAAGCGTGCGGTTTTCCGGCGTTAAATAATGACGCGCGACGCGTTGAACATCGGCTTGCGTGATTTGTTTAACGGCGGCGAGATAACGTTCGGAAAAATTCAGGTCGTTCGCGGCGAGCCAATTGCCGCCGAGATTTTGCGCCTGGCCTTCCATCGTTTTGCGCGCGGACAAGGTGCCGGAAATAAATTGTTTCACGGCCTTCGACAATTCTTCGGCGGAGACAGAATTCGTTTTTACTTTTTCAATTTCCGCGAGAATAGCGGCGCACGCGGCTTCAAATTGATCACCGTCTACAACTGCGCTGGAGCCGAATAATCCGGGTAAACCGGGGCTGTAAGTCCACGCATCCACGTGATGCACGACGCCTTGACGTTCGCGCACTTGTTGGAACAGGCGCGAGCTGCGGCCGCTCCCGAGCAACGCGGCGAGCACGTCGAGAACCGGCACGTCGGCGTGACGCACTTCCGGGATATGCCACGCGAAATGCAAATGACCGAGTTCGATGTTCGCTTCCTCAATGATTTCGCGCGACGCAGTTTGTTTCGGTTCGAGCGGCAAAACCAGCGGCGGCAGGGCGCGCGATTTGGTTTTGGCGTAAGCGGTTTTGATCTGCGCAATGACGTCGTTATGCTTCACATCGCCAGCGACGACGAAGAAGCAATTGTTCGGCGCGTATTTTTCCGTGTAATAAGCGCGGATATTTTCCGGCTTCAGTTCATTGAAAATATCGGGATAGCCAATGATGGTAAAACGATACGGACTTTTCGTATAAGCCGTTTCAAACAGACGGCGACCGGAGCGGCGACCGGGATCGTCCTGTCCCATGTCCATTTCGCGGCGGATGACATCGAGTTCCTTCGCAAGTTCATCCGGCGGCAACGTGGCGTGCTGCATGATGTCGCACAAAATATCGATCGCTACGGTCGCGCCGGTGTTCGGCACGTCAATGTGATACACCGTGCGATCGAAGCTCGTGTAGGCGTTCATGTAACCGCCCGCTTCCTGCACTTCCTGATCAATGCGGCTGCCGGGACGCGTGGTCGTGCCTTTGAACAACATATGTTCGAGCACGTGCGACAACCCGGCACCGAGCCAATGCGCTTCGTGAATGCTACCCGCGGCGCACCATGCCTGCACGGAAACGACCGGCGCACTGTGATCTTCGCGCACGATGATGATGAGGCCGTTGTCGAGCGTGGTGAGTTTGACACCGGGCGGGACGGAAGGGATTAAATCAGGATTTTTAGAATGGTTCATAATTCGCCGGCTAATTTCAGAGTCAAATTTTTCATTTCCCGTGAGACAAAAAAGGTTGTTTCATTTTCAATTTCAGCCAGCACTTCGCCAACGGAAGGAATCAAGCCATTTAGTTTGGCCTGACCAAGAACACCAAGCAAACCAACGAAGCGAAGTCCTTCCCGGGCCGCAATCTTCCGGCCTTCGATTTCGTCGATTAACAAAACATCGGCCAGTTGTTCTTGGGCGAGCACAATGGCTTCGGACTCGCCGGGATCCAATTCAGACATCAGTCGAACCACCGCCTTGTGATCGTTGACCGGAACGCACCGGAAAAATTCCGGCAAAATTGGATGCAATAGGAAAAGCTCATCCCGGACGGCTTCCGGAACCAAAATTTCACCATGTAACTTATGAAGCAAATCCACTTTGCCAATCTGGATCAAGGTGGTGATAGGTGAGGTGTCACTGATGACAATCATGCGGCGAATCTTTTTGCGGCAAGTTGTTCCGCCATCTGAATATCATGTTGCACGTCGGCAACTCCGTATTGGCGTGGAATTTTCCGGATTCCAAGTTCTTTAAAAAAAAGAATTCGCGGTATTCCCGCCATATCCACCGCCTGCTTCATCGAAATTTTCCACGCACCATACAACGCACACGCCAGTTCAATCCGCGCCAGCTCGCTCGTCAGCGGCTGCGAGCCGATCTTCACGTCTGGCAGTTCAATTGTCATGGGAACACTCTAGCATCTGAATTTTAAGTGGCAACTATTCGGTGCTGGCTTCGCCTCAAATAGATTCCGAAACGCGCTGGATTTTAGTCGCCTTGCCGGTGGCATTATCAATTTCAATCACCGCGCCGTTTAGCTTGATGTCATTGCGGGCGACTTCAAATCGCTGCGGCATAGCGGTGCGAAAACGCGTGACGACCGGTATGATTTCGCGGCCTAAAACACTTTCGTGCGGACCCGTGAAACCGGCGTCGGTGAGATACGCCGTGCCGCCGGGGAAAATTTGTTCGTCCGCCGTCTGCACATGCGTGTGCGTGCCGATGACCGCGCTGACCTGTCCATCGAGCATCCGCGCAAAGGCGATTTTTTCCGAGGTCGCCTCGGCGTGAAAATCCACGAAGATGATCGGCGTGTGTTGGCGCAACCATTTGGCTTCGTCGAGTCCGAGTGTGAACGGATTGTCCAGCGGCGGCTGCATGAACGTGCGGCCTTGCACATTCATCACGGCGATGGGTGGTAAATCGCGGATCTTCAAAATGGTTTTGCCCTGACCCGGCGTGCCCGATGGATAATTCAGCGGACGCAGAAAGCGTTTTTCGTTTTGCAACAGCTCCATGACTTCCTTTTGGTCCCACAAATGATCGCCGGTCGTGATGGCATCCACGCCATAATCAAAAAGTTCCTCGGCGATATCCGGCGTGATCCCGTTGCCGCCGGCGGAATTTTCGCCATTCGCGATGATAACGTCGAGACCGTGCGCCTGCCGCAGCTTGGGCAAAAGCTCCTTGACCGCGCGCCGCCCAGGACTACCCACGATGTCGCCAATAAAAAGAATTTTCACGCAAAAATTTTAACTACGAAAACCGCGAAAGACACGAACGAAAACTGAATTGAAAGACCCGATCGAGCCGGACGTTTTGATCGCGGCCCTGGCCTCCTCTAAAATCAAAATTGCTCGCGCAAGTAGGTAGCTTGATGGGTGATGTTTTTCCCATCAAGCCGATCAGGAGAGCGGCGCTCCATCAAGTCGTCATGCCGACATCGTGCGATAATTTATCCGCGTCCGTTGGTGATACCCAACGCACGAGTGAAATGAAATTCACCAGCGCGGGACTGTCGGCTTTCACCTTGAAAAGATTTTTTAACGCGCCGACGATCTTGCTGTAAGTCGCGGCATATTTTTCGTGCGTGAGTCGCGAAACATACGCTTCGAGAACTGGCCGCGCAATCGGATCCGTCTGGCCGTCCGGCAAATACGGCAGCAGACAAAACACGCGCACGAGCAACAGCGCGTCGGATTCGGTGAGCGTGAGCCAGCTCGCCTTGACTTCGCCGTCATCGTATTTCGCGTGCAACCGTTTGCGGATGGCGTTGGTGATTTCGTTCGGCGTCGCGCGGCTGGCGATCAAATCTTTGATGTGATCCCAGGCCATTTGCGATTCTTTTTCCGGCGTGATATTGGTCTTCTCGATCAGCCGTTCTTGCAGTTCGGTCAGGTTCAATTCCTTCGCGATGGCTTTGCCGAGCGCTTCCGCATCTTCGCGGCGCAAGCGGTCGGACGACATGATGGCCTTCGTGACGGACGCTTGCATGTGCAGATTGAACAGGCGTAAAACCGTGACGAGCTCGGCGAGTTTGGGCGTGCTGTTCGCGGGGATCAAATGCTTTACGCATTCAATCGTCAACGGATCACCCTCCGATAATTTTTCCGAACGGAACGCCAGCGTGAAACGCAAGGTGCGGGGCAGGCCGCCGCTTTTGCCGATGTTGTTGATGACAGAATGCCGGTAATCATTGGTGATGATGAACGCGAGCAACGACTCGGCGAGTTCCACCAGTTTCGGATCCAACGTATCGCGTTCGCCCGTGATGACGAGTTGTTCGATCAATGGCGGCATGCGCTGCGCGAAAACCACGTCCGGCGATTCCGTGTTTTGGTTCTCGTAATAATGCAGCAGATCGAGCACGAACGATAATTTGAGGAACGCACTTTTTTGCGCCCGCGATTGTTCGCACACCGTTTTGCTCGCGCGGATTTTTTGGTGCAAGGCGAGCAGTTCGGTGCGCTTCGCCGCGACGACGTTCGGATTTTGCGCGAGCAACGCGTCGAAATCATTCGCGAAGCCGAGCACGACTTCTTCCGGTTTCGGGCGCGGATTATATTTCACGTCGGTCGTTAAATCTTTGAAGAAGATCAACGCTTCCTCGCCGAATTCGCGGACAATGCGTTCGCGCGGAATCTGGCCTTTCACAAAACAACGGCTGGCGCGGACGACGGACGGATTGAAAAAGCTTTCCGGCTCCGCGATCAAATTTTGCAGCGTCGCAATTTCGAGGGGCGGATCGGACTGGATCAATTGTTCGACTGCTGGCTTGATGGCCGCCGCGAGATCGCGCTTGGTCTTATCGAGCAATTTGAGGCTCGCGGGTTGAAGTTGGTTGTCCTCCATTTTTCCACCGATCAACGCCGACGAGACTTCGCCGACCTGATTACTATGTTCGACCAGCCGCGTGATGATGACGCCGAGATCGTTGACGGGCAATTTACTGATCAGCGTAGTGATGAGCGTGACGAGTTCCGCGTGCGATTTTTTGCGATACTCGATGGAGTTTTCCAGCATCCGGCGCAACGCTTTGTTTTCGTGTTCCAAAACGGTGTTGCCCGTTTCCAATTGCTCCACGCGCAACGTGAAATTACTCCATGCCTTTTGAATCTCCTCAGCGGAAACGACCGGTCCAGCGCCATTTTCGGTTTGTGCCATGAATCCATCTTCGTTGAAACAGCGGCGCGTTTCCACAATTTTTTCAATCCCTAAGCTGAATGGGCGGACGGCGGGCGGGTTTGGCGGGATGCTTATGCGGAAAAAATCTCACGCCCCGGCGCAAAGCCGCCGCGAAGCGTAACGCAGGTTGATTTGCGGCGCATCGAGCATTGCCCCGTGCTGCGCGGTCGGACTAAAAAGTTTCGGCTTGGTGTGAGCTTCAAGAAAGTCCCGTCGACAAACCTATCAGGCCGCAATCGGCAGCGTGGATTTCTTTTCTACCTGTTCTTGCAACGTCACATTGAAGCCGGTCGTTGCCGGCGCGAAATCGCGATACAACGTAATCGCCACGTGTTCATTGCGGCGAATGCACTGCTTGATCGCCTCAGGGTTTTTCTGGCAATGGATCAACGTCTTCCACGAATAGATATGTTTCGGTTTGTGAAAATCACTGTTCGCGATGAACGGCAACCGTTTCAGTCCGATGTCGTTGAATATATTATTCCGGTTCGCAATCTCCCACGCGTCGATCATCGGCGCAAATTTCTCCTGATTCTCCCAGAGATAAAGCGTGTTCTTGCCCCACTCGCTTTTCATGATGTGGGGATGCGAGGCGATGGCGAGCCCGCCTTGTGCGTGGATCTGTTCGATCGTTTCCGGAATGTCCAGCGCCGCATCAATCGGTGATTTCAAATCCACGCCCAGCAGATGCGCCGACGTTTTGCTCGTGTAACCGTCCTTGTTAAATTCAATGCCCGTCATCACCAACATCTTGTAACGGCGCCACGCGCGTTGCCGTTCGCGTTCGATCACCGTAAAATATTCCGCCACCTGATCCGGCCCCAGCGTGAGATTCGCCAGCTCGGAAATTTTGCCGAGTAACCGGCGCGGATCGGCCAAATGATCCGTGATGCAGATGCAGTCGAAGCCGCGTTCGCCGTAAAAATCAATGATCTCCGGCACGCTCAATTTGCCGTCGGAATAATTCGAGTGAATGTGAAAATCACACAGCAACATGCCCGTTCCCGTTCCCTCGTTCGCGGGAACCATTCCGTTCGGATGATTGGATGACGCTTCACCATTCCCATTCCGATCCCCTTTTGGGAGCAGGCTAGGGTGCGGATGCTGCCCGTTGCGTTGCGACGGCAAACGCATCACGCGCGACGGCTCCATTTCAAACGACGGCATCCTTTCCCGCGCGGGCTGATCCTTCTCAATCTCGCCCAAAATCAATTCGCCGATCCGCAGCGCCGCGTCCGGGCGCGAAATCTTCTTCAAATTACGCCGCCAACCGTTCCAGATTTCCGCGCGGTGGTCGAAAGCCTCTTTCACGGCCTCGACGGCTTCGCGATTCTTTTTCACGACCACGCCGATACCGGATTTTTCCACCAACTTCGAGTTCGCTTCTTCCTGGCTCGTGTCGAAATGATTCACGATGATCGGACAACGCGCCGCGATCGCCTCATGCACCGCCAGCCCGGATTTGGCGATGACCACGTGATGCGAGCGGAGCAATTCCGACAATTGATTCGTCCAGCCGAGAATCTGCACCCGCTTTTCTTCGCCGCGAAAACGATCCAGCAATTTCGCGCGCAACTCCGCATCGCGTCCGCCCACCACCGTGACGTGCAAATCAGATTGCTCCAGCAAGCGGTCCACCGCTTTGCCCGTTTTTTTCTTGCCCGAATGAACGAGATAAAGCACGCGTCGCAATTCGTTCGCGGCGGGGAGGGGCAGATCATTTTTCGCCCACGCAAATTCCGGGCTGACTGGAAAGCCGAGCACCTTGATTTTTCCTTCCGGCACACCGCCTACGCGCAACGAGTCCGCCACGATTTCATTCGCCACACAGAAAAAATCACTCGGCGCCCGAAACCACGCCGGACTGGCCACCAGCGATTCCGTGACTACGGTGACGAAACGGAACGGCCGTTCGCGATGACTGCGGAAAATCTTCTGGATGAGATGCCCGTAAGCCGGGCTGGTGGAGACCACACAATCCGGCTGCGTTTCGAGCAGGATTTTTTCCAACGGATCGTGCATCCGCGCGAAGCCGCCGAACGAGCGTTCCATCGCCGCCGTTTCATCGGGCGCGGCGCGTAAACCGCTCCACAAAATCGGGGCGTATTGGGCGAGACTCAAACATGTTTTATGGAACAACGTGGAAAACGTGCCGCGCCCATCGGCGAACAAATCAAAAATTTCCGCGCGCGCGTCGTCATCGAGCGACTCAACGGCGTCGCGCAAATTACGCGCTGCGGCGTGATGCGCATCGTCGAATCCGGCCGTCAGGATAAGAATCTTTTTCATAGTCGCACCCTGACTCTAGTTCAACGTTGTTACGAGCCGGTGACGAACCGGTGAACTTCTATTCACATTTTGCGGTGAATAAGTGCTGTAGTGGCGGTCTGTGACCGCCCATTTGCCCGAAGAAACGGCGGTCACAGACCGCCGCTACAAATAAAACGACTTTGGCAGAGGTCTTAAACTCACTTTTACGATTTAAAAAGTCATTTTAAGGATCGCTAAAGAGTCTGTGACGGTTCACCAAGCCATTTTTACAGTTCACCAACGCCGGTTGGCGATCCCCAAACCCATTCTGTGGATCGCTAACCTGACCTTGTCGATCCACTGGGACAGTTTGTGACTGTTTAAACCCGGTTTGCGGATTCATTACCAACGTTTGTAAGCCTTTAAACCCATTCTGACGATCGCCAGAAACCGTTTGTGAATCTCAAAAATGACTTTCACGATTGCCAAAGTCATTTTTTGAATCGTTAAACTCATTTTAGAAACTGCAAAAGTGTCAGATGTTTCTTGAAATCAAGAACTTAGCACTTGCTCAATGATTTTAACGGTTTTTCGACACAAATATGTTACGGAAATCTTTGGAAATTTGTCGCCGACCAGCTTAGGGTCGTCATGTTCCCCGCCGTGATCATCATCGCCGGAAACTCTTTGTCGACGAGTCAGGGCAGGGAACAAAATACTAATCCGAAAGGAAGTGATTCAAATGCGAATAACCATTCCAACCAACGTGGATGCCCTCATCAAACTGGCGCAGGCCATTCAGGCCAAGCATCAGGCATTGGGCGCGGCCAGCCCGCTGAACGGCATCCGGGACATTGCGAACCTCAAAACGCAAACCGACCTCGCCGCCGCCAGCAACACGCAAGCGGAAGAGCTGTCCCGCCAGGCGGAGACGGCCATCGAAGCGCGTGACAACGCGCTGGGGTTCGACCTGACCACGCCGGGCTACGTGCGCTACTACGTAGCGTCCGCCCGCGACGTGTTACTGGGCCTGAACAAGGGCGCCGAGCACATCCTGGGCGACTGGGGCTACGACGTGATCGCCAGCATCAAGAGCAACGGCGCGCCAACCCCACCGCCCGCCACCGACGCCGCGAAGAAATAGGCGTCAGGACTAATCAAAATCACAACGCTGTCACCGAGAGGTGGCGGCGTTCTTTTAATTTTTAGGGGCTAATTTTTCAAACTGACAATGAAGCTAGCGCGATTAGGGCGATCGTCTCGGCCAATGTTCAAAAAAATATGTTTGGTAAACGTAAGAAAGACAAAACAAAGTCTTATTCCATTCAAGTTGCCAATGTGGAAAGAATTGAAGAAACTGTAGATGCTACATGAAAACCACTGAAAATGCCCTTACATACGACACCGTGTCGAAGGAGTTCATGGAAAAGGACGTGAAGATATGCACCAATGCGTATGGGTATTTCTTGCTTATGATCAAATGATTCAAAAAATGTTTGCATGAAAAAAACTATTTTCTTTCAGTCCTGCGTAGGAGTTTTCCAAGGCGGAGGATGTCGGGCTGCTGCTTTGGTTGGGGCGTATGAAGAGGCTGTCCAGCGAGGGGTTCATTTTGTGGAAGTTGCTGGCACATCTGCCGGCTCAATTATTGCCGGGCTTATTGGTGCTGGAGCAACAACGCAGCAACTCAATGAATTCGTCTCGGAGTTGAATTTTCAAAAGTTTCTAATGCCACCAGATATTGAGAATAATCCTTCGTGGCTACTTAGGTTTGCTGCAAAGCCTTTTGGCAAATATGGCAATCTATTACTTCATCAAGGATATTATTCATCGAGTGAGATTGAAGTTTGGGTGGAGTCTTGTTTAAGAAAGCTTTTGGGAACAAAACAAGGACCGATAACATTTTCAGACCTTCAATTGCCGACTTCAATAGTAGCAACAGATATTTTATCTAGGAAGGTGCGAGTTTGGAACAATCGATCCAGCCCTAATGACTCCGTAGCCAAAGCTATTCGCGCGTCATGTTCAATTCCAATTTTCTTTCAGCCAGTTAATCGTCAATTCATTGACGGAGGTGTTCTGAGCAATCTTCCTACTTTTTTATTTGCGGAAGGAGCCGCGGGGAAGGCTTTGAGTAGCCGAATTTTAGCCTTTGTTTTAAAAGCAGATGATGAATCAATTGAGCAGTGGAATTCATCGTCGCTCCTGGATGCTGTTGTAAACACTGTTGTGGAAGGAAGCCAAGAATTACAGCTCACTATTCAAGGAGATGTTCATGTTGTATCAATTCCCACTGGAAATGTTAAAGCGACTGATTTTGATAAGATGGACACGAAGACAATAGCGGGTTTAATAAAAGCTGGAAAAAAAGCCAGTGAAGATTTTTTTAACACTGAGCTAGTTAGAATGAAAACACCCAAAATGCCTTCGGATGTTTGTTATGATCTTGAAGACCTGTATGGAGATATTACGCAACACTTGGAGACGAGCGTAACGGACTTGCTAATATGCGAAAACGATACGGATTTTGTTTACTCATTATTTCCCAGCTTGCTTGTATGGAGGATGCGTGATGTGCATTGCAGAATCATGCTTTCGAAAATTGAACCTAAATTTGATCATGGAGCTTATCGCCGTCGTTTGCTTCGTGCGCTTGGTGCAGAAGTTATAGAAGTGGATAATCTTCCTTATCGCGGTTACTTCATCAATTGTCATGATCCTAGTCAAGGAAGTGCATATGTTGCTTTACGTTCTGGTGGTCAAAAAAATAAAATTGAAGCAGTAAAATATGAAGGAGCTATTCACGCTGCGGCAATCTCGGCCTTGTATGGCCAAATCCGAACTCTATTTGCTGATTCATTTCTTGAAAAACTGCCTTTGCCCTCACTTGTAGCTCATTCGCAAGAGGATTTGTTAAGACGTCTGCAAACAGTCAGTCAGTATGGTAAAAATGGAGTCCAATTGACCTTTGAAAGTGTGAAGCTCAGTAATCTTGTTTCTTTAACTCAATATGTTCGCGAATATAAATACAGGCAAATACAACATTTAATTGCTGCATATGAAGCTAACAAAGTGCAGCTTTTTGATTCTGTTGCTGTAAATTTGCTTGGTGGACTTAAGAGTATTGTGACGCCGCCGGTTGTGGAAGAAGCTGGAGACGGAAAATATGTGCTGATTGAAGGCTCAACTCGAGCGACATTTCTTCGTGATCGAGGCGACGAGCGATTCAACTGCATCGTTGTTCGTTCATTGAAAGATCCCCTTCCAAGCGCGACTACAGAATTCAAAAAAGTGCAAGTTGCTGGACGATCTCTCGATGTCGATTTCAGGTATGGAGAATTGAACTACAATTTATTCCGCCACATAGAAAGACAAATTCATCCATTAAATGGCCCATGAAATTATCTCCGCAAATTATTGGGATAAGTGCTTTAGAGTTTGTTTGTCTTTTGCCTTCTATTTTTCCAGAAATAACTTCTATCAATATAGCTGTATTACCATTTGCACCGTTACATAATTCGCGCGCTGATATGGCAGGTGCCGACATGAAAGTTGTGAGGCAAGCACAAGATTTGCGCGAACAAGTCGGTATCCCATTCTGGGATGGTGCTATGATTGCTGCTTCGACGGTCGATCCAGTTCCTTTCGGGATTTTGACTGCCGCAAAATTCCACCAGACTCTTGCTGGTAAACCCCAGAACTTAAACGTAAATGAATTAAATCTAGAATATATAACTAAGATTTCTAATGAAGCTCAAAACGGCAATAACTTGTTAGCTTTGACATCTGTTGTCAATTTACACGGGCAAATAATCCGTCACATTCCATTGCTTGATTTCCATTGTGGTTTTTCCCCAGAGGCAACGCGAGTTGTTGCGGCGGTCTTGAGAGAGTTGAATCAACGCGGTGCTCTTTTTAGCTCTGGAAAATCTTATCATTTTTATGGTGTTTCCCTATTGTGTGAGGAAGAATTGCGTGTGTTTCTCGGACGTGCTTTGTTTTTTTCTCCAATTACTGATAAGACATGGATAGCTCATCAAATGATAGAGAATTGTTGTGCATTACGCATTTCGGGTCGAAAGGATTATGGAAGACCGCCAAAGCTGGTTGCAATTATTTGACACAATGTGGCACTTCTGCAGTCTTTGATTATTATTTGATAGGGCTGTCTGTGTGCACAATAATGTGCCCTGAAATGACAGCGGATTCCATCGTCCCTTAAGGACGGATTAAAACAGATGGATGTTTTCCAGCCACTTCGTAGCTGGCTAATTTCCCGCGTCGCTCCGCGACATTTCAGAGTGCGCAAATAACACGCGCCCAACCGCCCAGCTTAAAAATTCACGCGGTCTTTGACTTGGAAACGGAACATGCGCTTTTGCATCCAGCGCACGGCGAAGAGATCGTAGGACGACGCGAACAGCCGGTTCCACACACCGTAGTTGCTCTGGCCGGCGAAACGTTCGTGATGGCTGATGGGAATCTCCGCGACGGTATAACCTTCGATCTTGAACAGCGTCGGCAGGAAACGGTGCATGCCTTTGAAGAATTTCAGGTTGCCCACGCATTCGCGTTTGAACACGCGATAGCAACAGGCGGAATCAGTGACGTTCTCGCGCGTGATTTTGTTGCGCACGCCGTTGGCGATCTTGGATGAAAGTTGGCGGACGACATTATCACCTTTACGCCGCTGCTCCACGCGCGAACCGCAGACGCAATCGGCTTGTTTCAACGCTTCGAGAAATTTCGGCAAATCTTTCGGATCGTTTTGCAGATCGGCGTCGAGCGTGGCGATGTATTGGCCGCGCGCGGCGTTCATGCCGGCCCACATGGCGGCGGATTGCCCGGCGTTTTTCACAAAGCGCAACGCCCGGATGCGCGGGTCTTCGGCGCCGAGTTTTTCCAAAATTTCCCAGGACTTATCCTTGCTGCAATCGTCCGCGATGATGATCTCGTAAGTCAGCTTGAGGGGTTCCATCGTTTCGCGGATGGCGGTGACCAATGGAATGAGATTTCCCTCTTCGTTATAGCAGGGAACGACGATGCTTAATGTAGGCGTGTCAGTCATGCGGCATTCACGGCGGGTTTAATTCAATAAACGACGAGTGAACGGATAGGATAATCTTTTAACTTGGCGCGTCCGTCGAGAAATTTCAGCTCGATGAGGAAATTGATCTCGAGGATTTCAGCCCCGAGTTTTTTTACGAGCGAAACCGCGGCGGCGGCAGTTCCGCCGGTCGCGAGCAAATCATCAATCAGCAGCACGCGCGCGCCGGGTTTCAAGGCGTCGATGTGCATCGCGACGGTGGCGTGGCCGTATTCGAGGGCGAAATCTTCTTCGTGCGTGGCATAGGGTAACTTGCCCTTTTTGCGCACAGGCACGAAGCCGGCGTTTAATTTCAACGCGGCGGCGGCGGCGAAAATAAAGCCGCGCGCATCAATGCCCACGACGGCATCCACGCTGCCGGGCGCAAAGTTTTGCGTCAACAGATCAATCGCGCCGGCGAACAAGCGCGCGTCGGCGAGCAGGGGCGTGATGTCTTTGAACTGGATGCCGGGTTTCGGAAAATCCGGGACGTTGCGGATGGCGGCAGTGATTTCAGCGGGCGTAACAGAGGTGGACATGTTTAATCGGTTTTAAGTTCAGAGTTTTCTACCTTTTCAATCATCTTACGAAGCTTGCTCAAGGCGAGGTTTTGGATCTGGCGGACGCGCTCACGGGTGACATTAAATTTATCGCCCACTTCTTCCAACGTTCTTTCCTGACCGCCGTCGAGGCCAAACCGGTAACTGAGAATGGCGGCTTCGCGTTCGTTCAGATGTTTGACCATGCCTTGCAACATATTCACGACGGTCTTGTCTTCGAGTTCGTGATAAGGATTGGAAGCGTGTTCATCTTCGACCAGGTCGGAAAAATTAGTGGAGCCATCTTCGCCTACGGGGGCGTCGAGCGAGGTCGGGCGGATGGCGGCGATGCGCATTTGCGAAACGCGGCTGGCCGTCATGCCCAATTCAGCGGCCAATTCTTCATCGCTTGGATCGTGGCCTAATTCTTCCTGCAACCGCACGGCCACGCGCCGCATCTTGGCGATTTTATCCACGAGATGCACGGGCAGGCGGATGGTTTTGGATTGATTGGCGAGTGCGCGTTTGATGGATTGCTTGATCCACCAGGAGCCGTAGGTGGAAAGTTTGCCGCCTTTCGCCGGATCAAATTTCTCCACAGCCTTCATCAAACCGATATTGCCTTCGCTGATCAAATCCAGCAGCGGCAAACCAATGCCTTCGTAGTCGCGCGCGATTTTGACGACGAGGCGCAGGTTCGCCTTGATCATATGTTCACGCGCCTTGGCGTCACCTTTCTTGATGCGGGCCGCTAATTCAATTTCTTCCTGGGCCGTGAGCAATTTCACGCGGCCGATCTCTTGCAGGTAAAGTCGGAAAGAATTGTCACCATCGGGACGGTCCGTTTCCCGGCGAACAAATTGGGTGGTATCGCTCTCGACGGGTTTGGCGAGCGGCGCGTCAAAGGGCGCAGCTGCCGACGAAGTGGTTGCTTCGGTTTCAGCTTCGCGCCGCATGAATTGCGTCGTATCGCCCTCGGCTGGTTTGACGGACGGGTCGTCCAGCGGCGTCGGCGCGTCGGGAGTGGCCGCCGGGGATGCAGGGAGGTTCGCCGCGGGCGTGAAAACTTTTTTCTCACGCCGGACTGCCGTGGGTTTGCGATGTGTTTTCTTTTCCACCATGTGCGACAAAAAGTTAAACCGGCAACGCGCTGGCGCAAAGCAAATTAACTGCGGTCATTCCGCGCGCTATTGAGCCAGTAAAGCAACTCCAACACGCTCGTTACGAGCGCGGCGACGTAGGTGAGGGCGGCGGCGTTCAACACTTTCGCGACGCCGGAACGTTCCGTTTCGCGCACGAGGCCGAGCCGGAAAAGCTGTTCTTTCGCGCGCGCGCTGGCGTCGAATTCCACCGGCAACGTGACTAATTGAAACAACGTCATCACGGAAAAAATGGCGACGGCGATCAAAATGAAATGCGGGATGATATGCAAAATAAAACCGAGCACCAAGACTCCCATCCACGCCATGCTGGCGAATTGCGTCACGGGCACGAGCGCCATGCGCAGATTGAACAAACCCCACGACGCTTGATCTTGCAATGCGTGCCCGGCTTCGTGGGCCGCCACGCCGACCGCCGCAATGGTGCGGCCATTATAAATATCCGACGATAAAAACAGCGCTTTTTTCGCCGGGTCATAATGATCGCTCAAATGACCTTCGACTTCCTCGACCGGCATATTATAAAGGCCGGCTTGGTTCAGAATTTTCCGCGCTACTTCCGCCCCCGTCAGACCGGAGGCCACGGGCACCTGACTGTATTTGCCGTAAGCGGAATGCAATTTCCATTGCGCCCACACGCCGATCGCCATGCCCGGCAACATCACCAACAACCAATAATGTGAATCGAAAAGCATAAATTCATCCAATAGACACCGCGTCTGTTCGTTTTACTCAAAGGAATTAAACCGTCCTTGATCGGCTATATTAAATAGCAGAAAAACGTTCTTTTGCAAATGGAGCGCCGGGCATTCTTGGATATTTAAATCGGTGGGGCGAGACTCTATCGAGCCGTGACTTTTTAGACCGAATTACCGAATGACCAGAATGGGAGGCCCGGGCGTGGCGAATCATTTTCTTGGCGGCTCTGCGCCTTGGCGTGAGCCTGCTCTTATGAGTTTCGCCCCTCCAAAGAGGGCTACGGCCTTACGATCGCCGTCAGATTCCAGTTCTTAAACTTCACCATGTCGAGGCCGCGCACGTTGATGTGCAGACCGTTCGTGTCCGGCAGATTCGTCAAGTCTTGCGTCGGTAACACCAGAATGAATGGCGGCGTGTTCGTTAGAAAATCCGCTTCGTGCTTACGATCGCCAAAAAAAATCATATTCGTCGTGCCACCGCGAAATTTCCAGACGAGGCTGGATTCGGTAAAGCCGTAGCAACCGATCTTTGTTTCCGGTTGCACATGCGATTTAGTCGCCTGCCAAAGATTTTCCGTGAGCAGATGCGCGTTGGCAAAAGGGAAAAATCCCAACGTCAACACGAGGATAAAGACGGTCATGCCGACCAAACGTTTGCCGAACCAGGCGAGCGAATTTGATTCGCCGGAAATCTGCAACGCCAGCCACAGTGCGAGACACGGAAAAGCGGGCATCGTGTAGTGCGGCAACTTCGTCCGCACGAGTGAGAACACCACGAACACGATGGCCGCCTGCACGAGCAGATACCAGCCGATGCCATCGCTTTGGCGCGTTGGCCACCAGCGCTTCAGGGCCGACGGCACGCGGGTGGACCACGGAAAAAAGCTGATAAAGAACGTCACAAAATACAACGGCACGGCGGCTAAATATCCCAAGAAGCCCGCGACACCATGTCCGTCGGTCACGCCCACGGAACGATTGATCACATGCTCACCGATGCCGACATTAAGAAATTTTCCCTGAGTTTGCAGCATCGCCGGAATGCCCCAAAGGCCGACCAATCCGACGGATAACACGAAGCCGACAATCGTCGCGACGAGGGGGAGATGGAAATTATCTTTGCGTAAGATGCGACCGAGAATGAGTCCAAACAACGCCAACCAAATCTCCGGGCCTTTCGCTAAAAATCCCAACGCGAGGGCGACGTAAAAGATCCACCACCAGCGCACGCGTTGCGGTTGTTGCGGACGCGTCAATTCCCAGCCGCTCCAGAAGCAGAGTGTGAAAAAGAAAATCAGCGCCATGTCCGCCGTGGCTACGCGCCCGATGACGACGGCGACGTGCAATCCCGCGACAAACATTGCGCCCGCAAACAAACCTGTTTTCGCGTCGCGAAGTTTTCGTCCCCAGCAAACGAGTAGCAACGCTGTCCCCGTCGCGAACAGCGCGGTCGGAAAGCGGGCGGCAAAACCATTGATGCCAAAAATTTTGTAACTGGCGATCTGTCCCCAATAGATCAGGATCGGTTTATCGAAACGATAATTGCCATTGAACCACGGCACGATGTAATCGCCACGCTGGATCATCTCGCGCGACGCTTCGGCAAAACGGACTTCGTCGCGATCCGTCAGCGGCAAAATCCAATTGCCTGCGAGTAACAGCACGAGGCTGAGCAGCACAAGGGTGCGTTCCGGGTAGCGGGCGAGTTTTTCAAACAAGGATTGCATCGGCGAAAAAATTATCGCTGGAAATGAGAGGCGAGGCGAGCGGGGAATTTTCTTTAACCGCTAATCGGCGCTGATCTTCGCTAATCCTAAAAGTGTGCAGCGATCGGACGCGGGTGACTGTGGTCTTTAAGGTGCTGCCGACATCCTGTCGGCAGAGCTTCCGAATGATTTCGCGGCGTTGTTCTGATTTGACAACTCTGCCGACAGGATGTCGGCAGCACTTTTTAAGGCGATGCGATTTGATTTTTTATTTACCCGGGTAACGCCTACATTCGCGGAGATGGCATTTTTTGAAAAACCAACGCCGGTGGCGCGTGGAAAAGTTTTAT
Organism: Methylacidimicrobium fagopyrum; assembly: GCA_026225255.1. GTDB lineage: Bacteria > Verrucomicrobiota > Verrucomicrobiia > Limisphaerales > UBA11358 > UBA11358. The sequence goes on along the minus strand of JAMFSJ010000079.1, from coordinate 1,961 downwards.
TATGGCTGCTGGTGGGCGCCGTTCTGGTCGCACTGTTGTGGCCGCTGGACGGTCGCGTGGACGCGGCGCTGGACGTGACGCGCAATCCGGCGTGGCAGAAAATTGCGTGGTGGTGCTCCAAGCTCGGCGAAGGTTGGGTGATCATCGTCGCGGTGCTGGGGTTGTCATTTTTATTGGTGCTGACGAATCGGCCCCGGGTGGCGGCGCCTATTTTTTTCGCGGGCTCAGTTTCCGTATTGGTGGGGATATTCACGCTCATCTTGCGGGCGTTGTGCGGTCGCGCGCGGCCGACGGCGCACGTGCCGCAAGGTTTTTACGGTCTGTGGTATGACGGCCATTGGATCATCGGGAAACATGAATTCAGTTCGTTTCCCTCCGGCCACGCGGTCACGGCGGTGGCGCTGGCGGCGGCGGTGTGGTTGGTGCATCGCGGTTGGGGCACGGTCGTAGCCGTTTACGCGCTCGCGGTGATGTGGTCGCGTCTCGCATTGCAAGCGCATCATCTTTCCGACGTGCTGGCGTCCGCGGTCATTGGCATCACGGGCGCGCTGTTGTTGAAACCAATTTTGCTCACGTCCATTGAATTTCAATTCGGCAATTGGCATCGCGCGTGGAAGAAATAATTTTTTAAACCGCGCAATAAGCAGCTCACGCGAACCAGAGAAATTCAACGCCCAAGGTTGAAATGAAACCGGAGCGCCGAGTAGGGCGCTCCGGTTTTGATCCTTAGAGGTAGAATGTTTTCCGTATTACTTGATCGGGTAACCTTGCCACAACCACACCAACGCTTCCGGCAACGTTTCGCCCACCGCTTTGCCATCCACATGTTTTGCGCCGAGGCAATAGACGTATTGATAATGATAACCCTTCGCCTTCAACGCCGCCGCCATGCGCTCGTTGGCAAGCGGCCAGTTGTGCAAGGACGCTTCATCGCGTTGCTCACCGAGATCATGTTCCCCCACTTGCAGCCAGACGCGGATGGGTTTGACGTCGCTCGTCGGAATCAAATGTTCGTGATATTCCCACGCGCCGTGCGGCGATTGCGGATTGAGCGGCGATTGTTGGTTCACATAAGTGCCGGAGTAACTCAACACGCGCCGGTAAAGATCGGGACGAAACCACGCCATCGTGAACGCACACGCCGCGCCGGAACTACCACCCATCGTCGCGCGACCTTCGGGATCAGTAGTGAAGGTGACCCCGTAATCCTTGGAAACTTTCGGCAACACTTCCGTCTCGATGAACGACGTGTATTTAGCCGACACCGTGTCGTATTCCAAACCGCGTTCGCTGCCGATGGAATCGCTGCCGCCGGAATTGACCATCACCGCGATCATCACCGGCAACCGTTTTTGCGCGATCAAATTATCCAGCGCCGTGGCCATGCGTTTGGCGTAACCGATGCCGTCCTGCACCACGATGAACGGCGCGGGCGTGCCGGGCACATATTGTTGCGGCACATACACGCTGACCCTGCGCTCATACGGCACGGTGCCCGGTTGGGTCTTCGAGATGCCGGGATAAATCCGGCTGTTCGTAGATTCCAGCGTGAACTCGTGCAACGTCCCCTGCGGCACCGCGGTGTTCACCTTCATTTCCGGCGCGTTCGTGTAATTGGGGCCGATGATGAAATCGCCATCCGTCGCGTCGTTAAGCTGCGTATTGGTCGGATGCCGAATAACCGGCACGACGGTGGTATTGGTGTCGGCCGCGGAAACAAGATTGAAGCCCGACATCGCGCACGTCAAAGCGATGCCACAAATTCCCCGGGAAATTTTCATGGTCATCCGCGCAACGTGGCGTAAGTGCCGCCGTTCGACAAGGGCAAAGTGCAGCCACACCCATTATTTAGCCACGGATTAAACACGGATGAATTTAGCCACAGATGGGCACAGATGAAACACAGATGGAATAGGCAGGGAGCCCGGATGGACATGGATTTTCGTCGCGGAGCGACATAT
>JAMFSJ010000078.1 GCA_026225255.1 Methylacidimicrobium fagopyrum | reverse complement strand
GATGAAGTGAATGACGCATTGCAGGCGGTTCGTCTCGTTCGTGCTCATGCCAAGGATTGGCATCTTGATCCGAACAAGATCGGCATCATGGGATTTTCCGCCGGCGCAGAATTGGCGGCTTCAGCGGGTGTCAAATACAGCGAATTCGACAAGAACAACAACGAGCCCGGTGATCCGCTGGCGGGAATCACTTCGCGACCGGATTTTGTCGGCTTGATATATCCGGGGCCGACACCATTTAGCCATGACACAAACGGAAGCACCACCGTTCCAAAAAACATGCCGCCATCTTTTATCGTTTGCGCGGGTTCAGGCGATCAAGTCCATGCCGTCTGGGCGGATACTTATTTTGCCGCCATGCTAAAACAAAACGTGCCCAACATTGAAATGCACATCTATGGCCGTGGCGGTCATGGCGGCGGCTTGAATGATCGGGGTGGCAGCCCGCTTGGCACCTGGCAGTTTCGTTTCATTGACTGGTTTCGCGATCTAGGTTTTCTAAACAAGCCCGGCATCGAAACTCAAGCGGCAAAAGACATTGGAGTTTATGCCGCGAAAGCCGCCAAAAAAGATGAGGCCGATTCATCCAAGCGGTAACATTCATGTAAGATGGCACCGCCATTCGGATGGCCGGCGAATCCGTCGGCAAGACATGGCGGCCCATGCTGTCACAAGCTTTCAAAATTTTTATATTTTTAGAATGCGATAATAACTTGGTGGGATGGGATAAAACATTTAACTGCGCGCTCACCATTGATATATGAGACCATGTTTAGTCCGGAAAATTTTATTGCCACTTATAGTTTGTCTAGGAAGCTGGCTATCGGGTGGCAGTCTGGTTGCTGCGCAGGAAACTGTCCGGCAGTATTTATCCGGGACGGATGGCGAGCATACGGTGCCGTGGGATTTTTATTGTTCGGACGGACGCAACAGTGGCGTGTGGACAAACATCGCGGTGCCGGCGTGCTGGGAACCACAAGGCTTTGGCAAATTTCGCTATGGCCATGAAGATAAGAATTATACGCCGATCCGAGGCGGCTATCGCCATCGTTTTGAAGTTCCGGCCGACTGGCATGGCCAGCGTATTTTCATCGTCTTTGAAGGCGTGATGACAGACGCGTCCGTGAAAATAAATGGCACCGAAGCCGGGCCGGTGCACCAAGGCGCTTTTTACCGGTTCAAATATGACGTCACGGATTTGCTGAAATTTGGCGCGGAAAATTTGCTCGAAGTTTCCGTCAGCGACAAATCCGCCAATGCTTCGGTCAACAACGCCGAACGCAACGCCGACTATTGGGTTTTCGGTGGTATTTTCCGGCCCGTCTGGTTGCAGGCCGAACCCGCGCAATTCGTAGATCGCGTGGCAATTGACGCCCGTGCGGACGGCACGTTTGCGCTGGATTATTATCTCGGCGGCGAAGGGAAAGCCGATGCGGTTGAAGTCACTTTGCAGGACGCGCAAGGAAAAATAGTTGGCGAACCGGTTTCAACTCCGGTTGCAATTGGACATGTCACGACCAAAATTCCTGCGCCACAACTATGGACCGCCGAAACGCCAAATCTTTACACCGCCGTCGTGCAACTCAAACAAGGCGCGACCGTTTTGCATGAATTAAAACAGCGTTTCGGATTTCGCACGATCGAAGTGCGCGCCGGCGAGGGTTTATTTGTGAACGGCCAGCATGTGATGCTCAAAGGCGTCTGCCATCACGTTGCCTGGCCGACATTGGGACGCTCATCGTCCGACCGGATCGCCGAACTGGATGTGGATTTGATCCAGGAAATGAACATGAACGCCGTGCGCATGTCGCATTATCCGCCCGACGAAAAGTTTCTGGATCTCTGCGATGAAAAAGGACTTTACGTTTTGGATGAACTTACCGGCTGGCAACACCGCTACGATACGGAAGTCGGGCATCAGCACGTCAAAGAAATGATTTCGCGCGACGTGAATCATCCCAGCATCATCATCTGGGATAACGGCAACGAAGGCGGCTGGAACACCAACCTGGATGCGGATTTTGCGGAACTCGATCCGCAGCATCGCGCCGTGGATCATCCGTGGGCGAAATTCGGCGACATCAATGATCCGCATTATCCCGATTACCGATCCGTATTGCAGGGACTTTCCGGCCCGCTGGTTTATATGCCGACGGAATTTCTTCATGGCCTTTACGATGGCGGACTGGGCGCGGGCTTGGACGATTATTGGAACGCGATGCGGCGCAGCAAAGTTTCAGCGGGCGGATTTCTCTGGGTGTTCGCCGATGAAGGCGTGGTGCGGAATGATCTGACCAACGCGATGGACGTGAAAGGCAACTGGGCGCCCGACGGCATCCTGGGACCATTCCGCGAAAAGGAAGCCAGCTTTTATACGATCAAACAAATCTGGTCGCCCGTGCAACTGCCAAACACATTGCCAATTGATTTTGATGGCACGTTGCCGGTAGAAAATCGTTACGAATTCACCAGCCTTTACCAATGCCATTTCTCCTGGCAACTCCGGAAATTTGGCCGGGGCGCCGGTTATGAAACAATTGCCCAGGGTGCCATTGCCAGTCCCGATGTCGCGCCGGGCAATTCGGGAAAAATAAAATTTGATCTGCCGCCAGATTGGAAAAATGCGGATGCGCTCGCGGTGACGGTGCGCGATAAGAGCGGACGTGAATTGTGGACGTGGGTTTATCCCTTGGCGTCGCAAAATAAATTTGCGCCCGCCGGTTCGCCGATTGTGGCCACGACGGCGGGCGATGAATTGCAATTCAAAGCCGGCGGCACGGAAGCGCGCGTCGCGGCGGCGACCGGACAATTGCTCGGCGTCAAAATCGGCGGCCAAGATTTTTCCCTGACGAGCGCGCCCATTTCAAACGCGAAATGGACGATGCTGGATTCGGGCTGGCTCAAGCTGGATTACACGGTTGATGTTGAGATGCAAGTGGGCACCACGAATGCGATCGGTATCGCGTTTGATTATCCTGAAGAAAAAATGCTCAAAAAAACGTGGCTCGGCGACGGTCCGTATCGCATCTGGCGCAACCGGCTGAAAGGCCAGACCTTCGGCGTTTGGGAAACCGCATATAACACGACCGAGACTGGTTATCAGGATTGGGCATATCCCGAATTTGCCGGCTACTTCGCCAATGTGCATTGGTTGAAATTAACGACGTCTGAAGGCACGCTTACGCTGATGATTCCCGACGAGAAAATGTTTGTCCGCGTCGGCACGCCAAAGTTTCCGCCGGCGAATCTGGCGGGCAAGACGATAGTGAAAATGCCGCCGGGTGACCTCGCGATCGTGCGCGACATTCCGCCCATGGGAACTAAATTTTCCACGGCCGCCCAGAGCGGTCCACAAGCCACCACGCCACTCGTAACGGCTCCGTATCAAGGCACAGTTTATCTGCGCTTTGAACCGGTCGCTTCGATAACTGGAAAATAAGACCGATTATCCGATCGATATTTAGCGGGGGTCTGTTTAGTGATGCGTTTGAACGTATGGCAAAAATGGGGGGCATCGAAATATCCGCAACGGGCGGCAATTTCATCCAGCTTCAAATTGTAATTGTGTAACAGATGTTTTGCCCGGTCAATTCGCACATGGTTGAGATAATTGCCGAAGGTCATGTGTCCATGCGATTGAAAAAGTCGCGACAGATGGTTGGGAGTGATGCCGAACTGTTCGGCGACCAGGTCGCGCGTGATTTCGTATTGGTAATGGCTTTGTAGAAACACGCAGATGCTTTCTAAAAGCCGCTGGGCGCGTCCGGTTGTGGCGGGCAACGCGGGTTGTCGCAGCAATTGCCGGATGCAGCGGAGTAATGCGTTGGCAAGATCGGGGAATATTTCCGGACCGGTGCCGGCGGTTTGCAATTGGCTCATCGCCTCCAGCAATGGCAGCACAGGGCCGGAGTGCGGAGTCGGAATGGAAAATTTCTTTACGGTCAATTGCGGCCCGCGCTGCCGTTGTGACCGGACAACGCTGATGCCGATTTGTTTTGCCCCAAACAAGAAGGACGCCAATTCCAAATCGGGTTTCCAGGTCGGTAGATTCCAACAATTGGGCGCGGCAAAAAGCGCCGAACCCGGTTTTAATTTGACCGAGAGGATTTGTCCGCCGCACTCGATCTTATTTTCGTAGCAGCCGCGTAATGGAATTTCCAGCCGGGGAAAATTTACCACGTGACTGTAAAGCGGGGGATGCAACAGGCGTCCGCATACCACGACTTTTTTGATCCGTGGATGACTAAATTGTTTTCCCGGCCAGTCTTGGGCGAGCAAATGGCTCATGCGGGGAATTGTTACAAATTTACAATAAATGCAACATTTTTTTATTTTATCAAATGTTCCGGCAGCGATAGCATCAACCCTCGAAATCACCACTTACGAAAGCGCATGAAAGAATTGTTGCAAAAACACAAACAGTATCTGCTGACGGGGGTTTCCTACGTCATTCCCTTCATTGCCTGCGGCGGTATTTTGATCGCGCTGTCGCTTACCTATGCGTTTCATTTTCATCTTTTGAATGACAAGGGCGCGCCGGATCCGGCGCAAGGCCCGTGGTTCGTGCAAAATATGTTCACGATCGGCGTGGCTGCGTTCACGCTTTTCCCGGCGGTGCTGGCGGGATTTATTTCCTATGGCATGGCGGGAAAACCGGGCTTGGTTCCAGGCTTCATCGGCGGCTTCATCGCGGGAACTCCACAATTGGTTGAAGGCAAAAATGTCAGCGCCGGATTTCTTGGTGCTTTGGTGATTGGCTTGGTGGCCGGTCATGTGGTCAATGCGCTTAAAAAACTTCCAATCGCAAAAATTTTGCGCCCGATCATGCCAATCATCGTTATCCCGATTTTGTCCGCGTTGATCGTCGGCTTTTTGATGCTCGCGTTAAATCTGCCGATCGCAAAAGTGTTTTTGCACCTGAACCATTTTCTCGAAAGCATGGAAAGTGGTTCGCAAATCGTGCTGGCCTTGATTTTAGGCGCGATGATCGCATTCGACATGGGCGGACCCGTCAACAAGACGGCCTTCTTTTTTGGCGTGGCCATGATTCAACAAGGCAATTTCGCCATCATGGGCGCTTGTGCGGCGGCGATTTGCACGCCGCCGATCGGTCTCGGTCTGGCAACACTTTTAGCGCGCAAGCGCTGGACGGAAGAGCAGCGGGAATCCGGCTTGGCTGCGCTCGGCATGGGATTGGTCGGCGTGACGGAAGGCGCGATACCTTTTGCCGCCAGCGATCCATTGCGCGTGATCCCGACGATCATGTTCGGTTCGATGATCGCGTCCACGATCGCGATGCTCGGCGGCGTGGGCGATCACGCGCCGCACGGCGGACCGATCGTCCTGCCGGTGGTGGACAAACCGTTGATTTATGTTTTGGCGATCGTCACGGGCGCCGTCGTCACCGCCGTCACGATCAATCTCGTAAAACAATTCACCGAAAAAACTGCCACTCCTGCTAAATAATCAACTACCTATGAAACTCGTCGCTGTCACCGCTTGCCCGACCGGCATTGCCCACACTTACATGGCCGCCGCCCAACTTGAAAAAACGGCGAAGAAACTTGGCCACACCATCAAGGTGGAAACGCAAGGCGCGATGGGCATTGAAAACGAATTGTCCCAGGCCGATGTGGACGCCGCTGACGCAGTTATCTTTGCGACCGACATCGCCGTCGAACAGGAAGACCGTTTCAGCAAAGCGCGTAAAATCCAGGTGCCGGTCCAGGCGGCTTTGAAAGATCCGGAAGCGATTTTTGCCCAACTGAAATAATTCTCATGGCTTTGGAGCAGGAATTTGTTTGTCCGCTGCCCAGCGGAATTCACGCGCGGCCGGCCAGTGCATTGGAAGAAGTCGTCCGGCATTTCACTTCCGAAGTGACCTTGCTCAACCGGCGCACCCAGCGAAGTGCCAATGTCAAAAGCATTTTGGCGATTGTCGGCACCGATGTCCGGCTGGACGATGCGTGCGTCTTCACGGTGAACGGTCCGGGCGAGCGCGAAGACATGGCAGCGTTGAGCGTATTTCTGCGCGATAAATTTCCCCGCTGCGATTCGCCGTTGACGGCGACCAAAACCGAAACCGCCGCGCCACTTTCGCCGTGCTTGCGCGATGCGGGGGCCACCATTTATCGCGGCCAACCGGTGGTGCCGGGGATTGGACGCGGACGCGTGGTGCCGTTCGGAAAATTTTCCATCCCGCCCGCGTTGCCGCGCGACGGAGTGGCCGACGTTGAAAAAGAATGGCGGCGATTGGATGCGTCGCTGGAAAAATTAAATGCCGCTTACGACCACCGTTTGGTCACGACGAAAGGCATCGAGGCGGAACTTGTCAAGGTGCACCAATCCATCGCCCGCGACGTGGATTTTCAAAACAACCTGCGCGCGGCGGTAACCGAACGCCAGCGCACGGCGGCGGGTGCAATTGAAGAAGCGGAAGCGCATTTTTCAAAATTGCTTGCGGCGAGCGGCAACGAAATGTTGCGCGAACGCGCGTTGGATATTCAGGATGTCTGCCTGCAATTGTTGCGGGAAATTTACGGTGACGCCGCCAAGACTGCCGAAGTCAAATTGACCGCTGATGCCGTGGTCGTGGCGGAGTCGCTTACGCCGGGACAATTTCTCGCGCTCGACCGGAAATTTCTGAAAGGTTTGGTGCTCGCCAGCGCGGGCGGAACTTCGCATACGGTCATCCTCGCGCGTTCATTTAATATTCCAACGCTCGCCGGCATGCATGAACTGGCGGCGATTCAATTTGGCGATCAAGAGATCGTCGTGGATGCGGACGCGGGCGCGCTCGTGGCGAATCTCACCGACGCGGCGCGACGTTATTATGTTTTGGAAGAACGCCGGATCACCGGTCGGCGGACCCGGCTGAAAAAATTATCCGCGCGCGACGCTGCGACCGAAGACGGGTTGCGGATTGAGATTGCCGCAAACATTTCCACGGCGGGCGAAGCGGTCGGCGCTTTTGCGGCGGGCGCGGAAGGCGTTGGTTTATTCCGCACGGAAATGCTTTTTTTGGATCGTGACACGCCGCCGGACGAGGCGGAGCAATTTGAAAGCTACAGTGCCGTGCTTGCCGCTGCGAATGGGCGGCCGGTCGTCATCCGCACATTCGATGTCGGCGGTGATAAACCGCTCGCGTATCTGAATTTGCCGAAGGAAGAAAATCCCTTTCTCGGCCGCCGCGCCGTGCGGATTTATCCTGAATTTGAAACGCTGTTCCGCACGCAAATCCGGGCGCTGGTGCGCGCGTCGGCGGGCGGAAAATTGAGCGTGATGATCCCGATGATCGCGACGGTGGACGAAGCGCGTTGGGTGAAAACCATCGTGGCCGACGAACAAAAAAAATGCGCGGCGGAGAAAATTAATTTTGATCCGGCGATGTCCGTGGGCGCGATGGTGGAAGTGCCGGCGGCGGCGCTGGCGGTGGAAGCCTTGAGCCGCGAACTGGATTTTTTCAGCATCGGCTCGAACGATTTGCTCCAATATTTCATGGCCGCCGACCGCATGGACACGCAGCTCGCGGCGCTTTCCAATCCGTTGCAACCGGCTTTTCTCCGCCTGCTCAAACTCATCGCGGACGCGGCGCGGGCGCAGAAAAAAGAAATCAGTTTATGCGGTGAAATGGGCGGGCAAGTGCGTTTTCTGCCGCTGCTGGTCGGAATCGGCTTGAATAAAATCAGCGCGGCATCTCCGGCCATTGCCGGCCTCAAAACGGAGCTGTCGCGATTGAATCCGGCGGCATGCGAAAAACTTTTGGAAACCGCCATAAATTGCGCAACGTCGAGTGAGGTTAATGCCTTGCTCGAACAATTTTTTGAGCAAGCCAGTGTGCCTTTGGTGGAAACAGAATTAGTCGTGATTGATTCGGACGCGACGAGCAAAGAAGAAGTGATCAAACAGGGCGTTGACCGGCTGTTTGTCATGGGGCGAACGGATAATTCCGCGACGGTGGAAGATGCGGTTTGGAAGCGGGAAGCGACTTATTCCACGGGCTTTGGCCACGGCTTTGCGATCCCACATTGCCAGACGAACGCGGTGCGTTTCAATTCGCTGGTGCTGTTGAAATTGAAAACGCCGGTCGCTTGGAATTCGCTCGACGGCCAGCCGGTGCGCGTCGTGATTTTGCTCGCCATCCGCGCGGCGCATGGCGGGAGCAACGCGCACATGCAGGTGCTCGCCAAACTCGCGCGGAAAATCATGGACGAAGATTTTCGCGCGGAAATTGAACGGGAATCGGAGCCCGCGCGCGTCTGCGCGGTCCTGCAAGGAATTTTTAACCGCAGTTAAAATTAACGGCAAATAAAATGAGAAAATCCTCGGCTTCTTGCTCTGTAATTTTTGCGTCGCCACGGCGTTGTTCGCCGCTGATGGTTTCCAAAAATAACCCGCCAAGCCGCCGAATTTATCGCATGACAAAATCTGTATGTCATCGGCTACTCGCATCTGGACGCAATGGTCGCCACGGCGGAGCGTTTGAAGTTTTCGTCGTATCGTTTGTGTTTGCGCGGCTCTTTGTTTTCAGTGTTCAGGGTGCTTGTGCCTGGCTCACACAATCACCCAACGCTTGTCCGCCAAATCGAGGCAACGCCACTTTGATTTCGTTGACCTGCACCGGCGGAAATGCCACGTTAAATTCGCTGACGGTCAACCAATTAAAATCCATCTGGACAGGATCGAGCCAATGATCAGCCTGAAATTGATCGGCTTGGCTTTTCTGGATTAATTTCAAAAAACATAAGCTGCGCTGGCGGTTTGCAATGCTGCCTCAAACGGATGGCAGCCTGTTTGCGAGCAATAAATAGATGGGAATTCACCGGCGGGTGCGCCCATCAAACCAAATATGAAATCTCTACTCAACGATTACCCATGAGCAGAGCGGCTTTTTTTATATTGGCATTATTGTTGTTGGCTTGCCGTGTGCGTGCGGACAACGATGTTTTTCCGACGGATTTTGATAGTGCGGATGTGAACATCGGGGAGCGGCTGTTTTTGGAGACACGGTTTTCGCAGTATTTTTTTACCAATTGCGGCGGGAACGTCAATGCCACGATTGCCGGCGATCCGGTGGTGGCGACGTTGATGACCACTTCGGGGTCGGTGCCGGGTCCGTTTGCCGGGCAGGCTATGAACTGCCGGCAATGTCATATTGTGGACGAGGAAGGTTATGGGGATTTCGGCAATCTTACTTTAGGCAACCGGACTTATGCCGACTTTGCGCGGCGTAGCCCGGTTCCATCGCGTGATGACGGGCAGACGCAGACGCCGCGCAATGCACTGACGTTGGTGGACGCCTTGATCCCGCGCAATACGCCGCTGTTCCTCCATACCGACGGCCAGTTTGCTTCTGTCCATGACTTGATCATCGGCACGTTGACGGGACGGAACTATGGCTGGAAGCCCGGCGAATACGCCACGGCGGTGCATCATATCGCCAATGTCATCCGCAACGATGACGGCGCAGGTTATCTGGCATTCTTTGCGCGGGACGCCCGCTGGCGGATCGAATACACCGACTTGGATACCTATGCGAATGTTTTTTCGGGATTCACCAACTATAACGGATCCTATATTACAGATCCCCGGTCGTTGACCGATTTTTTGATCGCTCCGCAATATGTCCTGGACATGCGAAGTGCGTCGGACGATCAAATCCTTGATACCGCCGCTTCACTGATCGAGGCCTATTTGCGGAATCTGTTTTTTTCCCAAGCCACCAACGGGCTGGATTTTAACGGCAATGGAACCCCGGTTTTTAATGGCTCGCCTTACGATGCTTTTCTGGCCAAAAATAACTTGCCTGCCATTCCCGACACCAATGAAACCGCCGCCCAATATTCCCGGCGGCTGGCACAACTGGTCAATCAACTCGTCTGTCCTCAGTATGTGACCAATCTCATTGACGGTGAATTTGTCACCCAGACGCAGGCTTTCCAGTTCGGGCCCGAAGAATTGAAAGGGCTGAAGATTTTTCTCGCGGATCGCAGTTCTCCGCCGGCAGCCCGCCGCTACGGCGCCGGGAATTGCGCCACCTGCCATTCGCCGCCAGTCTTCACCGATTTCATTTTTCATAATACGGGAGCGTCACAGGAAGAATATGACGCCATCCATGGAACGAATTCCTTCAATGCGCTGCTCGTGCCGGCTTTGGCCGAACGTCAGACTAATTACGATGCCTATCTGCCGCCAACGTCCAGCCATCCGCTGGCCACTGGGATATTTGAAACGCCGCCAATCTTAACGAACTCCGGTGCGGCTGATTTGGGTTTGTGGAATGTCTATGCCAATCCGGATTTTCCCGCGCCGCAGGCCGGGCTCCAGCAAATTGTGCCGCAGCTACTGGGATTTATCTCTCCGCAAATTGACCAGGTTGAAATGAAAGATGGCTTCTTTGAATTCAGCGGCACGAATGGTATGCCCGGAGGAGTTTATTATATTTTGGCCTCGACCAATCTTATATTGCCGATGGTCGGCTGGGCCGTCACCGCGACGAATACATTCGACCAAAACGGCAATTTCAACGCCAGCATCCTCATTGTTCCCGGAACGCCGACCTTCTTCAGACTGTCGCTGCGCCTCCCGACACCCGATGAAGTATTGCCCAACACGCTTGCGCGATTCAAAACACCCACGTTGCGGGATTTGAGCCAGTCCGATCCGTATCTGCATACCGGCCGGATGAATGCCCTCGAAGATGTCATCCAGTTTTATGAAGAATTTTCGGCCAAAGCCCGGAACGGCGAAGTCAGAAACGCCGACCCCGAACTGTCAAACATATCGCTGGACGATTCCGCCGTCGCCCCGCTGGCCGCCTTCTTGCGTTCACTCAATGAAGACTACACTGATTAAAAAAGTGTGGTTGCGTTGCCGGGTTCGCCACGGCTGATGGGAACCTCGCTCCGAAAATCATGCCCATGAGGTGATACCTTATAAACCATGAATAAAGAATTTTCGCCGCTTGCAGAATTTTGCCGGGCGCGCCAAATTCTGTCATGGCCTTGACCCCTTCCACCATGCTGCCGCTCGGCACGACCGCGCCGGATTTCCGATTACCGGATACCAATGGAAAAATTGTTTCGCTCGCCGACTTCAAAAATGCACCGGCCTTGCTCGTGATTTTCATATGCAACCATTGTCCGTATGTCATCCACATCCGCGCCGGACTCGCGCAACTCGCACGCGATTACGCGCCGCGCGGCGTGGGCATCGTCGGCATCAGTTCTAATGACGCGAAAAATTATCCCGCCGACAGCCCGGCCAAAATGAAAGACGAAGCGAAAACCGCCGGTTACATTTTTCCGTATCTTTACGACGAAACCCAGGCCGTCGCCAAAAATTATCGCGCCGCCTGCACGCCGGATATTTTCCTGTTCGATAAAAATCAGCAACTCGTCTATCGCGGCCAATTCGACGCCAGCCGTCCGAACAACGGAATTCCCGTGACCGGAACTGATCTGCGCGCCGCTCTCGACGCAGTGGAACGCGGCGCCGATCGCCCTTTCCGGCGCCTCCAACGGCGGTGGCTCGGTCAGCCTCTCCGGCACGCTCGCCTTCCCG
>JAMFSJ010000008.1 GCA_026225255.1 Methylacidimicrobium fagopyrum | reverse complement strand
CTTGATCATCCGGCCACGACGATTCCGCTGGGCATTCTGCACATTCTGATTTTCCTCGCGAAAGTCTGTGCCTTGATCTGCGTTTTCATCTGGGTGCGCTGGATGTTCCCGCGCTTCCGTTACGATCAATTGATGGATCTGGGCTGGCGGCGTTTTATCCCGCTCGCGTTATTGAATATTTTGGTCACCGCGGTGGTTTTGTGGATTAAGAGTTAATATGGCAATCATCGTAAACCGCAAAGAATTGACGTTCTGGGAACGGCTATATCTGCCCGCCATCATCGGCGGGTTGAAGGTCACGCTCAAGCACGCCTACGGCTCGCTGTTCAAGGGCAAGGTCGTGACGATGCAATATCCGGAAGAGAAGTGGACGCTGCCGCCGGATTATCGCGGCGCGCCGTATCTCGTGAAAGATCAGGAAGGCAACACGAAATGCGTCTCCTGCCAGCTCTGCGAATTTGTCTGTCCGCCGAAAGCAATCAAGATCATCCCGCCCGGCCCGACCGGAAAATTGGCGGATCGCACAAATGCCGAAAAAATGCCGGCAGAATTCGAGATCAACATGCTGCGTTGCATCTTCTGCGGCTTCTGCCAGGAAGTGTGCCCGGAAGAAGCGATCTTCTTGCAGAAAGATTATTCGCTCGTCGGTCTCGCGCGCGGCGAAATGATTTACAACAAGGAAAAACTCCTATCGCTCGGCGGCACCGTCGGCGGCATCCAGAAGTGGAAACACAAACTGGAAGAAGCCAAGGAACAGGAAAGTTTTCCGGTGAAAGTTTGATTAGCAATGGAATCGATTAATAATTTGATGGCCAGCAGTGCCGTGACGGACGTTTTGTTTTACGCGTTCGCCGCGCTGACATTGCTGTGCGCCGTGCTGGTCGTGGCAAATCCGTTCAACCGCAACCCCGTCACGAGCGCGATGTTCCTCGTCCTGACAATCATTTCCATGTCGGGCTTGTTCCTGTTATTGCACGCGTTCTTTCTCGCGGCGGTGCAGATTCTCGTCTACGCCGGTGCGGTCATCGTCTTGTTTCTCTTCGTCATCATGTTGCTCGATCTGAAAGAAGAACAACGTCGTCGCATCAAATTTTTCGGCGCGGTGGCTGGCCTGCTTTCCGTTGGCTTGATCACGGCGATCTTTTTCAAGATTTTGCATCATACGAATCTCAACGAGCATCCGCTGCCGACCGTTGAAGGCGACACCGCATCGCTTGGGAAATTGTTGTTCACGCAATACATCCTGCCCTTCGAAGTCGTTTCCATTCTACTGCTCGTGGCGATGATCGGCGTGATCATGTTGAGCAAAAAGGATCTGAAATAATATGCACGTCGGACTTGAACATTTTTTGACGGTGAGTTTTTTGCTGTTCGCGCTGGGATTGCTCGGCGTGATCATTCGCCGCAATTTGATCGTCATGTATATGTCGCTCGAATTGATGCTCAACGCCGCGAACCTCGCGCTCGTTTCCTTTTCGCGGTTCAACGACAAACTGGACGGCCAGGTGCTGGTGTTTTTCATCATCACCGTGGCGGCGGCGGAAGTGGCGGTCGGTCTCGCGCTCATCGTGGCGCTTTACCGCAAACGCCAAACCGCGCACGTCGAAGACCTGAACTCGATGAAACTTTGATATGTGGACAGAATTAACAAAATTAACCGAATTGAAATCTTCAGAACTGAATTCTGAAAATTCTGTTCATTCTGTCTAAAAAATCGGATGAAACACGAACTTTTCCCCTGGCTCATTTTGTTCCTGCCGCTGCTCTCAGCGACAGTGATCGCGCTTTTCACGCTGCGCTCCAAAACCATTAGCAGCCTGATCTCCATCGGCGCCGTCGTCGCCGGCTTTGTCCTGACCGTTCTGTTCATCTCGGCAAATGGTTTTCACGTCAACGCCGAAACTTCCAAGAACTGGCTTTCCATTGGCGCGGAAACTTCCAAGAACTGGTCTTCCACCGACGGCATTACTGGTCTGCAAGTAGATTTCGGACTAAAACTCGACGCGCTCAGCTTGATGATGTTACTCATCGTCACCGGCGTCGGCGGTTTGATCCATATTTATTCCTACGCCTACATGGACGAAGACGACAGCAAGGCGCGCTTCTTCGCGTTCTTGAGCTTGTTCACGTTCTCCATGCTCGGCATTGTGTTGTCGAATAATTTCCTCCAGATGTTCATCTTCTGGGAACTGGTCGGTGTCTCCAGCTATTTGCTCATTGGTTTCTGGTATGGAAAACCCAGTGCCGGCGACGCGGCGAAAAAGGCGTTCATCACGAATCGTCTCGGCGACTTTGGTTTCTTGCTTGGCATTTTGACGATTTGGGGTGTGCTTGGCTCGTTAAATTTTGGTGAATTACAATCAATATTTGCAGCACATTCAGCAACCTTGCTCAGTGCTGGCGTAATAACCATCGCTGGTCTCCTGATTTTCTGCGGTGCCGTCGGTAAATCCGCACAATTCCCGCTGCACGTCTGGCTCGCGGACGCGATGGAAGGCCCGACGCCCGTGTCCGCCCTGATCCACGCCGCGACGATGGTCGCCGCCGGTGTTTACATGCTCTGCCGTGTTTTCTTTTTGCTCAACGCCGACGCGTTGCACGTCATCGCCTATATCGGCGGTTTCACCGCGCTGCTCGCCGCCTTGATTGCCGTCCAGCAAAACGACATCAAACGCATCATCGCTTATTCAACGTTGTCGCAACTCGGCTACATGGTGATGGCCGTCGGTTTGAACGGCCAGACCGCCGCGATGTTCCATCTGACCACGCACGCGTTTTTCAAAGCACTGCTGTTCTTGGCCGCCGGTTCCGTTATTCTCGGCATGCACCACGAACAGGACATCTGGCACATGGGCAATCTGCGTAAAAAAATGCCGATCACTTTTATAACGTTCCTCATCGGTGCCTTGGCCTTGAGTGGCATTCCGCCGTTCAGCGGTTTCTATTCTAAGGACTCTATTTTCGCGCAGTGCTTGGAACAGAAAAATTATCTCCTCTTCGGCGTTGCTGCACTCGTCGCCGGGTTGACCGCATTTTACACGTTCCGTTTATTCTTCGTCGTTTTCTTCGGCAAAGAAAAATCCGACCACGCCAAGCATGCCCACGAATCATCCCTGGTGATAACCGTGCCGTTGGTAGTTTTGGCCGTGTTCGCGGCCATCGGCGGTTTTATCGGGGTCGTGAACTATTATGGCTCACAATTCACGCCTGATCACGAGACGCTTACTTTTGTGCAGCAATTAATGGAACCGTTGAAAACTCCGGTTCCCATGTGCATCGGTATTGCCGTGGCATTGATTGGAATTTTTCTGGCGTTCTCAATTTACAAAAATGCCGACACCGATCCGCTGCCCGCAAAACTCGGCGTTTTGTCCACTGCGATGAAGAATCGTTTTTACTTCGACGAAATTTACGAAGCCACCTTCATCCGCGCGCACGACACCATCGCGGCAATCTGCGGCGCCATTGATCGTTTCTTGTTGGAAGGCTTTATCATCGGCATCATTCGCGGCGGCACGGATTTGAGCGGTCGCGGCTTGCGCCTGTTGCAGACCGGCAATCTCCAGACCTACGCGTTCCTGTTCGTGCTCGGCGTGGCGCTGGTGCTTTACTTTGTTTTGGGAAAATAAAATGTCCATTTTGACTTATATCGCAGGTTGGCCGCTGTTGGCGGCGTTGTTGCTCGTGTTCATATCGGGCAAAAATCGCGTCATCATCCGCGCCATCGCCGTTCTCGCCACCTTCATCTCGATGGTGCTGGCAATAAAAATGTTTTGCCAATTTGCCGCCGCGCCCGTGGATGCGGACGGCTACCGTTTCGTGCAACAAATTCCGTGGGTCGAATCCCTCGGCATTAGCTATCACGTCGGGGTGGACGGTCTGAACGTCGGTCTGATTTTGATGGGCGCAATTGTCGCCTTCGCCGCAACACTCTGTTCGTGGGAAATCCAGAAACGCGAGAAAGAATTTTACATCCTGCTGTTGGTGATGAGCGGTGGCATTCTCGGCGCGTTCGCGTCGCTGGATTTGTTCTTCTTTTATTTCCTGCACGAACTGGCGCTCGTTCCGACCTTCATCATGATCGGCGTCTGGGGCCGCGGTGAAAAGAAAAACTACGCCACCTTCCAGATCACGTTGTATTTGAGCATCGGCGCCCTGATCGCACTCATCGGCTTGATCGCGCTTTATCTGCAATCCGGCGCGGATACATTTGATATTCCAAAAATCATCGCCTACGCGAAAGCAAAACCATTGGCGACCAATGTGCAGAATTTTATCTTCCCGTTGTTGCTCTTCGGCTTCGGGATTTTGGTTTCACTCTGGCCGTTCCACTCTTGGGCGCCGCTCGGTTATGGCGTGGCTCCCGCCCCAACTGCCATGTTGCACGCCGGCGTGTTGAAGAAATTCGGCATCTACGGTTTGATCCGCATCGCGCTGCCGCTTATGCCCGTCGCCGCGCAGAGCTGGATGCAAATCATCGCCTGGCTCGCCATCGGCAATATTCTCTATGTCGGCTGGGTCGCGATGCGTCAAAAAGATTTGAACCTGCTCATCGGTAATTCCAGCGTCGCGCACATGGGCTTTATTTTCCTTGGCATTGCTAGCTTGAACCTCATCGGTATCAGCGGCGCGGTGATGATCATGGTCGCGCACGGCTTTCTCGCCGCGCTGACCTTTGCGCTGAGCGGTTACATTTATCAAAAAACCAACACGCTCGAAATCAGCGAACTTGGCGGACTCTGCCGTCGCCTGCCTTTCATCGGCACGGTTTTGTTGATGGCCGCGATGGCCGGTTGCGGTTTGCCCGGTTTTGCGAATTTCGTCGGTGAAGCCACCGTGTTCTTCGGTGCTTGGGCGCAACCTAGTTTGCATTGGGCCGTAGTGCTTGCCGTTTGGGGCGCTCTCGTCATCGGGGCCGTTTACATGACCCGTGCTATCCGCAATATTTTGCATGGCCCGTTGCCGGAAAAATTTGCGACGTTGCCCGACGCCTCGAATCTCTGGCGCAAATTGCCTTACGCTTTGCTGCTCGTGAGCTTGTTGATCTTCGGTTTCGTGCCGAAGTTGCTTACGGAAAAAATTAATCCTGATGCCGCCAAAATTGTGGCCGTCAGTTCGCCCGTGGTAAAAACCAGCGCCGTTGCGCTCGCGGAAATCCACACTCCGAAATCTGAAATCCGAAATTGATGAACTCGTCTTTTTTAACGCTTGAATTTTGCGTCATCGCGCTGGGCATAGTGCTGATGTTGGCGGATTTTTTCGTGTTGCCCGAACGTAAAAAATATCTGGCCTATCTCGGCATCGCCGTTTTGACCGGCTTGCTCGCCATCAGCTTCACTGGCGACGGTATCTGTAGCGTGTTCGGCACCGCCTTTCACGGCTCATTTATCGAAGACCCGCTTGCCCTGTTCTTCAAACGCTTTTTCATCGCGGCCGCAATTTTGGTTTTGTTTCTGGCCGCCGAATTTTCCGACCGCATCATTGCCGGTATCAGCGAATACTATTCGCTCATCGTTTTTGCATTGGCGGGCATGTTGTTCGCCGCCTCGGCTGATGATTTCGCAATGCTCTTCGTATCCATCGAACTCATCACGATCACCTTTTATGTGCTGGTAAGCTTCCAAAAAAATCGTCTCGTCTCGCTCGAAGCGGCCATCAAATATCTGATCCTCGGTGCGCTATCCTCGGCTTTCATGGTTTTTGGTATCGCGCTGATCTGGGGCACGACTGGCAAACTCAATTTCGGTGAACTCGCCCAAGTCTCCAGCCAATTCTTAGATAATAAACTGTTCCTCACCGGCGTGCTGTTTGTGCTCGTCGGTCTGGGATTCAAGATCGCCGCGTTCCCGTTTCAAATCTGGGCGCCGGACGTTTATCAAGGTGCCCCGACACCAACGACCGCGTTTCTCGCCGTCGGTTCCAAAGCCGCTGGTTTCGTTTTATTGCTTCGCGTTTTGTTCATCGCCGTGCCGCAAGTCACGCAACAGTGGACGTGCCTGCTCATCACCATGTCCGGCATCACAATTCTTTACGGCAATCTCTGTGCGCTGCCGCAGCGCAATCTGAAACGTCTGATGGGTTATTCCAGTATTTCGCATGCCGGCTATCTCCTGCTGGGCATCGTCGCCTTGGCGGGCAGCGCGGGCAAATCCACCGATGGTGGCGCCGCGATTCTGTATTATCTGGCCGGATATTTATTCACGGTCATGGCTGGCTTCAGCGTCATCGCCCTCGTCGCGCGTCATTTGGCCGATGAAGATATTTCTTCGCTCGCCGGGCTGAACCAACGCTCGCCGTTTTTGGCTGCGACCATGACCATTGCGATGGTTTCGCTGGCTGGTATTCCGCCGTTGGCCGGATTTTTCGGAAAATTCTTGCTGCTGAAATCCGTAATTGCACAAGGCGCGTTAACCGGACATCACGCATATTACTGGCTGGCCTTCGTGGCGCTCGCGGGCGTCGTGATCTCGATCTATTATTACTTCGGCATCGTGCGCGCAATTTATTGGAGCAAGGAAGCAGCGGATCTATCGCCGATTCAACTGTCTGGCGGAGCAAAATTTTCTATCGCCCTCAGCCTCGCCGGAATCTTCTGGCTCGGGTTATTTCCGAACACGATGCTCAATCTTGCTAACGAAGCTGCCAAAGTCTTGGGCAACTGATTTAAATCCATTAAAACAAAAACGCGCCGATCACCTCGGCGCGTTTTTTTATTGGAGCGTCGAGAACTCATTTACACCTTGAATCCATCGCAAAAAGTTTTATAACTCTTTCAGTTAAGGAGATTTTTATGCGTCACATTCAACAAAAACTTTCCGTCGCGCGCGGCGAACGTCTTGCTGAATTGCTCTTCAAGAACGCCCGCGTCGTCAACGTCCTCAGCGGCGAAATTTATCCGGCCAATGTCGCGGTGGAAGATGGACGCGTCATCGGCTTCGGCGATTATCGCGCCAAACGCATCATTGATCTGAAGGGCGCGTATCTCGCGCCGAGCTTGATTGACGGTCATTTTCACGTCGAAAGTTCCATGCTCACCGCCGGCGAATTTGCCCGCGCTGTCGTTCCGCACGGCACCGGCGCGATGGTCATTGACCCGCACGAATACGCCAACGTTCTCGGCCTCGACGGCATCCATTACATTTTGGAATCCACCAAAAATCTACCGCTCGACTTTTTTATCATGCTGCCGAGTTGCGTCCCTGCGACGCATTTGGAAACCGCCGGTGCGCGGCTCACCGCCGATGATTTAAAATTGATGATTGCCGATGAACGCGTTGCCGGCGTCGCGGAACTGATGAATTTTCCCGGCGTTTTTCTCGGTGCCAAAAGCGAGCTCGCCAAGATCGCGATCGGTAAAGGCAAAGCCATTGACGGTCACGCACCCGGTTTGCGCGGGAAAAATCTGAACGCCTACGCCCTCGCTGGCGTGCGCTCCGATCACGAATCGGTCGAAGTTGAAGAAGCGCGCGAAAAATTGCGGCTTGGCCTGCACATCCTTTTACGCGAAGGCAGCACCGAGCGAAATCTTGAACATTTGATTCCCCTGATCAACGCGCATAATTCGCAAAATTGCTCCTTCGCGACCGACGACAAACTCGCGGGCGATCTCGTGAACGAAGGCCACATTGACCACAGCGTCCGCAAAGCGATTCAGTTTGGTGTGCCGCCGATCACCGCGTTGCAGATCGCCACCATCAACACTGCGCGCCATTATCGCCTGCACAATCTCGGCGCCATCGCCCCACGTTACTGGGCGGACTTCATCGTATTCGACGATCTGAAAAATTTCCGTGTGCGCCAGACGTGGAAGAAAGGCGTGCTTGTCGCTGAAAATGGAAAATTTCTTGGCAAGTTGCCCGCGAAAATTTCAATGCCACGCAGCACGATGAATCTGCGTTATGCGCCGAAGAATTGGGCGGTCAAAGCCCAGGGCAATAAGAAAATCCGCGTCATCGAAATCATTCCCGACCAGATCGTGACGAAGGAAATTATTGTTGCGCCTAAAATAGAAAACGGCCGAGTCATCGCCGATATTTCGCGGGACATTCTGAAAATGGTCGTCATCGAACGTCATCGCGCCACCGGAAATGTTGGCGTCGGCTTCGTGCGCGGCTTCAAATTAAAAAATGGCGCAATCGCCTCAACCGTCGCGCACGACGCGCATAATGTCATCGTCGCCGGCACCAACGACGCGGATATTCTGTTCGCGATTCAGGAATTGGAACGATTGCAAGGCGGTCAAGTCGCCGTCGCCAACGGAAAAGTAAAAGCCGAATTACCGCTGCCCATCGCCGGCCTTGTCACCGATCAACCGCTGGCCAAAGCGATGAATTTGATTGATAACCTGAACGCCGCTGCTCACGCGCTTGGCTGCGATCTGCCCGCGCCGTTTATGACGCTCTCATTTCTGGCACTCTCGCCCATTCCCGCGTTGAAGCTGACCGATCAAGGTTTGATTGACGCGACGAAGCTGCAAAAAACCAGCTTGTTTGTTTAATGTAAAATGGGTGGCACAGGCCTCTGGCCTGTTGTTTCGGGCGTCTCGCCCAAAACAGTTTGGATGCGTGAATCGTTTTTGATCTGCGCATGTCGATGAACAACGGAAGCCAAAAACGAAATCCGGCGAGACGCCCGTGCCACCACTTCTTAATGGCTAGTGAGAGCTGCTAGAGTTTCCGCCAGCACCTGCACGCCTTTTTCGATCTGTTCCGGTGAAGAAAATTCATCCGGACGATGACTGTAGCCCTTGAAACACGGAATAAAAATCATCGTCGTTGGGCAAACTTGCGCCATGAACAATGAATCATGATACGCCCGGCTGATCATGCGTTTACTAGAAATTTTTTGTGCAGTGCAAATTTCAGAAATTGTTTCCACGAGTGCCGCGTCGCAGATCGCCGGCGGGTCAACGTTGAGCCGCTCCATCTTTAACTCAACGCCACGCCGCTGGCAGATTTCCACTGCCGCCTTTTCAATCTGCGCCAATGCCTCATCGCGCGTTTGCACTAATGTATCACGCAGATCAATTTCCAAATATGCCTGGCACGGCACGCTATTGACTGCGCCCGGCTCAATGCGAAAAATCCCTGTCGTGCCAACTGTGTCCGGACTGCCGCTGTTTTTTGCCGCCTGCTCAACTGCGAGCGAAATTTCCGCCGCGGCCAATCCGGCATCATGACGTTCGGGCATCAACACAGCGCCCGCATGACCGCCAACGCCCGTCAACCAAATGCGCAACGTGCTCGGCGCGGCAATTTTTTCGACGATACCGATATCCAGATTCTCGCGTTCTAAAATCGGCCCCTGTTCGATGTGCAATTCCACGAACGCCGCGTAAGTATTCTTTGGCAACCAGACGGAATTTAATTCGCCAACGCACCCAGCCTGTCCGCGCCAGAACTCCAGATTTTTTCCATCGCGATCAGATAAAGCCGCCGCTTTTTCCGGTGACAAAACGCCCCCGAGCAAACGGCTGCCCAAGCAACCGAGACCAAATCGCGTCGGCTCTTCGGCGGTGAAAATAATTAATTCAATGGAACGTTGCGGTTGAAAACCAGATTGCTGCAAGGCGCAGATCGCTTCAATTGCCCCAAGCACGCCAACCACGCCATCGTATTTGCCCGCGTTCGGAATCGCGTCAATGTGCGAACCCGTGGCGACTACTGGAAAATTTTTATCCAAGCCTTCCCAGCGCGCAAAAATATTTCCCACCGCGTCTTCACGCAAATTTAACCCAGCTTCGCGGCAAAGATTTTTCACGAACGCGCGCCCGCGTAAGTCTGCCTCAGAAAATAAAACCCGTGTAACGACGGGCGGCGCGGCTTCGGTGATGAGCGCGAGTTCGTCGATTTCAGATTGCAGGCGGTTTTTATTAATTGCGATTTTCACAGCGGCGCGCGGTTAACGTCTTTGTAATAAATGTAGCTCGATGGTGTTTTGCCCTGCGCGATGAACCATTGCGGGCAATAACTCGCCATCCAAATCACGTCGCCTGCGGTCACGCGATGACGGTCGGCATCGAGGCGATAAATGCCGCTACCCGAAAGCATCAGCAGGCCGTGCTCCATGATATGCGTCTCAACGAACGGCAACGTCGCGCCAGGATCATACGTAAAAATATTCACCGCGAGGTCAAACGACGGATGGTCGGGTAACAACACTTGCAAGCGTGCATCCTGGTGGCCAAGGAACGGTTTGCCTTCGATGGCATTCGCATGACCACAAAGGACACCGGGAATTTTTTCCCCAACGAGCGGTTCGAATTTTTTCTGGAACGCGAGCAACTTCGTTCCCTTGGTCGCACCGAAGAATTTGAATTTTGTTTTCGGCGGCAGAAAAAGATAACTGCCCGCAGTTAATTCATGTTTCTTGCCGTTCAGTTGCGCGGTGCAGTCGCCGGCCAGGACATAATAAAAATGTTCGAGCGCGCCGGTGTTGCCGGTGCCGGAACTGGTTTCATCGAGGGTTAGTTGTAGCTGCGCGAAACGCGGGCCACCCAGCACGGGCGCGATATTGATGATGACCACTGCATTTTTCCAGCCGGGCAAAACGCTTGGCACGAATCCGTCCGGCGTGATAAGCGCGTAATTGCGTTTGATGACGGTGCGCGTGAATCCGAGTTTCGCGTTCATACAGGTTTGATCAATTGTCCTCGTTGGGTGCCGATGATTTTGCCGTCCTTAAAAATTGTTTGCCCCCGCAGAATGGTCTGAACCACGCGGCCTGTCAACGGACGGCCAATATAAGGACTCTGTTGGTGACGATAAAATAAATCCTCCTTACGCACAGAAAAATTCTGTGCCAAATCCATCAGGGCAAAATCCGGGTCCGCGCCCACTTCAATCCGTCCTTTCATCTTCGGCAAACAAAAGCGTTCCGCGACATTGAATGAAGTCAGCTTCGCAATCAACTTGAGCGCCGATCTCCTGATTGGCAAGTGGTTCGCTTCGGACTGGCCGATCAGGAGATCGGCGCTCCGCTTTTGCCATTCCGTAAGCACCAATGACAATGTGTGTTGCACGCCGGAGATACCGCCCCAAACTTTGAAAAAGTTTTTGTCCGTTTTCATTTCTGGCGGTGACGGTGAATGATCGGAGCCAACCGTGGTCACGTCGCCGGCCAGCAAATGTTCCCACAATTTTGCAACCGTGGCAGCAGCCCGCAACGGCGGCGCACATTTGGCAACGGCGCCTAGTTTTTCCACATCAGCTTCGGTCAAAACCAGATAGTGCGGACAGGTTTCACAGGATACATCCACACCTTCTTTCTTGGCCTCGGCAATCAGCGCCACACCTTCGCCGCTGCTGACGTGGACGACGTGCAATGCACAACCAGTTTCGCCCGCGAAATCAATTGCGCGGCGAATCGCCTCCAGTTCCGCCGCAATCGGACGCGAATCCAAATAATCGCGGATGGAAGTTTTCCCGACGGCCATTTTCTCCTGCGCCAGCTTACTCGTCAGCGTTTCGCTCTCGGCGTGGACCGCGACCGGCAATTTTAATTTGGCGGCAATCTTCATGCCGGCGCGTAATGTCTGATCGTCCACACATGAAAAATCTTCGATGCCGCTGTTTGACATGAACGCCTTGAAACCAATGACGCCGCATTCAGCTAACTTCACCAATTTATCAAGATTGCCCGGCACGAGTCCGCCCCAGAACGCAAAGTCCGTCAGCGAATTTTTCTGCGCCGCGGCAAGTTTCAAATCGAAGCTTTCCGCATCGCACGTCGGTGGATGCGCGTTGAGCGGCATGTCAAAGAACATTGTGCCACCACCGGCGGCTAGCGCACGGGAACCGGTTTCAATGCCTTCCCAATCAGTGCGGCCTGGTTCGTTGAAATGAACGTGGGCGTCAATCACTCCTGAAAAAATATGCAGTCCGGTGGCGTTGATTTCAGAGTGCGCCGGGCCGGATAAATTCGTTTCGAGGATAACAATTTTTCCATCCGCTACGCCAATGTCCGCCACGCACTCCGTTTCGTGCGTGACGATTGTTCCGTGGCGGATGATGAGATCGAACTTACTCATGTGTTTTCGCCAGTTGCAAAATGAAGTCGTTCAACACATCCAACGCAACGCCGACATCTGCGAGCGACGCCAGCTCATCAGGATGATGACTAAGGCCGTTTTTACAGCGAATAAACAACATCGCGGCGGGGGTGATTTTGCCCATCACGGCGGCATCGTGACCCGCGCCGCTCGGCAAGTGCAAAACTTTTTTTAGCTGCTGCTTCACGGCGGTCGCAAGCTGCGCGGATAGTTTTTCTGAACACACCACCGCCCTTGTTTCGTGGACCACTTCGTTCGCAAATTTTAATTTGCGCCGCCGAGTAATTTGCGACCCGATCAGTTTCAGTTTTTTATGTGCCGCTTGGCGGATGGAATCTTTTGCGTGGCGCAGATCAAGCGTCAAATTCACTTCGCCGGGAATGACATTGCTCGCGCCCGGCTCAACTTTGACTTGTCCAACCGTGGCGACCAGGCCGGTGGTTTTACGTGCCAGATTTTCGACTGCCAAAATAAATTCAGCCGCCGCGCACAGTGCGTCCTGACGTAAATTCATCGGCGTCGTGCCCGCGTGACCGGCATGACCGGTGAACGTGATGCGGGCACGGGTTTGACCGGCAATGGCGGTAACGATTCCGACGGCGAGATTATTTTTCTCCAATACCGGGCCTTGCTCAATGTGCGCCTCGATGTAGCCGAGCAAATTTTTAGGATTTAGTCGCGCGGATTTTAATTTCGCCGGATCGCCGCTGAAATTTTTAATCGCATCGGCCAGAGAAATTCCGTCCGCGTCTTTACGTTTTAAATCCTTTGCGTCAAAGCTGCCAGCGAGAACTTTGCTGCCGAGATACGTGCTTTGGTAGCGCACACCTTCTTCATCCGCAAAACCAATGACTTCAATGGCAAACGGCAATTGGATTTTCTGGCGGTGCAATTCCACAACGCACGCGATCGCGAGAATGACACCGAGCGGCCCGTCGAATTTTCCGGCGTTGCGAACGGTATCCAAGTGCGAACCGAACAGTAAAATTTTCGCGTCGGCTTTTTCTCCGGCGTAATGACCGATGAGATTTCCGATGGCATCCACGCGCGTTTTCATGCCAGCTTCACACATCCAGCTGGCAACCAACTCATTGGCCCGCTGCATGGCCGGCGAGCCGAACGTGCGCGTGAGGCGACCCGGTTCGTCGGTGATTTTGGCCAGCTCCTCGATGCGCTGCATGACAGTTTGATCGGAATGACGCTTCATTCACAGCGAATCATGCACAATGCCAACGCGCTTGTCAGCATCGGCATTTTCAAAAAAACTTTATCGCGCCGCTTTACTTGACGGCTTTCAATTTGCGAAGATGCGTGCGGGATTAGCTCTTTCATGCACGATTCACCTTTTTTACAAGACCTCGCGGTCGTAATGATCGTGGCCGGATTGGTCACCATCATCTTTCACCGGCTTAAACAACCGGTGGTGCTGGGCTATATCATCGCCGGGTTGATCATCGGGCCGCACACGCCGCCTTACATGTTGATCAAGGATGAGACCACGATCCAATCGCTGTCCGGCATGGGCATCATTCTGCTCATGTTTTCGCTCGGCTTAGAATTCAGCCTCGGAAAATTAAAACGTGTCGGGGCAACGGCCTTCATTGCGGCGGCGTTGGAAATTCTGCTGATGCTCGGGATTGGTTACCAAATCGGACGCTGGTTTGGTTGGAGCCCGATGGATAGTATTTTTCTCGGCGCGATGCTTTCGATTTCTTCGACCACGATCATCGTTAAAGCCTTGGCGGAATTGGGCAAAAGTAAGGAACGTTTCGCCGAACTCATTTTTGGCATCCTCATCGTCGAAGATATTTTGGCCATCGCCATCATCGCGTTGTTGTCTGGCATTGCGATGACCGGATCCCTGCAAGT
Source organism: Methylacidimicrobium fagopyrum (assembly GCA_026225255.1). Lineage (GTDB taxonomy): Bacteria > Verrucomicrobiota > Verrucomicrobiia > Limisphaerales > UBA11358 > UBA11358. Next base: position 65,645 of record JAMFSJ010000008.1, on the reverse strand, counting down.
CGGCGAAGTCGTCAGCACGGTCAGTCGGCTCGGAGTTTTTCTCGTTGCCGCGCTCGTGCTCGGTCTGCTTTTCGTGCCGCGACTGATCGGTTACGTGGCTAAATTCAAAAGTAACGAAATGCTTTTGATCACCGTGCTGGGACTCTGTTTCGGCTTTTCGCTGCTCGCGGAAAAATTGCATTACAGCGTCGCGCTCGGTGCGTTCATCATCGGCGCCGTCGTCGCCGAATCGCGTGAAATCCACCAGATCGAACATCTCATCGAACCCGTGCGGGATATGTTCAGCGCGGTCTTCTTCGTCACCATCGGCATGTTGATTGACCCGGCATTACTCATTCAATATTGGTTGCCGATCGCCGTCATTACAGTTGCCGTCGTAGTGGGAAAAGTGGTGACCTGTTCGTTCGGAACCTTTATCGCGGGGAACGACACCCGCACTTCTTTGCGCGTCGGCATGGGCTTGGCGCAGATCGGCGAATTTTCCTTCATTATCGCCGCCCTCGGTCTCAACCTCAACGTCACCAGCAAATTTCTTTATCCCATCGCCGTGACGGTTTCCGCGCTGACCACGCTCCTCACGCCGTATCTCATCAAAAGTTCGGATAGTTGTGTGAATTTCGCCAACCGCACGGCGCCACGTTCACTGGCCAATTCGCTAAAACTCTACACCCATTGGCTCGGACAAAAAAGCGAAGTCAAACCCAGCTTCGCCACGCAACTGATCCGCAAATGGTCGCTGCAAATCACGCTGAACATCGCGCTGGTTGCCGGCGTTTTCATCGTGGCCGTTTTTATTTCCCGCCAACATCCCGCGTGGCTCGGCCAATTTCACTTGGGTAAAGTTGCCCTTGATGCCCTGATTTGGTTCGCCGCAATGTTCCTAACGTTACCGTTGCTCATCGCCATTTATCGCAAACTGGAAGCACTGGGAATGTTACTCGCTGAACTGCGCGTCCAAAAACTCGCCTCCGAAGCGCGCGCCAAAGAAATCAAAGCCGTCATCTCCACGACCGTTCCGCTGGCGGGTGCGATCGGCATGGGCTTGCTGATTTTTTTCCTGAGCGCGCCGCTATTGCCGTCGGGCGAAATTTTGATTGCGCTATTGATCATTCTTGCCGGCCTGACTTTTTTGCTCTGGCGGTCATTTGTAAAAGTTTATTCCAAAGCGCAAGTTGCCATTCAAGCAACCCTCGCGCAGCCGCCCGCGCCGCGTGAAACGGAAACGCCGACGCCCTTAAAAAATCTTTTGAAAGACGCGCGCTTGCAAACGTTCGCCATCACCGCGACGTCGTTTGCCAAAGGGAAATTTCTGCACGAGTTGGAACTTCGCACGCAGACTGGCGCAAGCATTGTGGCCATTGAGCGCAACGGAACGAATCTGGTAAATCCCGGCGCGAACGATGAATTGCTCGAAGGCGATCAGGTTTTGGTCTTGGGCAATGAGGCTCAGTTAGAGAAAGTGAACAGTTTTTTGTTGGATGCAAAATAAAGATTGTTTGGCTGGAAAGGGCAAAACGGCGTTGGCTAACGGTGATTTAGTTTCAATCTTTCAGTGCTGCCTGAGGCGCGAGCCCCTCGTGAAAGTTGTTGTTTAGAGGCTTTAGCTACGATCATTTACGGTCCTCGGCGATAAACCGGTGCAAATCGGACTTGCCATCTTTGGTGACGGGAGGCATATTCGCCATCCAATTTAATTAATTTTATGGCTGATGTAGCAAACAAATATCCCGAAAACATTGTCGGCAAATACTACGTGGACAACCAGTGCATTGACTGCGATTTGTGCCGCGAAACCGCGCCGGACAATTTTAAGCGCAATGACGATGGCGGTTACTCCCTCGTTTATAAGCAACCCACAACGCCCGATGAAGAAGCGCGTTGCAAAGAAGCCAAAGAAGGCTGCCCGGTTGAAGCGATTGGCGATAACGCCTGATTTCTGGTTGAACTTTTGTCAAACCCCGCAGATTTATTTCTGCGGGGTTTTATTTTTACCTCAAAACGCAACCGAGGTGCGCACCCCGAGAATGGTCGCGTCGTGCGAACCTTTTTCGCCGCTCGGATTAAAGATGTATTGGAAATCCGGCTGGATCGTCCACCACGGCGAGACTTGGATTTTGTAAGTCGCTTCGATGACGGTTTCGGCGTCGAACGGATTCGAGCCGCTCGCGACTTGCGCGTCGCTGAAATCGTGGCTGAACGATGAGCGCGCAATGGCGAGGCCGGCGGTATCGAGCAAGCGTCCGGGAATGAAGCCGGAGAAATTTACGCCCGCATCGAGATACCAATTAATCGTATTCACGTTCGCCGGGGCATAACCACCGCGGGTGAAAAACGAAATGACTTTGCCGCCGCGTTTGTAAATTTCCTGGTCGGCCACGGCGTAAATACCGTAGTCCGAGCCTTCGTTTGCGCCCGTGGTGAAATTGGAAAAATCAGCGGTGTGCACGAACGAGCCGAGTTTGTAAGTGCCGACGAGGCCGCGATCGCCCGCGGCTTGGTTCACGAGCCAGCCGATTTCGGAAAAAATGAGGGCGCCGTCGCTGCCGTTGAGATGGAAATTGACGCCACTGCGATTCACATCCTGATCGCCGGTTGAGCCGGCGTAAATGCCGGATTGAAAATAAAATTGCGGAATCGGCTGGATCAAAAAACGGGCGGCCGGCGCGGCCATCGGGTAAACCGGTGGATCCGGCAAATTGGCGACGACGAGCGTGAAGGCTCCAAACGTGCCGTTGATGAACAGCGAGGCGGTGTCGGACGTGAAAAATTCCGAATCGGCCGCGATGAGGCCAACCTTCAACGACGCGCGCATGGACCAAAATGTTTGTTGATACCAGAACTCCTGCAAGCGGATCGTATCGTAACCCGAGATATTGCTGATCCCGCTGATGTCACCGACTTTGTCTGTCGAAAGCGAACGTCCGGCTATCCAAAGTGCGTTCGCGTGGATCGTGCCGCCTTCCCACCAGTTCGCGATCTTATCCGTGTAGATCGTGACCGGCAGATTCAAGCTGTGGTCATAAACGGTGCCTTGCTTGAAACCGCCGCTGGTGTTGCCGAAAACTTCGCCGGTGTAAACGGGATTAAATTCGAGGCCGTAATTGCTGACTTGATTGCGCCAACCAAACACGTCGCCGAACATGGTATCGCGCTTCCAAAAACTTTCCGGCGCTTGCATCAAACCTTCCGGCATCTGCGTCGGCAAACCGGTGTAAAGTCCGGGATTGTCGTTGGCCGGATTGTAATCTTGCCCCGTTGCGTTCGTGGAAGAATCACTGAGGATGGGCGTAGGCGCGACGAATGTCTGACCGGGCGCGCCGGAAATTTTTCCTGACGACGGACCGGGAACGTAAGTCGGCGCGGTGGCAGCGGTGGCGGTTTTCGCCAACACTAGATTGACAAAAATGGCCGCGAACAGGTTTCTTTTTTTGAGCATAAAACGTGCGTAAATAAATTTTTTCTGATCCCGAAATAATTGAGTTTAAGCCTGTGAAATTGCTGGATTCGTCGCGGGAGCTTCTTTTTATACCCTGCGCGAACGCAATTTATTGAACAACCACATGCCGCCGACATAAACCAGCGCGAGCGGTGGAATCAGAAGTCCTTCCCAACTCGGATAAAGGCCGAGCCAGAGTCCCGTCCAGTTCGGCAGATGCAACGAATAGACCGGATGAATCGGCATCCAATTGACGGTTTGGAACAGGCGCACCGTCGAGCCCATGAACGTGACCATGATGGAAACGACTAGCAGTCCGGTCAGCACCATGAGCTTACGATAGGGCAGTTTCACGCCGTAACGGAACGTCAACATGCCGATGGCGATCAAAAATAAAACCGCGACGCCGCTGCCGAGGAACACGGCGGATTTGCTGCCTTCGAGCAAGAGCGATTGCAGGAACAGCGCCATTTCAAAACCTTCGCGATAGACGGTGAGAAAACCGACGCCCAAAAGTGCCAGCCATTCCCAGCGCGTCGAGGAAACGTCCTGCGCGGATTTTGAAAGCGAACGCAATTTGGAATTCCAGCCGACCCAATACACCCGATGAAAAACCCAGTTCGTGACGATGAATAAAATAATCACGGCGAGCACGGAAACGACGGCTTCTAGTTTTTCGCCAAAGCGCGTGAGGGAATGAATGATCGTGCGCGAAAGCCAGAAGGTGATGGCCGTGACGACCAATCCCATCCACGCGCCGCCGGCGATGCCTTTGCGGGTGGACGCATATTCTGCGCCGCGCAAACCGGCCATGAGCGCGGCGAGAATGATGATCGCTTCCAAGCCTTCGCGCGCCACAATCGTGAACGCAGTGAAACCAATCGTGGTCGGCTCAACGGCGACTTTCAACAGCTCCGTGCTTTGCGTGAGCAGCCCCAAGGTGCGGGCGTAAGCGGCTTCGAGTTGATCCATCGGCGCATGCCGGTCGAGCAACGCTTTGATGCCGAGTTCCGAACCGTCACCGGCCAGAAAACTGCGTTCGGCCTTCATCGCCAAATCAGGATCGCGGGGCAAAACGCGCGCTTCAATTTCCGTGTCGAACGCCGTATAAGCGTCCATGCGTTGAGATTCGGCGGATTCCCATTGATCGTTTTGCGCGGCGGCCAGCGAACCGCCGAGCGCGGCGCGCACTTCCAAAACGGTTTCGTCAATCACGTCGCCGCTGTCGCCGGCGCGGCGCGCAGTGATCTTGAATTTATCCTCGAGGATCGCGGAAATTTCTTTGCTTTGATTATCCAAATCATCCTGCGCCGCAAAATTGACGAGCAGGTTTTGCAGGCCGGAAAGTTTCTCGGTCAAGGGCGGACGATACTGCGCATAAATTTCCGGTTGTTCCTGTTTCCAAACCGGCGCCAGCTGGTTGACGAGCGTTTGCGATTGCTCGGTGAACTGCATGGCCTCGCGATATTCCAGCGCGATAAGTAATTTACCGTTGGCGACGCCGTGCGAATATTCGCGGGGGATCAATTTCACACAGCGCGCGAGCAGGCGTTGCATCCGGCCAATATCCGCCGCGGTCAAAAGATTGGGCAAACCGGCTTCCACCTGGTCGCGCCACGCGGTGACCGCTGCGATTTTATTGGTTTGATCAGCGGCATCATTCCACGCCACCGTCGAAGTCACCGTCGTCAAATGATTCGTTAAACCGGCGCTTTGCACCAATTCGTTCGGGAACGTGGCGAGCGTGCGAATTTCATTTTCGTTCGCGTTGATGACATTTTGATCCTCGGCTTTGATGGCAACTTGCTGTTGTAAAAAATCGAGCAACTGCCGGACGCGCATCGTTTCCCATTCCAGGTATTCCTTGGCGAGCGTCGCGCCGACTTCCGGCTTGCGGGCGACTTCGGGATTCTGCAACAACATCGCGCTGTCTACGCCGTTGGCGAATTGCGGCAGCGTGATCAGGGCGCGCCATTGTTGCGCGCCGGAAAAATTCCCCGACTTCTGGCATTGCAACATCGCCAGCGCCGCGACGTGCTGCAAGCGTCCGCGCGCAACGCCGATCTGGCCTGCGGCGGAAAGTTCCGCCGGTATCGGCGCGTTGAGAATTTGGTCGGCGTCCGCGACCGCGTAACCTTCGATGTAAGGTTTTAGCGTGGCGAAGCTCGCGGAAATTTGCGCGGGTAAATTGGTTGTCGTATCACCCGAATACACATCGAGCAACGCATCGTTCAACTTCGTTTGAACGCCGTGAAAATCATCGCTCAAGGTCGCGCGGGAAATGGTCGGCAACGCGAATGTCGCCGCCAGCAATGCGGAGCAAATAATATTTTTTGAAATTCGAGTAAAGTAGTGGGACAGGCATCCTGCCTGTCCGAATGCGATCGACTTTTCAGGAAGTAAAACCGGCTGGAGGCCGGTCCCACTACTTGAAGAATATTTTGAGAAACCGAATTTCATCTGGATGCGTCGGGAAAAATTATTTCTGCACCGGCACTTCAATGCTTCCGAGGGTGGGTTTTTCCGGAATTTCCGCGCCCAAAATCGCCGCCATCTGACGCAGCTGCGGCTGCAATTGATCCGTCATCGTCTTGGCTTGTTCGGCCAATTCTTCGATCGCGGGAATGCTCATCTTGTAGCCGCTCTTCGCATCGCGTTGTTCCACGCGGTCAATGAAGGAAATGATGTTGTTATATTCGTAGGTCAACTGTTCGGCGAGGCCGGGGTTTTTCGATTGCAGCTGCGGGACGATCGCGTCGTTGGCGATTTTCAAACTATACATGATGCCGCGCATATCGAGCACACGGCTTTCGGCCACGTAATGGCCGGTCGCAACGGGATTGTAACGCGAATCGCGCCAGTCATCAAAATAACCGTTGAGCGTCGGCGTCATCCAGACGAGCGCGCCGATGACTTCGCCCGTCGTCGGTTGCCACTCGTTGGCGACTTGCACGAGCAAATCCATTTTTGCGGCGCAATCAATCGCGGCGGCGGCCAAAATGTCGGCGCGGGGCAGGGCAACTGGACCGGCGTTCAATTTGGTTTTCAACATGGCTTCGTATTGCGCCTTCAATTTCGCCTGCGCGTCGGGGCTTAATTTTTTCAAGAACGCCGTGCGCGTGCCCCACAACGTCGGCTCGACGACGTAATGAAAAAGATTGCCGTTGTGATTGCTGATCATCGTGCCGTCGCGCGCTTTGAGCACGAGCGGTGATTCCGGTGAATCCGTCGAGGCTTCGTTCGCCGGCACGCCGCCGTCGAGATAATTGTCGAACCAAACCATTTTCTTCGTGCCAGCGACAATGCCTTCGATCGTTTCGTAACCGTGGTTATGATACCGGCCGAAATCGCCCTGCATTTTTTTCACAAGTTCGCCGAGTTCCACGCCGTGTTCGCTGGCGGCGAGATCGTAATCACCTTTGGCATCATCAATAATCGCCTGATAAGCCGCGGCATTCGTGACGAAGTCGTGCGTGGCGGCGTCCATTTTCTGGAGGTTATCCGTGAGATATTTTTTAACGACGAGCAGCGATTGGGAATTATCTGCCGGCGCGTCCGCATGGGCGGAAAAAAGCGCTGTGGCCAAGATACAACCGGCAAAAAGAATGCGTTTCATTTTGATAAAGATAAATAAGCCGCAAAAACACCGCTTCCGGTGAATTGCTATTCATTAGCGGTGACTTGCGGTAGGGTTTTCGGACGTTATTGGATCTTCGCGCCGTTGTAGGCCCAATTGATGTCAGAAACGCCCGGATCTACGGGTTTGGTTCCGCTGTTGGCGCAGACGTAACTGTATTTAACGTGAGCGGCATGGCCATCGGAAAAAGTGAGGTCGCCGCCGGTATTATGTCGCGCGGAAAATTGCTGGCACCAGCAATGTTGGACGCCGACTTCCTTGGTCGGATCGCTACCGTAATAGGGCAGATCGGTTGTGCGTGCCCGGCCGTCACCCATGAAAACAAAGGCGGACGGATTTCGCACCATCACCGAGGTGAAATTGGTGCCATAACCGATATTTGCGGGGAGGCCGGTGTTGCCCTTGGGATTCATGCCGTAATTAAAAACAACCCGGTTCGGATCGCTGGTTTCGGAGGCTTGGGTCACCGCCGGGCAATCAAAAATCTTTTTGCCGCTCACAAAATTCGCGCTCGTCGTATCGTTCGCGATCTGCCACAGTGGCTTCGCCCCGATATACGGTGGTAATGCGTTAAACCATGCGCTGTCGCCCTGACCCGCATTGTGAAAATCATTGAAATTGCTCCAGCCCGGCGTGTTTTCATTGTAACCCGCTGAACCCGGGGTGGCCGTGGCAATTTTCGGCAGCGGAAAAATATTCCGATCATCGTCCAGATACAAGGTCATGGCCAGACCCCATTGCCGTAGATTACTGATGCAGGCCGCGCCGTAAGCTTTTTGCTTGGCCTTGCCCAGCGCGGGCAAAAGCATCGCCGCCAAAATGGCGATGATGGCGATGACGACCAATAATTCGATTAAAGTGAACCCGGATTTCCCGTTTCTTTTCATGCCCGGGAGTCTGGCGAAAAGAAGTTTTATCCGCTTCTGGTCACTTGCTCTTTGTTAACGGTATGTTGCTATTTGATGGCTCAGCGTGCCACGGTGCCTTCGATTTGGCCGTGCGGCTCGTCCGTTGGCACGAAGAGTTCGTTCTTATTTTCCAAACCGAACGGCGCGAGGTTGATCAATAAACAATGCTTGTTCGGCATCTCCAGCTGAATTTTTGAAGTCTCCGGCGCGGCTTTCAATGCCGCCTCACCCATTTGAAACAAGGTCACTTGCACGGATGGACTGAAGTTTTTCGCGAAGGTAGACAACATCGCCGCCAAAATTTTCGCGTTGGTCGCGGAATAACTTTTCGGCTTTTTCGTAAACGTCCAAGTCGCTTTCAACTTGGTGGCAAAAATCCGGTCGCCCATTTCCGGCAAGGTTGTGAACTCATCGCGCAAAAACTTTTCAAAGCTCGAACCGGTGGATTTTAAGATCAATAAATCTTCGATGCCGGATTCAACGACATTTTCCGTGCGCGTGCAGGTGATTTTCGCAAACGGTTTGGCCGCGCTTTTTTCCGCAAACGAATGCGCATGCGGTTTGCCGCCGACGGAAATCCGTTCCCAACAATGTTCGCTCAAACCGATTTCCACGCGGCTGATGTGCGGATAGGTTTTGAGAAAATGTTGCCCGAGTGCGAGGCCGAACTCTTCGTTTTCCGTGCCCAACTTTTTCTTGGCGAAAATGTTGACGGTGTTTTTCATCGAGTCCGTCGCGACGACGAGTTGGTTGTCGGACTTCGTATAGGACGCATCAAAATTGCCTTGCAGCGCAACGGAAACGTCGAGTTCCTTCAGTGAATGTTGCGCGCCATTGCGGGTGACTTTCAGGACGCGAATGTGCGCCTTGCCGTATTGATGCTGGATCAGTTTCATGTCGCTTTCCTCTTTTGAAAGCCTATCTTAAAGACTCAAATAAGGATGACACGCTAAAAAACGCATGGCCGAAAAAATCACCCTCGCAGTGTTGAACGGACGGGATCAAACCGGCTTTGTCCAGCTCATCGGCCCGGTGTTCGAACATTCCCCGTGGATCGCAGAAATGACGTGGTCGCAAAAACCATTCGTTGATTTCGAAAATCTTTACCGCGCACTGTGTGAAACGGTGAACGCTTCCGGCGAAGCCAAACAACTTGCGTTAATCCGGGCGCATCCCGATTTAGTCGGCCGGGCGGCGTTGGCTGGAACGCTCACATCCGCTTCCACGAACGAACAGGCAAGTGCCGGCTTGAGCCAGCTTTCATCGGAAGAAATCCAATTGTTCCAAACTCAAAACGCGGCCTACCAAGAGAAGTTTGGTTTCCCCTTCGTCATCTGCGCGCGGTTGAATAAGAAGGAAGCGATTCTGAAAGGTTTCGAGTTGCGCCTGAAAAACTCACGTGAATCAGAGATCGTGACGGCGTTGGTGGAAATTTTCAAGATTGCGGAACTGCGCCTGCGCGATTTACTGTCCACCTGATTATGCCCGCTAAATTGAGCACGCACGTTTTGGATACGGCGCACGGTTGCCCGGCGCACGGAATGAAAATTGAACTGTGGTCGCTCGACGGCGAAGACCGCGCGCTCGTTATCACCGTTAAAACCAATGCCGATGGCCGCACGGAAACGCCGTTGCTTTCGGTGGATGAAATGAAGTCGGGCCACTACGAAATCATTTTTTTCGTCGGCGATTATTTTGCCGCGAAATGGCCGACGTTGCCGAAAATTCGTTTCCTCGATCAAGTGCCCGTGCGGTTTGGCATCGCCGATGCGGGCGCGAGTTATCACGTTCCGTTGCTCTGTTCGCCGTGGAGCTATTCGACGTATCGCGGAAGTTGAAGGCAAGCTCCCGGCGTTCAACGTCCCCGAGTATCCGTGGTTAAAAATCTTTTTTTAATTTTCAATCCGCGTAATCTGCGGGCGTATTCATGAAAATTTTAGTCATCGGTTCGGGCGGACGTGAACACGCCCTCGTTTGGAAACTCGCGCAATCGCCGCACGCCACGCAAATGTGGTGCGCGCCCGGCAACGCGGGCATCGCGCAGGAACGTCTCGCGAAAAATTCGACGTTGGTCGAATGCGTGCCCATCGGCGCGGAAGATTTGCCGAAACTGCTGGCGTTTGCGCAGGCGCAGAAAGTTGACCTCACCGTCGTCGGCCCGGACAATCCGCTCGCGCTTGGAATCGTGGATTTATTTCAGCAAAACGGTTTGCGCATTTGGGGCGTGAACCAAAAGGCCGCGCAGTTCGAAGCGTCCAAAGTTTTCTCGCAAAAATTCATGGAGAAATACGGCATCCCGACCGCTGCCGGCGAAACGTTTTCCGCCGCGCCCGCCGCCAAAAAATTCACCGTCACGCTCGGCGGCAAATGTGTGGTGAAAGCCGATGGCCTCGCGCTCGGCAAAGGTGTTTTGATTTGCACTAATTTGGCCGAAGCCGAACGCGCGGTGGATGAAATCATGGTCGGCAAAGCGTTTGGCGCGGCTGGCGCGAGCGTCGTTATCCAGGAATTGCTCGAAGGCGTTGAAGTTTCCATGCACGCCTTGTGCGATGGCAAAACCGCAAAAATATTTCCGACTTCGCAAGATCACAAACGCGCATTTGATGGGGATCTCGGTTTGAACACCGGCGGGATGGGCACATATTCGCCCACGCCGTTTTTGACGGACGCAGAACTCGCGGCGGCGGCGCAAAAAATACTCGAACCGTTCATGCGCGGTTGCGCGGCGGAAGGCATTGATTATCGAGGCCTGTTGTATCCCGGTATCATGCTCACAAAAACCGGCCCAAAAGTGATCGAATTCAACGCGCGTTTTGGCGATCCGGAGACGCAGGTTTATCTGACGCGTTTGGAAAATGATCTGGTCGAATTGCTCGACGCTAGCGTCAGCGGCACATTGGACAAAATCGAACTAAAATGGAAACCGGCGGCGAGCGTGTGCGTCGTGATGGCCAGCGGCGGTTATCCGGGAAATTACGCGAAAGGTAAACCGATCCACGGTTTGACCGACGCCGCAAAATTGCCGGACGTCAAAGTTTTTCACGCGGGCACGGCGCTCAGCGGCGGTGAAATCGTTACCAATGGCGGACGCGTTTTGGGCGTGACGGCTTTGGGTAAAGATTTGAAGATCGCGCAAGCCGCCGCTTATGCCGCGGTGGAAAAAATTCATTTCGAAGGCGCGCAATTCCGGCGCGACATCGCGACGAAGGCGTTTTGATCAACCACGAGACGCGCGCAGGGGCATTGTTCTGACGCCGCTTACGCCGTCAGATCCGGCTCCGCTTTGGCATTCCCCGATGATTTAAAAAAGTGCGTCGCGTAATAGGATCCGATGACGATCACCGCCGCGATCAATTGCGCGAGCAACGTTTCCACCGTCGGGAAAACCGAGAACCATAAGCCAGCCCACGCTGGAATCACGTTTTCCAAACGATGGATCGGCGTCGTGGAAATCCAGTGCGCGAGTTGCATTTCCTGCGCCTGTTCGCCCACCATCACCAAGAGCACGACGCCGAGCAAAATACCGGTCAGCACCAACATTTTGCGGTAAGGTAATTTTTGATGCGCGATAAAAGTCAGCACCGCGACGATGCTCGAGAAGAACAAACCCAACGCCGCGCCCGCCAAAACAATTTCGCCGCCCATTTTCAGATAATACGTTTGCAGGAACAGCACGACTTCAAAGCCTTCGCGGTAGAGCGACGCGAAACCGAGCAGACCGAGTCCCCACAATAATTTTGCGTGGGAAATTTCCGTCGCCGTCGCGCCCGTCAAAAGCGCCTTCCGTTTGCGATTGTGCATGGACATCCAGCCGCCCCAATAAATTTTGTGGAAGAACCAGTTCATCACGATCAACAAAACGATCACCGCGAGCAAGCCGGTTGCCGCCTGCAGATTCAGGGCCGAAACGCTGTTGCTATCCAATAAACTTTTCGTGATGCCCGCCGCGATGAACCACGTGATCAACGTGGCGATGAACGCGACGCCCGCGCCGACCGCGATGGGGCGGCGATGCGTTTGGTTCGTGCCCGTCATGCTCGCCGTGATCGCCGTGAGCACGAGGATGCACTCCAAACCTTCGCGGAACACGAGCACGGCAATGTCCATGATCGCCACCGAGCGACTGGTATTTGGCACCGTCGGATCGGGCGAACCTTGCGCGGTGACGCCCTGCCACACGAGCAAAGCGACAATCGCCGCCGCCGCTAGCACTAATAAAATCCGTCCGCCCCAAATGAAAAACTTGTTCATAGTAAAAGCCGTCGCTCGAAACAAATAAAATGCCTCAATCGTAAAAAATAAAAAAGCTTCAATTCGCAACGATAGGAAAGGGAGGATAACGGTTTTTACCGATGTCCACTGTCGGTGGGTTGCTAAACATTGGCCTGAACTTGCGGCGGGGGGCCGGGGCGGGTTTTTATAACGAAGGAACCAAGGAAAGAAGTTAGAGCACGGATCTTCTGATCGGCTCGAAGATCATTTTTCAATGGCTTGCTGATCGAGAGATCGACGTTCCGTCGGCTTGCGAAATTTTCTCGCCCGTTCTGCCGTTTACAGGTTTAATCTCCGGCACATGAAAAAGCAAAAAGCTTACGCCGCCGCCGGCGTTGATATTGATCTCGGAAATAAAGTCAAAGCCACGCTGCCGCAATTGCTCGCCGCCACACATCGCCGCGAAGTCCTCGGCAAGGTCGGCGGCTTCGGCGGCTTGTTCGCGCTCGATGTCAAAAAATATAGCGAGCCGATCCTCGTGTCGTCCGTTGACGGCGTTGGCACCAAACTCAAAATTGCTTTCACGCTGGACCAGCACGATACCATCGGTGCGGATCTCGTAAATCATTGTGTGAACGACATCGCGGTGCTTGGCGCGGAACCGTTGTTTTTCCTCGATTATCTTGGCACCGGCAAATTGGAGCCGCATGTTTTCACCGACATCATCAAAGGTTTTGCCCGCGCATGTTCGGAGAATAATTGCGCCCTCATCGGCGGCGAAACGGCGCAGATGCCGGGTTTTTATCAGCCGGGCGAATATGACGTGAGCGGCACGATCGTCGGCGTGGTGGAAAAATCCAAGATGCTCAACGGTCAGAAGACCATCAAGCGCGGCGACGTGGTGATCGGCATCGAATCCAGCGGCCTGCATACGAATGGTTATTCGCTCGGACGCAAAATTTTCTTCGAACAACTCGGCTATAAACCTTCCAGCCGCGTGCCCGGATTGAAGCAGTCGATCGGCCAGGAATTACTGAAAGAACACGTCAGCTACGGTCCGTTGGTGCAAAAGCTGTTGAAGAAATTTAATGGAAAATCGGATCTGGTGCGTGCGTTTGCCCACATCACCGGCGGCGGTTTTGTGGACAACATTCCGCGCGTATTGCCGAAGGCGCTCGACGTCGTCATCAAAAAAGGTTCTTGGGACATGTTGCCGATCTTCAAAATCATCGAAACGAAGAGCGGCGTGCCGGACGACGAATTGTATCAGGTCTTCAACATGGGCATCGGCATGGTAAGCGTTGTGTCCGCTGATAAGGCGAATGACGTTCTGAAATTCATCAAAACGCAGAAACACAAAGCGTGGATCATCGGCGAAGTCGTCAAGGGCAAGGGCGAAGCGCGAGTGGAATAATATTTTGGGGTAGAGCGGCAACGCGCAGCAAGACGCTACCGAACAAGTTTGAGGCAAACTATAATCCGAAAGCGTCATGGAGTGCGGCGGGAAGCGCAGCGCCACGCCGCTTTCGCGTAACCTGTGATGTTCTTATTCGTTTGACCCTCTTACGTCCGAAAGCGGTGTCGTCGCTTTGCTTTGCCACCGCACGCCATGACGTCACCATTCTGGCGATACCTCAAACTCATCTGGCACGTTTAGTTGTCCGGTCTTAAAGCGGTAAATGGTTTTGATTTGAGCCGGTGTGGCGGTTCTTTCAAACCAACGAGCGGAACCCCAAGGATACTGATTCGCTACCAGCACAAGACCGTGTTTCACCGGGTTTTGATGGACATAATTTAATCGCGCCAAATAAGATTTTTCGTAAGTAAGTCTGGTCTCGCGGTAGTTATGCCAAATTTTACGCTTCGGCGCGGCCTCAATCCGATTGATCCATTTGGCAGTTTTCTCGTGCAGAACGCCGATCATGCGCGACAAACTTTCCGCCGTATCGGCGTCAATTGGCGAATGGCCGATAAAATGATAATGATTAGAAAAGACTGCCAAGCTTCAAGTTGCCAGCCAAAATCTGCCGCCACTTTTAATAATCCGCGATGCAAAACAGCCAGCCGCTCTTTGCTTTTGAAATGATGCTGATGGAGGTAGCTGCTGGCGGTGACAAAATAAGTCCCGTGCATTGCCAGATGATGTTCCGGTGCGTGCGGCCACGGGATTTTGTCTGCAGGCATAAACTAAAACTGACGGGTTCAAGCGAGAATGACAAGACCCTATTGAATTTCAAAAGACACACAAGGAACACCGTGGTTGATGATAAACCGAAAGCGTCATGGAGTGCGGTGGCAAAGCAAAGCGACGACACCGCTTTCGGACGTAAGACGGTCAAACGAATAAAGACATCATAAGTTGCGCGAAAGCGGTGTGGCGCTGCGCTTCCCACCGCACTCCATGACGTCGTAAATCTAACCGCGCCTCAAAATTGCGCGGAAGCTTATATTGTCTTCCACTCCAATCTATTCAATAGCTCATCCGGTCGATCTTCACTTTCCCGCGGAAAATCCAGTAGATGCACACGGTATAGGCGATGACAATCGGCACGCCGATGCCCGCGATGATGAGCATGGTCTCCAACGTTCGCGACGAGGAAGCGGCGTTATGGATCGTCAGACTGTTTTCCGGATTCGGCAGGCTGTAAACCATGTAGGGATATTGGTTCAGGCCGAATAGCAGCATCAAGGTAATGATCGTGGCGCAGGAGGAGAGGAACGCCAGCCAATCTTTGCCGCGATGAAATTCGCGCGGGATGTTTGCGATCGCCAACATGTTCGCCAGCACGATACTGAACAGCCACGGATTATCACGCACGCGCGCGGCGATGTGGGGAATGTAAAGCAACGTCGCCATTGTCGTGGTGGCGGCGCAGATCACGAAGAAGATGATCGCGTTCATCGCCCAGCGACGTATTTTGTCGTGCAATTCACCTTCGGTTTTCATCACGCCATAAATCGCCCCGTGCATCATGAACAACGCGACCGTAGTAATACCGACGAGCAGGGGATACGGTTGCAATAAACCTAAAAATGTTCCCGCAAATTCACCGCGTTCGTCCACCGGCACGCCTTGCGCGATGTTGCCGAGCGCTACGCCCAGCAGCAGACTTGATAAAATACTGCCGCCGGCGAAACCGATGTCCCACATTTGCCGCCACCAGAACATCGGTTGCTTGCTGCGAAACTCAATGGCCACCGCGCGGAAGATCAGCGACGCGAGCAAGAGATAAAACGCGAGGTAAAAGCCGGAGAACACGGTCGCATACACATTCGGAAACGCCGCGAAGAGCGCGCCGCCGGCGGTGACGAGCCATACTTCGTTGCCGTCCCACACGGGGCCGATGGAGTTGAGCAGGACGCGACGCTCCTCATCCTTCTTCGTGAACAGATGCAGCGCGCCGATGCCGAGATCGAAGCCGTCGAGCATCGCGTAGCCGGTGAACAGCACGCCGACGAGAATGAACCAGATGGTGTTGAGGTCAAAGGTCATGGTTTTTGTGCTCCGTGAGTTCATCCGGCAACGCCAGTTTTCCTGAGGGAATCAAATCGTCTTCGTGCGGGCCGTGCTGGATTTTATCGTTCAACAAATAGATGAAAACGGCGAACAACAGGAAATAAATGAATGTGAACAGGATCAACGAGGCGAGCACGGCGTTCGCTTTGACCACGGCGGACAGTCCTTGGGGCGTGCGCAGTTCATGCCAGACGATCCACGGCTGCCGGCCAACTTCAGCGGCGAACCAGCCGAGTTGATTCGCCAGTTCCGGGCCGAGCACTGAGAACACGAGCAGCCAGAGCAGCCAACGCTTCTCAACCAATTTCTTTTTCCAGGCATAGAAACAGCCGAGCAGCGAGACGCCAATCAATGCGCAACCGATGCCGACCATGCCGTGAAAGAAAAAGAACGACGACGCCACTGGCGGACGATCTTGCGGCGGAAATTGATTCAACCCCGCGACGGTCGAATGAAAGTTATTATCCGCCAGAAAGCTCAATAGGTAGGGAATCTCAATCCCGTGCGTTTTACTATTTTTCTCATCCACCCAACCGATGACCATGAGCGGCGCGTTGGAGGTCGTTTCATAAAGCCCCTCGAAGGCGGCCAGTTTCACCGGTTGATTTTTCGCCACGCCTTGCGCGCTGATGTGGCCGCTCAGACCTTGCAGCAACGAAGCGATCAACGCCACGACGAGGCTGATCTTTAATGACAGGCGAGCGAAATCGACGTGCTTTTTCTTCAATAAATACCACGCGCTCACGCTCACCACGAGAAAGGCGCCCGCCGACCACGCACCGCAAATCGTGTGAAATAAACGTTCGGTGAAAGACGGATTGAAGACCATTGCCCAAAAATCGGTGACCTCGGCCCGCGCGTGCAACCCTTCGCCGACGATGTGATAACCGGCGGGCGTTTGCATCCACGAATTGGCGACCACAATCCATACCGCGCTGAAATGCGCGCCCAAGCAGACCATGCACGTGGCGAAGAAATGCGTTTTGCGTCCCACCTTATCCCAGCCGAACAACAGCACGGCGAGAAAGCCGGATTCTAGGAAGAAAGCGAAGATGCCTTCCGCCGCGAGCGCGCTCCCGAATACGTCGCCGACGAAACGCGAATATGTCGCCCAGTTCGTGCCAAACTCGAACTCCATCACGATGCCCGTCGCCACGCCGAGCGCGAACGTGAGCGCAAAGACCTTCGTCCAAAACCGCGCCATCTGGTGATACACGGGGTTTTTCGTTTTGAGCCACGCGCCTTCCATGAGCACGAGCATGAGGCCGAGACCGATGCTCAACGGCGGATAAATATAGTGGAAGCCGATCGTCAAACCGAACTGAAGTCGCGATAGAAAGAGGACATCCATGGCCACAACTGTGCGCTTTTTTTAGAAAACTGTCAACCGGTCGAAAGAAGATATAATATTGACTGCGTGATTGTTAAGTAAATCTGATTCAAAATAAGCGGCGAATGGTTCAGGCGTGGGAGCTTTTCGTTTGAACTGGCTAGTTCATTATTCAACCTGAATTATTTCCCCAAATCGTGCGGCGCAATTTTGAAGACATAATACGTCGCTGGATTCGTGCCGATGTTTCGCAGGCCGTGCAATTCATTCGACGCTTCAAAGATGATGCCGCCCGACGTGACGATGTTTGTTTTGTCACCCTGCAAGGCCTCAAGCGTGCCCTCCTTGATGATCATTAATTCCTCCGCCGCGTGTTGGTGCGGGGGATGCGGTGCTTCGCCCGGATTGAGCGTGGTGATATGACACTCGAACTCGGCGAGCGCCGGCGTCGGGGCATCGAATACCGCCCGCGACTCACCGACCTTAGTTGGTTTAGGTTTGAGATCGGCCCAATTGAAGACGCACGAGTGCATCACCGGTTTGCCGTTGGATTCCGCAAACGCAATGCCCGCGACGGCGAGCGAAACGGAAATTGCCGCCACCATTAAATCTCGACGAGTGATCATACGTCTATTTGCGCTGGAAAAACGCAGGCCGTCAAGCGGACAAATGTTCGAGACGCATTCATCCTCGGTGGAGCGAGACGCCGTCGATCCGTGAATGCGTGCTGACGATCCGCGACCATGTGCCGACGGTTTGCGGGACAGTTTTTCCATTTGCGGAGGCCATCTTGCCACTTGCGGAGACGATCTGACGACTTGCGACGCCTGTCCGACGATCTGCGGGAGCCATCCGACGACTTGCGGGGACGTTTTCCCAGTTGCGGCGGCTGTTTGACGACTTGCGGCCACGATCAGACGACTTGCGGCGACGTAACATTCATTCGGGCAACGAGTTAGAGTAGTCCGTCAAAGCGTTCCACCCGAAAGATATTTTAACCAATGTTCATAGGCCTTTATCCGTGGTTCAACATTTTCATGTTATCTCGTTGAAATAGGTTGAACCGGACGACGATCTGTGAATAATCGCCCTATCACCTCCACCCGGAATCACCCCCAACCAAACTTATTCAAAATATGAACCAGAAGATCAGCAGTCTCATCGCTACCTTCAAAACTACGGATGCCTTTGGGTTCAAATACGCGGCGGATTTTCCGGTCGCCAGTCTGGGCGGGCAACAATTCGCCCTCATTCACACCGCCGTGGCCCTCACGGCCAACCTGGGAGCCGATCAAGTTTCCGGCACCGAGCAAGCGCACAGCGCCGTCCTGGGTAAAAATGCCTGTCGTCTGCATTTGCGCGATGACATGATCACCATCACCAACGCGGCGCACTCGCTCGTGCTGCTGGGGAACACGACCATCGGCGGCAAATTTCAAATGCCGC
The DNA here is from genome assembly GCA_026225255.1 of Methylacidimicrobium fagopyrum. Classification (GTDB taxonomy): domain Bacteria; phylum Verrucomicrobiota; class Verrucomicrobiia; order Limisphaerales; family UBA11358; genus UBA11358. The sequence continues at coordinate 47,159 of JAMFSJ010000008.1, read as the reverse complement.
ACAGCAACGGTGATCAACCTTTACTCAATGCCGCGCGCGCCTTTGCCGCCGATGCGGGTGCGTTTTCCGGCGCGTTCATCAGCGTCGGCCTGCCCGCGACATTTATCACCCAGCTCAATGCGGACATCATCACCTTTGAGAATTTCATCACGGACAAGGGCAATGCGCTGGGCGTCCAAGTCAACGCCACAGGTGGATTGGATGATACCGTGCGCCACGCCGCCACCGCCTTGCATGCTTTGAAAACCGTCGTGAAGAACGCCTACAAAAATAATCCCGCCCGCCTCGCCGAATGGGCGACCGCCAGTCACGTGGAAAGACACACGCCCGTGCCGCGTGCCCAGCCGACGCCGCCACCGGCAGCGTAAGGTAAACGGCAGCACCGTAGGTGCGTCATCTTTGTAGCACGCGATTTGAAAAAATCATCAGTTCCGTAGGAGCGGCATATCGCGGAAGATGTCGCTCCTACGGAGCTTGAGGTGATTAGCGACGGTTTCTACAAAGATGTCGCACCTACGGTGCTGGAGCCGGGAATATTCATGAGGAATTTGGCCACAGATGAGCACAGATGGGGATTTTGTTGGGAGCGCGGATATCTTGATTGGAGGGTCGCGGGGGATATCAGCGAGCCGATCGGGAGATCGGCGCTCCGCTTCTGATTTCCAACGCCGACGCTTTCGGTATTGTCTGGCACGAAATGCAGCCAATCATTTTTCATTCGTGTTTTGCCAGCCGCAGAGGTCCTTGGATTGGATAAATCCTTGGCGCGGGCGGCGAATTTGAAAGGTTAGGAAAAAGTGATGTATAAATTTGCAAATTGCTATAATTGTTTCACCGCTTGCGATATGTTTCACTTCCGCAAAATTTTATGAAGCTGATTTGTTTTCTAGCTGCCACCGCCCTGTTTAACGTAGTGCCTCTCGGCGCGACTGAAGTCACCGCGACCATCCCAACGCCGCCCTCCGCCGAGACGGGTTATTTCAAACTTGGCTCGACCAAAAATCCCGCCGGTCACGAGATTTCCGTGAACAGTCGCAGTCTGCTATTCGATGGCCAGCCAGTGTTCGCGGTGATGGGCGAATTTCATTATTCGCGCTATCCGCAAGCCGAATGGCGCGAGGAATTGCTCAAGATGAAAGCGGGTGGCGTGGACATCGTGGCAACGTATGTTTTTTGGATTCATCACGAAGAGATCAAAGGGCAATGGGATTGGAGCGGCCAGCGCGATCTGAAAAAATTCCTCCAAACGTGTAACGACGTGGGGCTGAAAGTCGTCGTTCGTTGCGGCCCGTGGTGCCACGGCGAAGTGCGCAACGGCGGTTTGCCCGATTGGGTGCAGGTGCATAAAGATTGGAAACTGCGCTCCACAGATGCTGATTTTCTCGCCGCTACAAAAATTCTTTACGGTGAGATCGCGAAACAGTTATCCGGCGAACTGTGGAAAGACGGCGGCCCGGTCATCGGCATTCAAGTGGACAACGAATACGGCGGCTCGCCGGATTATTTGATGGCGTTGAAAAAAATGGCCATCGCGGCGGGCATTGATGTGCCGCTTTACGTGAAAACTGGTTGGCCGCCGATGCACAAGCCCGTGCCGCTGGGTGAATTATTGCCGCTCTTCGGCGCGTATCCCGATGGATTTTGGAGTCGCGGCATCAAGCCGATGGACGGTGACAATTGGAGAAATTTCACCTTTCGCATCCAGCGCACCGACACGGGTATCGGCAACGATACCTTAAAAGCGGATCAAGTCGGCGACACGGCGGGCACGGAAAAATATCCGTATCTCACCTGCGAAGTCGGCGGCGGCATGCCGGCCTCCTATCATCGCCGCATCAATTACGATCCGCGCGATGTCGAAGCGAATGTGCTCACGCAACTCGGCGGTGGCAGCAGTTTACTCGGTTATTACATGTATCATGGCGGCCAAAATCCCGAGGGTAAACTGTCCACGCTTCAGGAATCGCACGCGACCGGCTACGCCAACGATCTGCCGGTAAAAAGTTATGACTTTAACGCGCCGCTCGGTGAATTTGGCCAGATCAATCCGCAATATTATTGGCTGCGCCGCCTGCATTTATTTCTCCACGACTTTGGGGCCGCGCTCGCACCGATGCCCGTGACCTTGCCGGTTATTAAGCCCACCGGCAGTGACGATTTTTCCACACTCCGTTGGGCCGCTCGTTCCGATGGCAAAAGCGGTTATGTCTTCGTGAATAATTATCAGCGGCTTCAACCGCTACCGCCGAAGTCTGACGTGCAATTCAAATTAAACCTGCGCGGCGGCGAATTAATTTTTCCCGCGCAACCCGTGACGATTCCGGCGGACACCTTTTTCTTCTGGCCATTCAACCTTGAACTCTCCGGTGCGAAATTGATTTACGCCACCGCGCAACCCATCTGCCAGACGGACGACGGCAAGGTTTGCACCGTTTATTTTTCCGAAACGACGGGTGTGCCAGCGGAGTTTGATTTTGATCCGCAAACTTTGTCGGTGCGGGATTCTTCGCAATCTGTTTTCAACGACGTGACGCCCAGTCGCGAGGCCGCGATCAAACTCAAAACCAAATCCGGCAGCGAGCTGCGCATCGTTTTGCTGAACGAAGTGGATTCGTTGGCGTTGCAGAAAACTGCTGATGGCAAAGTCATTTTTGAAGCGAAACAAAAAACTTCGAGTGCGACCGTTGAAACCAAATTGCTCCAATCCGCCGGGCCACTGTGCGAAATTCACTTCAGCGCTAAAGATCATCTGGCCATCGCGCCGACCGATGCGGATTTCACGAACGCGGCGATTTGGCAAATCCATTTGCCGAAGAAGTTGGACGCGCGGGTGAATCCATTGCTACGGATCCATTACGTCGGTGATGTCGCGCGGCTGACGCTCAATGGAAAACTATTGGATGATAATTTTTACAGCGGCCGCACCTTTGATCTCGGCTTGAAACGTTATGTGCCGGAAATTTTAAAGGGCGATTTGCGCCTGGAAATTTTGCCGTTACGTAAAGATGCGCCGCTTTTTCTTGAACCCAAAGCGCGCCCGGATTTCGGCACCAACGAAAGTTTGAGCACGTTTGAGTCGGCGGAAATTATCCGGCAATCCCAGTAGTCAGATGCCTGGATAAAATTGCCACAGAGACAGAGAGCGCACAGAGATTTTTAAAAGGAGTTTTCTCTGTGTTCTCTGTGTCTCGGTGGCAAAAAATCAAATCTTCACCTTGAACTGTTCGCCCGGTTTGAGCGATTGCACGAACGCAGCCATTAGTTGCGGAATCATTTCCAAATCTTTCAGGCTGACGACTTCGACCGGCGAGTGCATGTAGCGATTGGGCAAACTGATCAGTCCGCTGGCGATGCCGCCGCGCGTCCAGAAAATCACGTCCGTGTCCGTGCCGCTCGTGGCGGACATGGCTTCATGTTGCAACGGAATTTTTTTCTTTGCGGCCACTTCTTCGATGCGCGCAACCACCTCAGGATGATTGCAACCGCCATGGGTGACGGTCGGGCCGTGGCCGATTTTGATGTCGCCGTGTTGCGCCTTGTTCACGGTCGGATAATCCGTCGCGTGCGCCACGTCCACCACCAACGCGATGTCTGGCTTGAGCGAATACGCGATCTGCCGCGCGCCGAGCAAGCCGACTTCTTCCTGCACGTTCGAGACGGCACAGACTTCGACGTTTAGTTTCACTTTCGATTCCTTCAGCAAACGCAAGGTTTCCGCGACGGCAAAGGTGCCGATGCGATTATCAAACGCGCGCGCCACGACGAGGTCGCCGCGCAGAAAATCGAATTCGTCCGTGAGCGTGATCGGGTCGCCGATGCGGACAATCTTCTGCGCCTCCGCGCGGCTGCCCACGCCGATGTCGATGAAGATTTCGTGGATCTTTGGGGGCTTGGGTTCGCCTTCGAGCCGCATCAAGTGCGGCGCAACGTTGCCGACGACGCCTTTGACCGCGCCGTCGCGCGTGTGGATGACGATGCGTTGGGCCTTGGTGATCGCCGCGTCAATGCCGCCAATTTTGCGGACGTAAATAAAACCGTTGTCATCAATGTAATTCACCACCATGCCGATTTCATCCGCGTGCGCGGCGAGCATGATGCGCGTCTTCGCGCCTTTATTCAGCACGGCGACGCAATTGCCGTAAGTGTCGGAAAAGGTTTCGTCGGCGAACTGTCCGGCGTAATCCAGCCACACGCGTTGTCCGCGCGTTTCATGGCCCACGGGGCTGGGCGTGTTGACGAGCGTTTTCAGGAAATTCAATGAGGCATTATTCATGGTGGAACATTAGACAACGTTCATCAGAAGCGGAAGGGGAAATCGGTTGTCGGGAAAAAAGACCTGCGAGGGAATTAACGCAAAGGCGCAAAGGCGCAGAGGTGGAATGGGTTAAATCATGAAACACGAAGCGTCGAGGGGGCGAGTGTTCGCACGAGGTGAGGTAATCAATGTTTAAACTGACGCCAGGCTTGCAGAGCATAATACAACCATGAATATTTTGGGACCTGTTCTCGTGTGCGAAATCCTCCTCGTCCTCATCCTCATCCTTCATCCTTCATCCTTCATCCTTCATCCTTCATCCTTCATCCTCGGACTGGTTTTAAAAAATTGAGGATGACGATGAGGATGACGATGAGGATGAGGATGACGATGAGGATGACGATGAGAAGGAAAGTTTTTGCTTTAACTTCGCGCCTCTGCGCCTTTGCGTTAAATTCCCCCCGCACTTTGCGGAATTGACACGCCCGTCGCGTTTTTCTACCTTCTTCCGGCAAAGACCCCGCGCTTTGCCCCGAATTTTTATTCGGGGATTTTTATTGTCTGCGGGGCAGGGCGGCGTGGCTGCGCTGTCACACAATTAATTTTAAAATTTATGGCAAACACAATTCTCGTCGGCGCCCAGTGGGGTGACGAAGGCAAAGGCAAAATCATTGACGTGCTCACCGAAACGGCGGGCGTCGTCGTCCGTTACGCGGGCGGCAACAATGCCGGTCATACCGTCATCGTTAAGGGCAAGAAAACGGTGTTGCACCTGATTCCGTCCGGTATTTTGCGCAAAAACAAATTGTGCGTCATTGGCAACGGCGTCGTGTTGGACCCTATCGGCCTCGTCAGCGAAATGGAAGGCCTCAAGAAAAATGGCGTTGCGGTCACGCCGAAGAATTTTGTATTGAGCGAAACGGCGCACGTCGTGTTTCCATATCATCGCGAATTGGACGGCGCGCGCGAAGTGCTCAAGGGTAAAAATAAGATCGGCACCACCAAGCGCGGCATCGGCCCGGCTTACGGCGACAAGGCGGCGCGCGTCGGTTTGCGCGTGAATGATTTGATCGATCCGGTGAAACTCGAAGCCAAACTTGCCGCCCGCATCAAAGAGAACAACATCGTTCTCAAATCGCTCGGCGCAAAGCAGCTTTCGTTTAAACAAGTTTTTGCTGACTACAACCAAGCCGGCCAATATCTCAAGCCGTTCGTGCAAAACACGGTTGTTCTGCTCCACGATAAGATTCGCGAACAGGCGGATATTTTGTTCGAAGGTGCGCAGGGAACTTTTCTTGATATTGATCACGGCACGTATCCGTTCGTCACATCGTCGAACACGACGGCGGGCGGCGCTTGCACCGGTTCCGGTGTGCCGCCGCATCGCATGGATCGCGTGGTCGGCGTGATGAAGGCTTACACGACGCGCGTCGGCGAAGGGCCGTTGCCCACGGAAAATCAGGTCATCTCCGACTTGCTCCACGGCATGGGCCGCGAATTTGGCGCAACGACCGGTCGCGCCCGCCGCTGCGGCTGGTTCGATTCCGTCGCCACGCGTCACGCGACGATGGTCAACGGCATTGATGATCTTGCCATCACGAACTTGGACGGCCTCGACACGGTGGAATCTATCAAGGTCTGCGTGGCCTATCGCCACGGCAAGAAGCAATACGACTATATCCCGAACGATGCGGAAGTCCTCGCGCAGTGCGAGCCGATTTACGTGGAATTCGACGGCTGGCTCACGCCGACGGACAAGTGCAAAACGTTCAAGCAACTGCCGAAGAAGGCGCAAGCGTATTTGAAAGCGATTGCGGAACTGACGAATGCGCGGTTGTTCATCGCGTCGGTCGGACCGGGCCGCGATCAGACGATTTTTGTGTAGACATCCGCAGATTTCGCAGATTTTCGCAGATAAATTTTTCTCAGAATCTGCGTCCATTGGCGTAATCTGCGGTTAAAACCATGAGCACCACCGCTACCAACTTGAGTGCCGAAGCCAAGAGCAACTTGCCGCGTCACGTGGCGGTGATCATGGACGGCAATGGGCGTTGGGCGAAGTCGCATCATTTGCCGCGCATCGAGGGTCACCGGCGCGGGGCGGATTCGGCGCGTGAAATTATCCGCACGGCGGGCGAAGTTGGGATTAAGTATCTTACGCTCTACGCCTTTTCCGCTGAGAATTGGAATCGCCCGAAAGACGAAGTGGACGCGTTGATGAAATATCTCGTTCACTATCTCAAGACCGAGACTGGTGAGTTGAACAAAAGCAACGTGCGGCTCGAAGTCATCGGCCAAATCTGGCGCTTGCCGGAAAATGTGCAGGAACATTTGCGCAAATCAATCGCGACGCTTTCCAAAAACAACGGTCTCACGCTAATCATGGCGTTGAGCTACGGTAGCCGGATTGAGATCGTGGACGCCGCGCGCCAGATCGCCGAGAAGGTGAAAGCGGGAAAACTCGAGCCCGGTGACATTACGGAAAAAGTGATTTCTGATCATCTCTGGACGCGCAATGTGCCGGATCCCGATCTGCTCATCCGCACGAGTGGCGAGATGCGCGTGAGTAATTTTCTGCTCTGGCAGATCAGCTACGCCGAACTCGTCATCACGCCGACGTTCTGGCCGGATTTCCGCAAGCCACAATTCTTCGCCGCACTGGAAGAATACGCCAAGCGTCATCGGCGGTTCGGCGGAGTTTAAAGATTCGAATTGGTAGGATAAAAAATCTGCCACAGAGACACAGAGCGCACAGAGGATTTTTTACTCTGTGCGCTCTGTGTCTCTGTGTAGCAAAAATCAATTCTTTATCGCTGCCTTCGCTGCGCGACAGCGTTCGATCACTTCTTGATTCTGTTTCAGCACATTCGTGTCGCCGTTTTGTCGGACTAGTTCGCAGGCGTATTCGGCGGTGGCAATGGCGGCTTGAGTCTGGTCGGCGTTGGCTTGGGCGTGGGCCAGAGTAGTGAGTAAATAAGCATCGCGATAGTCGGTCAATTGACAGGCGCGTCCGGCCAGCTTCACGGATTGTTCGACGGCATCTTTTTCACCGCTCAGCAGGATTTGCGCGAACAGATCCAGTATTTTCGGGGAATCAGGCTGAAGGTTCAAGGCGGCCAGATATTGCTGGATGGCAGCCGGAGAATTGTTTTGGGCATTGAACGCGGTAGCCAACTGGCAGTGCGCTTCAAAATCATTCGGGTTTAATTTCAACACTTCATTGGCGTCGTTGATGGATGCGGGCAAATGTTGGTTGAGCAGCTCAAACGTCGCCCGGCTGCGCCAAAATTCTGCGCTGCGACCGTTGATCCAGTAGGTGGCGAAGGTGGTTAGTGACCAGACCAAAATCAACACCCAAAGGCCGGCGCGCCAGGCCTGACCTTTTTTTGCCAGCCAATCCCAGCCGACGACGATGAGGGCGCAGATCGCGAGGAATGCGGGGAGGGCGTAAAACGCTTTGACTTGAGATTGCCACGGGCCGAGCAACGTCACGCAAATCAGTGCCAGCAGATAAATGAAAATTACGCCGACGATGAAAAGCCATTCCGGTTTAGGCTCGCGCCGTAATGAACGGACGGAAATGAGGCCGCCGATGATGGCCAGCATGGTTAACGGCAACGCCAACAGATAGCTGGCCTTCATCAAATCGTAATTCCAAGGCGGACGGGATTTGAAATCGGACGCGCCGCTGATCATGCCATCGCCCCAAAAAGTGGCGTAAATGCCATCGGCAAAACTGTGCAGTCCGGCAAATAGCGGCGAACTGAGAACGTGTCCAAAATGGAAATAAAAGCTGGTGGTGCGAAAGCCCGGAGTTTGCCACCAGGAACCGCCGGCGCTGCGTGGAATGGCGAGCATGCCGGTGTGGGCCCAGATTCTGAAATAATGCCAGCCGCAAACGAGCACGCACAATAAGGCGACGGTGCCCGTGCTTTGGAGCCAGAGGCGGATGGATTTTTTTCCCGGTTGAATGAAATAAAAACTTAACGCGATAAAGAAAACCGGCAGGGCGGGCAACGCGGATAATTTGGTGAGCAACGCCGCGCCGAGCGCCAGCCCGACGCCAACGTAAGGCCAGAGAGTTTCTTTTTCCGATTGAACCGCGCGCAGGAAAAAATAAAACGCGGCCGTCATCATCAGCCCGGTCAATAGGTCGTTGGTGATGCCGACCGAAAGATATAAGTAAGACGGCAACAGCGACGCGAGCAGCAAGCCCCCGGCTTGCGCGGACAGATTTTTTGGAAATAAAAGTCGCAGGCAGAGCAGCGTGAGCCAGCACTGGATCAAACCAAAAAAGCCGTTCACGAAACGCAGGGCGATCAGGGTGCGGGCATGTCCGGCGGGCAATCCGCACAGGTGCATCGCAGCGGCGGAAATCGCGTAGTAAAGCGGCGGTTGGTGCATTTCGGCACCGCTGTCGGGCGGCGGCAACGCGCCGTGCTCTTGGATGAAAGTGATATAGGCGAAGTGGTCCGCTTCATCAAAGCCCATCCAATCTGGCACTTTGGCCGCATCATTGCTGATCAACGCCGCGCGGCCGATGAGAATGACGACGAGCAAAATATAAATCGGGGAGAATTTAATTTTGAAAACCGGATTCGCCGCCGACCAACGATTCGCGATCAAGACTGCCATTAAAGCGATGGCAATAAATACGGCGAGGGTCAGCCAGATTTTTTTAAGGGCATCCCAGGTGGAAACGTCATCAAAAATCGGGCTCCAGCGCGGAATAGGAAGCGGCTGCGTGGCGAGCAAGGAAGGGATCCAGAATTTGCCCGTCAATGAAACTTGCCATGCGTCATCGCTGCTCAAAGAGAAATTTTCCGACTGCATTTTTAACCACAGCGTCGGCGGCCCGGAATCATTGGTTACCCAAGCAATAACCTCGTTGGTGCCGGCGCGGAGAAAATCGGTAACCACTGTGGTCGCCGGACGTTTCCAGTTTTTCGCATCATTTTGCAGGCCGGAAACTTTGTGGCCGTTGATAAAAACGTCGGCGTTTTTATAGGCGCAGACGGTCAGCGTGACATTGGTCGGCAGGGTGGAAAGAATGAAGCGTTGTTGAAAAGCATTTTTAATGGGCGCATTCAAGTGCTCGGTGATTTCCGGCGGCACGGGGTCAATGATCCATTGCGCGCCCGTCCGGTCGGGCAGAAACGCGAGGACTTCGCTACTTTGGCATAACCACCAGCCGCTGCTGGCGATGGCCAGAATCGCCGCGAGAATGGCTGCGATGATCAGCTGGTGGCGGAAGTGCGAACGCTGCATTGCGCTAGAATCTTGCATGGGAAGCGCAGGCGGCGCAACTTGATACCGTCAAGGTAAAACAATTTTTTAACCGCTAATCGACGCTAATTTTCGCTGATCAAGAACGGCCAGTTCCCATCTGGGTTAATTAGTGCGAATCAGCGTCGATTAGCGGTTCATTTCATCCTTCATAATTCATCCGGCATCCTTCAAACTTTTCGCCGCTTGGAAAAATTATTCGACATCATTCACGAAGACGACGATTTGCTGGTGGTTCACAAACCCGCCGGTCTCGTCTGCCATCCGACGAAGGGCGACGAATATTCCAGCCTCATCAGCCGCGCTCGGATTCACCTGGAGCGCGCCCGGTCAAATTCTGCCGCCAGCAGCCTGCCGCCAGTCGCGCCCCATCTCATCCACCGTCTCGACCGCGAAACCAGCGGAATTGTTTTGCTCGCCAAAAATTCTGAGGCCGCGCGCGAGCTCGGCAAAATCTGGGAATCCCGCGCCGTCACCAAAGAATATCTCGCGATCGTCCACGGCCATGTCGTAGCGGAGCAGGGGATTATTGACGCCCCGCTTGGACGTGACGAAGCCAGCCGCGTCGCCATCAAAGACTGCGTCCGCGCGGATGGGGCGTCCGCGCAAACCGAATTTTGGGTGGAGAAAAGATTTATTCATCCTTCGTCTGCGAGAAATCCTGAAACCAAAATTGCGGGCGAGAACGCAGAACGAGGACGAATTGAGACTCCGCGCTCGACTCGTTTTACCCTCGTCCGCCTGCATCCGCGGACGGGCCGCAAACATCAAATCCGCATCCATCTCGCGCATCTCGGCCATGCGATCGTGGGGGATAAAATCTACGGCGACGATGAAGACCTTTATCTTGCCCTCGTCGAAAACCGGCTCACCGACGAACAACGGGCCCGCCTCATCTTGCCCAACCACGCTTTGCACGCGGGAAAATTACAGTTCGATTGGCGCGGCGAAACTCGCCAATTCACCGCTGCGCCCGAACCTGAGTTTGAACATTTTTACGCGTCGCTTCGTCGCCAATAAAAAGGCTGATTAAAAAACTTTCAATCGCGCCCGGCATTTGTATGTTTTGCTCATGCAAAAGGCCAATGTGCGGCGGACTAAAATCGTTTCAACCCTCGGCCCGGCCACGGATTCGCCGGAAATGATCGGTAAACTCATTGACGCTGGTGTTAATATTTTCCGGCTCAACATGTCCCACGCGCCACATGATTGGGTGCGCCGCGTCTATACGGCCATCCGTGTGGAATCCGCCCAGCGCGCGCAACACATCGGCATTCTCATGGATACGCAAGGCCCGGCCATCCGCACCGGTGATCTCAGCGTGCCGTTGGATTTGCAACCCGGCCAAAAATTCACGCTCACGGTGCGCGGCGAACGCGACTTGGAACAACATTCCGTGGACGTGAATTACGAAAATTTCATCAACGACATCAGTGTCGGCGACGTGGTGTTGATCGACAACGGCGCGATCGAAATGAAAGTGCTCGCCAAAAACGGCAACAAGGTGGAATGCGAAGTTTTGACCGAAGGCAAACTTGGCAGCCGTCGCCACATCAATCTCCCCGGCGTCCGCGTCAGTCTCCCCGCGCTCACGGCCAAAGATATTAAGGACGTGAAACTCGGCCTCGAACTGGGCGTGGATTTTATCGCGCTCTCGTTCGTGCGCGAAGCCCGCGACTTATTGCAACTGCGCGAATTGTTTCCCGAAGACAAACCGCATCCGCTCGTCGTCGCGAAAATCGAAGATCAACAAGCGATCATCAATCTGGAATCCATCGTGGCGGAAGCCGACGCGATCATGGTGGCGCGCGGCGATTTGGGCATTGAAATTCCTTACGAAGAATTGCCCATCGTCCAACGCCGGATCGTGAAAACGTGTTTGCGCGTGGGCCGTCCGGTCATTGTCGCGACGCACATGCTGGAGAGCATGATTGATTCGCCGATGCCGACGCGCGCAGAAGTCACCGACGTGGCGAACGCCGTTTTCGAAGAAGCGGACGCGATCATGTTGAGCGGCGAAACGACCGTCGGCAAATATCCGGTGAAGTGCATCGAAGTGTTCAATAAGATCGCCACGCGGATCGAACGCAGCGGTAGCGCGCAATTCCACGATTTGGCGGAACTCACAAACCCGCGGCAAAAGCTGGTCAAAAGCGCGGTCGTCATGGCGAATGAATTGAAGGCGGCGGCGATTCTGGCTTTCACGCGGCACGGCCACATGGCGCGTTACGCGGCGTGGATGCGCCCGAAATATTCGCCGGTCTATGCGATTTGCGATAATCAAAAATCGGCCAACGAACTAACCTTGAGCTGGGGCGTCACGTCCTTCGTGACGGAATTTGATTTCATCGAACCGCAAAACACGATTGCGAACGCGATCAAAAGTTTGAGGGAACAAGGCCGTTTGAAAACCGGCGAGACGATTGTCATTATCGGCGCCATTTCCGTCGGCACGGAGATCGTGGATGCCGTGCAGATGCGCACGGTTTGAGCGGCGCGAAGAAAACATCCAAGCTGCGCTGGAGCTTGGATGTTGGGGCCGGGTGCTTTATGCTCGGCATATGATTCAACCGTGGAAAAAAATCCGGTCGCAGTTTCTCGGCGACTTCCGCATTTTCAAATTACGTTCCGATTTTAAAATCTCCCCGCGCACGGGCAAGGAACATGATTTCTTCGTCCTCGACAGCGTGAATTGGGTGAACGTCATTGCGGTCACGTCCGATCAAAAACTGGTGATGGTGGAGCAATATCGGCATGGTTCGAACACGGTGGAATTGGAAGTGCCGGGGGGCGTGATGGACGCGGACGAACGTGATCCGATCGCGACCGGTATCCGGGAATTGCGGGAAGAAACCGGCTACGCGGGCGAGCGAGCGCGCGAACTGGGGAAAGTTTGGTCAAACCCGGCGATCATGAGCAACACGACTTACACGGTGTTGATCGAGAATTGCGAATTGAAACACGCCCTGGAATTCGACAGCGGCGAAGATCTGGTCACGCGGTTGGTGCCGATTGCGGAAATTCCCCAACTGATTGCGGATGGAAAAATCAGCCATTCGTTGGTTGTGGTCGCGCTTTACCACTTTGATTTGTGGTCGCGCGGGCTCAAAAAAAATTGATTTGAAACCGCGCCGCCGACTTAATCTCCACCGGTCAAAACCATATCGCGCGTGTAATACAAAATCCGGCCGCAGTTCGGGCAGGTGACGAGTTCGGCCGCTTCGCCGCGGCAACTGGAGACGACTTGCGCGGGCAATTTCATGTGGCAACCGCCGCAGACGCTGTGTTCCACGCCGACGACCACGTTTTCACCTTTGCTCTTGAACAAACGTTCGTAGCGATTGAGCGTTGATTCATCCACGGCGGCGGCGATGGCAACGCGACCATTTTGCAACTCGGCGAGTTCCTTCTTTAAATTTTCTTCACGCGAATTCAACAAGCCGATCTGGTCATCGACCAATTTTTTTGCGGCCGCGGCTTCGGTCGTGGCGCGGGCAACGTCTTTTTGGCCGGCCTCGGTTTGTTCCATCAAAACGATTTCCGCGTCTTCGATCTTGAAGATCGCTTCTTTGGCCATTTCGATTTCGTGGGCGAGCGCTTTGTATTCTTCATTCTTGCGCGTCTGCAATTGTTGGTTCGCGTATTTTTCGATCTGCGTTTTTTTCGCTTCAATCTCGAGGTCGAGCCGTTTGCGCTCGGCTTCGATCTGTTTCACGCGCAATTTGGCCGCTTCCATTTGGCTTTGCGTGGCGGCGGCGCGGGTGTGCAACAGGTCGCGTTCGGGGCTGATATGCGCAAGTTCTTGTGAAACGCGGAGGATTTTCCGGTTGCGATCCTGCAAAACAAGGAGCTTCTCGATGATTTCCTGCATGTGCGGTAGAAATTAACGGTGAAAGAAATCCAAGTCAATGCGGAGAAAATTTTAACCGTCGCGACGGAAAAATTCGCGAACGGGGAGGATTGCGCGGACCGTTAGTTTGCGGCCGCACTTTGCAGCCATGTCGTGGTGGGCACGCGGATCAGATTGGGAAATTTTTGATGCAGCTCTTCGGTCGTGCCCACAAAATTATTCGTGATCGAATCCAGCCGCCATTCCGCCAGCATGCCGTCGTAGGTGGTCGCACCGTAAAAATCGCCGAGATAAATTTCCGAGCCTGGCGCGGCCGTGAATTTCTGAGTAAAGCGGCTGGGTTCAAAAGTGCGGCGACCTTCAATCGCGTGCGTGCGGTTCACGCCGAGAAAACCGGTCACCTGATAACGTCCGGGCTGCACGTTGATGCCGTAAACGCGTTGGTCGGGATCAAAATAAATATAAATTTGTTTATGCGTCTCCAGATTTTGCACCCACAACACGAGCTGATCTTCGATGGCATACTGGTGGCCGATAAAGAAACGGCCATACAGGATCGCTGATTTTTGGGTTGGCTTGGCGGTGGTTGAAAGGGCGGTGGCTTCGGACGCGCAACCGGCCAGCAGCGCGACGGCGCACCCAATCGTCACGACGGCAAGGAATTTTAAACCTGAGCTTTTCATGTGCCGCGCCAAGCTGCCTGAAACCGTTGCCCGGAGACAAGGTTGAAGTGCGCGACCGTGAAGCCGAATCATAAAATAGAATTAAATATTCCGTTGAACTCCGCTCCGCCCGCGCAGTTGGAGGAGCGGTGCTCTTCGCAGCGAATAAAATTTGCCAGCGAGCCACGTTTTATCAGCCGCACCTGATTCGATTAACAAAAGGTTGGCGCTGATTGCGGTTGAAAAATGTTAGGGCCACAAATTTATTGATTGAATCCTGCGCCAAACCGATTACTAATTCTGCGTTGAAAACAATTGACCAGCCAAAGTGAAACTGACCGACCTACGGGGCATCCTGCAATATATTCCGCAATTCCGCGAAAAGACGTTCATCCTTGCGATTGACGGCGCGATTGTCACCGACGAAAATTTCGCCACGTTGTTGCTCGACGTCGCAGTGCTGCGCTCGCTGAACATCCGCGTGGTGCTGGTTCACGGCGCTTCGGCGCAGATCAAATCGCTCGGCGTCGAACAAAATGTGCGGCCGTCCGACATTGACGGCGCGGGCATCACGGATGCGAACACGCTCAAGCTGGCGCTCACGGCGGCGAACCGGCTCACGCACGAAATTCTCGAAGGCCTTTCGGCGAACGATCTGCGCGCGGCCAGCACGAACGTCATCATTGCGCATCCGATGGGCATCATCGGCGGCGTGGATCATCAATTCACCGGCAAGGTCGAACGCGTGGACACCGAGCTGCTGCAGACGCTGCTCACGCAAGGCGTTGTGCCGGTCATTCCGCCGCTCGGTTTCGATGGCGATGGCAAAACGTATCGCGTCAATTCCGACGGCGTTGCGATTGCGGTCGCCGAGGCGTTGAAGGCGATTAAATTAATTTTCATCACGTCGAGCGATGGCTTGATTCGTAACGGTCAACTCATTCGCCAGATGCTGGTATCGGAATTGCAACATCTGTTACAAACGAACAGCGCGGGTTTCACGCCGGAAATTTTATCGAAAGCGCAACACGCGGTCACGGCGTGCCGCGTGGGTGTGCCGCGCGTCCATGTCATCAACGGTCGTGTGGATGAAGGTTTGCTCGCGGAAGTTTTTTCCAACGACGGCATTGGCACGTTGATTTACGCGAACGAATATCAACAGATCCGGCTCGCGAAGAAAAAAGATATTCGCGCGATCCAGGCGTTGACGAAAACCGGCGTGGAATCGGACGAATTGGTGAAGCGCACACGGGCGATGATTGAAAAAAATCTCGCAGATTATTATCTGTTCGAGATTGATAAAAATCCCGTGGCGTGTGTGGCGCTGCATCTTTATCCCGAACATAAAAAGGGCGAGCTGGCGTGTCTCTTCGTCAGTTCGGCGCATGAAAATCAAGGCATCGGGCGCAAGCTCATCCAGTTCGTCGAGAGCAAGGCGCGCGAAATCGGCTTGAGCGAACTGCTGACCCTTTCGACGCAGGCATTCACCTATTTTCAATCCAAGGGCGGTTTCGCCGAAGGCACGCCGGACGATTTGCCGCCCGCGCGCCGCGAGAAGTATGATTTGAGCGGACGCAATTCCAAGGTGCTGGTGAAGCGCTTGGTGAAGACCTGAGGAAACTGTTCTGATCACCGGTGCTTGTATAGGCATCGGCAAAGAACGCGTGATGGAATCGCTGGCGGATTAGATCAATTCTATATGGTCACGGTGGGCGTCGCAGAAATAAAAGCTGTGCGCCGTGGTTGTCGCCAGCGGTGTCAGTAACCCGTCCACTCACTTCGACCCAAATATTTTGCCGCGGCTTCCGTCCGACAACGCACGTGCATTTTTTCGTAGATGTGGCCGACATGGATCCGCGCGGTGCCGAGGGAAATGCCTAATTGGCTGGCGATTTCTTTGTTGGCATAACCTTTGGCGAGGAGTTGGAGAATTTCCTTCTCGCGCGGCGTGAGGTTGGCTCCGTCCAAGGTGCTTACCGTCGGCTGGCGAAAGGTTTCGATGACTTGCCGGGCAATTTGGCCGGTCATCGGCGCGCCGCCTTCGACGACGGCCATGATGGACTGAATCAGTTCCGCCGAGGTGATGTTCTTCAACAAGTAACCGCTGGCGCCGACTTTGAGGGCTTCAAAAATAGTTTCGCTGTCGGTATAGGCGGTCAGCATGAGGATGTGGGTTTTGGGCTGGCGCGCCTTGAGTCGGGCGGTGCATTGGATACCGGACATGCCGGGCAAGCGGATGTCCATGAGCACCACGTCGGCGGGCTGATCTTGAAACCCTTTCAAAGCTTCTTCACTTGATTTGTAAGCGGCGATGGGCCGGATCTGCGGGTCAAGCTGCAAGAGTTTGGTGAGGTTTTCCCGGACGCTCTGATCATCTTCGACAATGCCAACATTAATTTTCATTTTAATTCCTAGCTGGGGTTTGAGTGCTATTTAGCGCGCGTTAATTTTTTAGACGTAATCGCTTCGGGGAAGCGACGGCGTTGGGGAAACCATCCGTCGTTTCCGCCCACAAATAACCGTCATCCGTCTGGCGCAGAGCGGTCACCGTATTTTTCAAAAGCCCTTGCGCGGTTGTCCACCTGCTCGCGGCAAATTCAGGCGAAGTGATGTTGGTCAATTCGGTCGACGCTCTTAGGTGGGTTGAATTCCAACCAAAAAAAACAAGGCCGCATAAAAGAAAATTGACTGTCAAGGCGACAACGCTGGGGGAAGGTTTTCTACTTAGAGTAAAAATACGACAGGCCGTAGGATGTGAATGGCCGGAAATACTCATGTCTTTTCCAAAGTATTCGCTTTCTACGAAAGTAACAAGTGAGTGTTATCTGAAAAATCCAGTTTTTTATTTTTTACGACTTAGCCGGCTAGGAGTCTCTAAGTGATTCGGCGTCGGATTTGGTTTGGAAATGGGTTGGTTGTGAATTGTAATTTTATGCTTATTTAACAATGGTTTGATCGTTTTAAAGGGTGTAACTATCTTGAAATAAGTAGGTAACGTAATGAGTAAGTGGCTTGAGTTTAGATAAGTCATTCAAGCAGGTTGTATCTCTTGAAGGAGATTGTCTGTAATCCGTTTATAATGAGTAGGAAGTGATTATATTTTTCAGGTGATGGCGTCAGTTTTAATTTTAGACTTAGTCTATTCCTTATCGCTGATCAGATGGATGGTCGGATTTTATTTGCCGCGTTCGTTGAAATATTTTGCTGCGGTTTCGCTGCGGTGGCGGGCGTAGATTTTTTCGTGGATTTGACCGAAGTGATGGAAGGATAAATCGGCGCTGAGATTTAATTGAGTGATGATTTCCTGGTGGGCGTAACCTTTGGCGAGGAGTTGCAGCATTTCATTTTCGCAAGCCGTCAACTCGGGGGCTTCGCTGGCCTGAAAGGGCGTTTGCCGGAACGTTTCGATGACCCGCCGGGCAATTTGTCCGGTCATGGGCAAGCCGCCGCCGCTGACATCGGTGATGGCCTTAATCAATTTGGCGACCGGAGTGTTCTTTAGCAAATAACCGTTGGCGCCGGCCTTGAAAGATTCGATGATGACTTCGTTGTCGGCGGACGATGTCAGCATGATCACGCGAGTTTTTGGATGAAGCTCTTTGAGTCGCGCGGTGCATTCGATGCCGGACATGCCCGGCAGGCCGATGTCCATTAGCACCACATCGGGGCAGTGAGTTTGAAATCCGATCAGCGCCGCTTCACCGGAATCATAGGTCGCCAGGCATTCGAGATGCGGCTGGAGATTTAATAGTTCGGTTAAATTTTGCCGGACCTCCTGGTTGTCTTCCACAATGTTGACCTGTGTTTTCATTTGAATATTTGGAGTTTGATTTAAGGGCTAAGCCGTATTTTTAATGGGCTTAGAGTTTGGTTGATTTTGAGTGGCTGACTTCGTGAGGGGCATGAACAATGTCACGGTCGTGCCGTGACCCGGCTGGCTTTTGATTTCCGCGCGGCCTTGGATGGATGCTAATCGGCTTTGGATGTTGCTGAGGCCGTTGCTGTTCGCCCGGATTTTGTCCAAGGCAAACCCGCGACCGTTATCGGTGATCGTCACTTCTAACGCGTCATTTTTCACATGGATATCCAATTGGATCAAGGTGGCGTTGGCATGACGCACGGCGTTATTGAGCGTTTCCTTGGCGGCGAGCAGAAAATTGTGCCGGGCTTGGGCGGACACGACTCGCTCCGGAAAATTAGCATCGATCTCCAGCCGCCAGGAGACACCGCCCAAGGCTAGAAAACGTTCGGTGTAATCGTTTAAGAAAGCGACGATGTTAGGTAACGAATCATTCTTGGGATTGATGGCCCAAATTACTTCGTTCATGGTGTCCATCAGTTGCTGGATGCGGACGGTGATGGTATCAACCTGTTGTTTCAAAGCGGTGGGCGACTGTTGGCTGCGGACGGCCAATTCGCCGAGCTGGGCGATGCTCGTGAGACGCGCGCCCAGCTCGTCATGCAAATCGTGGGCGATGCGTTGCCGTTCATTTTCCAGAGTGTGTTGCATTTCCAGCAAGCGGAGGCGACGATATACTTGGCGTTTGATTTTGTAGTAGATCGAACAGATCAGGCCGAGCGCGCAAGCCACGACCGCCGCGATCTTGAATGTCCACGTCTGGTAAAATTTGGGCCGCAGATAAATCCGCAAAGTCGTGGCGGTTGGATTCCAATGGCCATCCAGATTGGCGGCTTCCACGCAAAACGTATAATGCCCCGGCGTTATCTGCGTGTAATTCGCATACCGGCGGTTACCCGCGTTTTTCCAGTCTTCATCATAGCCGATCAGTTGATAGCGAAAAATAATGGCCTCAGGGTTGACTGAGTGCAGACCGGTGTAACGGATTTCAAGATTGTTCTCGCCCGGTTGCAAAGTGATTTCCGTTGGCTGCCCATTCGTCAAATCGCTGGACTTAATTTGGTGACGGGTGTGGGTGGCGAGGGGGATGTTATCATTGGCGTGGATTTCTTCGATCACGGCTGAGGGTGGCGGCTGGTCGTGCGGGATTTTTTTTGGATTTACCACCACGATGCCCTTGAAAGTGGAAAAAAAAAGCAGGCCGGATTTGGCTTTTAACGCAGCGGGATTGCTGCCGCCACTGCATTCCTCGGCCAGCATGCCGTCATTTTTTCCCAGATTCAGGCATCGCAGCCGCGTGATTTTACCGGCGGCTAAATCATTCAAATCCTGTTGCCTGACGCGGGAAATTCCCCGGTTGCTGCCCAGCCACAAATTTCCGTCCTCATCGTCAAAGATTTGTGAGATCGTGTCGCTGACCAATCCATTCCGGGTGGTGTAGGTGAAAATTTTACCATCCTTCAACCGGCTCAGCCCGCCTGCCCGCGTGCCAATCCATAACGCGCCGAACGCATCAAAATAAAGGGTGCGGATCGAATCGCTCTTCAATCCATCACTCATCGTGTAATGCTCCGGCTGCCCCGGACGCAGCAGGAAGACGCCATACTTGGCATCCCCCACGCAGATCGAACCGTCGGGCGCCAAGGCCAGTGTTTGAATTTGGTTTGAAGCGTCCAAGTCCCCCACCGCTACCAGTTGACCCGCTTGCAGCCGCATCAGCCCGTGCATCGTGCCCACCCAAAGATTCGTCTGACGATCTTCGCACAAGCTTAAGACGTTATTGTCCTCTGGAAGTGAAATGAAATGTTTCGCCGGTAAACCGGGGCGGTTGGCATTACCTAAATCCAATAAATAAGTATCGGCGCCCCACCAAAGTTCGTTCGCATGCGTTACCAACACCGATCGCGTCCAGTGGATCAGGTCGTTTGTCGACACATCCATTTTTTCAAAATGTCCATCTGTCTCGTGATAAACACCGTCTTCCGTGCCCACAATCAGTTTGCCCGCCACCGTTTCGGTGATGGCATGGACGGCTTCATTTGTCAGGCCCAAGCTGCCAGCCAAGACCGTCAAAAGTGCCGGGTGCAGCGAGATCAAACCGCCGGAAAGCAGGCTACCCCAAAGATTTCCTTCGTGATCTGACCACAATGCTTTGAACATGGTCTTGGGCGGAATGTTTTCGTTGTTGGACTTAAGAAAGTGGTTGCCCCGCAAATAAAACAATCCGTTTCCATGCGAGCCGAGCCAGAGCGTGCCGTCGGCAGTTTCAGCGATGCCGTGCAAACGATGCAGTGGGGCGGCGGGGGTCGCGGGGATATTTTCCCAAAGACCGTTTTTACAATAGAACAAAACATTGGTGTCGGCCAAGAGCCAAAGCCGGTTAGCCTGATCCTCCGAGATCGCACGGATGTATGCGTTTTTAGGCAAAGGATAACCCGCTGGCAACGCCACGGCCCGGTCATTTTTGATCCGGAATAATTTGGAGGTATTCCCCCAAGCCCAGATGACCCCGGAATGGTCGGTGTAAAGAAAATCAATCGCTTGATGCGGCAGGCCGAGCAATTTATCCGCCTGTATCATTTGCCCGTCGGCACACCGATACATTCCCCATTTGCTGCCAATCCAGATTTGCCCCGACTGATCCTTGGCCAAGGCGGTGATCCACGTATTGGTCAATTTCAAATCAAACTGCGGAACCGAATGAAACCGCTGTTCGTTGATCGCCAATCCACGTTCGGTGCCGATCCAGAGCGCGCCTTGTTCATCTTCCAAGAAAGTGGTGATGCCCGCGTGCGGCAATCCACTAGACACGCCATAACAGGCAAACTTCACCCCGTCAAAGCGCGCCAACCCATCCATCGTGCCCACCCAAATATAACCATCCCGCGTCTGGCAAAAGTCCGTCACGGTATCTCCCGGTAATCCCTGTTGGGTCGTCCAGGTGCGGACGGTAAACTCAGGAGCATTGGTATCAATCAATTCTGAAGCCGGAAAATCTCCGTTGGCCGAACCCGCTTTCAATCCACCCAGGCCCAGCACAAAAATCCAGAACAGGGAAATCCCTTTTCGATTCAATGCAAACGGGCGGCGGGCCAGATACAACATTAGGCCGGAGATGTTCATTTTTCGTATAAATAACAACCTGAACTCTAGGTGCGAAGATAAACTACTCTTAATGGGGATTTGTCAATAGACATAGACATGTTTGCCGCGTTTTGCGCCCGGAAATGGCCTAGTATCTTGCCCGTGAATCTCATTCGGAATCTTAGCTGCGTAAATCGGCGGCCAGCCCAATGAATTGGTTTTCTTTCGCGTATTCAGCGTCTTTCGCGGTTAAATAAACCCTTGTCGCTCGGCGGGTCCAAATTTCCCCATTGCATAAATCCACAAAATCAGTTTCCTTCCCACCGTCAAAACGGAGCTTATCCAAACCATGAAAGAACAAATCATTCGTCTCTTGGGACAAAAAAATTACGTCCCGGCGAATGTGCCGGAACTGCTGGCGTTGCTGAACCTCACGCCGAATCTGCAACAAGATTTACAAGCCGTTTTGCGCGAGCTCGAACAAAGCGGCGACATCGCGCGGATCAAAGGCAATCGCTACGTCAGTCCGCGCGAGGCCGATCTCGTGCCCGGCCGCATCCGCATGAATCGTGCCGGCAAAGGCTTTTTGCAGCCCGACGATTCCGCGCTGCCCGAGATCGCCATTCCCGAAAACGCCACCGGCACCGCGCTGCACGAAGATCGCGTGCTCGTGCGCCGCGATGCGCGTCGCCGCAATTTTCGCGAAGGCGATACCGACACCGGCACCGTCATCCGCGTGCTCAAACGTCAACGCGCCCGCATCGTCGGCACGTTGCAGCGCGGCCGCCAATTTCTATTTGTCACGCCCGACGACCCGCGCATTCCGCACGATATTTTGGTGCCGGAACCGCGCGATGTCGGTCGTCCCGCGCGCATCGGCGACAAAGTTGTCGTTGAATTAAACGAATGGGAATCGCGCAACGCCAATCCCGACGGCATCGTCGTGGAAGTGCTCGGCGCGCCCGACGCGGAAGGTGTGGACATGCTTTCCGTGCTGCGCCAATACGATTTGCCGCTGCATTTTCCGACGAATGTTTTAGACGAAGCGAACGCCATTGGCTCGACCGTTGACCCGCGCGATATCGCCGGACGCGTCGATTGTCGCAGTCACAAAGTCGTCACGATTGATCCTGACGACGCGAAAGATTTTGACGATGCGATTTGCCTTGAACGCATTTCCGCCGAGCAATGGCGGCTCTGGGTGCACATCGCCGACGTTTCAAATTATGTGAAACCCGGCACCGCGCTCGACACCGAAGCGAAGTCCCGTGGTAATTCCACTTACCTCGTAGACCGCGTCATTCCGATGCTGCCCGAGGCGTTGAGCAACGAACTGTGCTCGCTCAAGCCGAACGTGGATCGCTTGACGAAATGCGTGGAATTTATCGTGTCGAACGACGGTCGCGTGGTCAGCACGAAATTTTATTCCGCCATCATCCATTCGCAAAAACGTTTTGCCTACGCGCAAGTGCTGGCGATTTTGCAACGCGCCCCGACCGACGATCCGATCGAACGCATGTTGCATCAAGCGCACGAACTCGCGCAAAAAATCCGAAAATTGCGTTTCAAAAATGGTTCGCTCGAACTGGATTTTCCCGAAACCAAAATCCGCTTGGACGACCAGGGAAAGATTCTGCGCATCGAAAAAAACGAGAACGATGTGTCGCATCAGTTGATCGAGGAATACATGTTGCTCGCGAACGAAGCGGTCGCGACGCGCCTGATGGCCTTGCAAACGCCCGCAATTTATCGCATCCACGAAGAGCCGGATGCAAAACGGTTGGCCGAATATCGGCAGGAAGTTTTGAGCCATCACGTCGCGTGCGGTAATTTGAATAACTCGCAGGAGGTGCAAAAGCTGTTGCAAAAACTCGGCACCTTGCCCATCGGCGCGGCGCTGAAAATCGGTTTTCTTAAGTCGCTCATGCGCGCCCGTTACGCCATTGAACCGCTCGGTCATTACGGTTTGGCCAAGAAAAAATATACGCATTTCACGTCGCCCATCCGCCGCTACGCCGATCTCGTAGTGCACCGTGCCCTGTTTGATAAAAATCCTGCGTCCGGCGGCGCGCTCAAAGAAGTCGCGGAACATATTTCCGTGACTGAACGCAATTCCGCCGATGCCGAACGCGACAGCAAAGATGTAAAACTCTTCGCCTTTTTGCGCGCCCAAATTGAATCCGGCGCGCCTATAAAATATCCCGCGCTGGTGACCGACGTGCGTAATTTCGGTTTCTTTGTGGATGTTCCCGGCCTCGCGATGAGCGGCCTGGTGCCGTTATCATTGATCAAAGACGACTTCTTTGTGTTCGACGAATCACGTCGCAATCTGGTCGGGCGTCGCACGCGCAAAACGATTCGCCTCGGCGATAATGTCACCGTGCAAGTCGCGCGCGTGGACACGGCCAAGAAACAGGTGGACTTTGGCCTCGCCGCTGAAGACCGCAAACTCGCTGGGCAAAAACCAGCACTACAAAAACCCGTCGCCCAAAAGCCCACGCCGCAAAAACCGGCCACGCCGTCGCGTCCGCCGCCGCTTCGCGCCACGGCGCATCGTCCATTTGATAATCGTCCGCAACCGTCGCGCCCGAAGCCGCGTCCCGAAGCCAAACGTCCAGCGTCGGCGCGTTCAGAAAATTCGCGGCCAGAACCTTCACGTCGAACGGATTCGCGTAAACCCGATGCGCGCAAATCGGATTCACGACCGACGGAAGCGCGTCCGGCCAAATTCAGTTCATCCGCCGCGCGTCCGCAATTCGGCAGCGCGAACAAACCGATGTTCAAAACCTCCGTGCGTCCCATCGGCAGCAACCAGCGTCGCCGGAAATAATTTTCACGCAAGGTCGGGCCCAGCGGTTGCTCCGTCTCAATTTTGAATCGCAGAGAACTGCCGATGGACGCGGATAAAAAAGCAAAGATATCGACGCGAATCACGCGGGTCGATTAGCGATCAACTGTGTTTATTGGGTTCCGCCGTGATTAAAATTTCG
This sequence comes from Methylacidimicrobium fagopyrum, assembly GCA_026225255.1. Classification (GTDB taxonomy): domain Bacteria; phylum Verrucomicrobiota; class Verrucomicrobiia; order Limisphaerales; family UBA11358; genus UBA11358. The sequence goes on along the minus strand of JAMFSJ010000008.1, from coordinate 23,173 downwards.
CATGCGCTTTTTTGAGAAATTAAAATCCCTGTTTGTTGGCCAAGTCCAGCCAGAGCATTTGCGGCGCGGGGAATTGGGCGAGCGCGCGGCGAAAAAGTTTTTGCAACACGCAGGCTTAAAATTTCTCACGGCCAATTTCCGTTCCGCCCGCGGCGAGATTGATCTGGTTTTTCGCGCCGGTGATTGCCTGGTTTTCGTGGAAGTGAAAACGCGTTCGTCTGAAGATTGGTCTCGTCCAGCCGATGCCGTGGATGCGCGGAAGAAAAGATTGCTGTCGCAGACGGCGTTGGATTATTTGAAGTTACTGAAAAATCCGCCGGTCAAATTTCGTTTCGACATCGTGGAAGTTTTGTTGGCCAAGGGTGAGGTGCGTGAAATCCGTCATTTGCCGAACACGTTTTCATTGAGCAAACCGTATCGTTATGCGTAAAGGAAAAGCAGAAAGCTTAGAAACGGAAACTTCCCTCGTTCGCGGCGGCTAATCTGTTCGCGTTAAATTCTTCACCGCTGAATTTTGCTTGCGTCGGCGCGTGAACGGGCAGAATTTGATTTCACTGCCATGAGTAAGACCTTTGATATTGTGCTGGGAACCACCGTCTTGGTTGTCGCCATCGGACTGGTGGGCTGGCTTTTTTTCTACATGATCAGGCGCAGCGAAGAGCCTGGGCGGATGTTGGTCAAATGTGGGTTCACTCTTCTGCTCGTCATCTCTTGTATCTGGCTGGGATTAAAAATGGGTCCGTTCGGTCCGTTTCTCATTGTTTTCATGGGGGTCGTTTTATCAATCATGTGGACGCCGCATATTGCGGGGTTTGTGATGAATCCGATCACTAGCTTGTTTGACGGTGGCAATGAACCGCCGGAAAAAAAGCCGTTTTATTCCATCGCCAAGGCGAAGCGGATGCGCGGTTCTTATGATGAATCGATTGCGGCCGTCCGCCTGCAACTCGAAAAATTTCCCAACGACTTCGAAGGCATCATGTTGCTCGCGAGCGTGCAGGCGGAAAACATGAAGGATTTGCAAAGTGCAGAAATCACGTTGAACCATTTTTGCGCGTCGCCGAAAGCGCCGCCGAGACAGGTCGCAGCGGCGTGGACGACGTTGGCGGATTGGCATATGCAAATTGGCGTGGATGTGGACTCGGCGCGGGCATTATTACAAAAAGTTGCCGATCATTTTCCCGGCACGGAAATAGCGTTGCAAGCGGAACAGCGTCTGGCGCATCTGGGCGGCACGGAAAAACTTTTGATGGCGAAGCACAATCGTGTGCGCGTTGTTTTGCCCGAAGGCGTGAAAAATGTCGGCCTGCTGGATTCGTCGGAATTTTTGAAACCGAAGGAAGAAGAGCCGGGTCAAGTCGCCGCGCAATATGTCAAACATCTGACAACGCATCCGCACGATTCAGACGTGCGCGAGAAATTGGCGTTGATTTACGGAAAAGATTTTAAGCGGCTGGACATGGCGACGATGGAGTTGGCGCAGTTGATCAATGAGCCGCGTCATACGCCGAAACAGATCACGGGCTGGCTCAATTTGCTGGCGAGTTTGCAGATCGAACTGGGCGCGGATGTGGCGACGGTTTGCGGGACGCTGGAAAAAATCGTGGAACTTTACCCGGATTTGCCGGTGGCAGAAATCACGCGGCGGCGGTTGGCGCGGATCAATTCCGAGTTCAAGGGCAAAGTAGAAACGCCGGGCGTGAAGCTCGGCGTTTATGAACAAAATATCGGTTTGAAATATGGCTCACCGCGCAAGCTGTAGCGCGATTTCTTTTTCCAATTCGTGGACGAGTTCGGCATCGGTCATGCCCCAAGAGGTGCGCGCTTGCACATCCACTTGCGTGGATTTTGCGTCCACGGATTCGACGCGGATCCAGACTTTTTCATTGCTGACCCGGCCTTCGAGAGCTTTGACGGTGTTGGTGGTGTCGTGCGGAATGTATTCGTTGATCAACACGCCGTTATGTTGGACGACGGCAACGGCGGCGGCATAAACCTGATCGGGTGTGCGCGCATAACGGCCGGAAATGGAATCACGATTCCAACTGGTCGCCAAGGAGTGGGTATCGCTGACGGTGCTGACGCAACCCGTCAAAACCATAGCCGCGCCGCCAAGAACTGCAAAAATAGCTTTCTTCATCATGAAACTAGAGCAACCGAAAATGCCCTGCGCGTCAAGCTCGTTTGTCGTTGAGCAATAATCCTCCGCGTTCTCGTTCTCGTCTTTGCCCGCGATATTAAAACGAAAAATCAAAGATGTGAACGCGGGAAGTTTCCGCTTTCTCGCTTTCCCGACTTCCGCTTTTCATAAAATTGGCATGGATTTCGCTGACGTTGAACCGTTGGAAACTAAGAAAACTTGAATTATGATCGTCGCCGCATCTCTAAATACGTCCGTGCTGGGCAACTATGGCTTAGGCTGGTTTGACTTTGTTCTGACCGGGGTGCTGGCGTTTGGCTTCTGGCGCGGGCGCAAAAACGGCATGGTTAAGGAGGCGTTGCCCGTCTCAAAATGGGTCGTTTTGATAGCGGCTTGCACTTTCGGTTGCCCTTTGCTGGCCGGTTTGCTGCTGCAAAACCACGTCATCAACAATATTTTTGGCACGATGTTCCGCGAACAAACGGCGGCGTTTGTCCTGAGTTATCTGCTCATTGCGCTGGTTGTGTTCCTCGTTTTTTCATTCATCCAAAAGTCGTTTAAAGAAAAAGTTTCCGGCAGCAACGCGTTCGGCAGCAGTGAATATTATCTGGGCATGATCGCGGGCACGGTCCGTTACGCGTGCATGAGCGTGTTTGTTTTGGCTTTGCTGAACGCGCCGGTTTATACCGCGGCCGATCTGGCGGCGCAGCAGGAATATAATAACCGCACGTATGGCGGCGGCTTGCAGGGTTACAGCGGCGATTTCATTCCGTCGTTGAATGAAGTGCAGGACGGAATTTTCAAAAACTCTTTGCTTGGTCGGGCAATTAAAAATAATCTGAGCGTGCTGTTGATCAATCCCAGTGGTGTGGCCAAAAGTCACGCCGCCGCGCAAAAGCCGCCGGCGATCCACATGGGTCATTAACCGGCGCCAGTGCGCCACCAATGGCGCAACATGGCCGGATTTCTTTCACCTGCAACGCGCGAACGCATTCGCGCGGCGAGCGACATTGTGGACGTCATCGGCGGCTACCTGCCGCTGAAAAAGAACGGGGCGAACTTCACCGCGCTCTGTCCATTTCATAAAGAAAAATCACCGAGCTTCAACGTCAATCCGCACAAGCAAATTTTTCACTGCTTCGGTTGTCATAAAGGCGGCGACGTTTTTACCTTCGTCAAAGATTACGAAAACATTGGCTTCATGGACGCCATTCGTCGCTTGGCGGAACGCGCCAAGATTCCGCTCGAATTTGATAACGCGCCTGGCGAACAACAATCGCGTCATCTCAAAGATCAATTGCTGGAGATCCATGACAAGATCGCGCAACGCTGGCAAAATGTTTTGGCGAACGAAGCCGCCGGTCAGCTCGCGCGCGATTATCTGGCCAAGCGCGGCGTCTCGGAAGACGCGATCAAATTATTCCGTATCGGGGCTGCGCCTGAATCGTGGGACGATACTGTCAATTGGGCGCGCAGTAAGAATTACGACCTCGCCATCGTCGAGCAGGCTGGCCTGATCATCCGCAAAGAAATCGAGCAAACACCCGGCGCGGCTGGCGAACAAAATCTCCAACCGGCAATGGTCCGCCACTACGATCGTTTCCGTGGCCGCCTGATGTTTCCGATCTGCGATGAACAAGGCCGCGTGGTCGGTTTCAGTGGCCGCATTTTAACCGGCGATGAAAAAACGGCGAAGTATGTCAATTCGCCGGAGACGCCGATTTTCACCAAGAGTAAAATTTTCTTCGGCCTGGATAAATCCAAGCGCGCGATCCTTGACGCAGATTCTGCGATTATTTGCGAAGGCCAATTGGATTTGATCGCCTGTTTTACGAACGGCGTGCAAAATATTGTCGCGCCGCAAGGCACGGCGTTCACGGAACAGCACGCGCGCATCATCAAAAATTATGCGAAAGAAGTCGTGCTCTGTTTCGATTCCGATAATGCCGGTCAAAACGCCATCGTGCGTTCGCTCGATCATCTGCTCGCTTCCGGCCTCGCCGTGCGCGTCGCCGTCGTGCCCGCGCCGCACGATCCCGACAGTTTTGTGAAGCAGTTCGGCGGTGAAAAATTCCGCGAACTTGTTAAAAACGCTGAAGGCTTTTTCGATTATTATTTGAACCGCCTTTGCGCGACGAACGACATCGCTTCCGATAAAGGTCGGCTCGTGGTTTTGAAAAGCATGGCCGAAGCCGTGCATAAAACCGGCAACAGCGTTTTGATGGATACCTACGCGCAAAAAACCGCGCTGCGACTGGGCGTTTTACCGGAATCCGTTCGCAAGGAGTTTCAAAAAAATCCATTGCCGCAAAAAATGCCGAGGGTGAATGAAGAGGAATCGTTTGAAAATGTCGCGGACATCGAAATCCCGCGTCCGTCCGCGCACGAATTTCATCTGTTAAAATTATTGCTGTTGAACGAGGAGTTGACCGGGTTCACTGCATTGCATCTGGATTTGAATTGGATTCAAAATTCGCTCGCGCAACAAATCATTTCCCAACGCTTCGCCGCGCAGGCCAACGAAACGTGGCAAAGTATCGGTGCATTTTTGGACGATTGCGAATCGCCCGAAGCCCGCAATCTTATCACCGAAGCCGTCGCGGAAGAACGGAAAATTCCGAATCCCGAATTGCAACTCGCCGATTTGATTTTGAAATTGCGCAATCAATTTCTCGACCGCCAGATCACCGCGCTCACGCAAAAAATCAGCCAGCCGCAAACCGACGACGTGGAAAAGCTCAGCCTATTGCGCGAACAGCAAAAATTAAAAGAACAAAAGCGCACCCCGCTCGCGCCGCTGTGATGGAGCGCCGATCTCCTGTTGAGAAAAATATTGTCGAGCCGATCGGGAGATCGACGCTCCGCCATCCGCAAACAAAAAGGGACGCCGTTATGGCGTCCCTTGAAAAATTAAATGGCGAATTATTTCGCGCCTTGATCAATCCACGCGCGGATCAAACCGATCTGTTCATCCGTGAGCTTCTTGGCGCCTTTGCCTTTCGGCATGAACGTATCGTCCTCGCCAATGTGCGCGACGCTCAAAACGAGATCGCTCTTCGCGCTGTTGCCGACGATGACGACTTTGCCATCGCGATCGCCCTTGAGCACACCCGCGAGCGTGTCGAGCGCCAGCTTGGCCGCCTGTTTCGGTTTTGTCCCGTCGTGACATTTGAGGCACGCCACATCAAAAATCGGTTTGATGTCTTTGTCGAACGTCAGGCCGGTTTTGGTTGAGGCGGGCGGCAATGCCGCAGCGCCAGCGGCGGCATTCGTATCTTCGGCGGATGCCGCGAAGGTTAGCGCGAGCGTCGCCGCGAGGGTGGCGACCGTCAGTTTGAGTGTGGTTTTCATGGTGAAATAGTTTTAGTTGAATTGAACTGCTAAATAAGACGCCTGAACCGCCGGAAAGTTTCAAGTAAAATTTCAATGAAAATCCTTTGCGCGAGCCGCCTTACCTTGGGCTAACATAGGCGCGTGAGTAGCGAAATTTTCTCCGATGCCGTGCTCGTCGTGATGGGGCACGGCACGACGTTGAACGATCAATCCGCCGCGACCGTTTATCAGCACGTGACGGAATTGCGTCGGCGCAATCTCTTTCGCGAAGTCCGCGCTGCCTTTTGGAAACAAGAACCGCACATCAAAACCGTCCTCGCCGAAATTTCCGCGCCGCGCATTTTCATTGCGCCGCTGTTCATCAGCGAAGGCTATTTCGCCAGCGAAGTGATCCCAAAGGAGCTTGGGTTTAGCTTTCCCGATAACTTAAAATTAAAAACTAAAAACTCAGAATTATTCTACTGCCGTCCCGTCGGTTCGCACGACAATATGACGAAAGTCATTTTGTCGCGTGCGGCGGAAGTGATGAAACAATTTCCGTTTCCGCGTCTGCCCAAAGCAGCCAGCACCACGCTGTTCATCGCCGGTCACGGCACAGAGAAGAATAAAAATTCACGCCACGCCATCGAGCGACAGGTCGAATTGATTCGCGCGCAGAATGTCTACGCTGACGTTTACGCAATTTTTCTGGATGAATCACCGCGTATTCCGGAGTGCTACGCCTTGGCGCAAACGAAGAATCTGGTCGTCGTGCCGTTTTTTATCAGTGACGGCTTGCACACGCAGGAAGATATTCCGGTGTTGCTCGGTGAAGCTGAGCGCATTGTCAAACAGCGCCTGACCGCGGGCCAGCCAACATGGCGTAATCCGATGGAAAAGAATGATAAACTCGTTTGGTATTCGCCCGCCGTCGGCAGCGAACCGTTGATGGCCGATGTGATTTTGGAACGCGTGCGGGAAGCGGCAAAATAATCTGGGTGGCACAGGCCTCTGGCCTGTTGTTTCGGGCGTCTCGCCCAAAACTGTTTACAAGCGTGGATGGGTTTTGATTTGCGCAGGTCAACAAACGATGGAAATCAAAATCGAAATCCGGCGGGACGCCGAATTTGACGGGCGAGACGCCCGTGCCACCAATTAAATTTTATGAAAAAATTACGAATCGGATTTCTGAGCACTGCCGGCATCGGCAAGAAAAACTGGAAGGCAATATTTCATTCCGGGAACGCCGTGGTTTCCGCCGTCGCCAGTCGCGACGTTGAGAAAAGCCTCAAATTCATTGACGATTGTCAGCGCGATTTTACCTTCGACGAAAAGCCGCTCGCTTTTGGCAGTTACGAAGAATTGCTCGCGTCCGCTGCGGTGGACGCCGTTTACATTCCATTGCCGACCGCGCTGCGTAAAGAATTCGTTCTGCGCGCCGCCGAAAATCGCAAGCACGTCCTCTGCGAAAAACCTTGCGCGAACGATGCGTCCGAACTCGCCGAAATGATCGTTGCCTGTCAAAAAAACGGCGTGCAATTCATGGACGGCGTGATGTTCATGCACAGCCCGCGGCTCGCGAAAATCCGCGAAGTTTTGGACGATGATAAAAGTGTCGGCGCGCTGCGGCGCATTTCGTCCGCGTTCAGTTTTTATCCCGGCGAAGAGTTTTTTAAGAACAACATCCGTGCGAACGGCGCGCTGGAACCGGCCGGTTGCCTCGGCGATCTCGGCTGGTATTCGATCCGTTTTGCGCTGTGGACGTTGAACTGGCAAATGCCGCACACGGTCACGGCGAAAATTTTGGCGCAGTCCGAAGCGTTGCCGGATCGTCCGTCCGCGCCGACGGATTTTTCCGCTGAATTATTTTTTGACGGCGGTGTTTCGTTTTCATTTTACAGTTCATTTCTCACCGCCAGCCAGCAATGGGTTCACGTCAGCGGCCAAAAAGGCTGGCTGCTCGTGCCTGATTTTGTGCATCCGTTCAACAGCTACGAACCGGCTTTTGAGGTGAATCGCAAAACAATCGTTACCGAGAGCGACGTAAAATGTCCGCCCGGCGTTGATGCTACAATTCAAGGTCACGCGCACGCGCACGACGCGCGGATGTGGCGACATTTCGCCGAGCAAATCGCCACCGGCAAACTAAACGCCGACTGGCCGATGTGGTCCACGAAAACGCAGCTTGTTTTGGACGCGTGCTTCGAGGCTGCGCGGACAAATGCACTGGTGAAGATTGGTTAATTTTGAGGCGCGGTGCTGGAGGCTCGTTGCTTGATGCTGGCAAAACTGACTCGCTTTGGCATTGGAGCTTATTTCACGCTTTCATTTTCCTTTTTATCGCGAAATACACGAAATGTAACCCAACGCTAACGCGAATAAGTCTTTGCCAGCATCCAGCAACGAGCATCGAGTATCCAGCCACGCGCACTTTGATATTTTATCGCTTTAACGCCTCACCACTTCTCGTTATTCTCCGCGCGTGCAGTTTCAGAAAATTACCATCGTTGGCGTCGGTTTGCTTGGCGGCTCGCTTGGGCTGGCCGTGCGGCAGCACCGTGTCGCGGGTGAAATTGCCGGCTTTGTCCGCAGCGATAAGTCCGTGGCGGACTGCGAAAAATTTGCCGCGACCGATTACGCCACGACCGATTTGCTCGCCGCCGTTTCCAATTCTGATCTGATCATTTTGTGCACGCCGCTGGCGCAGATGCGTTCGCTGGTGGAACAATTTTTGCCGGCGCTCAAACGCGGCGCGATCGTCACCGATGTCGGCAGTGTGAAGGCGGATGTCGTGCGCGAATTGGAACCGCTCGTTAAAAAATCCGGGGCGCATTTTATCGGCAGTCATCCGATGGCCGGGGCGGAGAAAACGGGCGTGGCCGCGGCGCGGGCCAATCTGTTTGCGAACGCCGTTTGCGTCGTGACCCCGACGAAAACAGCCAGTCCGCGTATCGTCCGCAAGTTAGAGCAATTTTGGAAATCCATCGGCGCGCGCGTTTTGAAATTGGACGCCGCCCAACACGATTTGCTTGTGAGCCGTTCCAGTCATCTACCGCACGTCGTGGCCGCAACGCTCGCAGGTTTGGTTTTAGATCCCAAACAGCCGAAACAACAGGCCGCACTGTGCGCCACGGGTTTTCGCGATACGACACGCATCGCGTCCGGTTCGCCGGAAATGTGGCGCGACATCGCACTGGCCAATCGCAAACACATTTCCCAGTCAGTGGATGCCTTTGTGGCGGATTTAAAGAAATTTCAAACCGCGTTGAAAGCTAGTGATGCGAAGGCGATCGAAAAATTCTTTGCCACCGCGAAGATGCGTCGCGATAATTGGACGGTGAAAACCACTTCAACTTTATCCGAATGAACTTCAGCCACGGATTAAACACGGATGAAACACGGATTTTGACTCAAGCAAATCCGGTGTTTTTTCCGTGTTCCATCCGTGTTTCATCCGTGGCTAAATAAAATGGCACTCCCTGAACTCATCGAAATAATTCCGCTCGCGCAACCAGTGCGTGCGGAAATCACCGTGCCCGGTTCCAAGAGCATCACGAATCGCGCGTTGATTCTCGCCGCGTTGGCGGATGGCGAAGTGACGCTCAATGGCGCGTTGTGGAGCGAAGACACACAGATCATGGTCGAGTGTCTGAAGGAACTTGGTTTCGTGGTGAACGTTTCGCCCGATCCGCAAGAGCCGTGCAATCGCACCATCATGGTGATCGGCGAGGCGGGTTTGATTCCGCCCGGCGGCACGGAGCGTGAACCGTTGGAATTATTCGTGGGCAACGCGGGAACGGCGGCGCGTTTTCTCGCACCATTTTTGTGTTTAGGCAGCGGCGTTTATCGGCTGCACGGCGTGTCACGGATGCACGAACGCCCGCAGGCCGCGCTTTTTTCAGCGTTGCGCGAATTGGGCTATCGCGTCGAGTCTGAATTTGCGAACGATAAATTGCCCGCACGGATTTACGGCGAAGGACCGAAGAAAGGGAAATGCCGCGTCAGCATTGAAGAAAGTTCGCAGTTCGCGTCGGCACTATTGTTGAGTGCGAAGATTGGAAATTGGGAAATTGAAATCGTCGGTGAGAACGCGGATGAATCGCCTTATGTTTGGCTGACTCAAAATCTGTTGGGTGTATTCAATCAAGTCAAATTGTCCATTTTCGAAATAGAACCTGATGCTTCCAGCGCGAGTTATTTTCAAGCTGCTGGTTGGTTATTGGCTCCTGCTCTTACTGACGCTAGAGATGTTATTCGCGTAAAAGCAGAAAATCCTTTTGGCTGGGTGCAGATAGATAAAATGTTTTTGAATTATTTTCGATGGGCAAATCACATTGGTTGGTATGACGATAAAACAAAACAGTCAAAAGTTGATGCGATCTCACGATTAAATGAGCTTGGCGATAGCATTATGACTGCAATCGTCATGATTCCTTTTGCTGCAAAGGAAATTAAATTCACCGACCTCGGTCGCCTGCGCGTCCAAGAATGCGAGCGCGTTGTCGCCTTGCGGACGGAGTTGACCAAGTGCGGCGCGAAGGTGATTGAAGAAGGTGACACGCTGACGGTTTATCCGTCCAAGCCGGAAGAACTGCATGGCGCGGAAATCGAGACCTACAACGATCATCGCATGGCGATGTGTTTTGCGATTCTAGGATTGAAAGTTCCCGGGATAAAAATTAAAAATCCTGCCTGCGTGAAGAAGACGTTCCCGAATTTTTTCCAAAAATTGTCCGCTGCACCGCCGCATGGCTTGGGCGTGGAGATTTGGGAAGTGAACAAAAACGGCAAACGCATCCGCCGATTAGAAGGCGAAGATTTATTTGCGGACTGATTTTTAGACAGAATTAACAGAATTTACCGAATTATGAAAACCATTCACTGCAAAGTTTTTAATTCTGAAAATTTTGTTAATTCTGTCTAAAGAAAATATTTTGAATTTGAAAAAACATCCGATTGTCATAGCGATTGATGGCACCAGCGCGAGCGGGAAAAGCACGAACTCAAAACTCGTGGCGAAGGCACTCGGCTACGTTTACGTGGATACCGGCGCGATGTATCGCACCTTCGCCTGGTATTGCGTGCAAAAACATGTGGATATCCACGATGACAAAGCCGTGGCCGCCGCATGTCGCAAATGGAAAACGTCGCTCGAATGCGTGGAGAAAAATCATCTGCGCGTCGTGCATCTGTTGGTGGAAGGCTATTTCCCGGAAAAGGAAATCCGCACCGCCGAAGCCAGCGCCGCCACGTCACTCATCGCCGCCGTGCCGAAGGTGCGCGACTGGATGAAAAAGACGCAGCGCGATTGCATCCAGTTTGGCAATCTCGTGATGGAAGGCCGCGATATCGGCACGAATGTTTTTCCCGAAACAGATTATAAATTTTATCTCGACGCGAAATTGGAAGAACGTTCCGCGCGCCGCGCTGCCGATGGCGTGAATGAAAATCTCGCCGCCCGCGATCAACGCGACAGTCAACGCGCCGCCGCGCCGTTGATGATCGCACTCGGGGCGAAGGTGATTGATAACTCGAAGATGACGTCCGCCGAAACGAGCGGGTTGTTGATCGCCGAAATCCAAAAGCTTTTTACGGCGAATAAATGAACTACCACGACCCCAAGTCTCGGAGCCGGAATCTATTTTTCAAAACCTTGGTGTCTTGGTGTCTTGGTGGTTAAAAGATGAACCCTGTTTATTTCATTGGTTGGTTTTTGTTTCGCGTGATGTATGCGACGTATTTTCATTGGCGCGTTTACAATCCCGAGCATGTGCCCTTGAAGGGCGGCGTGATCATCGCCTCGAATCATGCGAGTTTTCTGGATCCACCCATCATCGGTTCGGGGCTGCATCGGCCCATGAACTATCTCGCGCGCGCAAGTTTGTTTCGTTATCCCGGCATCGGCTGGCTATTGCGAAAATGGAATTCCGTGCCTGTTGAGCGCGATGGCGGCGGCGCGACTGGTTTGAAGGCGATTCTTGACCGGCTGCTGGCTGGCGGCGCGATTATTTTATTTCCTGAAGGCACGCGCACGAAGGACGGTAAACTGCAGCCAGCGCGTTCGGGCATCGGCCTGACCGTGATCAAGTCGAACGCCGTTGTGATTCCCGTGCGGACGTTTGGAACGTTTGAGTGCTACAACCGGAAATGGAAGTTTCATATGCCGAAACAGCTTTCGGTGAAATACGGTGAGCCAATGCGTTTTGAAAAATTGCGCGCCGAGGCCAAAACCTGCACCAAGCCGCGCTTAAAAGAAATCTATCAGGAAGTTGCGAACGAAATCATGGCGGAGATTGCCAAGCTGGAACCGAAGAAAGACTAAAAACCTTTATCCGCAGATTTCTCAGATTAACGCAGATTTTTTTCTGCGGAAATCTGTGTAATCTGCGGATAATGCCTTTTAAATTCCCAGATTTGCCAGCGTATTGCTCAAGCTATTGACCGCTTGGACGAGCTGCGGATGCGATTGCTCAAAGCCTTCCACTGACGAACGTAAACCGGCGACTGAACTTTTCAACGATTCCGGATTTTGATTTTCACGCGTGGCTTCCTGCGTGGATGTTTGCAGCGAATCGGTAATCGTCGCGGCTTGTTCGCTATGCGTTTGTGCGAACGTGCTGACTTCAGATTTCAATTTGCCGAGCAGAGCAAGTAATTCTGCCTTATGCGCGTCGGCCACGGTTTCGGCACCGCGAACTTTCGCTTCAATCTCGCTGATGGTTTTTTCGATCATGCTTCAACTTACTCCGTCGTGGGTTTTCGGCCAAGAAATTTAGGCGCGGTAAAAGTTCAAACAGCCATTAGCAAAACGAACGCGTAATGGACTGCGGTGGCAAAGCGAAGGGGCGAAACCGCTTTTAGACGGTGGCGACCAAACAAAATGATAAGGTGCAAAAGCGGCGTGGCGCTGCGCTTCCCGCCGCACTCCATGAGGTTGCTGGTTGATCGCACGTTGTTGGCGATGCCGAGCAATGCTCGGCGCTCCGTTACCACCGCCCAACTTTTGGCAACATCGGCTGCACGATTTCCCAGATCGCGGCGCAGACGTCTTCAATCGGGCGCGCGGCGTTGATGGCTTTAACGCGTTGGGTTTCCGTGGCGACAATGGCGCGAAAACCTTCGGCGACGCGCGCGAAAAATTGCTGGTCGGCTTCTTCAATACGGTCGCGGACGAATGGCAGATTGGTCTGGCGCGAACGCACGCGTTCCGCACTGACTTCGGCGGGGACGTGCAGGAACAATGTCAGATTTGGCTTCGTTTCGCCGACGGCAAATTCGATGACGGACTTCACTTTGGCCAAATCCAATTGGCGACCGTAGCCTTGATAGGCCGTGGTGGAATCGTAGAAGCGGTCGCACAAAACGATTTCGCCGTTCGCGAGGGCAGGGCGTATGATTTCGCGGACGAGCTGGGCGCGGCTGGCGTTCATCAGGAGCAATTCCGCTTCCGCCGTCATCGCGTGATTATCTTTGCTGTGTTTGAGCGTGTGGCGGATCTCTTCGCCGATGGGCGTGCCGCCGGGTTCGCGCAAGGTGCGAACGCGATGGCCAAGCGCGTGGATGCGTTCGGCGAGCGCAGCGATCTGGGTGGATTTGCCGCAACCTTCCGTGCCTTCGAACGTGATGAAAAAACCTTTGCTCATGGATGACTTACTGTTTCCGTTTTTTGGCCACGGATTGAACACGGATGAAACACGGATAAGAAATTGAACCGCGGAGACGCGGAGAAATCTGAAACAGAGTTCTGTATCTCTGCGTCTCTGCGGTAAAAATAACTTCTGTGAAATCCGTGTTTCATCCGTGTTCAATCCGTGGCTAGATTTTCTTCAGCTTGATGCCTTTGGGCGTGTCTTCGATGACCCAGCCTTTGGCTTTTAATTCATCGCGGATGGCGTCGGATTTTTTAAAATCACGAGCCTGTTTCGCGGCGGTGCGCGCTTCGGCCAAGGTTTGGATCTCGGCGGGAATTTCGTTTTCACTTTTTACACCGATGCCGAGAACAAAATCTGTTTCGTCCCAATCTCTCAAAGCATAAAGAGCATTTTCGGGTCGAATTTGATTTGTGACTAAAAGGCGATTGACGTAACGCACCCATTCAAACACACGAGCCCAAACTTCGGAAATATTGAGGTCGTTTTGTAATGCCACTAAAACTCTTTCTTTTAGAAAAGGCACTTCGCCATTATTGATTTGTGTTTCTGACTCTGGATTTAATTGAGCAGCAACCTCGCGCAGTTTTTTAATACACTCGTCGATTCGTGCCAGTGCCGAACGCGCTCCATTCAAACCGTCTAGTGTGAAATTAAAAGTTTCACGATAATGTGCGCTTAAAAGCAGATAACGCACTTCGCGGCCGGTGAAACCTTTGGCTTGCAGATCGCGCAAAGTAAAATAATTGCCGAGTGATTTGCTCATCTTTTTGCCTTCAACCAAAAGATGCGCGCCGTGCAGCCAATATTTGACGAAGGTTTTGCCGGTCGCGCCTTCGCTCTGCGCGATTTCATCTTCGTGATGCGGAAATTTCAAATCTTCGCCGCCAAGATGCAGGTCGAACGTTTCGCCGAGCGCCTTGATGCTCATGGCGGAACATTCGATGTGCCAGCCGGGCCGGCCTTCCCCGAACGGACTCGGCCAGAAAACATCGCCATCGTCCGGCACGCGCGCTTTCCAGAGCGCGAAATCGGCGACGGATTCCTTTTCGTATTCGTCAGAGGCAACGCGTTCGCCGGCGCGCATTTCGTCCAGATTCAATTTGAGCAACTGGCCGTAGTTGCAGCCGCAGCCGCGATATTTATCAATGCTGAAATAAACCGAACCGTCAGCGGCTTTGTAGGCGACGCCGCGGGCGACCAGTTTTTCAATGAGCTCTATGATCTCGGGGATGTGTTCCGTGGCGCGCGGTTTTTCGTGCGGTTCGCGGCAGCCGAGCATTTTCAGGTCGTCGAGAAAAGCGGCTTCAAACTTGCCGGTGAATTCGCGCAACGTGGTTTTATTTTCGCGGACGCGCTTGATGATCTTGTCCTCGACGTCGGTGATGTTCATGACGTGCTTCACGCCGTAGCCGGAAAATTCCAGCGTGCGGCGGACGAGATCGGCGAAGACGAACGTGCGCCAGTTGCCGATATGCGCGTAGTCATAAACGGTTGGGCCGCAGCAATACATGCCGACGGATTTGCCAGCCGGATCGAGCGGCGTAAATTCCTGGACCGAGCGGGACAGCGTGTTGAACAGTTTGAGTGCCATTGTCGGTGCAAAAGTTAAAGGGCAACGCGCGAAAGCAAAAGGGGAAATTTAATGAGGTCGCGCGAAGAACGCGAAGGCGGCGAAGGAAAGCCAGACCGTTTTTTTGGCAGGATATGAATTTTTTATATTAACCACCAATTCCCTTCGCTGCCTTCGCGTTCTTCGCGTGACACCTCAGGAATTCAGTATCCGCAAAAACGATAGACATTTTTTGCCCAAAAAATTAAAGTTCGTGCAACCCACCCGGCGACTTGCCGGAACTCAGAAGGAATCAGCTATGGAACTCAAAGTATTGTGCGACTGCGGTCAGAAGTTCAAATTTGACGTGGAACCGGTGGACGGAAAAATGCCGTTCACACTGAATTGTCCCGCGTGTAATGAGGATGCCACAGCGGCAGCGAATGCGTTGATCGCTGAACAAATCACATCCGCGCCACCCGCCACAGTTGCTGAAATTTCACCGCCGCCACCGATCGCGCCCGTCGCCAGCGGACTGCGGATCAATCGTTCGGCGCCGGAAGCGGCGACAGCTCCGCCAGCCGTTACCGCCACGTTTACGCCGCCACCCATCAGTGGTTTGAAACCAGCGACGGCGCCGAAGGTGCGGACGCAAGATTTTAGTTTGGTTCGCGGTATTATTGGAGCCGTCATTGGCGCGGTAGTCGGTTGCGGATTGATGTTCGCGTTTGCGGTGTGGGCGCAATTCCGGTTTCCGTTCATGGGTATCGCCGTGGGCGCGGCTTCGGGTTACATGGCGCGTTGGCTGGCGCGGGGAACGGATAAGACGTTGGGAATTATCACCGCCGTCATCGCGGGCGGTCTGGTCACGGGAACATTTGTCTTGATGTATGGCGAATTCGCCTTCACCTGCATTCTTTCGATCGTGGTCTGTATCGCCGTGTCGTATCGGGTGTCTGCGGATTAAATTTCTTTCGCAGGTAAAAAATTAAACGCCCAGGCGCAGAGTGATAAATGTTGGAGCCCAGATCAGCTGTGGGCGGATAGAGTTGCGTTGTCGCTGAATCAATTATTTGGGCTGCCGCACTTTGACGAGATTGAAAATGCCCCAAGCGACTAACACTACGCCCAAGCCGGCGAGGGCGATGCCGCTGTCCGTGCCGATGAGGACGAGTTTGCCAGATAAACCGCCGATGATCATAACCAAGCCGATAATTATTTTTACCATAATGTTTCTTCTGATTGAGTAGTGGATGATTTACTGCGAGGCCGATGTTAGAAAGCAATGAACCGTCCTGTCAACTTCGCTCCAGTTACAAAAGTGTGAACGTGAAATTTATTTTCACCGCGCCAACTTTCGTTAAACTCCGCGTATGAATTTATTGCCGTTCGGAAAATTGGCCGCTGCGAAACCGCGCACGTTTGTGCCGTCAGACATTGACCTCGGCGATTGGCCGTTGATCGCGCCGTTGTTCGATCAATTGGAAACACGCGCCGCGTCCGCCCAATCGGTGGCCGCCCTCGAACAGTGGTTGCTTGATTGGAGCGAACTTTCCGCCGCGTTGGACGAAGAATCTTCACGCCGCAACATCGCGATGACATGTCACACGGATAATCTCGAGGCGGAAAAAGCCTATCTCTATTTCGTCGAGCACATCGAGCCGCATCTTAAGCCGCGCCAGTTCGAATTGGAGAAACTTTACGTCGCGCATCCGCAACGGGCAAATTTGCCGAAACCGCGTTACGAAGTTTTCGACCGTGAAGTGCAGAACCACGTCGAACTGTTCCGCCCGGAAAACGTCGCGTTGGAAACCGAAGAGGCCAAGCTCGGCCAGCAGTATCAAAAGTTGATCGGCGCGCAGACCGTGAATTTTCGTGGTGAAGAAAAAACGCTCGTGCAGATGGGCCGTTACCTTGAGGAACCGGACCGCGCGTTGCGCCAGGAAGCCTGGGAGAGGGTCGCGAAACGCCGGATGCAGGACGTGGAGAAGTGCGAAGAGATTTTTGATCAACTCGTCCAGTTGCGGACGCAGATCGCGAAGAATTCCGGCTTCAAGAATTATCGTGATTACATCTTTCGCCTGAAGGGACGGTTCGATTATACGCCGCCTGATTGCGAACAATTCCACGATGCGATCGCCCACGAGATCGTTCCCACCGTCCGCGAAATTCAGAACGATCGCAAACGTCAGTTGAAGTTGGAAAAACTCCGTCCGTGGGATAGCGCGGTGGACCCGCAGAATCGCGCGCCATTAAAGCCGTTTGCCGAAGTGGGCGAGATGGTGAGTCGCACGCAGAATATCTTCAATAAACTCGACGGCGAACTCGCGGCGGGTTTTCAGCAGATGCAGGATTTGAAGTTGCTCGACCTGGATAATCGCAAAGGCAAAGCGCCGGGCGGTTATCAATCCACGTTGTCCGAGGCGCGCGTGCCGTTCATCTTCATGAATGCCGTCGGCTTGCAACGCGATGTGGAAACGATCTTGCACGAGGCTGGTCATGCGTTTCACGCCCAAGCGACGCGCGGTGAAGATTTGTATCCGTATCGCAATGCGCCGATTGAGTTTTGCGAAGTGGCGTCCATGGCGATGGAACTGCTCGGTAATGAATTTCTCGAGGAGTTTTATCCCGTAGTAGGACAGGCTTCTAGCCTGTCAGATTCGACTGCGAATAAAGATCTCAAGGCGACCGGCAAGACGCCTGTCCCACTGCCTTCAGCTGAGGCGAATCGCGCCCGCAAGACGCACCTCGAAGGCATCATCGGATTTTTTCCGTGGATGGCGGTGGTGGATGCGTTTCAGCACTGGATTTACACGCATGCCGATCACACGCGCGCCGAACGCAAAGCGGCGTATCTGCAACTCATGGACCGGTTCGGCGGCGACATTGATTGGACGGGCTTCGAGGAAGCGCGCGCGCATTCGTGGCATCGCCAGCTCCACATTTTTCTCTATCCGTTTTACTACGTGGAATACGGCATCGCGCAACTCGGCGCGTTGCAAGTCTGGGCGAATTCCAAGCGCGACAAAGCAAAGGCGTTGAACGATTACAAAAAATCCCTGACACTCGGCGGTTCGCGTCCATTGCCGGAATTATTTTCCGCCGCCGGCTGCAAATTCCAATTCGGTGCCGCGACCATCAAGCCATTGATCCAACTCGCCAGCACGGAATTGAAGAAGTTTTGAACTGAATTGGCGATCGTCCGCGCTCATCCGAACCTTAATCCCGTGTTGGGTTTACACGCTTTTTCAGAACTAGGCAAATATGCGAAGGTTATGTCGATTTCGCCTTCGCCAATGACGGCCTTTTCAACGAGGCTTTCGGCAATTTTGCATTTATTCGCGACGAACGTGATCCGTTTTTAAATCTCGGCCCTATTCAGTTTGGATATGTGTCTGTAATACAAAGTCATCAAGCAATTATAGGTATCTAGGGGGTCGCGGGCTTTTATGCCCCGACTTATTGAACTGCGGACAACGTAGTCAAATCATCCGCAGTTCCATTCATGATTTTCAGCCATAAGCCATTTTTGGGGTGTGCTCAATGAGACTTCAAAGCATCGATTTCTAGTTCATCAATTGCACGCGGAAAAACCGTTGCGCGGCAAGGCTGGAGCTATTGGTAAGGGTCAGCGTTCCGCCGGTTCCCGTGACCGAGCCGCTTAGCGGAGTCCAGGTGGGGTCGGTCAAATTATTTTTATATTGGATTTGATAAGTTTGACCAGCGGCGGTTGGCCAGCCGAGAATCAAATTATTGCCGGAGACAACAATGTTCAGTGTGGGCGCAACGACAACATTTGCAGAAAAACTCAAGTTATCAATTCCTAAACCTTGCGCCTTGCCGGTCGAATCCGTCATTTGCCAAACAAGCCATAACCCCGCGCCGGGCGGCCAATTCGTTATGGTTTGGTTCAACACGCTCAAGTTCGTTTGGTTCAAGGTTGCTGTGCCACTCACTGCGCCGCCGCCGTTGAGGCCGGTGGCCGGAAAGTTCACGTTCAACGCCGGAATGAAAGCCGTTGCGCTGCTGGGAAAATTGCTATTGCCGGTCGGATCAACGAAATAATAAAATTGCAAGGTCTTCGGCACATTCGACTGCCGCCAAACTTCGCCGGTGAATTGCAGATTCATCCGGGTCAACGTGGTGGCCGTCCCATTGATGAAGCGAACGCCAAAAGCCGTGCCTTTCGTGGAACTGGTCGCGAGCAATCCCAAAGCGCGATTCGCACTGTTCGGCAAACCAAAACTGATCGCACCGCCCGTCGTCTGGTCACCATCAGTTGCACCAAATTGCCCGGCCGAAACTCCGAACCCATACCAGCCGGCCATCGCGGCATCCGCCAAACCGCCACTCTTGCCGCTGGCGGCGGACGGAAAGGCGAAGTCATAAGGATTGGCGAGTGAATAAGTAACGCCATTGATGATCACCGGATTATCCGCATTAACTGAAGCTGCACCTGGATTGGGCAACGAATCGAAGTTCTGCGTATAAGTGGAACCGGCGACGAGATAGTCAATGAAAGATGGCGGCGGTGTGTCGGTGCCATTGTTAGGTGCGCCGGGAGTGGCTTGAAAAAATTCCTGACGGAGAAAACTTTGTCCATCCGGGAATGAACCATAGGAATCGTTCGGACCAATATTTTGATAATCAATATAGTCGAGCACTTGTTGCTGGCTACCGACCAGCCGGGTTAAAGCCAGTGAACCCGTGCCGCTCGGCAAACTAAAACTGGTGTGTAATTCGCCAGTGGTAGAAAGGCTGGTTTGACCATCGGCAAAAATAACTTTGAACTGGCCGGCGTTGATGACGGTGCTCCCCGGAAAAGCCCACTGCAACAAGTTGGTGTAATTATTCGCCAGATAAAGGCCGGTCAGTGAAATCGCGTTGGTGCCGGGATTATAAAGCTCCAACCACGCCGTGTGTTGGCCGGCACTATTGGTAACACCAGTCAAGTTATTGGCTTGCACTTCATTGATCCAGAGCGATGGGAACGGCGTCAATAACGTCGCCACACTATTCAATGCATCTGGAGTAGCGGCGAATGACGCGGATGACCAATTACCGACCCGCCAGTTATCTTGGCGCGGATCTATCAGTTGCAACGACGCGCCGCTGCCATTGGCATTCGTCGGCCAGGGCAGGACGCGGTCATATCTCACTTGCGCCACCGTCACATTATTTGTGCCGCTGCCATTGGGTTGAACCAGCGAAAGCGTCTGGCCCGGCTGCAATGTGCCGCCGAACGTATCAAATACGAGATTCGTGGCGCCGTAAGCCCCGGCGAAAGCAGCGGTATTTTGCGCCAATACGAGAAAGTTAGTCGGCGCCATCGTCGCGCCGTTCGGAAAAGTGTAGCCCAGATCTGATATCTGCCACCCGGATAAGTCAAAGGCAATATTAGTCGAGTTATTATACAATTCGAGATACCCCGCATTATTGACCGCTGGCGCATACATGATTTCATTGAAAACAATTTTCCCAGCCGGCAAGATATTAGTTGAGTTATAGACGACATTGACAACATTAGAATCACCGCCGATCGGCTGACTGTTAAGATCTAAGCCGACGACATTGAGATGGTTGGTTCCGAACTGTAAAGGAACCGTCACCATCCAATTAGTCAAGGTCGTCCAAGTGACTGGATAGTTGAATCCATTGATCTGTATGGTAACAACATTCACCGGCGCAATACCAGTGACATAGGCGGTATTATTGGTGACAGCCACGGCGGGATTGGTGGCAAACGCCGGCGCATTCACCGCCGCTAATTGCGCGGCGATGCTGGCCTGGGCCGAGGAAATCCATGGCAAGATGGCGGCATTAGGATTCTCCACGTTCAGGCCATTGGCTACGAACGCGTTATATTTCGCATTCATCAACGGGCCGGTAGTCAGGGAAATATTTAAGGCGCTATTGATCAACATCTGTTGGGCGCGCCAATACATCCGCAGAAAAGCGGGCGTTTTATAAATCATGCCGAGGTTGGCATCCCCCGTGTCGTAGACCAATAAGTTTTGCCCCGGGGCGAGCGACTGGGCACCCCCCAGATCAATATTTAAATCCCACGGCATCAGAGTATATCGCGTTCCCAGCGTGCCAATGTAGCCATACATATTCTGGCTGATCTGGGTGCCGACCGAATCAATGTTGCCCGCCGCATGGTTTGCCGCAAAAACGTGCATCCACTCTTCCATGTCGGCCATATTCTCCATGTTCGCCACATAATTGGGACTGGCATACGAACTGGCGGCATCGATCAAAGAAAATAAATTGGTGTAACTACTGTTATTATCCGGGGTGCGACGGATCTCAAAGTTATAACGGTAGCGTTGAACTTTTTTAACACCTCCGGCCGTCAGATATGGCAAGAAATAACAATAAGATTCTGCCGCCGTGCCAATGGTATAGCCCGAAGGAAACGGTGCGAACTCAAACCATGGTTGCATTTTATAAAGGTAACCATCGCTGTCATTGGGGAAATATTCTTTGACCATGTCGCCGCCAGGCACCTGGGCATCTTCCATCAAAAGTCCGCGCCGGTTGCCGTTGACATAGACAGCGACATATCGCCGGTTGCCCCACGGCACGCCGAGGGCACGCATGAACGACCACGTCGTCTGTTCCCGTTGCAGGCTCAAATCATCCCCGGGGGAATTACCGGGCTGATGGATTTTATTAAAACTGGTGGCGCCGAGAAATTTATCATCATCCGGAAAGCCCCAGTTATAAGCACAAAGATTACCCACCGGCGAGTCGAATTCTTGATGAAAGGGACTGCCGGCATAATGCCCTTGAGCATTATAAATGACGCGGTTGTTACCGTTTACGAAAGTAAAATCATTACCTTCATTACTCAAGTCCGCCAGGTTGGCCCAGCGGTTGATGTTGGTTTGTGTAAGCCATGCGTGATATGTGCCAAAGCTGCCGCCCAGATTGCTATCACCAAACATCACCACACATTCACGGGGCGGAGATTGATCGGCGAACAGCGCGGGAAAGCGCGTGGCGACGCCCTGGTTATCCACCGCGGAAATATAAAAGGCGACAATTTGATTTGTGACTTGCCCGGGAATGGTTGCGCTATAAGTGCCATCGTGGGCAACAGCATCACCGCCGGTGCCGTCATCTTTCATCGTTACACTGGTATAAGTCGTTGCGGGATCAAGCCGGTAATATAACCGTAAGGTTTGCACACCGTCCGGGTCTTGAACCCGGGTGGTCACCACCACCGGCTGATTTGCCGCCGGGACTGGCGGCGTGTGCGTTACGGCATACACGGCCGGGCCGGCATTGGTGATATAAGTGCTGTTCGGCGCGCCGGGCGTGCCAAGGTTGGATGGAATAGGTAGAACCGTCGTGGCTTCCAGCCAGTTTCCGTTCAAGCGCAAGTCTGGTTCGGCATTGCCACGCAGCCAACGCGCCTTATATCTCAAGGTCACGATGTTACCTGCGCCCATGCCATTGGTGATCAAATTAGCCTGGCAGGAATTTTCCGCCGGCCATAGCCCATCACTACTCCGAATGTGGAGGGAATAACTGCTGCTGTAACCGGAGTTCTCCAAAGTGGAGCGAACATGGCTGCCCTGCATCGACCAGTTGGTCAGTCCTGATTCAAAAGTGGGATTGGCAATGTAATTAGTGCCTTGATAATCGACTTCGATGTTATCTACCAGACATTCCCCTGCGTCTAGCAGGCCGATTTGGGCATGCAGGATGGAAGCTTCATAATTGGCTCCATTATCCAGCACGCCGGTATTTTCCACGTTGGTCCAGGTTGATTTTTGCGCCTCATCACTATCCGCCCAATTGGCGGCCAAGCGATGATTGCTGTGCGGGTCAATCAATTCCAAGCTACTGCCACCGCCGCCAGACCACTGTCCCCACCGCCCGCCAACACCATAAGTCACTTCATCTTCCACCACATTGATGATATTGGTGGTGTTAAGAGACTGAGGCATGACCAGGGCCAAGCGTTCGCCATTATGTGAAAGCTTTCCGGAATAATTGCCGTAAGTATTTCCTGAACTTAAATTAGGATAACGCGTCATCAACTCGCCCGTGTTCCGACCGATGACAACATAACCATTCGGTCCGATGCTGGCGTTGGCGGGAAAGGTGAACGTGACTCCGCCCTCTAATTGCCAGTTCGCCAGGCTTACTGCATTGGCGCTTTGATTATAGAGTTCAATATACTGGTCGTCATCATTGCCGCTGATCGGGTCATACATCAACTCGTTGATGGCAATATTACCAATCATGATGGCGCTATTGTTGGTTCCAGACGTCGGCGATTGTAGCGGATAAAAGTCATTCGCACCATCCGGCCAGCGACCATAGGAAACTTCGTTCGCTTGCGCCCCGAATTGCACCGCATCGAGCACCCGACTGCCGTCCGGCTTAAGGAAGTAAAGCGTCTCGCCCGCGCCGTTGAGCAGGAAACCGGATTGTATCTGGGTAAAGGAAACAAAGCCCGCCGGCCCGATGACCGTTCCCGCCGGAATCACGAATTTGTTCGTGGCG